>CAKSQL010000025.1 GCA_934486735.1 uncultured Clostridia bacterium | reverse complement strand
TGTCCTTAAATAACATGTTTAAGGACATATTGCGGCAATAATAAATATTTGTGACAACAGGGACATTCATTCACCACAGAGTAAACAGCGATGAGAGGAAAGAGGGGAGGTACTCCGCCCGTCATTTCCTTTGGGAAATGCCACCCTCCTCGGGGATGAGGGCTTATTTGGAGTACATACGAAAGAACACAAAAAAAGTTTTGACGGAAACACCGTTTGCAAGTGCGGGATTAAGATGGTAATAAATATATTTAATTGCACAAAACAACTTTTCCTATAAAAAAAGCTCCCTCTTTGAAGCTCCATCTTTGAGGGAGTTGTCAGCGTAAGCTGACTGAGGGAGTTATCTTCTTTGAGAGAGTCAAAAAAAGTCGGGAAATCATTTATAACAGGACAGCCGAGGAAAATTAATCAAAACCTTGAATTTGAAAGGAGAACTGCCGTCACAGCGTGTTTTCCTAACATTAACCGTTTCCCGCTGCGCGGTTTAAATATACTTTCGCATATGTTTCAGCGCGCTTTTTTCGAGCCGCGACACCTGCGCCTGGCTTATGCCTATCTCCTCGGCGACCTCCATCTGCGTTCTGCCGCGGAAAAAACGCAGGTCGAGAATATGCTTTTCGCGCTCATTCAAGTGTTTCATCGCCTCATCGAGCGCGATATTCTCAAGCCAGTTTTCATCGGTATTCTTCTTGTCGCGCACCTGGTCCATAACATAGACCGCCTCGCCGCCGTCATGATAAACAGGTTCGAAAAGGCTTATCGGGTCGGCGATGGCGTCAAGCGCAAAAACGACTTCCTCTTTTTTCACGCCGAGTTCCTTTGCGATCTCGGAGACGGTCGGCTCGCGTGAGTTTTTATTGGTCAGCTTTTCCTTGACATAAAGCGCCTTGTACGCGATATCCTTGAGCGAGCGGCTTATGCGGATTGAGTTGTTATCGCGCAGATATCGCCTTATCTCGCCGATTATCATCGGTACGGCATATGTTGAAAACTGGACATTCTGACTCAAGTCAAAGTTGTCAATCGCCTTTATCAGACCTATGCAGCCGACCTGAAAAAGGTCATCGGCATTCTCGCCGCGATTGGAAAACCGCTGAATAACGCTTAAAACAAGTCTGAGATTTCCTTTGACGAATTGCTCTCTTGCCTCGGTGTCGCCTGCCTTAATCTTTACAAAAAGCTCATCCTTTTCCTTGCGTGTGAGGGTGGGGAGCGACGCTGTGTTTACTCCGCATATTTCTACCTTATTTATCACAACAAACAACCTCCGCTTTTATTTGAAATTTTCAAATTTTTTTGAGGGCGGAAAAATTGTATTTTTCACATCCCTTATGTAGACGAAGGAAAGTAATTTCCGACACTCATTCCGAGCAGTTCGGGTTTCGGCGCACCGAAGTATGTGACGCTTTGTAAGCGGATGAGCTTATATATCAAGTATTCCCGATTCGGGACTAAATCATTCGCGAAATTTCCTTTTTAAGGCGCAAAATTATTCTTTTTTCCAAGCGCGAAATATACGATTGCGAAATGCCAAGGATATCGGCGACCTCTTTTTGAGTTTTCTCATTGCCTGTCCCGATTCCGAAACGCAGCGTCATAATCTCACGCTCACGCTTTGACAGCTTTTCCATCGCCGCCGCCAAAAGTTTCCTGTCCACCTCGTCCTCGATGTCACGGTATATCACATCGCTTTCCACGCCCAGAATATCGGACAAAAGCAACTCGTTTCCGTCCCAGTCGACATTCAGCGGCTCGTCAATCGACACCTCGGTGCGGCGGTTCTGATTCTTTCTGAGGTACATGAGAATCTCGTTCTCGATGCAGCGCGATGCATAGGTCGCAAGCTTGATATTTTTCTCGGGATTGAAAGTGTTTATCGCTTTTATCAGCCCGATTGTGCCGATTGAAATTAAATCCTCAACATAAATCCCGGTGTTTTCAAACTTGCGCGCTATGTAGACGACAAGCCTTAAATTCCTTTCGATGAGCGTTTTGCGAACCGAAAAATCCTTGTGCTTAAGCCGCTCCAACAGTTCATGCTCCTCCTCTTTTGAAAGCGGCTGAGGGAGCGTTTCGCTGCCGCCGATGTAGTATATTTCGTGCTCCTCGGGAAAGCACAGCAGCGATAGTTTGGAGGTCAGTTGTTTTATAAGCGAAATCAATTTTAATGCATCCTTTCTTTAATATGAATCGATAGCTTTTTAATGCTATATCCCGGCGTGAAGTATCACCGGATATTTCAAATGTGCCGCCGATACCGCGGCGATCGCGTTTTCGACGCATCTGCCGTCTATCGATATTTTGTCGAGAACTATCCCAAACAAAACCCCGTCGCGGTCGATTGTGCGATAGGGAATCAGCCGGAGCCTGTCCGAGTCGACCCACTCGGTCAGATTTTCGGCGCGGCATGCGGGCGAGATGAGCTTTTTTAATACCGCGTCCTCAATCAGAATCACCGGCTTTCCGCTCGCCGGGTCGCAAAGTCCGTTCCCGGTGTCGGTGAACGCGCGGCATGCGGCTTTTTTGCCCATGAACTCCAAAACAACCTCGGGATATTCCGACGACGCTCTCTTTTTCAGCATTCTGACCGCCGCTGCTGAAACGAGATATATTCCGCCGAAGATCAACAGAACGCGCGGCATGCTTGTGTAAAATACGCCGTTCTTCACAATGCCGCCGAAGTTTGTCATATCCAGGAACACAGTGCCGGCAAATATCGCCGAGGCGGCGTACATAACAGCGGTACGCTTTAAAAATTCGCGCACATCGCATCGCCCGAATGCCAAAAATACCATTCCGGCAGCGGCAAGAGCAGCCATAGGCACGCAGAACAGCGCTCTTAAATCGGGCAGAAAAAGGCATGTTCCGAACACTCCGCCCAAAAACGCCGCCGCCAAAAGATGCGCATTCTTGATTTTTAGCGACAGCACTCCGGCGCAGGTTCTCAAAAGCAGGAAATCCGCCGCAAAGTTTGTGAAAAATAATATGTCAAGATAGACTTCCAATTTAATCATTCCCTTTAAAATACTTACGGGGCGAAAAATGCTCCCCGGATTTTTAACGTTTACAAGACTATTATACACCTGCCCGCGCGCAAAGCTTGTCAAATTCCATTGTCGAATACTGATAACTTATCGACAATTTTTTTGTCACGCTTTTGCATATTTTTCGATTGTGTGCATATTTTTTCTTAATTATTCATAAAATCCGTCGCCGCTTGAAAATAAATTCAGAATTATTTCATAAAATAACGATAAAAATATTGCATTTTTATTCATTACGATGTATAATTAATATATTGAACGGGAGAGGAGTATCGAAATGAAGCTGGACGAAATTAGGAAAAAAGATAAAGAATATTACATGAACACATTCGGCGAAAGAAAGCCGGTGCTTTTTAAATACGGAAAGGGCATGAGCCTGTTTGCGGACAACGGGGACGAGTATCATGATTTTTTGGCAGGCATCGCGGTGAACGCGCTCGGACACAGCCATCCCAAGCTGTGTGCTGCCCTGCATAGGCAGATTGACGAGATGATACATATCTCCAATTATTACTATAACGAGCCGCAGACCGAGCTTGCCGAAAAAATTGTGAATCGTACCTGTGCGGACAAGGTTTTCTTTGCAAATTCCGGTGCGGAGGCGAATGAGGGCGCAATCAAGCTTGCCAAAATTTATTATTACAAGCAGAAAAAGGACAAGTTTGAGATAATTTCGCTCGACAAGTCCTTCCATGGCAGAACGCTCGCAACGGTTGCGGCAACCGGACAGGAGAAGTTCCGGGCGCCGTACCGTCCGCTCACACCGGGATTTATTCAGGTTGAGCCGAACAGCGTTGACGCGGTTGCGGCAGCTGTTTCGGAGCATACCGCGGCAATTATGATAGAGCTTATCCAGGGCGAGAGCGGAGTTTATCCTATGGATGCCGGATATGTAAAAGCACTCAGAAAGCTGTGTGACGAGCGCGATATTCTTTTGATATTTGACGAGGTCCAGACCGGAATGGGCAGGAGCGGATATTGGTTCGCTCATCAGATGTACGGAGTTGAGCCGGATATCTTCACCGCGGCAAAGGCTTTGGGCGGCGGTGTCCCGATAGGCGCGGTCTGCGCAAAGGATTTTGTGGCGGATAGCTTTGCCCCCGGTGACCATGGCTCGACTTTCGGCGGAAATCCGCTTGCGGCTGCTGCCGGCTGCGCGGTGTTCGATGCAATCGAGGAGGAGGGACTCCTGGAAAATACTCGGGAAATAGGAAAATATCTCATGGATTGCCTTTCGGGACTTAAGAAGAAGTATCCTGAAATCAAAGATGTGCGCGGTGCCGGACTTTTGATAGGAATCGAATTTGACCCGGATAAGGCAAAGGAAGTATATGATAAATTTTTCGAAAAGAAGTATCTTGTAAGCCTTTGCGGCGGAAACACTATCAGAATTGCGCCGCCGCTTATAGTTAAAAAGGACGATACAGATGCATTTATATCGGCATTGGAAGACATATTGAAATAAGGAGAGAAAGAGCATGAAAGATTTTATAAGCCTGCACGACTGCACAACGGAGGAGATCGAAAGCCTTTTGAAGCTTGCATTAAAGCTTAAGAAGGAGCAGAAAGAGGGAGTGGAGCACCACATTCTGAAAGGAAAAACGCTCGGAATGATTTTTTCGAAATCGTCAACGCGCACACGTGTGTCCTTTGAGGTTGGAATGGTGCAGCTCGGCGGATATCCGCTCTTTTTGTCATCGCACGATATTCAGCTGGGACGCGGCGAGTCGATATATGACACGGCAAAGGTCTTGGAGCGATTTTTGGACGGTATCATGATACGCACATTCTCACACCAAGACGTTCTTGATTTGGCAGAATATGCCGATATTCCTGTAATAAATGCGCTGACCGACCTGCTGCACCCCTGCCAGGTTCTCGCAGATTTGCAGACAATATATGAGAAAAAGGGACGCTTAAAAGGCTTGAAACTTGCCTATATCGGCGACGGAAACAATATGGCACACTCGCTGATGTACGGCTGCGCAAAAATGGGACTTGACTGCGCGATTGCATCGCCCAAGGACTACATGCCCGACCCTGAGGTTGTGGAAAATGCAAAATCCGACTTTGCAAAGAGCGGCGCAAAGCTGCTTTTGACCGAGGACGCAAAGGAGGCAATCAAGGACGCGGACGTTGTCTATACCGACACATGGGTGAGCATGGGTCAGGAGGCTGAAAAGGCGGAGCGCATAAAGGTGTTTATGCCGTATCAGGTCAATGAGGAACTTATGAAAAATGCCGACAGCGAGGCGATATTCCTACATTGCCTGCCTGCATACCGCGGCTATGAAGTGACAGGAGATGTCATTGACGGAAAGCACTCTGTGATATTTGACGAGGCGGAGAACAGACTCCACGCGCAAAAAGCTGTAATGGCAACATTAATGGGGAACTGAGGAGCGGCTATGAAAAGATACGAATTTAACACGCTTTTCCAGGTGCGCGTTGCGGATCATGAGGATATTCCGGATATAATGAGCATCACGCGCGAGGCGTTCGAGAAATATCGCGAGCTTGCCGGAGTGGAGCATACGCCCGCTCTTGACGAGACCTACCGCGATATCGAAAATGACTTAAAAACCAAAATTGTGCTGATAGCGTTCTCCAACGGCGACCCGGTCGGCAGTGTGAGACTTGCGATAGATAAGGAGAATAAAACGGCGTATCTGAGCCGTTTCGGGGTAAAGGTCACGTCTCAGAATAATGGTATCGGCAAGTCGATTATGAATATAGTGGACAAGATTATGATAGACCAGGGCGTGAAAAGGCTGTCGCTGCATACCGCGTCGAAGATAACCTCGCTTGTCAGATTCTACTACGGCAGAGGGTTCTACATCGACTCGACCGATAAGTCGAAGGGTTATGTGAGGGCGCTTTTGGTTAAGGATTACGAATAACAGGGGACACAAAATACACCAAGGTATATTTTTTGCCGAGGGAGATAAGCAAAGAACAGCCGAATCGGATTCGGGTGATTACGGATTTTTTGTGTCCCTCAAAAAGATTAAGGAAATAAAGGGAAAGGGATAAAAAATATGAAAAGAATAATTGGAATTGTTTTGATTTTCAGCATGCTTTCGTTTGGCATATCGCCGGCAAAGGCTGCCGATGATATGTCAGAGCTTTGCGAGACAATTGTTTATGCGGCTCAGCTTGAATTTTCAATGGACGAAAATACGGCGGCGGAGGATATATTATATAATTTTATATTGAATCCGTACAACGAGCCGCTGTTTGAAAGCTATTACCGCACAGAGGAAAAGTATGACTATGATTGGAGCGATGAGTATGTGTCATCATTGCTCGACAAAAACCGCCCATATGTGACGGTGTATGACACAGCTGTGACCGACGTCATATTAAAAAAGTTCTTTAATGTAAGCGAGGACAGGATGTCGGGAATTTATAACGACAGCGAGATACACAAAATAGACGACTCGGCATATGCGTTTTATCATGACGGCGCGTACTATGTTTCGTGGGAGGGCGGCTACGGAGGTCCTTACGACGATGTGACAAGCAGTGAAATTGTACAGGATTTCGGCGGCGGCAAATACGGAGTACATTTCAGCTGTGAATGGCTTTTTGACGGAACGGTGTTTGACATGTATTGCATTGCGAAAAAAAACGATGATTATGCAAGTAACAAATGGCAGATATATGCAATAGGAACGGATGCATCGATATTCAACGCACAATCGGGCGCGGAGGACGAAATTTCGGTACTGCTGGACGGCGAAAAGCTTTCGTTCGAAAGACCGCCGGTTATAATCGACGGAAGAACGCTTGTTCCGCTCAGAGCGATATTCGAGGCGATGGGCGCGGATGTGGAATGGAATGAGGACACCGAGACGATAACAAGCAAAAAGGGTTCGACCGAGATTACAATGCTGCTCGGGAGCAGCAAAATGGAAAAGAATCAAACAAATATATATCTTGATGTTCCATCGCGGATTATCGACGATTATACAATGGTCCCTGCCAGAGCGGTTGCCGAGGGTATGGGCGCAAAGGTGGACTGGAACAATGACACCCGTACGGTGTATATTGACACAACTCCGAAGATAAACGGTCTGATTGTGACAGCCGATGAGAAATATACAAATTACGATGCCGGGCTGTTCAGAGAGATTCTTATGAACAATAAACTCGCAAAGACCGATGAAAGCTATATTCACACAAAAAACGAGCCGACATATGACGAGTTTGAAGCATTGATTGACAGGCTTGTGAAGCAGGCGGGCGAGGACGATGTCACATATTTTGTATACAGCGGACATGGCGGCAGCGACCACAAAAACGAGCAGGCATGGCAGCTTTCGCCCGGGATGAATAACCGCATTGCTCCGAGGTATGTCGAAGATGCGAGCACACCTCATCCTGACCAATATGCGATATATATGAAAGTTTTGATTGAAGAATATTTAAACCGTATTCCGGGCAGGGTGGTTGTTGTTCTCAACAGCTGTTACTCGGGCGAAATCAATCAGCGCGAATTTGGCGTTAACCGGGATAAATTCAAAATACTCACCGCTTGCAGCGAGGATGAATTTTCCACGCTCGGCAGCTTTGGGTCGGTGGTGATCGGACAGGTTTCGACAAGCAAGTTTCTGGGCGCGCTGTTCGAGGGACTCGGCGGCTTTGACAGCGGCGATTTGATTGAAAGATATATACTCAAATATAACGGCGAGGTGAAAGCGGACTATAACGGCGACCGAAATGTTACTTTGAGTGAGCTGTTCCGCTATATAAATGAAAATATGGACAAGGAATATATTGATAACGGAGTGAAAAAGATTGCGCATCCGACCTGTTCGGACGCGGATGATGAAACGGTGATATATTCATATTAGAGAAAGGATGAAAAACATGATTAAAGCAGCAGTTTTGGGCGCTACCGGCTATGCCGGAATCGAACTTGTGCGCCTGTTGTCAAACCACCCGGAGGTGAGTCTTGAGGTGCTCGGCTCGAGAACTTTTAAGGGTCAGAAAATTTCCGATGTGTATCAGAATTTCAGACATGTACTCGAAAAGGAGTGCAGCGAGGTTGACATTAACGAGGTCGCAAAGTGCGATATCGCATTCACCGCACTGCCGCACGGCGCGTCAAAGACGGTTATCCCGAGCCTGCTCGACGCAGGGTTAAAGGTCATAGACTTAAGCGGAGACTACCGCTATGACGATGCGACGGTTTACGAGGAATGGTACGGCGAGCCGCACTCATCGCCCGAGCTTTTGAAAGAGTCGGTCTACGGACTCTGCGAGCTGCACCGCGGCAAAATCAAAAAAGCAAGGCTTATCGGAAACCCCGGCTGCTACACAACCTGCTCGATTTTGGGCGCAGCACCGCTTTTGGCAAACGGCTGGGCGGAGACGAAGAATATTATAATAGATGCAAAATCGGGCGTTACCGGCGCAGGCAGGACGGAAAAACTGCCATACAGTTTTTGCGAATGTACCGAGAACACAAAGGCATATAAGGTTGCAACTCATCGCCATACTTCCGAGATTGAGCAGGAACTTTCGCACATTGCAGGCGAGAATATCATGCTGTCCTTCACGCCGCATCTGATTCCGCAAAAGCGCGGAATACTCGCAACCATCTACATGAATTTGGACGGAGTTCACAGCGCCGAGGAGGTTTGGGAGGTATACCGCGAGTATTACAAGGACGAGTATTTTGTCCGCGTAAAGGCTCTCGGCGAACTGCCCGAGACAAAGCATGTCGCAGGCAGCAACTTTGTCGACATCGGCGTGTGCGTGGACAAGCGATTGAACCGCGCGGTTATTGTTTCGGCTCTCGACAACATAGTAAAGGGAGCAGCCGGACAGGCGGTTCAGAACATGAATCTGATGTTCGGACTGGACGAAAAAACGGGACTTGCACAGGCAGGATTTTATTTGTAATTCGGGGGACAGGGCATGGATTTACTTGAAGTTGGAAAGATAATAAATACGCATGGACTGCGCGGCGAGGTCAAGGTGATTCCCTGGACCGATACGCCGGATGTGTTCGAGGATTTGGAGAAGGTATATCTCAAAAACAATGACGCACTCACGATATCATCGGTCAAGTACCAAAAGAACAATCTGATTGTGAAATTTAAGGAACTTGGCGATATAAATGAGGCGGAAAAGCTGAAAAATCAAGTGCTTTACGCAGAGCGCAGCGCACTCGGCGAGCTGCCGGAGGGCGTATATTACATCGCCGACCTCATCGGACTTTCGGTCCGAAAGGAGACCGGGGAGGAGGTAGGCAAAATCAAGGACGTTTTGCAGACCGGGGCGAACGATATTTATGTCGTTGCGCGCGGGGGAGCAAAGGATTTGCTTGTCCCGGTGATTCCGAATGTTGTGCTGTCGGTCGATATTGACGGCGGCGAGGTGACGGTTTCGTTGCCCGACGGACTGGAGGATTTGTAATGCGTTTTGATATTTTAACACTTTTTCCCGAGATGTTTTCAGCGCTGCACGACAGCATTATCGCGCGTGCCGAGAAAAAGGGAATTATCGAAATGAATTTTATCGATATCCGCGATTTCACAAAGGATAAGCATAGAAAAACCGATGACTACCCCTACAGCGGAGGGGGCGGCATGCTCATGACTCCGCAGCCGATATACGACGCGTACCAAAGCATTGCGGCAGGACTTGATTACAAGCCGTACACGATTTATATGTCTCCCCAGGGAAAACCGTTTTGTCAGAGCAAGGCGGTCGAACTGTCGGAAAAGGAGCATATCGTGATTTTGTGCGGTCACTATGAGGGTGTTGACCAAAGAATTATCGACATGATAGTGGACGAGGAAATTTCGCTCGGCGACTTTGTGCTGACCGGCGGCGAGATTCCGGCAATGGCAGTGGTTGACGCGGTTTCGCGGATGATACCCGGGGTGCTTGCGTCACAAAGCTCATACGAGAACGAGAGCCATTTTTCGGGACTTTTGGAATATCCGCAGTACACGCGCCCCGAGGAGTTTATGGGCAGGCGAATCCCGGATGTGCTTATTTCGGGACATCATGCCAAAATAGAGGAGTGGAAAAGGCGCGAGGCGATAAGGAATACTTTCAACAAGCGCCCCGATATGCTCAAAAATGCGGAACTGACCGATAAGGAACGGGAATTTGTTAAGGAATTGGAAAACGGTGGCTGAACGGGCGGTGACCTTGTGTGAGCCGCGCAAGAAAACAAAAATCTGAAACAAAAATACTGGAAAAAAAAACAAAACCGTCAAAAAACAAAAAAAACGAAACAAGCCATGAAAAAACTCTCGGAATCGGGGCGGAATGCCCGATTTCCGAGAGTTCTTTTGTGTAATGTCGGAAAATCAAATATGTATCCGCGGCGAGGGGCTTTTTCGAAAGTCTTTCATTTGCCGGAAAATTAAAATTGCTGCCTTAATCGCATGCCGGCCGATGTGATTTTTACCTATGCATTGATTGCTTTTGTAAATTTTTCGAATCTCGGTTCAAAGGTAAAAAATCTGTCCAAAACATTTCCGAAAATCGCTATAAGCTTGGCATTCACAGCGGTAATCACAATCGTGCCGACCCCGATTCCCTTAAAGCTGTGATTCAGACCGAGTGCAAGAATTACTGACAGAGCAAGCATGATTATGTCGTTTCCCAGCTTTGCTTTGTTTTTGTCGAGTCCGAATTTCGCCGCAATCTCGACCACGATAAGTTCGTACATTTGAAGCGGCATATCGGTGCGGAAGTAGAACGCAATTGCAAGAGCCGTTACCGATTCGCCGAGCAGAAATGCGATAATTCGTACCGCCATATTCTCATATGCGGCATTCCCGCCGAAAATCCTCAGCCATGCATCGACCGCGATGCCGAATATAACCGCCGCTGCGAACGAAAGCAGATACCTGAATTTGAACCGCCGAATGATAAGGCACATGATTACAAGCAGAATGCCCTGCCATATGTATTCCGATGTCCCCTGGCTGTACCATGGGAACAGCTGCACCATTTTCAGATGAATTATGTAGGGAGGAGCGGCAATCATCGAAAGCCCGAAATTCGCCTTTGTGCACAGGCATACGCCGAGCGAGCAGAATATGATTCCCAAAACCCATGCAAGCTCATTTATTTTTCCTATTTTCTTCAAAATTTATCATCCTTTGCTTTTGTGATTTAAAAGAGTGCGGAGCGCAAGCAAAACCGCCCTCGGTTTGCATGCATACATTTTTGTGTGCGTTTCAACGGCAAAATGTCGCCGAACACACCGTTATTTCCTCCAAAACGAGGGGAGGAAAAGTATAATTATCGGATAAAGTTCCAGTCTGCCGGCGAGCATGTCAAAGGACAAAACCCACTTTGACAGGTCGGACAGATATGCAAAATTCCCGACTGTGCCTATTCTTTCAAGCCCCGGACCGACATTGTTCATACAGGTTATAACCGAGGTGATTGTTTCGACAAAACTGAGGTTTTTGTCAAGTGATATCAGCATTGCGGAAATTGTCAAAAGCAGCATATATACAATGAAATATGCGCCGGTGCTCGAGAGCAGTACCTCGTCAACCGGGTGCGAGTCAATCTTTACCGAGATCACCGATTTGGGATTTATGGCGCGCTTTATCTCTCTTATGGCAGATTTTATCAGCATCATAACGCGCGTGACCTTAAGTCCGCCGCCGGTCGAGCCTGCACATGCGCCGCTGAACATCAAGAGTACAAGAATCAGCTGTGAAAGTTCCGGCCACTTGTTGATATTCACCGTTGAAAAACCGGCGGTTGTTATCATCGAACTGACCTGGAAGAACGACGCGCGGAAAGAGTCTTCAAGAGAGTGATACAGCGGATAGATGTCTTTCCATATAATAAGCGTTGCCGCCGTCACAATGATAAAGTACCATTTAAGTTCTTCATTTTTGAAAATTTCCTTGAAATTGCGAATCAGAACGCAATAAAAGAGCGTGAAGTTCACGCCGAACAAAAGCGCAAAAATCGCAACGGTGTACTCGATGTATCGGCTGTTGTAGAAAGCGATGCTCGCATTCCTCGGCGAAAATCCGCCCGTACCTGCGGTGGACATCGCGGTGGTGACGCTGTCGAAAAGCGGCATTCTGCCGGCAAGCAGAAAGATGACCTCAAGCACCGTCATGCCGATGTATATTCCGTATAAAATCCGCGCGGTAAATCTGGTTTTTGAAACCAGTTTGCCGACTTTCGGACCGGGGACCTCGGCTTTCATGATATAAAGCGATTTGCCGTCCTTCTGAGAAAGAATCGCAAGCGCGAACACCAACACACCCATTCCGCCAATCCAGTGCGTGAAACACCGCCAAAAAAGCAGGCTTTTCGGCAGAGATTCGATGTCGGTAAGTATTGTCGAGCCGGTGGTTGTGAAACCCGAGACCGTTTCAAAAAATGCGTCGGTGTAGCTTGGAATCCAACCGCTTAAAAAGAATGGCAGTGCGCCGAAAGCAGACATTATTATCCAGGAAAGCGCACATATCAAAAATCCTTCGCGTATGTGAAAGTTGTTGTTTTTCGGCTTTTTCACAAGGCATATTCCGCCGAATGACGCCAGGCACGCCATCGGAATTATATAATACAGTATAATATTCTCGCCGTAGTAAAGCGAAACCGCCATCGGAAGCAGCATAAGCGCCGACAGGATAATCATAATTTTGCCGAGAAAATATCTCACAATTTTGTAGTTCATATACGTTAATCTCCATTTTGTCAACCTGCCGCATTTATCGGCAGGGCAGGTCGGGCGCAAAAGTTATATTTTGCGCCGCACCAGTTATTTAATTATTTCGTTTAAGTCTTTCAATATAATATCGCCGGCGGTCACAACAATGACTCTGTCGCCCGTCTTTATCACATCCGAGCCGCTTGGAATGATAAAGCTTTCGCCGCGGAGTATCCCTGCAATCAGAATATTCTTTCTTATTTCCAAAGTTTTGAGCGGAATCCCCAGTCCGGCAAAATCGGATGTGGCGATAAACTCAAGCGCTTCGGCACAGCCGTCCACAATCTTGTAAAGGTTCTTGACGTGGCTGCCCTCCGAGTTTTGTCTCGCGCGCGTGTATCGCATGATAATGTCCGCTGTTATGCTCTTTGGCGATATAATCGTGTCGAGTCCGATGCTGTCGAGAATGTCCAAAAGCGACACCTTGTTTACTTTGGTGATAACCTTGTCCACACCCATAACCTTGGCAAAAAGCGAAATGATAATATTCTCCTCGTCTATTCCGGTCAGCGAAACACACGCGTCAACCGTTTCGATTCCCTGCTCGGTCAAAACGGTTTGGTCGCTGCCGTCAGCACAGATTATGTCAGCTTTCGGCAAAAGATTCGTCAGCTTTACGCAAATTTGTTCGTCAATTTCGATTATCGTCACTCTGATTCCGGTGTCGGTCAGAAATTTCGCCAGGTGATAGCATATAGTTCCGCCGCCGACTATCATTACCTTTTTGATTTTTTGGGTCTGAAGTCCGAGAGTTTTTAAAAAGTTCACCAAAACTCTGTGCTCGGCGGTGATATTTATCCTGTCGCCGCGCCGTATCACAAAATCGCCGTTAGGGATGTACACACTGTCGCCGCGCCGCACTGCGCAGACAAGCACATCCTGCTTAAAGCGGCTGTTAAGTTCCCACAGCGGAGTTCCGTCCAGGGGACTTTTGTCGTCTATCTTAAACTCGGCAAGGTCAAGCTTGCCTTTTGCAAATGTCTCTATTTTGAGCGCTGCCGGAAAGTTGATTATCCGCGATATCTCGCATGCCGCGTCGTATTCCGGATTAACGGTCACGCTTATGCCCATCTCCTCACGCATGAACGAGTTCTGCGCAGTGTACTCCACATTTCGCACGCGCGCGATACAACTCTTTGCGCCCATTTTCCGCGCAATAACGCAGCAGACCATATTTATCTCGTCCCTCGCAGTGGTCGCAATCAGAATGTCCGCGTGCTCCACATTCGCCTCGGTCAGTGTGTCGCATATCGTCCCGTTGCCGCATATTCCCATGATGTCGTAGTTATCGGTCAGCTTGTCCACAAGATCCGAATTTCTGTCTATCACCGTAACATTGTAGTCCTCTTTGCTCATTCGCTTGATCAGTTCGACGCCGACTTTGCCCGCGCCGACAATTATTATATTCATATATCGCTCCGTTTCTGTCTCATATCAACCACAGTTCCGCCGCCGAGGACAATGTCCCCGTCGTAAAAAACAACCGCCTGCCCGGGGGTGACCGCTCTCTGCGGCTCATCGAACACGACTCTCACTCCGCCCTCAGAGGGGATAATCTCCGCGTCCGCCGCCTTTGCCTGATATCTCACTCTGACGCTTGCGCGTATCGGCTCTTTGGGAATTTCCCCGGAAATAAAGTTTATTTCCCCGGCAAACAGTTCCTCGTAGAACTCCATGCCCCTTTCGCCGAGCGTTATCGTGTTGTTTTCTGCATCTATCTTCATCACGAACATCGGTCTGCCAAATGCGCCGATGCCCTTTCTCTGTCCGATTGTGTAGTAGATTATGCCCTTGTGCCTGCCTATCACGTTCCCGTTTACATCGAGCATGTCGCCCGGGGTGGGGGTGTAGCCGGCATAGTCCTTTATAAAGCCTGCGTAGTCGCCGTCCTCGACAAAGCATATTTCCATGCTGTCCGGCTTTTGCGCCACGTTTAAGCCGAGATTCTCGGCGATTTTGCGCACATCGTCCTTGTTGTAGCCGCCGAGCGGCATAAGCGTGTGTGCCAGCTGTTCCTGCGTGAACTGATAGAGGACATAGCTTTGGTCTTTTTTGCACGAATCCGCCGCACGCAGGATATATTTTCCGTTTTCGTCACGTTCGATTTTTGCATAATGCCCTGTTGCGATGCAGTCAAAACCCATGGCGAGCGCTTTTTTCAGCATAGCGTCGAATTTGAGATGCTTGTTGCATGCAATGCATGGGTTGGGCGTTCTGCCGCTTGTGTACTCGTTCACAAAATAGTCCACAACATCGGTCTTGAACTGTTCCTTAAAATTCATAACATAAAAATCTATCCCCAGCTTGTCGCAGACGCGGCGCGCGTCTTCAACCGCCGCTTCGCTGCAGCAGCCTTCGCGACAGGGGTTGTCGTCGGAATATGTCCAGAGCCGCATTGTCGCGCCGACCACGTGATATCCCTGCTCCTTGAGCAAAGCTGCCGTAACCGAGCTGTCCACTCCGCCGCTCATTCCGACCAAAACTTTCTTTTTTTTCACTTATCATTCCTCCGAATTGCATATGTCAGATAAAAAGCTCAGCAAGCATTTTTATTCCTATTCCTATAAGTACGATTCCGCCCGCGATTTGTGCTTTGTTTCCGAAAATATCGCCGCTTTTGTTTCCAATATATACGCCTGCCGCAGAAAAGGCGAATGCGACAAGTCCGATAACAAGCGAGTTATGTAAAACCGAGAACCCGACCCCAAAAAAGTTCAGTTCCATCGCGGCAAAGGTTATCCCGACTGCCAGAGCGTCTATGCTCGTTGCGATCGCAAGCAGGGTCATGATTTTGTTGTCAAGCGGATTTGCGGTCTCCTCGGTTTTTGGAAAAACCGCCTCGAAAATCATTTTTCCGCCGACAAAAGCAAGCAGTCCGAATGCGATTACCGGCGCGTATTTTGAGATTAAATCGGAAAATCCGTAACCCAAAAACCAGCCCAAACAGGGCATCAGAAACTGAAATGTTCCGAAAAATGCTCCCGTTTTGAGAGCGTATCTCATTTTGAATCGTCTTAAGCATATTCCGCCGGTGACAGACACCGAAAAAGCGTCCGCCGCAAGTCCGCAGGCGGTCAGCAGCAGGGTTATAATATCCATGCCAAAATCCTCCGGGTTTTGCCTGAGAGCCTTAAAAAGCCGCCGTATGAAACCTGCCCTGACATCCGTATTCCCTCGGACCGGAGCGCCTTGCGCGGGGCATGAGCCTGCTGCGGCATGGCAATTTGTGCGGTTTCGTCTTGATTTGAAGCGCTTTTTAAGTCCTCTTTTTTGGTATATTATATTCCTTGCCGTCGGGTTATATTAGTTATTTTCCCAAAATCATGTCTCCGACCTTGTACACATCGCCCGCGCCAATTGTGAGCAGGATTTCGCCGTCCGCGAGAGTCTCTTTGAGGTAGTCGGCGATTTTGTCGAAGCTTTCCATATAAATCGCGTTTACGCCGCGCTTTTTAAGCTCTGCGGCGAGTTTGGGCGAGGAGGTGATACCGTCGGGCAGCTCTCTCGCTGCATATATGTCGGCGAGTATCAGCTCGTCCGTATCGCCGAACGCATGTATAAATTCGTCCCACAAAAGCCGCGTTCTGGAATATGTGTGCGGCTGAAACACGCATCTTAAACGCTTGGGCGTAAATCGTCTTGCCGCCGCGAGTGTCGCTTTTATCTCGGTCGGGTGATGAGCGTAGTCGTCAACCACCGCCGCGCCGTTCACCTCGCCTTTTTTTTCGAATCGGCGGTGAACTCCGGGATATTCGCATATTCCCTCGGCTGCCAAGGTCGGGTCGATTCCCAAATCATCCGATACCGCGATTGCCGCAAGCGCGTTTTTGATGTTGTGTGCACCGGGGACTTTTAATTTGATATGGCATAAACGTTTTCTGTGCGACATGACGTCAAATTCGGGAAAACCTGCATTATAGTGAATATTTTCCGGATAATAGTCAAAATTTTCCGAAAGTCCGTATGTGACAATGTCAAGTGTAGATTTGCGGAAAGTGTATCTTATATTCTCATCATCTCCGCAGACAATAACTCTGCCCTTGCCCTCGGTCAGCTCGGCAAATTGGCGGAAACTGTTTTCGATGTCCTCAAGTCCGTCAAAAAAGTCGAGATGATCTTCTTCTATATTTGTAATAACCGCCGTTGTGGGGAAGAATTTCAAAAAGCTGTTGGTGTACTCGCATGCCTCGGTCACAAAAATGTCCGAGCCGCCAACGCGCATGTTGCCGCCGATTAAATCAAGCTCGCCGCCGAGACTTATCGTCGGGTCGGCACCGACATGTATCAGCGCATACGCAAGCATGGAGGTGGTGGAGGTTTTTCCATGCGTCCCGGCAACGCCGATTGCCTTTTTGTAAAGCTTCATCACAGCGCCAAGACACTCCGCACGGTCGATTGTTCTTATTCCGTCCGCACGCGCGCGACAAAGTTCCGGATTGTCAGCATGCACCGCAGCGGTGTAGACAACCAAATCCGCACCTTCTACATTTTCTTCCTTGTGTCCCTCATATACCTTCGCGCCCAGCTTTTCCAACTTGTCGGTTATGTGCGACCGCTGTCGGTCCGAGCCTGTAACGGTGTATCCCTTTTTCAGCATTATCTGAGCAAGTCCGCTCATGCTTATTCCGCCGATTCCGATAAAATGCACATGGGCGTTTTCGGAAAGCTCGGATAAAGCAAATCTATTCATATAAATTGACCCCTTTCAAAATACCGGCATGTTTAAATAAACATAGTAACTCTATGATATTATACATCTATTCATTTTAAATTAAAATATATTGGGCAAAATTGTCATACAAATGTAATTTAAATATACAACTTTCACAAAATTATCCTTAATTGGCTGTAAATTTTTAAAATGTTATTGACAAATCCGAATTTTTTACTTATTATATATGTATAAGACATATTATAATGAACTATTGAACGTTTGTTATATTTTTACTTATTTAGAGAGACTGCGATGAAATTTGCATCTTTTGTTTTAAGCAGCATGCTTGTGCGCTTGCGGCTGAGGGGGAGGACATTGGATTTCCCGTCGACGACACCATGAGTTTATTAAAATGCCGGTCATCGGTTTAATCGGCAGTCACTTCAAGACTAAGGACAGGCAAAAAAACGGAGTGTGCAAAGAGCCGCCGTAGGGAAGAATTGTCGTGATAATTATTTTTTTTGGGGATTTTGGAGTTTTTAAAAGCGATTGCGTATTTTTGGAGCTTCATATAAAAAAACATAATTTCAAAAACGATTTTCCGTATCGGACGGCGCAAAACAGCGCGCGCCACGTCAGCTGCCGAACGGAAGGTGGTGAATCCGGTGGAGATTACAGACATCAGAATAAAGAAGGTTAATTCGGACAGCAAAATGAAGGCTGTTGTATCGGTAACATTCGATGATGCGTTCGTTGTGCATGATATTAAAATCATAGAGGGTCAGGACAAGCTGTTCACGGCTATGCCGAGCAGAAAGACTCCCGATAACGAATTTAAGGATATTGCACATCCTATCAACAGTACTATGCGTGAATTTCTGGAGAATGCGATTTTGAGTGAGTATGATAACTTTCTTAAATCTGCCGCTATAGAAGAATAGCTGTCATAAGCGGATTGTTATATATTCCATGAATGTGGTGAAGTATATAACAATTCGCTTTTGTAATTTGGGTGAATAACAGGATATATTTTTGCCGGCAGACGGCACGGAAAATTATTATTTGAGGAGAAAGGAACGGCATAATTATGGATATGATAAGCATCGCTGTATGCGATGATGACACAAAGCACATTGCTATCCTCGAAAAATACTTGTTTGAAATAAGTGATATCAAAATCGAATGTGACGCATATCAAAACGGTGAGAGTCTTGTCAATGCGTATAAAAACAGCATTGAAAAATATGATGTGGTTTTCCTTGATATGGAAATGGAAAAATTAAACGGGATTGAAACCGCTGACCGGATACGTGAATTTGACGAACATGTAATTATAGTTTTCGTTACAAGCCATTCGGAGTATATGAAAGAAAGCTTCCGTTGTCAGCCGTTTCGCTTTATCGAAAAACCTCTTGATTATGACGAGCTGAAAAAGATTTTTTGCGATATTAAAGACAAGCTGTCAAAAAAGAGAAAGGTTTTTTCGTTTACCGAAAACAAAACGAGGGTCAGACTTTTTTGCGATGACATACTCTATTGCGAAAGCCGGGCGCATTGGGTGTGGATATATACAAAAGACCAAGCTTATAAAATATGCAAAACACTATCCGAAGTATATGAGCAGCTTGACAGGGAAATGATGTTTCGGGTACATAAATCTTTTGTTGTGAATTTCAATTATATATTCACAATCAAAGAAAACAATATCCGCCTTTATCATTGCGATAAGCTCATTCCAGTAAGCCGTTCGTATAAAAAAGCGTTTCTGGAAGAATATACAAATTTTACCGAAAGGAATCTGTATGTATGACGATATATAAATTTGCCGATATTCTGACGGGCATCATCGAATCCGCTATGATGTTCATGCTTTGCAACACATTCTTAAAGAAACGGGAAACCTTTTCGGGTTATATTTACGGAATCGGTATTATAGTATCGGCGTTTTTAATAAATCTCAGCAACAGTATATTCGGATTCGGATTAAATGCTGTCGGGATGATATGCACGTTTTTCGCAATGTCTTTTTTATTTGAGGGAAAATTGTCTGTACGTGCCGTTATATCCGTATTGAACTATTTGCTGATTGCAGTAATCGAATGTATGGTATTGTTTGGTATAAGCAGCGTTTTCGGACTGACCGTTTCCGAAGTGATAGGCAGTGCCGGCTACAGATTGTTTGGCTTAATTGTTTCCAAAATGCTTTCTATGCTGACGGTAAACATAATAAGAATAAAAGCGGGCAGACGGGCGATTCGCTTGGGGAGTTCATATTGGATATTGTTTTTTATCATGTTCGCAATTTCATCAATGACGATTTTTCTGATATTTAAATTATCGTACGGAATCGAAGAAACATATATGTTCAATATTTCTGTTATATGCTCGTTCGGTTTGCTGCTTAGCACGTTTTTTGCATTGTATTTGTATGAACATTTGGCAAGGCAGACAGAAATTATCCAAAATCAGAAACAATATGAGCGGCATTTGAAAGAGCAGATAAAGCATTTGGACGAAATAGTTGTAACGCAAAATCAAATTAAAAAATTCAAGCACGATTTTTTGAATTATGAAATAGGGCTTAAGTCGTATTTGCAAAATAAGGACTGCGTGGGTGCTATAAAATATCTTGACGGTTTGTCGGGTAATTTCGGCAGTTCCGAAAATATTATAGAAACCGGCAACGCAGCTCTCGATGCGATATTAAGCGCAAAAAAAGCCATTGCCGAATCAAAGGGCATATCATTTACGACGCAAATACAGATACCGCAAAAATTAGATATTGAGGCAATAGATATGTGCATTATATTCGGAAATGCCGTAGATAATGCAATAGAGGCATGCGAGAAAATAAAAGATAAGATCAGAAGAATTGATTTGACTCTTATTTGCCAAGGTAAAAGGGTATTTTGCAAAATTACCAACACAACAGCCGAGCGGCGGAAAAGCATACTTAAAACTTCAAAATCGGACGCAGGAAATCATGGTTTCGGTTTGGACAATATCAAAACTTCTCTTGCAAAATATAACAGTGAACCGACAATTACGCAAACAGATGACGAATTTACCATAAAATTTATTATTTTTACAAAATAAATCAAAAGCAGCTTGCCAAAAGTCAATTTTAAAGACGGGAAAGCTGTTTTTTAATTACCGATTTTGCCGATTAGCCTGCATTTCGTGCAGCAATTCGGAAAACAGCTCATATATGTGCTATAATGGATTCAATTAATTGATTGAAGGAGCAAAAAAGTATGAGAAGTTATCTGTACAAATACAAGGGGCTGTTATTTCTTTCGGTAATTTTAATAT
This sequence comes from uncultured Clostridia bacterium, assembly GCA_934486735.1. Taxonomy (GTDB): domain Bacteria; phylum Bacillota; class Clostridia; order UBA1381; family UBA1381; genus CAKSQL01. The sequence continues at coordinate 22,223 of CAKSQL010000025.1, read as the reverse complement.
CCGCCAGCGAGGTTTTTTCAATTTACCTGGCAAAAATATTCGGGAGTATGGTAGACGCCGCGTCAAAAAGCGATTGGATTATATTTAAAAAGTATATACTTTTCGGCATACTTTTTGTTGCCGGGGATTTTTTTATAACCGTATTCAGCAATGTTATTCTGAATCTGTATTCCAAAAAGACAATGTCAGTATTAAAAAACGACATAATGAGCAGTATTCTTGACCGCAGTATTTTTCGCTTTCGGAAAACAAATACAGCCGCGTATATATCGATTCTCAATAACGATGTGGAAATGTTCCGGCAGCACTATGTTTCGGCAATTCCGTACGTGATTGCAAGACTGTGTTCGCTGACTGTTGCGGTCGTTTTGCTTGTTCAAATCAGCAAATTTGTGGCGGCAGCGGTTATTTTGGTTAATTTACTGCCGTTTTTGATTCCGACAATTATCGGCGATAAGCTGTCAAAAGCAAAGTCAAGGAGCGTTGAGGCAGCGGAAAAATACAACATTGATATCAAAGATATTTTCTCAGGCTTTGAAGCGATAAAAAGCATGAATGTGAAAAATCTGATACTTAAAAAGCATCGGATAATTAATGATATCGCACAAGATGAGGAATTTAAAAGCAATAACATTTCGACTTTTTCGTGGGCGGTGTCGATGTGTATGGGGGAATTGGTTATTATTCTTACTTTGATTATTGTTACATTCTTTGTACTTAACGGAAAAATCACCTTGGGCGCTATGATTATGTCCATACAGCTTTCGAACCAGGTTGTCAATCCGGTTTTATCGTTATCGGAAATGTATACGCATCTCAAAGAGATGAAAGAAGTAAACAAGCGAATCCGAGATGTCTTGAGCGCCGAACCCGATTCGGACGAGAACAAAATCGGACTGACGGAAAAATTTGACGATATCACTTTAAACGATGTCTCATTTACATACAGCGGCGAGGAAAGCCCGGCGTTGCAGGATATTGACTTGAAGTTTGAAAAAGGCAAAAAATATGCTCTGATAGGTCGGAGCGGCTCGGGAAAAAGCACAATGCTGAAACTGCTGCAGGGTTATTACGATACCTATACCGGAGATATCCGCATCAACGGCAGAAGCATATCCGATCTGAACAAAGAATGTATTTTTAAGTATATAAGCGTTATTCACCAGGATGTTTTTGTTTTTGATGATTCGCTGAAGAATAACATTACATTGCATAACGGCTACACCGATGAGGAGGTCGTCAAAGCGGCTGCGGACGCAGGATTGTCCGAAAAGGTGTCGGAGAACGGACTTGACTATCACCTGTCGGAATCGGGAGGAAATCTGTCCGGCGGAGAAAAACAGCGGATTGCGCTGGCAAGAGCGTTGATTCGCAAAACGCCGGTTCTGATACTGGACGAGGCGACTGCCGGACTTGACAATATTATCGAGGAGGAAATATATTCCTCTGTATTAAAGGAGAAGGATACAATGGCAATCGTTGTGACGCATAAGCTGAACGATAATATTTTAAAGCAGATGGATAAAATAATTGTTATGAAAAACGGCAGGGTGGTCGAGTGTAACACATTCGAAAAGCTTTATGACAAAAAGGGAGAATTTTATAATATATATAAGGTATACAATTAAAAAAATACATTTTTTTGCAAAAAAAAGCTTGACATTTGCTTGAAAATGTGTTAAAATAATAAAGCTTATATAAGCAAATCCTTGCCCGAAAAGCGGTTTTCGGGACATAAGTCCATAAGGAGGTGTAGAAAATGGCTGAAAAAATATTGCACAGCTATGAAACAATTTTTATCATTGACGCAGGTCTGGACGAGGAAGCTACAAAAGCGGTAGTCGAAAAGTTCACCGGTGTAATCGCTGCAAACGGTACGGTTGACGCGGTTGACGAATGGGGTAAAAGAAGACTTGCATACGAAATTGATGATAAAACAGAGGGTTACTACGTTTTGGTAAGCTTCACATCTGATGCCGAGTTCCCGAAGGAGCTGGACAGACAGTACAGAATTGCGGATGCTATTCTCAGATCTATCATTATTCGCAAGGATGAAAAATAAATCCTATCCGTCTTTTTTGTTGGAAGAAAGAGGTGTGTATTAATGAATAAGGTTATTTTGATGGGCAGACTCACCCGTGATCCCGAGCTTTCACAGACGCCGTCGGGCGTTACGGTGGCAAGATTCGCAATTGCGGTGAACAGACGGTTTGCCAAAGAGGGTCAGCAGCAGGCTGACTTCATTAACTGTACTGCCTGGCGTCAGCAGGCTGAGTTTATCTGCAAATATTTCAGAAAAGGCAGCATGATTGCCGTTGTCGGAAGTATTCAGACACGAAGCTGGGACGGACAGGACGGAAAGAAGCAATACGCCACAGATGTTGTGGTTGACGAAGCGTATTTCACCGGTTCAAAGGCAGAGAGCGGAACGGGCGCAGCGCCTGCGGGCGGCAGCTTTGGCTATTCGCAAAGCCCCGCACCGAAAAGTATTCCGGGAGGATCTATGGAGCCTAACTTTGATGATTTCGGCGATATGGATTTTTCTGCGTCGGATACCGGAGCAGATGACGATTTGCCATTCTGATTTCGTAAAATGTTAAAAATTGATAAAGGAGGTTATCAGCATGCCTGAAAAGACAGAAAGACCTGTAAAAGCAAGACGTTCAAAGAAAAAAGTTTGTATGTTCTGCGTTGATAAGGTTGAATCAATAGATTACAAGGATACTGCAAAGTTGAGAAGATATGTTTCCGAGCGCGGTAAGATTATTCCCAGAAGAATAAGCGGTAACTGCGCAAAGCATCAGAGACAGCTCACAACGGCTGTTAAAAGAGCAAGACAGATTGCACTTCTTCCTTTTGTTGCTGAATAATATCAAAATGGTTTGTAAAATTCATTTTTGCAAACCATTTTTTTTGTATATGAAATCGCGTTTTAAGCAATGAAATATTTTACAATCGGATAGTTGCTGATGCCTATCAATTTTTTCACCGGAGGAAGTTCCTCATTTCTGAAATTAGAAAGCTGCCGGCTTGTCATTATGTCGGCATGAGGAAGTTTTATAAAATTAAAGTCACCCTTTTTGTCGGCCGGAACCGCAGGCTTTTACTTAATTCAAAACCAAAATCCGATTTTCTCAATCAAAAAATCAAATTTCCCAAAAAATTTTAAAAGTTATTGACAAATCAATATAACAGAGTTACATAGGGTGGCGCAGAAACAAGAAATCGCCCAAACGGTGTCACATGATGCGGAGAAAATGCAATGGAAAATACACTTGATGCAATACTTTCGGCTGCAAAGGCAGAGTTTTCGGAAAAAGGATTTAAATCGGCTTCGCTCCGCGATATTGTAAAGACTGCCGGGGGTGACAACAGGTGCGTTCTGCGGATATTACAAAAGCAAGGAAGAATTGTTTGACGCGCTTGCCGGTAAGCAATATGCCGAGTCTATGGGCATGTTCACCGAAACGCAGGACAAATTCAGCGAACTTCCGCCGGATGAGCAGCGCGAGAACATGGGCAAGCATTCGGGCGACGGAATGAGGCGCATGGTGGACTACGCTTATACGAACAAGGACATATTCAAGCTGCTGCTTTGCGCGTCGGAGGGCACAAAGTACGAAAATATGGTTCATGAAATGGTGGAAATCGAGGTTGACGCAACGCAGCGATTTGCCGATGTCATGGAAAAGGCAGGGTATGCAAAATATGCGGTCGACCCGATTTTGGAGCATATGCTTGTCAGCGGCTTGTTCTCGGCGTTTTTCGAGGTTATCATTCATGACATTCCATGCGAAAAAGCTTACGAGTACCTAAAGGAACCGAAAGAGTTTTACACTGCCGACCGGCATAAAATTATGGGGATTTGATTTCCTTTAATTTTTGCGGTTTGGTTAGCGAAAACTAACCAAACCGCTTGTTTAAGTATGTTTTGCAGGCTATCCGTACTTAAAATGCCAATCACTGCGTACAGCTGCCGTTATTGGCAATACCTCTGTCAATAGGTTAGCAAAAACTAATCAATATCGGATACAAGAGGGCGAAAACGCACAGCGAAAAAACGAATCTGCCCAAAAGGCATGATTTCGGCATATTTTTGTCGACCTCCTTTATCATATGAAGTTTTATTTATATTATTATTTGCAATGTTTTTTCGTGCAATATAAGGATTAATAACCGATGTCCCTATATAGTTGACTTTTTTTGAATTTTGCCTTAGACGAAGAAAAGTAATCCGAACCCACCTAAAAAGGCATAATTTCGGCATATTTCGGCTTGTCGTCTTTGAAAGGCGTTAGCCTTTCGGCATCCTCCGCACCAAAATTCCGGCTCAAAATTCTGTCCTTTTTAGGTCGTAGAATTTTGAGAGAGTGAATTTTTGATTTTACAAGGCAAAAACGGAGGTAATCCTTGGCGGATTGCCGAGTATTTTAACGCAGTAAAAGCGGAAATTCACCTCTCAAAATCGGAGTTCGGATTACTTTTTTTCGGCTATCCATCCCCGAAATATTATTTTGATATATGGGGGAGTATATATCATCTGTTTGCGTCTGCAAAATAAAAAAATTATTTAACAGCGCACTTTTCGGCAGCTGTTAAACGGCGCTCGTAATCAAGTACACGTTTAACCAACTCGACGTCACAAAGACTGTGACCCGGCTGCCTGACATATTCTTCCACGAAGGCATCAATCTCCTTGCGAAGATTAATAACTATGTTGTTTGCCATAATCTATCGCCCACCTTTCTGTTTTATTATCTATTTTTCAATTCTATTTTACACTATTTTACCAATTATGTCAAGAATTTTTTTCATATTTTTACAGGAATCGTCTGGCATTTTTCGACATCTTTTGCATTAACTGAAAATAAATCGTGATTATTATTTGTATTTTCAGCATGTAAAGTAAATGAAATATTTTATTTTTTAAAATACTATTGACAAAATGAATATTTACTATATAATGTTACTGAGCCTAAAATTTATACCTATATGGGGTGAGGTAATATGACAACAGACAAAAGAGAAAAAAATCCAGTTCCCGACTACGAATGTCTTTTCCAGGAGAGTGCCAAGGGCAACAAAGAAGAAAAGGCGAGCGGTATACCCAAGATGCTTTTGAAACAGAATGCATTCAAGATTATGATATCGACGATGCTGTTCATTGTAAAAGCATCGCCGACCTGGGCAATTCCGCTTGTTACGGCAGAGGTTATAAATGTTATAACCAATCCGGACGAAAACACTGTAAGAAAATTAGCAATTTACGGAATTGTTCTTTTTGTGCTTTTGATACAAAATGTTCCGACGCACGTGCTTTATTCGCGGTTCACCGACCGTATGCTCAGAACAATCGGCGCGGGATTGCGTAATACGCTTATAAAAAAGCTCCAGCATCTGTCGATAACCTATCATAAAGAAATCGAATCGGGGCGAATACAATCGAAGTTTTTGAGAGATATCGAGGCTATAGAGTTTTTGGATACGCACTTTATCAAAAGCGTTATCCCAAGCTTTATCAACATTGCGATTTCAATCGGAATCGCGGCGTCAAAAAGCTGGATAGTAACTCTTTTCTTCATAGTGGTTGTGCCGATAAATGTGGGCGTGGTCTACATGTTCCGAAACAATATGTCGAGTACAAACCGCCGATTCCGAAAGGAAACCGAGAACATTTCGGCAAAGGTTTCCAACATGCTCGACATGATTCCCGTCACCAAGGCACACGGACTTGAAAACGAAGAAATTGCTGTGCTGGAGGAAAATATAAGAGCCTTGAGAGAAAAGGGTCTTGTACTGGATAAGGTAAATGCATATTTCGGGTCGGTGACATGGGTTGTCAGCCAGATTATGAGTGCGGTCTGTCTTTTCTTCACCGGCTATCTTGCGCTGAAAGGGAAAATCCAGGTCGGCGATGTGGTGCTTTATCAAAACTACTTTAATACGATTTCGAATAATATACAAAGTCTTATAAGCATATACCCCGAACTTACAAAGGGTCTCGAGTCGATACGCTCGGTGTCGGAGGTTGTGCTTTCGAACGAGATTGAGGACAACAGTAACAAGATAAGGCTCAGATACGTGCATGGCAGCATTAATTTTGATAAGGTGTACTACAGATATCCCAAGGCGAGCGAGGACACAATCAAGAATTTCAGCCTGAATGTCGAGCCGGGCGAGTGCATTGCCTTTGTCGGCGCGTCGGGATCGGGAAAATCGACCATAATGAATATGATTATCGGATTTTTGATGCCGACCGCAGGCGAGCTTAAAATTGATGGCAAGCCGATAGAAATGCTTAATCTGAGCGATTACCGTCATTTCATCTCGGTTGTGCCTCAGAACAGCATTTTGTTCACAGGAAGCATACGTGAGAATATTACATACGGACTTACGGGAATAAGCCGTGAAAGGGTAGATGAGGTTGTCCGGCTTGCGAATATCAATGAATTTGCGGACGAGCTTCCTGACGGACTCGATACCATGATAGGCGAGGGCGGAGGAAAGCTGTCCGGCGGACAAAAGCAGCGAATTTCCATAGCACGTGCGCTTATCCGTGACCCGAAAATACTTATTTTGGATGAGGCTACATCTGCACTTGATAATATTTCGGAATACCATGTTCAAAAGGCAATCTCGCACCTTATCAAGGGCAGAACGACATTTATTGTTGCGCACAGGCTTTCTACAATCCGCGATGCAGACCGAATTGTGGTTATGGACAACGGCGAATGTGTGGAAATGGGAACATATGATGAACTTATGGAGAAAAAAGGCAAGTTCTATGAGCTGAAAACACTTAACGATATGAACAGCAAAGAAAATGAAACAATGCCGGAATAAGGCAAAAATACGCGGTGTGCGGAGTATATCTTTATACTTCGCACGCCGCTTTTCTACTTATAATAAATGGAAGATATTTAACGCGGACGGTTGACATCAACATGAAATTATGATATAATTATTATAAAATAATTACATATGAAAAAGGGAGCAGTTATGGGAAAATTCAAAGCATTTTTAAAGAGGAAAGATATCGAGATTTCGGCAAAGCGCTACGGAATCGACGCACTGGGAGCGATGGCTCAGGGACTTTTTGCATCGCTGTTAATCGGAACGATTATATCGACTCTCGGTCAGCAGACGGGACTTGCGATTTTGGAGCAGATCGGCGGATACGCATCGGCGGTTAAAGGTCCGGCAATGGCAATTGCGATTGCATATGCATTAAAAGCTCCGGCATTGGTTTTGTTCTCGACGGCAGCTGTCGGCGCGGCGGCGGATGAACTTGGAGGAGCGGGCGGACCTTTGGCGGTGCTGTTTGCGGCAATCGTTGCGGCGGAACTCGGAAAGGCTGTCAGCAAGGAAACAAAAATCGATATAATCGTGACTCCGCTTGTTACAATTATGTCCGGAATCTTATTTGCAAAGTTTACCGCACCGTATATCGGTGTTGCGGCGCACTCTGTCGGAATGGCGATAATGCTTGCAACCGAACTTAAGCCTTTCTTTATGGGGATTATAGTATCGGTTGTGATAGGTGTGGCGCTGACTCTGCCGATAAGCTCGGCGGCGATATGTGCGGCTCTCGGACTCACCGGACTTGCCGGCGGTGCGGCGGTTGCAGGCTGCTGCGCGCAGATGGTCGGTTTCGCTGTAATGAGCTTTCGTGAGAATAAATGGGGCGGCTTGCTCGCGCAGGGACTCGGAACGAGTATGCTCCAGATGGGGAATATAGTGAAAAATCCGCGGATTTGGATACCGCCAACGCTTGCGTCGGCGATAACGGGCCCGATTGCGACATGCGTGTTCAAGCTGCAAATGAACGGCGCGGCGGTATCGTCGGGCATGGGTACATGCGGCTTGGTCGGTCAGATAGGCGTATATACAGGCTGGCTTAACGACTTGGCAAACGGGTCAAAAGCGGCTGTGACGGCGTGGGATTGGATAGGCTTGATTACGATATCATTCGTCCTGCCGGCTGTTCTGACATGGCTTATTTCGATTCCGCTGAGGAAAATTAACTGGATTAAGGAAAACGACCTGAGGTTAGACATATGAGATTGATTGAAAACAAAGAAGAATTTGACAAAGTGTATGCAATCATGGAGGAAAGCTTTCCTGAGGACGAGCGCAGGACATATGCAGAACAGCGCGCTCTGCTCAATGAGCCGGAGTACAAAATCTATGCATTTACCGACGGTGAACAAATAAGGGCGTTCATTGCAATATGGGAATTTGAAAAGGCGATATTTGTTGAACATTTGGCGGTGAGCAGCGAGTACCGCAACGCAAAACTGGGGTCGAAGATTCTGCAAAAGCTGATGTCGGAATCGGACAAAATGATTTGCCTTGAGGTGGAATTGCCGAACAATGAGATTGCAAAGCGCAGAATCGGATTTTATGAGCGGAACGGCTTTTATTTGAACGGCTATGATTATGTTCAGCCGCCGATGTCGGAGGGCAAGAGTGAAATTCCGCTCTCGATAATGACAAGCCAAAGAAAAATTGATGAGAGTGAATTTGAGTATATAAGGAGTATGTTATACAAAAAAGTATACAAAAGGGGGATTGGAAGTGAAAGTATCGGAATTGGCGGACAAGCTCGGCTGCACAATTGAGTGCGGAGCGGCAGGTGCGGACAGGGATGTGTGCGGCTGCTACATAGGCGATTTGCTGAGCCTTGCAATGAGCAAGGTGCAAAAGGACAATGTGTGGATAACGATTCAAAGCAATATAAATATCGCGGCGGTGGCATCGCTCACCGAGGCGGCGTGCATTATCATATGCGAGGGCTTTTCACCCGATGAAAATACGGCAGAAAAAGCAGAAAGCGAGGAAATTCCGATACTTGTATCGGACAAATCCGCGTATGAGCTTGCGGCGCGTCTTGCGGGGCTTGGCATATGAAACTGAGCTATGACCTGCATATTCATTCGGCTCTGTCGCCCTGCGGAGACAATGATATGACGCCGAACAACATAGCCAATATGGCGATTATAAAGGGACTTGACATGATTGCGCTGACCGACCACAACAGCTGCGGCAATGTTCGTGCATTGACCGAGGCGGCGGGGGACAGGCTGCTCGTGATTCCGGGAATCGAGGTTGAGACTTCGGAGGATGTGCATGTGGCGTGCTATTTCCCGACAATCGAAAAGGCAGAGAAAATGGCGGCAGAGGTTATGCAGAGGCTGCCGAAAATCAAGAATGATTCTGCCATTTTCGGAAACCAATATTATATGGACAGCAATGACGAAGTCACATCGGAGGAGGAGATTTTGCTCGTTAATGCCGCCGATATGGATATATACGAGGTTTTTGCGATGGCTGCGGAACTTGGCGGCGCGGCGGTCCCGGCGCATATCGACCGAACAAGCTACAGCGTGCTTTCGAATCTGGGATTTATTCCGCCCGATTTACCCGTAACATCGGTCGAGATAACAAGCGCCAATCTTGACAGGATGAAAAATGAGTACAGTCAATACAACATACTCACAAACTCCGATGCGCATTATCTTGAAAATATATCCGAACCGGAAAATTTCATAGATTTGCCGGGTAAAAATGCACAATTTTTAATTGATTTTTTGTGCAAAAGATAGTAATTTAAAAAAAACAAAATTTGTGATGATTTTTTATTGTCTTTATACAAAAAAAATGATATAATTAATTGTATTGTTGATTGTTGCATAAACAAGATTGATATTATTTTATCAAAGTTTGACAAAAACATAACAAAGCACAGTGTTAAAACCCCGAAATCGGGTTTTGAAAGGAACAGGAGGTCTATTGATGAAAAAAACACAAACGGTACCGTTCAACGGTACAAAGGAACAGGAGCGTCAGCTTGCCGAAGTTATCGCAAAGCATAAAGGACAGCGCGGTGCGACGATTCCGGTACTGCACGAGGCACAGGATATCTACGGATATCTGCCGATAGAGGTGCAGGAAATGATTTCGGAGGGCTTGGGAGTACCGCTCGCCGAGATTTACGGAATAGTTACATTCTATACGCAGTTCTCGCTGAATCCGAAGGGTCAGTATCAGATTGGTGTCTGTCTTGGCACGGCGTGCTATGTAAAAGGCTCGGGCGATATTCTGGAAAAGCTTAAGGAAAAGCTTGGAATAGACGTCGGCGAATGCACGCCGGACGGTAAATTTTCACTCACCGCCACACGCTGCGTTGGTGCGTGCGGTCTTGCTCCGGTCGTAACCGTGAACGATGACGTTTACGGAAGACTCAAGGCAGATGAGGTTGACGATATTTTGAAGAAATATGCATAAAAGATTATGAAAGAGCTTTCTTTACATATAATGGATATAATGCAGAACTCGGTCACAGCCGGCGGTACGCTGATTGAACTGGATTTGAACGAGCAGCCGAATGAGGATATTTTGGAGTTTTCGATAACCGATAACGGCTGCGGCATGGACGCGGATTTGGTCAGACGTGTTATTGACCCGTTTACAACCGGCAGAACAACAAGACGTGTGGGACTGGGTATTCCGCTGTTAAAGTTGGCTGCCGAATCGACCGGCGGAGGAATAGAGATAGAATCCGAGGTCGGGCGCGGCACAAGGGTGTATGCAAGGTTCGGCTATCATCACATCGACAGAGAGCCGCTGGGGGATATGGCAGAAACGATGCATCAGATAATCACGTCATATGAATCGGTGGATTTTGTATATACGCACAAAGCAAGGGAAAAATGCTTTACAGTGGACACAAGAGAGATTAAAAAGGTTCTCGGCGGAGTGTCATTCAAAAATCCGGAGGTAACGCTCTGGCTTTTGGAATATTTGAAAGAAGCCGAGGATGAGTTAAATTTATCGGAAAGGAATGAATAATTAATGAAAAGTTTGGCAGAACTTGAGGCAATAAGAAATAAAGCTATCAATAATGTTACTATGAGAAAAGACGACCATGCCGTAAGAGTGGTTGTCGGAATGGCAACGTGCGGAATCGCGGCAGGCGCAAGACCGGTTATGGCAGCATTTGTGGAGGAAATCGCAAAGCGCAGACTTGACCATGTGAACGTTACTCAGACAGGCTGCATAGGCGTGTGCCGCCTGGAGCCGATTGTCGAGATTTTCACGCCCGACAATGAAAAGATTACATATGTTAAAATGACTCCGGAAAAGGCAAAAAGGGTTGTTGCGGAGCATTTGGTGAACGGCAATGTGGTTACCGAGTATACAATCGGTGCGGCTGAGTAATTGATAGAAAACGAATTTTGAAAGGATGATAAATAACATGGATATGGTGAGAGGTCACATATTATGCTGCGGCGGTACCGGATGTACTTCCTCCGGCAGCGAAGCCATCATTGCCGAAATGGAAAAGCAGCTTAAGGCATATGGACTTGAGAACGAATATAAAGTAGTTAAGACAGGCTGTTTTGGTCTGTGTGCGCTCGGTCCGATTATGATTGTATATCCCGAGGGCGCGTTCTATAGCAGAGTTAAGGCTGAGGATATAGAAGAAATCGTAAAAGAGCATCTCTTAAAGGGTCGTATTGTAAAGCGCCTGCTTTATCAAGAGACAGTTGAGGAGGACAACATAAAGAGCCTCAACGAGGTTGATTTCTACAAAAAGCAGATGCGTGTCGCACTCAGAAACTGCGGCGTAATCAATCCGGAGAATATAGATGAGTATATCGCATTCGACGGCTATAAGGCACTGGGTAAGGTTCTTACCGAGATGAGCCGCGATGAAGTAATTGACGAAATCAAGCGCTCGGGACTGCGCGGACGCGGAGGCGGCGGTTTTCCGACCGGTATGAAGTGGCAGTTTGCAAAGGCATCGGAGAACGATCAGAAATATGTTGCATGTAACGCCGACGAGGGCGACCCCGGTGCGTTCATGGACCGTTCGATTCTCGAGGGTGATCCGCACAGCGTTATCGAGGCTATGGCAATTGCAGGCTATGCAATCGGCGCAGACCAGGGTTACATATATATAAGAGCTGAGTATCCGATAGCCGTTAAGCGTTTGCAGATAGCAATCGACCAGGCTAAGGAATACGGACTTTTGGGCAAGAACATATTTGACACAGGCTTCAATTTCGATTTGGAAATTCGTCTGGGTGCAGGCGCATTCGTCTGCGGTGAGGAAACAGCGCTCATGACCTCAATCGAGGGCAAGCGCGGTGAGCCGCGTCCGCGTCCTCCGTTCCCGGCTGTAAAAGGTCTTTGGGAAAAGCCGACACTTTTGAACAACGTTGAAACATATGCAAATATTCCGCAGATTATCAATAACGGCGCGGATTGGTTCGCATCGATCGGAACAGAAAAGAGCAAGGGTACAAAGGTGTTCGCGCTCGGCGGAAAGATTAATAATACAGGCTTGGTTGAAATCCCGATGGGTACAACCTTGAGAGAGATTATTGAGGATATCGGCGGCGGAATCCCGAACGGCAAAAAGTTCAAGGCTGCTCAGACCGGAGGTCCGTCCGGCGGATGTATCCCTGCATCGCTTATGGATACTCCTATTGACTATGATTCGCTTATTGCAATCGGCTCGATGATGGGTTCGGGCGGACTTATCGTTATGGACGAGGATAACTGTATGGTTGATATCGCTAAATTCTTCCTTGAATTTACCGTTGACGAGTCCTGCGGAAAGTGTACACCCTGCCGAATCGGAACAAAGCGTCTTTTGGAGATGCTCACAAAGATTACCGAGGGCAAGGCAACAATGGAAGATTTGGACAAGCTTGAAGAACTGTGCTACAGCATAAAGGCATCGTCGCTCTGCGGCTTGGGTCAGACTGCGCCTAACCCGGTTCTGTCGACTCTGCGCTACTTCAGAGACGAATACGAGGCTCATGTGCGCGATAAGGTCTGTCCGGCAGGAGTCTGCAAGGCGTTGTCGAAGTATATAATCGATCCGGAAAAATGTAAGGGATGCAGCCTCTGCTCCAGACAGTGTCCGGTCGGTGCAATCTCCGGCGAAGTCAGATCTCCGTTCACTATCGACCAGGATAAGTGTATCAAGTGCGGAGCTTGTATGTCAAGCTGTAAGTTTAATGCTATTTATAAGAAATAAAATATAAAGAAGATTTTCCGCTATAGCGCCCCGGCTGCCCATAGACGGGGTGCGGAAAGATTCTTATGTTACTATTATGGGCAGAAAGGCTATGGAATTTAGAATGGTAAATTTGAAAATTAACGGTCAGGCTGTCAGCGTGCCGGAAGGATATACTGTCCTCCAGGCGGCAAGAGAAGCCGGTATCGACATCCCGACCCTGTGCTATTTAAAGGATATTTCCGCAACAGGCTCGTGCAGAATGTGCGTTGTCGAAATCGTTGGTGCACGCGCATTGCAGGCGGCATGCGTATATCCCGTTGCAGAGGGAATTGAAGTTTTGACTCATTCTCCCAAGGTAAGAAAGGCAAGAAAGTCAACACTGGAGCTTTTGCTCTCCAACCATGACAGAAAATGTCTGACCTGCGTCCGCAATAAGAACTGTGAACTTCAGAGTTTGAGTGAGGAACTGGGCATAACCGATATTGAATTTGAGGGCGTGCGTTCCGAGCATGAAATTGACGATTTGTCACCTTCGATTGTGAGAGATAATAATAAGTGTATCCTCTGCCGCCGCTGCGTGAGCGTATGTAAAAATATTCAGACGGTCGGCGTTATCGATGCAACCGAGCGCGGATTTAACACCACAATCGCATGTGCTTTCAATAAGCCGCTTGCGGAAACGGCTTGCGTAAACTGCGGACAGTGTATTGCTGCCTGTCCTGTAGGCGCATTGCGCGAGAAGGACAATACAGACGAGGTTTGGGAAGCAATTGCAGACCCGGATAAATATGTTATCGTTCAGACAGCTCCTGCCGTAAGAGCGGCATTGGGTGAGGAATTCGGATTCCCGATCGGAACTCCGGTAACGGGCAAAATGGCTGCCGCTCTTAAGAGAATGGGATTTGATAAGACATTTGATACAGATACCGGCGCAGACCTCACAATCATGGAGGAGGGAACAGAGCTTCTTTCAAGACTTAAAAACGGCGGCAAGCTGCCCTTGATTACATCGTGCAGCCCGGGCTGGATTAAGTTCTGCGAGCATAATTTCCCCGATTTCCTGGATAATCTGTCAAGCTGTAAGTCTCCGCATCAGATGTTCGGAGCGGTGCTCAAAAGCTATTATGCCGAGAAGAATAATATCGATCCGAGCAAGATTGTCAATGTATCGGTTATGCCCTGCGTTGCAAAGAAGTTCGAGGCTGCAAGACCTGAAATGGAAAATGGCGCTTTGAGAGATGTTGATATTGTAATTTCGACAAGAGAACTTGCAAGAATGATAAAGCAGTCGGGTATCAAGTTTGCCGAACTCCCGGACGAGCAGTTCGATAAGCCGTTCGAGGAGGCAACCGGTGCAGGCGTTATATTCGGCGCAACCGGCGGAGTTATGGAGGCAGCACTCAGAACAGTTGCCGAAATCGTTGAGAAAAAGCCGCTTGATAAGATTGAGTTTACTCAGGTTCGCGGAACAGAGGGCATAAAGGAAGCCACAGTAAGACTCGGCGGACAGGATGTCAGAGTTGCGATTGCTCATGGCTTGGGCAACGCAAGAAAGCTGCTCGAGAGTATTCGCTCGGGTGAAAAGCAGTATGAGTTTATAGAGATAATGGCATGCCCCGGCGGCTGCGTAACCGGCGGCGGACAGCCGATATGCTCGGCAAAGACATGGATGGATGTCGATGTCAAGGCAGAGCGTGCAAAGGTGCTCTACAGCGAGGACAAAAATGCCAAGCTGAGAAAGAGCCATGAGAATCCCGATATTGAATTGCTCTATAAAGAGTTCTTCACAGAGCCGGGTTCGCATAAGGCGCATGAACTTTTGCATACTCATTACACAGAGCGTTCAAAGTTCTAAAGAAATAATACAAAAACCGTTCCCCAAAAATCAATGGGAACGGTTTTTTGTGTGTGAATATGATGGATGCTTTAAATTTCAAATACTTTGAATGGGGAGGGGTGCTTTGGAATTTGAATACTGCTTGCGAAAGAAAAGCCGGAATTGTTTTTACATGCTTTTTCAAAAAATATGTGGCTTAAAATGTAGTTAAGAAACTTGTTTTTGAGTTTTTTACGTAATAAAATGTTGTTTTTTGTCAAAAAGTATTGTTCGGGGGACGGGGAATAAAGCGGAATCTTATTGCAAGAAATTTATTTGTGCAATTTCGTATGTAAAAAAAGTAATAAAAAAGCGGGTATCATGCAATTTGCAAGATACCCGTTTCGCAAAAGGGGGCATCTTCTAAACCCCCGATTGCGAATCTTCGTACAAGCGAGCGAATTAATACATGCCGCCCATAGCGCCCGGATCCATTGCCGGAGCAGCCGGTTTCGGTTCGGGCTTGTCGGCAACAAGGCTCTCTGTTGTAAGAACCATTGCCGCAACGCTTGCAGCGTTCTGCAATGCGCTTCTTGTTACCTTTACAGGGTCAACAATACCTGCCGAAATCATGTCGACATATTCCTCGGTCAGAGCGTTGTAGCCGACTCCCGGCTCGCATCCCATAACCTTGTCAACTATAACAGAGCCTTCCAAACCGGCATTCTTTGCGATTTGCTTAACCGGCTCTTCCAATGCTTTGATAACAATCTGAATACCTGTCTTTTCGTCGCCCTCAGCGTCCTTTAACAACTCCTCAACCTTAGGAATTACATTGATAAAGCTTGTGCCGCCGCCTGCGATGATACCTTCTTCAACAGCTGCCTTTGTAGCTGCCAGAGCGTCTTCAATTCTCATCTTCATTTCTTTCATTTCTGTCTCTGTTGCAGCACCAACCTTGATAACAGCTACGCCGCCTGCGAGTTTTGCCAAACGTTCCTGGAGCTTTTCGCGATCGAAATCGGAAGTTGTATTTTCAATTTCGTTTCTGATCTGCTGAACACGAGCCTTGATAGCGTCCGCATCGCCCGCACCGCCGACGATAATGGTGTTCTCTTTCTGAATCTTAACCTGTCTTGCACGACCCAGCTGTGAAATCTGAGTTTCTTTAAGTTCAAGACCCAATTCCTCGGAAATTACCTCGCCGCCTGTCAAGATAGCGATATCGCGGAGCATTTCTTTTCTTCTGTCGCCAAATCCGGGAGCCTTGACAGGAACACATACGAATGTGCCGCGCAGCTTGTTTACGATTAATGTTGACAGAGCCTCGCCCTCAACATCCTCGGCGATAATCATCATCTTTTTGCCGGATTGAACAACCTGCTCCAAAAGCGGCAGGATTTCCTGGATGTTAGAGATTTTCTTGTCTGTGATAAGAATGTAAGCATCGTCCAAAACGGCTTCCATCTTGTCAGTGTCAGTTACCATGTACGGTGTGATATAACCTCTGTCGAACTGCATACCCTCAACAATTTCGGAATATGTCTCGGCAGTTTTTGATTCTTCAACTGTGATAACTCCGTCACTTGTTACCTTTTCCATAGCCTCGGCAATCAGCTTGCCGATTTCATCGTTGGCTGCCGAAACTGCGGCAACTCTTGCGATGTCGTCCTTGCCTGCAACCTTTCTTGCAGTCTTTAAAAGCTCATCAACGGCTGTGTCAACAGCTTTCTGAATACCTTTTCTTACAACCATCGGATTTGCGCCGGCAGCAACGTTTTTAGCGCCCTCTCTAACCAATGCCTGAGCAAGCAGGGTAGCTGTGGTTGTACCGTCACCTGCAACATCGTTTGTCTTTGTTGCAACTTCTTTAACCAGCTGTGCGCCCATGTTCTCAAAGGCGTCCTCCAGCTCAATTTCCTTTGCGATTGTAACACCGTCGTTTGTGATTAACGGTGCGCCGAATTTTTTGTCCAGAACAACATTTCTGCCTTTAGGACCCAATGTAATTTTAACAGTGTCCGCAAGCTGGTCGATACCGCTTTGCAGAGCGCGTCTTGCTTCTTCTCCGAATAAAATCTGTTTTGCCATAATAAAATCAATCCTTTCCTTATCAAATCTCTATTATAAAACCTTTGCCAAGATGTCGGATTGACGAACTATCATATATTCCTCACCGTCAACCTTAACTTCTGTGCCGGCGTACTTCGAAATAAGTACCTTGTCGCCTACCGCAACTTCCATAACAATATTATTTCCGTCAACAACGCCGCCCGGACCCACGGCAACAACTTCCGCTACCTGCGGCTTTTCCTTTGCTGCACTTGCCAATATGATTCCGCTCTTGGTTGTTTCCTCAGCCTCAAGCATTTTTATTACAACTCTGTCTGCCAATGGTTTGATATTCATAAATAAATCCTCCTTAAAACCGATTATCATGGGCAATTGTCAAGTTGATTTTTCATTGCCCGATTGATTGTCAGCACTCACACCTATCGAGTGCTAACAATACTAATTATAGTCATTTTTGAATTATATGCAAGCGGAAGATATCCCTAAAAAATGAAAATATATTTAATATGCTTTAAAATGCGCTTATTTTCTTGCTTTTTTGTTGTTTTTTAAAATTTTGGAATTGTAGGCTCAGCTTATGAAGTTTTCCATAATTTCAACGCCCTCCTCCAGGGTAAAAGCCTTGATTCCGTTCTTCAAAAGTTCCCGATCCTCCGAGGGGAGCATGTCGGGACTGAAATTTACACGTTTTATCTCTTTTTGAAGTTCGCCGTCGATTTCGTATAGCACAAGCGCATCGTCCTCCGATTGGAGATAGTAAAAAATCGGCTCGGGCGCGGCGGTGGGCGACGGTTCAGGCTCGGCGGTTATGACCGGGCGGTAGATTTCAACGCTTTCTTCGGTGGGGGAGGGCAGGCTTGCGGATTCCTCACGGCGTGTAAGATTGTACGCGGCAAAAATGGCAAGTGCGCTCAAAATAACAGCGGATGCGGCAAAAAGTGAAAATTTTTGTTTCATATTATATATCGTTCCTTTCAGAGTTTTTTAGTAGTATGGACGAAAAAAGGAAAAAATATGCATAGCCGAAAAAAAGTAATCCGAACTCCGATTTTGATAGGTGAATTTCCGCTTTCACTGCGTTAAAATACTCGGCAATCCGGCAGGATTACCTCCGTTTTTGCCTTGTGAAATCAAAAATTCACTCTCTCAAAATTACGGCTCAAAATCGGAATTTGAATTACTTTTTTTCGGCTAAGGTTGATTTTATATGAAAAATATGTTATACTATGAGTGAGACGGGAGGACGATCAATATGAAAAGAATATCAAGCTTTTGCGCCGACCACACAAAAATTGTGCCGGGGATATACAAGGCGCGCATCGACGGCGACATCACAACATACGACATGCGTACAAGAAAGCCGAACGCAGGTGATTACATGGACAACTCGACCATGCACACCTTTGAGCATTTGTTTGCAACCTATGTCAGAAATTCCAAAATAAAGGACAGAGTGATATATTTCGGTCCAATGGGATGTCAGACGGGATTTTATCTTTTGGTGAGGGATTCGGATGATGCTGAGACGGCTGCTATAATTAAGGAAGTTACAAAGAAAATTACCGAGCATACCGGTGCGGTTTTCGGAGCGTCTGCAATTGAGTGCGGAAACTACAGAAGTTTATCGCTCGATGCGGCAAAAAAAGAGGCACAAATGTATCTCGAAGTGTTGGAAAACGACGGCGCGGTAAGATTTTACGGATAGAAAATAAAAGATGTGCCGAGTGGCGAAAAGAGTGATCGCGGCGCATGCTGATAAATCGGGAAAATTTCTGCGGCGATGCAGCGTGCGAAAATATAATGAAAAGAGTGAAAATATGATAGGTATAATAGGAGCAATGGATGTCGAGGTTGACGCGCTCAAAAAGATGATGGATGGCGCTCGGGTGAGGAAGATAAGCGATGTTGAGTTTGTGAGCGGAAAAATCCATGATAAGGACGTTGTTGTGGCAGTCTGCAGTGTAGGCAAGGTCTTTGCCGCAATTGCGGCAGAGGCGATGATTTTGAGCTATAACCCGGATGTGATAATCAACTCGGGCGTTGCCGGGGCCCTCTCGGACAAGCTTGGAATCGCCGATATTGTGATTGCCGATAAGGTGGTTCAGCATGATATGAACACGACCGCTTTCGGAGACCCGAGGGGACTTATCTCCGGACTTAATATTGTGGAAATTCCATGTTCGGAGCGAGTGGTTAAGGGGCTTAAAAAAGCGGCAGACGAAAGCGGACTTAAGAATTTCTCCGGAGTTGTTGCATCGGGGGATATTTTTGTCGACAGCCGCGCGGCAAAGGATAAAATAGCAAAGACGTTCAAAGCGGTAGCGTGCGAAATGGAGGGCGCGTCAATCGGACATGTGTGCTATGTAAACGGAGTTGAGTTCGGCGTTCTGCGCTCGATTTCCGATTCGCTGACAGAGGAGTCGAATATGGAATATTCGGAATTTGTGGGAATCGCGGCGGAAAATTCGCATAAGGTTATTGAGAGATTTATAAAAGAATTTTAAGCAATATTATAAAGTATGTAATGCTTTCTTGCTGAGGGAGTCACTGCTTGATAGAGCAAAACGAAAGGACTCCGCCCGACATTTTCCTTTGTAAAATGCCACCCTCCTCGCCGAGGAGGGCTTGTAGGCTCCCTCTCCCGAGGGAGCTGTCAGCTGCAAGCTGACTGAGGGAGTTATTGTCTGAGACGTTTTTATATTTTTCCCGAAACAAAACAGGAGCTTCATTGTGAAGCTCCTTTAATTTATTCCTTTGCCGTTTTTTTAAATTCTGTCGGCGAAACTCCGACATATGCCTTAAAGGTTCGTATAAATGTCCGTCGGTTATTAAATCCCGACTCGGTATAAATATCGGTGATTGTCTTATTTGTTGTCAACAAAAGCTTTTTCGCGTTGTCAATTCTCAGCGCCGCGATATACCCTGCAAAGCCGACGCCGCACCGCTTTTTGATTATCTTGGACAGGTACGACGGCGAAATGTTGAATTTATCCGCCAAAAAGTTCAAACTCAGTTCATCGGTATAATGCTCGTTGATATATTCGAGAATTTTTTCGGGCATTATATGCGTTTCGGCAGCGGTATTCTTCGCCTCGACACGCTTTAACAGTCGGAAAATTGTCTCGTAAATTTCAAGCGGCTCGCATGCCATGATTTCGTACAGCATTTCGACTTCGCTCTTGCTCTCGTCGGTGAACGGGATTCTGAGCGACTTCATCGCTTTCATTATTACATGTATAATCTGAACGTAAAGCTGTACAAGCATATGTCTGTCAGCGCCCTTTTCGCGGTTTGAAATCGATTTTATAAGGCTTTCGGCATCGCCGACATTGCCCACCAAAAGATAGTTGTACAGTTTGTTTTCGTTATCCATCGAAAGCGAGTAATTCTCGGACGGTGCGGGAGCGTCCGAATCGGACGAATCAAGTGCATTCACACCGGGCAGTGCGGATATTAGATTTGCCGCCGCCGCGTGCGAGCTTTTAAGCCCTGATATTCCCTTGGCTGTGCCGCCGAAACCGATATGCACGCTGATATAGTCGCGGTCATATTTCAGCAAATCCTCAAACCGATGCAGCATGTCGAGAATGGTTTCGTCATCGTCCGGGGCAGCAGTGTTCAAAATCATATAGAGAGTATCGTTGTCGTTAAGTATTAAAAATGTGTCGTACTTCTCATTGAAAATCGCCTCAAGAATATTAAAAATCCCGGTGCGTATGTTGATATATCCGTCATCGGAATAAAGCTGTGAAAACTTGGAGGTTCTGCGCAGCTTGATTATGACCGACGCAAAATACGGATAGCGGAAAGAGATCGGCGCATTGTCGAGGTTTTCGCTGCCGCCCGAGTGGAGCAGTTCAATCAGATACCTCTCCTGCACAAAGGGTATTGCACTTGACAGCTTTTCCGATATTTCCGAATTGTTTTCGATTGTTTTTTCAACTGCGGAACGCACAAAATCAACGGTGTTTTCCGATTCTTTTTTTGACGAAAACATCGATTCAAGCGATTGCCACGGTTTAAATAGCTTTTTAGAGCTTAAAAAGACGGCAAAAAGCGCCAGAATAAGCAGAACAAAGGCTATCAGAAGTACGCTCAGCTGACTGGAGAAAAGCTCGGAGCGTGGCACTGTCATGGCGTAGCTGTAGCCGAACGGTGAGTTTTTCGGCGAATGTGAAACCGCATATTTTGCTCCGTGGTCATTGAAATAGAAAGTATTGTTTGATGATTTTATAATCTTGTCGTAAAAATCATCATCAATTTGCATGTAATCATTTTTGCGTGCATCGTAGTATTTTCCGCTTTCATTGTGGAGCATAACGACATCGGTTTTTGTTGTCAGAGCCTCATCCGCAACGGTATTCGTTATTTTTCCTATGTCTATATTTACAATTATGTAGTTGTTGTTTAAAGTTTTTTCGCCTATTTTTGAAAAAACTATCGGATAAACAAATTTCTTTTCTTCCTTTGTTATGACAGTGGTAGGGGCGAGATAATCGATTCCGGAAAGCGGCGGGGAGTAATCAAGCCAAAAATTCGTGTCATAGCCCGAATAGACATAAGCGTTTCCGAAATAGGCGTCTGCTGATCTTTCTACATTATAAGAAATTGTTGTATTATCGGCATTGCGCTTCATGATGCATATTTCATCTATAAATTTGGAAGATTCTTTGACCATATTCAATTTTTCCACCGTACTGTAAACGGGGCTTGATGCCGAAATGAGAATATACTCGGGTGACGCAACCAGCTGCATAAAGTCATCGTTGGTTGAAAGAATAAAAAGCGAGTCGGCAATGTTGCATATCGAGGAATCGTTTTCGGCGCTTAAGGTTTCGAGTCTGTAGCGGTAGTTGTCTGTAATCATATCGACGTATGTATTGTAATTAAAGATATAAATTATCATTTCGCACACAATAAGTACCAAAATAGGCACACATACCCAAAAATAGATCTTAAGGAATGAATTTTCCCTAAAATGTGTCAATAATTTTTTAAAATACTTTTTCATAAGCCAATCTCCGGTTTTTTTGTATTATTATAGTTGCTTATGAGACAATTATACACCTAAAAGGGACAAAAAGTCAACAAAAATTTAATAATTGGAAAAAAGTGTCCTGTAGTCAAAAAGTGTACCATGTAATATGGCGGAAAGTGTCACAAGTGCCAAAAATACATCTTGAAAAGAGAAAAAGAGTGCGTTAAGATAAAGGTGAACAAAGCGAAAGACAAGCCTGCAAATAAAAAGTCAAGAGTTTTTTAGAAAAAAATTAAAAAGATTTATGCAGAAACATTTGCAAG
>CAKSQL010000024.1 GCA_934486735.1 uncultured Clostridia bacterium | reverse complement strand
CAAAACACCTCAATTCATGATATTTATATTATATCATAAATTGAGGCGTTTGTGTAGTATTTTGTCTACAGTCTGAACACACAAAAGCGGCCATGATAACATGGTCGCTTTTGTGTGTTAGTTTAGCTTGAAGATATTTTTTGTATTTCCGTCCGAATCGGTCACTGTGATTTCAATTTTGCCGTCCTTGAAAAACTCAAAGCCCGCACCGGCAAAGTGGTCTTTGTAATCGGTTTCCGACATTATCGCAACCGGGCAGGGCTGACCGCGGTAGTCCTCGTCGCCGCCGGGCATGTCAAGCGCGATTTTGTGTTCGTGTCCGCAAATCATTATGTCCGGTTTTATGTGGTCTTTAAGTAGCCTTGTCCAAGTGTTGTAGATATCGTTTTCAATGTTGAACGGCTCTTTGTGCTTCCGATTAAACGGGTCGTGCACTATTACCGCGCGGCATGTTATACCGGGGGCGGAGTATTTGTTTTCTTCTATGACTTTATTTATAAATTCGGTCTCTTCCCCGCGGAATGCGTGGCAGCAGACGGTGCTCCCATACTCCGGATGTGTGTCGGGCTTGTCCTCGCCGCAGTCGAGAATCAGTCCCCAAAATCCGCCGAGACGAACTGTGAAATATGATTTTCCGTTCGCGGTCGGGGTATAGTCGGTGAGCTTTTCGGCACATACGCCGCGCATGTCGTGGTTTCCGCGCGAGAAAACGATGGGAATATTCCCATGCGTCAGCCTGCCGCAAAGCTCGTATATGTTGTCGAAATTCCCACATGTTCCGCTGTGGTCGGGGATGTCGCCGTTTAAGATAAGAAAATCAAAATCTCCGTATGCCCTTGCGGCTCTTTCAGGAGCGTCAATCATGTTGTGCGCGTCCGCAATGTGATATGCACGAATATTGTCGCCGGTAACGGGGCGGAACTCGTATGTGCTTTCTTTAACTTCGCCCGTTTCGGAGAAATACGGCTTTCTTTCGATAACGGGGCGCTCAAAGACGGTGTAAGAGCTGCAGCTGTCCAGAGTCGATGCCGGAACCGTAACGCGGTGAATTTTTGTGTCCGACCGCAGAATCCCGTTTGAATGGTCGTAATAGCAATGTTCGCCGACTTTGACCCACATAAGTGAGTTTTGCTCGGTGCGAACCATAATCTGATATGTGTCATCAACGGCAAAAACTGCCGGTATTGTTTTGTACATAATAATCTCCTAATATCCGTTCCGCTGCCCTGTGACGGCATAAATTGTAATAAAAATTCTCTCATTTTTTGAAATAAAGCTTATTGCGTTTTACGCAATAAGCTTTATTTCAAAATTGCTGCCTTGTTCTCGGCTGCCCTGTTACAAGTTTTTTATTCGAGAACTACATTAATATCAAGCGTTTCACCGTCGCGGTAAACGGTCAGAACCATAGTCTCGCCGCGCTTGTGATTTATTCGTATTTCGTTCAGCTTGGTCACAGCGGAAACCGGTGTTCCGTCCGCTTTTATAATAACATCGCCGATCTTAAGCCCTGCCTTTGCGCCGGGATAGTTCTCGCTTACGCTTTCCACAACCACTCCGTAGGACTCGTCACTGCCGGTTATACCAATCATCGGGGTGTCGTCAGATGCCGATTCCGGCGTCTCGGTGTGCAGGAAAGACGACAAAAGCGGCTTTACATCGTTAATCGGTACAGAAAATGCGATATTGCTGCTTGACGATATATTCGACAGGACAATCGCAACCGCCTCGCCCGACGCATTGAAAAGCGCACCTCCGGCATTGCCCGAGCTGATGTCGGCATCGGTCAGAATAAGATTCATGCTCGAACCGTTTTGCAGCGATACGTTGTTGTTTATGCCTGAAATTATGCCATATGTGACAGTGTTCATTATATCCGGCCCGAGTGGATTGCCGACCGTAACTATCGGATCGCCGACATTAAGCTGTGACGAATTTCCGAGTACGGCAGGTACAAGCCCGTCCGCATTTATTTTCAAAATAGCTATGTCGGTCTTTTTGTCGCTGCCGACAACCATTGCGTCAATATCCTGCCCGTCGTTCAGAGTAACCTTTATATTGGTCCCGGAGTTTACCACCGAGCTGCTTGTTATGATATATCCGTCGTTGCTCACAATCACACCGGTGCCGCTGCCGAGCGAAATCGGCTGATTGAAAAAGCCGCCGGCGATACCTGTTGAAGATATATAAACTGTGCTCGGCGCGGCTTTTTGAGAAACCTGCGCAATTGGAAATCCGGAAAGATCTGCCTGCGGCAGCTGAACCGGGGACTCGTCCGAGCCTGAATAGTGTATTGTTGTCGGAGTTCTTAAAAATGGAAGAACAAACGCGGCAAAAATTGTGATAAGCACTGCCGATGTCAGAAACGATGTGATAAGCGCAATCAGCCATACGGGCAGTCTTTTCGAATTTCTTGTCCCCGTTTCGCTTGCGGCAGGCAGCGCCGGAAACGAGTTGTTATACCATTGATATTCGTTCATATAAATACAGTCAGTCCTTTCGGATAGCTAAAAACAATCCCGGCGCTTCTGAAAAGGCACAAAATTCTCATTCAAAATCGAAGTTCGGATTGCTTTTTTTCAGCTAAAGTAAATATAATATAATTATAATACTTTTTTTTGCCCAGTGTGTGAACTAAATGTAAATTTTTTTAATTTGCGGGAATTTGTGCGGCGGCTGAAAATGAGCGTGCCGCGTTCGGATATCATCAATGCCGCTCTTTTTTAAAATCAATCCCTGCCTCGGCGCGCGCAATATCGCAAAAGTTCATTGCAAGCTTGCTTATTTCGTTGAACTGCGGCATTTTTTCGCCGTTTATCTGCCTGATAAAGTTTTGAATTTCATATGCCATTTCGTGACGTGTCGGTGTGAGGTCGATAACTTTTGCATCGCCGCCGCGCTTTTTTAAAGTAAGCTTTTTCGGACGCGACACCTTGTCGATTAAAAGGCATCCGTCTTCGCCCATAATCTGAGATAAATTCAAGCTGTCGCATACCTTTGAATAGACAAGCGAGGCTGTCATATCGGGGTATGCCGCCGCGATTGCTCCGGATGCGTCTATGCTGCCCGGGATAAATTCCGCCGCGGTGTGTATCTTTTGGGGCATGCCGAACAGAGCAAGAAGAAAATGCACGCAGTATATACCCAAATCCATCAATGACCCGTTGCCCAAAGCGGGGTCAAAGGTGTTTGTCATAATATTATTCTTGAAACGGTCGTAGCGCGATGAGTATTGACAGAATGAAAATTCGGCATGCCTGATTTTCCCAAGCTCGGGCAGCAGCCGTCTGACTTCCTCAAAGGCAGGCATATGCAGGGGTACCATTGCCTCCATGAATACCCTGCCGTTTTTTTCGGCGGTTTCAAGCATGCGAGAAAGTCCCTCAGCCGATATCGCCGCCGGTTTTTCACACAAAACATGCTTTTTTGCGTTCAAAAGGGCAATCGCCTGCTCCTCGTGGCATATGTTCGGACTTGCGATATATACCATGTCAAGCTCATCGTCTTTGCAAAGCTCATTGATGGAAGTGTATATTCTCTCCGCGCCTTTGAGTGCCGCATACTCGGCAGCTGTTTCCTTTGCCCTGGAATAGACCCCGCGGAAAAAAAGCTCGGGAAATTCGCTTGCCGCCTCCAAAAACCAGTCAACAATAAAATTTCTTCCTATGACCGCAAATTTTATCATAAATAATCCGCCCTTTCTTTAAATACTTACTTGATTATAGCATATTTTAACCGTAAAAACAAGAAAAAAATCGTTTTGAGGCTTATAAAGCATAAAAAATCATACAAAAATAAGTAAAAGGACTTGAAAAAACATGCGAAAAATGATAAAATAATATAATAGGTAAGAATTTTATTTTTGATGGAGGACGCAAATGCCCAATAAGGTTTGGAGATATAAAAACAAGGGCTGTACCGACAGCGAGATAGCGGAACTTTCAAGGCTGAGCCGGGTTCCGCCGATAATTGCCTTGCTGCTTCGAAACCGCGGAATCACAAATCCGCAGGAGGTACACGGATATATAAGAAAAACACTCGGCACAGTTCATGACCCGTCCGAGCTTGACGATATGGATAAGGCTGCATCGAGACTTGTCGACGCGATTAAAAATCATGAGAAAATAACGGTGTACGGAGACTACGACGTGGACGGAGTTACATCGACAGCGCTTGCCGTCCGATTTTTAAGAAAGCATGGCGCGGACGTTTCCTACTATATTCCGAGCCGCGAGAGCGAGGGGTATGGCATAAATGTAATGGCGGTCAACAAAATCGCAAGGTCGGGCACAAAGCTTATGCTGACGGTGGACTGCGGCATAACGGCGTGCGGCGAGGTGGAGCTTGCAAAAACCATGGGTATGGAGGTTATAATAACCGATCATCATCTGTGCAAGGATAAGCTGCCGGCGGCATACGCGGTGGTAGACCCCAAACGCCCGGGCAGTAAATATCCTTTTGACGGACTTGCCGGAGTGGGAGTCACATTCAAGCTGGTTTTGGCTGCGGCAAAGCTTTTGGGCGGAAAAACCGCCGACTGCTTTTTTGAATATGCAAATTTGGCGGCAATAGGCACGGTTGCGGATATCGTTCCTCTTTTGGATGAGAACAGAGTCATTGCCGACAAGGGAATAAAACTTGTACAGGATTCAAAAAATCCCGGGATAAAAGCGCTTTTGGCGGTCTCGGGAGCGGACAAAAGACCGGTCAATGCGACAGCTGTCGCATTCATGATAGCACCGCGCATAAATGCAGGCGGCAGACTCGGCAGCGCGGATAAGGCGGTTGAGCTTTTGCTCACCGATGATGACGCGGAGGCAGCAAAGCTTGCCGCCGAACTGGAGGAGGACAATCGCGAAAGACGCCAATTAGAGCAGAAAATCTTTGAGGAAGCTATGGAAATGATAGCCGCAGACCCGGACTTTGACAAAAAGAAGGTTATAGTCCTGGGCGGCAGCGGATGGCATCCGGGCGTTATAGGCATAGTCGCATCGCGAGTGACCGAAAAATTTTATAAGCCGTCGATAATGATTTCCTTTGATGAAAAGGGGAACGGGAAAGGCTCGGCGCGGTCGATAGAGGGCTTTAATATGTTCGAGGCGCTGACCGACAGCGCAGAGATACTCACCAATTTCGGCGGTCATGCAATGGCAGCCGGTGTAGGCGTGGCAAAGGCGGATATTGACGCATTCTCGGAGAAGATAAATAAATATGCCAAGGAAAGACTCACTCCCGAGGATATGGTCGCAAAAATAGATATAGATTGCGAACTTCCGCCCAAACTGGCAACGGCGGAAATTGCGGAGCTTTTGGAATATATGGAGCCGTTCGGAGCTGAAAATCCCAAACCGATTTTCAGCATGTGCGGAGTGAAAATAAATAAAATATCACAGATGGGCGCGGACCTTACACATCTTAGGATGGTGATTGAAAAGAATGGAATCGTGCTGAACGCGGTCGGTTTCAGAATGGGCGGGGCGGCAGAACACTTTTCCGAGGGCGAGTATGTGAATATCGCATTCACGCTTGAAATCAATAACTTCCGCGGCGAGAAAAACGCCCAGCTGATTTTGAAGGACATCAATGGGAGGGGTGATAGGTAATGGAGGAAAACAAAGTATACAAAATACTGTCTCCGGACACCATTCCGGAAATTCGTGACGACAGCGACAATATTATAAAAAAGATTATAGAAATGGTGAAAGGCTATGCGCCGAACGCCAATACCGATATAATAGATGTGGCGTACCGAGTGGCAAAAACCGCGCACAAAGGGCAGGTCCGCCAGTCGGGCGAGCCGTATATCATCCACCCGGTGCAGATTGCATATATAGCGGCAGAACTCAATCTGGACGTTGCTGCGATATGCGCCGCGCTCCTGCACGATGTGATTGAGGATACGCCTTACACATATGAGGACCTGCAGACGCTTTTCGGCACGAATGTCGCAGAGATTGTCAACGGTGTGACCAAACTGCGCAAGATAAAGTATAACACGCAGGAGGAGCAGCAGGTAGAAAATTTGAGAAAAATGCTGCTTGCGATGTCAAAGGATATCAGAGTTATCCTGATAAAGCTGATTGACCGCCTGCACAATATGCGAACGCTCAAATATATGCCGCAGCGAAAGCAGCTCACCATTGCCAAGGAAACACTTGATGTGTACGCACCGCTTGCTCATCGTCTCGGTATGTCCAAGATTAAAGTCGAGCTTGAGGATTTGTCCTTAAAGTACCTCGACCCGGTGGCGTATGAGGAGATAAGAACCGGCATAAATCAAAAGAAAGAGGAACGCGAGCATTTCATAAGCGAGATAATATCAAGCCTTGAAAAAAAGCTTAAAGAGAATAATATAAAAGGTCAGGTGACGGGCAGAGCAAAGCATTTCTACAGTATATTTAAAAAGATGTTTGCTCAGAACAAGAGCCTTGACGAAATTTATGACCTATTCGCAGTCAGAATTATAGTCGATACGGTTGCGGACTGCTATGCGGCGCTCGGTATGGTGCATGAGATGTACACGCCGATCCCGATGCGATTTAAGGATTATATAGCAATGCCTAAGCCGAATATGTATCAGTCGCTGCACACAACGGTTATCGGCAGCGGCGGCATGCCATTTGAAATTCAGATAAGAACATGGGAAATGCACAAAATCGCGGAAGAAGGTATCGCGGCACACTGGAAATACAAGGAGGGCATAACCGGGAAAACCGATATGGATTCCAAACTCGGCTGGGTTCGGCAGATGCTCGAAAACCAGGCTGATATCATGGACACCGACGATTTTATGAATACTATAAAGCTTGATCTGTTCAGTGAGGAAGTGTTCGTATTCACGCCAAAAGGCAAGGTCGTTTCGCTGACATCGGGCAGTACGGTTATAGATTTCGCTTTTGCAATTCACACCGCGGTCGGATGCAGCATGAGCGGCGCGAAGGTCAACGGGAAAATTGTGCCGAACACCTACGTCCTGCAAAACGGAGATATCGTCGAGGTTATGACCTCGCCAAATGTGAAAGGCCCGAGCCGCGACTGGCTGAAAATAGTAAAGACATCGCAGGCGAAAAATAAGATAAATCAATGGTTTAAGCGCGAGTGCAGGGATGAAAACATCGTTCGCGGAAAAGAACTTATCGAGCGCGAAATAAAAAGGCTGAATCTTTCCAATGGGCATGTTCTGCGCGAGGAATGGCTTGCACCGATGTATAAAAAATATAACTTTACCGGAATTGACGACCTGTTCGCAAGTGTGGGTTACGGCGGACTTTCGGCGCAGAAGGTTGTGATGAAACTCCGCGAGGAGTACATTCGTGAGCGAAAAGAGGCTGAAGCAGCCAACCCCAAACCGCAGGAGCCTGCTCCCGAGCCTAAAAAGCGCAGATACAACAGCGGAATCGGTGTCGAGGGCATAGATAACTGCCTTGTGCGGCTTGCCAAATGCTGCAACCCTGTTCCCGGAGACAAGATAAAGGGATTCATCACCAAAGGCAGGGGGGTATCGGTTCACCGCGCCGACTGTCCCAACATACAGCCGGGTGCGCTCAGCGAGGAGGATCAAGGCAGATTCATCGGAGTCTACTGGGCAGACGAAGGCAAATCCAGCTACATCGCCAACCTCATGGTTGAATGTGACGACCGTCCCGGCATGATGACGACCGTCTCGGCAGCGATAACAGAGCTAAAAATAAACTGTGTATCAATCACCGCGCGTGTTGCCAAAAACGGTGTTGCCTACATGACCTTTGGTCTTGAAATCACCAACACCGGCGACCTAAAGAAAGCGGTGAACAAAATCCGTCAGATAAGCGGGATACATGGAGTAACCAGAACGACCAACTAACTCAGACAGGCTAAATTTTCACATCTTGCACGTTTGCGCTCATTTGCGTACCCATGTACGCGGCGCTCGCTTAAACGCACAACCTGTAAAAATTTATCACTGTCTGAGGTGCGGCTGAATTTTCACATCATGCACGTTTGCGCTCATTTGCGTACCTGCGTACGCGGCGCTCGCTTAAACGCACAACCTGTAAAAATTTATCACTGTCTGAGGTGCGGTTGAATTTTCACATCATGCACGTTTGCGCACATTTGTATGCCTATGTGTGCGGCATTCGCTTAGGTATTCGAGGTATGAGGAGCGCAGGAAAATTCTGCATTAAATAAAATCAAAAAAAGGAAAGATGCAACGATGGAATCCGAAAAAATAAAAATAAGCACAGAGTATATAAAGCTTGACCAGCTTTTAAAATTTGCGGGCATAGCCGAGAGCGGAGCGGACGCAAAGGACATGATTCTCGACGAAATGGTATTCGTGAACGGCGAGCTTTGCACAATGCGCGGCAAAAAGCTGCGTCCGGGAGATGTTGCCGAGGTAAGATTCGAGGACGGCACATACAGGGCAGAGGTCGAATAAGGAAAGAAATTATGGAAATACAAAGGCTTACGCTTGATGATTTCAGAAATTACCGGCATGAGGAGATTGAGTTTTCTCCGTCAACCAATGTGATATACGGCGACAACGCGCAGGGAAAAACAAACCTTTTGGAGGCTGTCTGCATGTTCGCCTACGGGCGGAGCAAGCGAGCGAGGAGCGACGGCGAACTTATTCGTTTCGGCGAGAAGTTTTTTAGGCTGATGCTCGAATTTTCAGACTCGCACCGCAGCTACCGCGCGTCAATCATGTCGGCTGTAAACGGAAAGAAAACCATTAAAATAAACAATGTGGCGATAAATCGTCTATCACAGCTGGTGAGTTATCTGAATGTTGTCATGTTCTCTCCGCAGGAGCTTGATATAGTAAAAGGTTCGCCGTCGGTACGGCGCAGATTTTTGGACGAGGCTATAAGTCAGCTGTACCCGAAGTACATGGCGGAACTTTCCGATTATCACAAGGCGTTGGAGCAGAAAAACGGACTTTTAAAGCAACTGAGAATAAAAAATGCATCCTCCGACGCGATGCTCTCGGTGTGGAATGAGCAGCTTGCGATGTCCGGAACGGCGGTTTCGATAAGGCGCAGGAACTTTTTGGAGCGGATTGCAGGCTCTGCCGCGGCGGTTCAGCAGGAAATAAGCGGAGAAATTTTAAAAATTGACTATACACCGAGCATAGATTGTGGTATAATAGAAGGAGAAGCAGCTAACGAGTATTATAATCGGCTTGAAGCGTCACAGCACCGCGAAATTGAAAACGGTGCGTCGCTTTTCGGAATACAGCGTGATGACATAAGTATAAAAATAGGCGACCGTGAGGCAAAGCTTTATGCATCGCAGGGGCAGCAGCGTACCGCGGTACTTTCGTTGAAGCTTGCGCAGACCGATTATATATATGAAGAAAAGGGTGAATATCCAGTTCTGCTTTTGGACGACATAATGAGTGAGCTTGACATAAACCGCCGCCGCTTTTTGGCAGGCAGAATAAAAAACAAGCAGGTGCTGATAACAACCACCGACGCGGAGGATGACAGCACAGGCGCAAAATATTTCAAAATATCAGACGGGAGGCTTACCGATGTTTCTGCATTTGGGAAATGACGCTGTTATAAGAGATGAGGAAATTGTTGCGGTTTTCGACATGGACAACACCACCGTTGCGCGTCGGAGCCGGGAGTTTTTGGCACATGCGCAAAAGACGGGCAGTGTGGTCGACATTTGCGACGATCTCCCGAAATCATATATAGTTACCAACAGCGGAGGAATAACCAAGGTCTACATATCCTCGGTATCCTCCGCGACAATAGCAAAGCGTGCGAAAAATCCGCGTTTTGCCGATACCGAAAAAAATGAATTTTCAATGTACATGATGTGCGATTGTAAAAAATCACAGGAACAGAAAGGAAAATGAAAATGAGTGAAGAAAAGATTGAAGTTAAGTATGACGAGAACCAAATACAGGTTCTCGAGGGACTTGACGCTGTGCGCAAACGTCCGGGAATGTATATCGGATCGACCTCGGCGGCAGGTCTGCACCACCTTGTTTATGAGATTGTCGATAACTCGATAGACGAGGCTCTTGCAGGCTACTGCGATAAAATTATTGTCGAGATAAACCCCGATAATTCAGTGACCGTAACCGATAACGGCCGCGGAATCCCGGTCGGAATACATCCGCAGCAGGGAATCCCGACTGTTGAAGTGGTTTTGACAATACTTCATGCCGGCGGGAAATTCGGCGGTGGCGGATACAAGGTATCGGGCGGCCTGCATGGCGTAGGTTCGTCGGTCGTAAACGCGCTTTCCGAGCATCTCGAGGTAGAGGTTTCGGACGGCGAGCATGTGTATTACCAAAGCTATGAGCGCGGCAAGCCGACCTGCAAGCTTAAAGTGATAGGCGACACTGACAAGACGGGAACAAAAATAACATTCAAGCCGGATCCTGAAATATTCGAAGTGCTTGAATTTGATTATGACACGCTCTTAAAGCGTTTGCGCGAGCAGGCTTTCTTGAATAAGGGCGTAAGAATTATTCTCATAGATAAAAGAGATCCTGATAAAGAGCCGCGCGAGCTTTACGCAGAGGGCGGAATTAAGGAATTTGTTAAATACATTAACCGAAACAAAGACCCTCTTCATGACGATGTAATCTATCTTGAAGCAGAGCGCGAGGGCATGATGGTCGAGGTGGCAATGCAGTACACCGATTCGTACAGCGAGCTGCTTTTGAGCTTTGCAAACAACATTCATACAACCGACGGCGGTACTCACGAGACGGGATTTAAGTCGGGTATGACGCGCGTAATAAACGAATACGCGAGAAAGAATAACCTTCTTAAAGAAAAAGACCCGAACCTGTCCGGCGAAGATACCAGAGAGGGACTCACCGCTGTTATAAGCGTAAAGGTGGTCGAGGCTCAGTTTGAGGGACAGACCAAGACAAAGCTTGGCAATTCCGAGGCGAGAACGCTTGTGGAGAATGCAATAAATGATAAATTTGAGGCATTTCTGGAGGAGAATCCGAGGGTTGCAAGAGCGATTATAGATAAAACTCTCACCGCATCGAGAGCACGTGAGGCTGCAAGAAAGGCGCGCGAGGCGACACGCAAAAATTCGACCGTTCATAACGCGTCGGTGCTTGAAAAGCTGGCGAGCTGCACCGATGAGGGCGCAGATTATGCAGAACTTTACATCGTCGAGGGAGATTCGGCGGGCGGCAGCGCAAAGCAGGGCAGAGACCGCCGCTATCAGGCGATACTTCCGCTTTGGGGAAAAATGCTCAACGTGGAAAAGGCTCGAATCGATAAGGTTCATGGCAATGAAAAGCTGCTCCCGATTATTGTTGCGCTCGGCGCAGGTATCGGCGAGGAGTTCGATATAACAAAGCTGAAGTACGGAAAAATAATCATAATGGCGGATGCCGATGTCGACGGCTCGCATATCAGAACGCTGCTTTTGACATTCTTCTTCCGTTACATGCGGCCGCTTATAGAGGGCGGACATATCTACCTGGCACAGCCGCCGCTCTTTAAAGTGTTCAAGGGCAAAAATGCAAATCTTGTCGAGAAATTTGCCTATGATGAGGACGAGCGCGACCGTCTTATCGCCGAAATGGGACCCGGCTGCAAGGTTCAGAGATACAAGGGTCTCGGTGAGATGGATCCTCCTGAGCTTTGGGAAACGACCATGAATCCGGCAACGCGTACAATGCTCAGAGTAGACCTTGAGGACGCCGTTGCGGCGGACGAGGTGTTCACAGTGCTTATGGGCGATAAGGTAGAGCCGAGACGTGAGTTTATCGAACAGAATGCAAAATACGTTTCCAATTTGGATATATAATATAGGTAGTTTTACAGTTAAAATATAGAAAAGGAATGTGTGGAAATCATGGAAAAAGAGCAGGTAATCACAAAGCTGACCGAAACGGGTCTTGTTGCGGTGGTAAGAGCAAATAACGCCGATGAGGCAATCAGAATAAGCGATGCATGCCTGGAGGGTGGTTGTAATGCAATAGAGCTTACATTTACGGTCCCCGGAGCACATAAGGTAATTGAGGCATTGGCTGCAAAGTACCCTAACGGAGAAATGCTTTTGGGTGCAGGAACGGTTCTTGATTCGGAAACTGCAAGAATCGCAATTCTTTCGGGTGCAAATTATGTTGTTAGTCCGGCATTCAATGCAGAGGCGGCAAAGCTTTGCAACCGTTACCGTGTGCCTTATATCCCCGGCTGTATGACGATAACCGAGGTGCTGACCGCTATGGAGGCAAGCGCGGATATCATCAAGATTTTCCCTGCCGATTTGTTCGGACCGAAGATAATAAAGGACATAAAAGGACCTCTGCCGCAGGCAAAGCTTATGCCGACCGGCGGTGTGGATGTCTCGAATGTTGACCAATGGATAAAAGCGGGCGCGGCGGCTGTCGGAGCAGGCTCAAGCCTGACTGCCGGAGCAAAGACCGGAGATTATAAAAAGATAACCGAGACCGCAAAGGAATTTATCGAAAAAATCAAAGCGGCAAGAGCATAAAAAGGACAAAAGCCTGAAAAAATTGCTTCGATACATAGATTTACTATCTGACAGGGACAGTATCGGCAGTTCTTTCAGGCTTGGTTTTGTGAAAAGGAGTTAAATTATGGCAAAGATAGTTACAATGGGCGAAATAATGATGAGACTTTCGACAGAGGGGTATAACCGGTTTATACAGTCGGATGAATTTAAAGTATGCTTTGGCGGCGGCGAAGCAAATGTTGCGGTATCGCTTGCAAATTTCGGACATGAGGTGGAGTTTGTGACAAAGCTGCCGCAGAACCCGATCGGTGACTGTGTGACGGCTGAACTTAGAAAAATGAATGTCGGAACGAAGTATATCGCGCGCGGCGGCGAGAGACTCGGAATATATTTTGTTGAGACGGGCGCGTCAATGAGAGCAACCAATGTTGTGTATGACAGAGCACATTCGTCAATGTCGGAAGCAGATCCGGAGGACTTTGATTTTGATAAAATTTTTGAGGGCGCGGACTGGTTTCATTTTTCGGGAATCACACCTGCGATATCGGATAAGGCGGCGGAACTTACAGAGATAGCGCTGAAAGCGGCAAAGAAAAAAGGTCTCACTGTTTCGTGCGATATTAATTTCAGGAAAAAACTTTGGAGCATGGAAAAAGCGCGCGAGGTAATGACAAGGCTCATGCAATACGTTGATGTCTGCAAGGACGCCGAGGAGGTGCTCGGCTGCCGTGAAAATACATATACTGTCGGCGGAGATTTAAAGCTCGGTGAGCATGAAAAGATGAGCCGCGAGCTGGCAGAGAAGTTTGGATTTAAGTATGTTATAGGCTCGCTCAGAGAAAGTTATTCCGCATCGGATAACGATTGGTCGGCGTGCATATATGATGCCCGGAAAGGCGAATTTCATCATTCGAAAAAATATAGTATAAGAATAATTGACCGTGTCGGCGGCGGAGATGCATTCGCAGGTGGATTGATTTGCGGCTTGCTCGACGGCAAGGACGCAAAGGCGGCACTTGAATTCGGTGCGGCGGCAGCGGCACTAAAGCACACAATTCCGGGCGATATGAACCTTGTGTCGAGAGCGGAGGTTGAAGCGCTTGCCGGCGGAGACGGCTCGGGCAGCGTGCAGAGATAGGAACAAAGCAAGTAATTAATTCGGAATTTGCAGAGGTAAGTTATGGAGAAATTAACAAAAGAAGCTGAAGAAATATTAATTGAACGATTCGGAAATGATAGTATTATCGCGTTGGCAACAACAGCGGATGAAACTCCATATGTGCGCAATGTAAATGCTTTTTATGATGACGGTGCATTTTATGTACTTACATATGGATTATCAAATAAAATGAAGCAGCTTGAAATAAATCCTATCGTGGCACTCGCCGGTGATTGGTTTACCGCGCATGGGAAGGGCGTTAATTTGGGGTATATCGGAAAAGAAGAAAACAAAGAAATTGCAAATAAGATGCGTGAGGTATTTTTTGAGTGGATTGATAATGGACATAATAACCTTGATGATGTAAACACTTGTATCTTGCGTGTTGACTTAACAGATGGATTATTGCTTTCACATGGAGCACGCTATGAAATTGATTTTTTAAATGACGCAGGGTGTTGAATAAAAAAATAATACAAATTTTCAAAAAAGACTTGACAAAACAAAAATAAAGTGGCATAATAATATAAAGACTATGAAAAAGACAGTAGCGGTCACAGAGCGCAATGAGAGAGAGAATGTCGCGGCTGAAAGCATTCTTTTGTGTGGTGATTTGCGAATACCACTTTGGAGTCGCGTGCCGAAAATTGAAGTAAGCATTGCCGCTTGCCGGCGTTAATGGCAGAAGTTGAGTGATGATTTTTTTAATCATAATCAGGGTGGAACCGTGCGTGAATATTCCGCACCCCTGAAAACGCATAAATGTGCGCTTTCGGGGGTGCTTTTTGTTTGTTCTTCAAAAGCCGATTCCTCAAAAGAACGGCTCGGAAACGGGCGAAAGGAAATGCGAAAATTCTGCGATTTTGCGCTTGATGAAAGCGGCATTTTATGCGAAAAGAAAAATGTGTAATTTTAAAAAATTACCGGAAAAATCATTATTAAAGGAGAAATGGAAAATGGAAGAAATGAACGAATTGCAAACGCTGCGCCACTCGGCGTCGCATGTATTGGCGCAGGCAGTCAAAAGACTGTATCCCGACACAAAGCTGGCGATAGGCCCTGCCATCGACACGGGATTTTACTATGATTTTGATACGGAACACACCTTTACACCCGAGGATTTGACTGCGATTGAGGCAGAAATGAAAAAAATCGCCAAGGAAAATTTGAAGATAGAACGCTTTGAGCTGCCGAGAAAAGAGGCACTCGAGCTTATGAAGGATGAGCCTTACAAGGTCGAATTGATAAACGATTTGCCGGAGGACGCTGTAATTTCGTTCTACAAGCAGGGCGATTTTACCGATTTGTGTGCCGGACCTCACGTGAAGTATACAAGCAAGGTAAAGGCGTTCAAGCTTTTGAGTGCAACGGGTGCATATTGGCGCGGTAACGAAAAAAATAAAATGCTGCAAAGAATTTACGGAACGGCATTCGAAAACAAAGCCGACCTTGAAGCACATTTGGAGCAGCTTGAAGAAGCAAAAAAGCGTGACCACAACAAGCTCGGACGTGAGCTGGAGCTGTTCACAACCTCCGATTTGATCGGTCAGGGACTGCCGATAATGCTGCCTAAGGGCGCAAGAGTAATTCAGCTTCTGCAAAGATTTGTTGAGGACGAGGAGCAAAAGCGAGGCTGGCAGCTTACAAAAACTCCGCTTATGGCAAAGAGCGATTTATACAAGCTTTCGGGACACTGGGGACACTACAAAGAGGGCATGTTTATTCTCGGAGACGAGGAAAAGGACAAGGAAGTATTTGCGCTGCGCCCCATGACATGTCCGTTCCAGTACCAGGCATTTTTGAACCGCGGCCGTTCGTACCGCGACCTGCCGATGCGTCTGAATGAGACATCGACACTGTTCAGAAACGAAGCATCCGGTGAAATGCACGGACTTATCC
The DNA here is from genome assembly GCA_934486735.1 of uncultured Clostridia bacterium. Taxonomy (GTDB): domain Bacteria; phylum Bacillota; class Clostridia; order UBA1381; family UBA1381; genus CAKSQL01. The sequence goes on along the minus strand of CAKSQL010000024.1, from coordinate 30,259 downwards.
GCGTGCGCCAGTTCACAATTTCCGAGGGACATCTCATGTGTACTCCGGAGCAGCTGGAGGGTGAATTTAAGGGTTGTCTGGAGCTTGCGATTTATATGCTCAAAACTCTCGGTCTTTATGAGGATGTATCCTACAGATTCTCGCAGTGGGATTCCAACGACCGCGACAAATATATCGGAACTCCGGAGCAATGGGACGAGGCTCAGGGCATGATGGAGAAGATATTGAATCACCTCGAAATTCCTTACAAAATCGGAATCGGCGAGGCAGCATTCTACGGTCCTAAGCTGGACATTCAGATAAAGAATGTTCATGGCAAGGAGGACACTCTGATTACAATTCAGATAGACCAGATGCTTGCCGAAAAATTTGGCATGGAGTATACCGACCGCGACGGAACAAAGAAGAATCCGTACATTATCCACAGAACGTCAATCGGCTGCTACGAAAGAACGCTTGCACTTCTGATAGAGAAATATGCCGGCGCATTCCCTGTATGGCTTGCCCCTGTTCAGGTTAAGCTTATGCCGATTGCCGACCGTCATATCGAGTATATAGACGAAATTAAGAAAAAGCTTGAAGCTGCCGGAATTATCAGACTTGAAGTCGATGACCGTTCGGAGAAAATCGGATATAAAATTCGTGAGGCACAGATGGAAAAGGTTCCGTATATGCTTATCGCAGGCGACAAGGATATAGAAAATAATGTTGTTGCCGTTCGTTCAAGAAAGGACGGCGACCTCGGAACAATGACAATAGATGAGTTTATCGCAAAAATTACCGAGGAAGTAAATACGAAAAAGCTGTAAAAAACAGTTGCCCCCGACGGAGTAAAAAGAAGCATGCCGTCGGGGGTGTTTTTATGTGTGCCGCATTATTTTTGTGCTTGGAATTTCAAATTTCTTTTAACTTTTCACCCCAAAAATCAATCAGTTTTTCAAGCGACCAAGCTGCATTTGCCGGACTTGTGGAGGGCAGACACATAGCCGGGATTTTGGCTTTCGGGAGCGTGTATTTGTTGTAGTACTTTTCCGCGGTTTTCCCGTTCACAAAAATTTTTTTGATTTTTGCTCCGTCAAAAATCGGAGAAAGGTCGTTCGGGACAGCGTCCTTTATCGAGCTGTCTGCGCTGCCGGTGATGCGGCAGGAGGCAAGCACGTCCCAAAGTGCAAGCCGATTGGCAAGAATGAGAGCCTTTTTCTCATCGATTGAATTTGGTGTCGGCGATTGATATATTGCGGATATCACTTTCCAAAATCGGTTTTGCGGATGTCCGTAGAAAAAATTCTGCTCGCGTGATTTTACCGACGGAAAGCTGCCGAGAATCAAAATTTTTGAATCGCTGTTAAAAAGCGGCGGAAACGGGTGTAAAATTATGTCATTCACTTGATTTATCCTCCAAAATTAAAGTATCGGTCTGTTCAGCCTGCGATACTCGGCAGGAGTTGTGCCGATGTGTTTTTTGAATGTATAGCAAAAATATGCCTGACTCCCGAAGCCGGAGCAGAGCGCCACCTCACTGAGCGGAGTGTCGGTGTTGATAAGCATGCTTTTTGCATAGGAAAGGCGTATGTCGAGAAGATATTCGGCAGGCGTGTTCCCGGTCGATTCCTTAAATATACCATGAAGAAAACCGGGGCTTAAATGCGCTGATGCCGCGATGTCGGAAAGTGTGATATGCTCCTCAAAATTATCCTCGATAAATTTTCTTGCGCGGAAAATGCTTTCGATATATCGGCTGTTTTTTTCATTTTCGCACGAAAGTGAATGAGTGTCGGAGCAGGCGGCAAGAATTTCGAGCACGCCTGCGGCGGCACGCAGGCTGTCACCGGCACGCAGAGAAAAGGGCGATATGAGATTGTTAAAGATATCTAAAATTCCATACTCCATTGAAACCTTAAAAACCTTGGGAAATTCCTTTATTTTGTCTTTTATTTCGCTGCATTCTGTAGTGAAATGCACATAATAGCATTCAAAGCTGCCTATGGTGAAACGTGTGTCGTTCGGCGAGGCTATGAGTATATTTCCGTACTCCTGCACATAGCTTTCGCCGTTTATTATGCTCGTGTGACCGGAGGTGGTGATAAATTCAAGCTCGTATCCTGTGACAGTTCTTTGAGGTGATGACGGGGTCTTGTAGATTTTATTCGAAATGTAATAGCCCGATTTTGATATATTTAAAATCCGTTCCATAACAACTCCTCTTTTTGATGAAGATTTCTAAAAAAATAAATAACAAAACGATATACCGGGCGCGGAATATGTTCTATAATAATATTGTAATATAAAAATGAAAATAAGTCAATAAAAAAAATCGGAGGGAAGAGTCTGAATAAAATCGCCCATCTCACCATTTTCAAAAGCTTGAAGTAACCTTGTACGAAGCAGTGGCGTTGCCTAAATCAAAGATTTAGAACGCTGCTAAAATGGCACTCGTTGCCAAATTGAAAATTTGGACTCGGGCGCAATCGCTTTTTCAAACGGCAATCTGAACGATTTTCTTTCAGACTTACAGTTTTGTGCTTTGTGCCTTGCGGCACGGAAAGGAATGAGTATAAATTATGAAAGTAACCGATATAAAATGCTTTGCTGTCGATTGTTTCAGGACAAACTGGGTGTTTGTAAAGGTTTATACCGATGAGGGAATCGACGGCGTGGGCGAGGCAACGCTCGAATATAAGGAAAAAGCATTGCTCGGCGCGGTTGGGCATATAAAGGAATATATGCTCGGGCAAAATCCGCTTGATATCGAAAAGCATTGGCATAGCATATACCGCGACGCGTATTGGCGCGGCGGAGCGGTGCTGATGAGCGCTCTTTCGGCGGTCGAAACGGCGCTTTGGGACATATTGGGGAAATCCTTAAATATCCCGGTTTACAGGCTTTTGGGCGGCAAAGCCAACGAAAGGGTGCGGATATATGTGAACGGCTGGTTTGCCGGAGCAAAAACGCCCAAAGAATTCGGTGAGAAAGCAAAAGCTGCAGCTGAGCGCGGAGTGACTGCCATGAAATGGGACCCGTTCGGCAAAAATTATCTGGAAATTTCGAACAAGGAGCTTGATACGGCTCTTGAATGCATTGCGGAGGTGCGTTCGGCGGTCGGAGATGATGTCGATTTGCTGATTGAGGGGCATGGCAGATTCAATATCGCGACAGGAATAAAGATTGCAAAAGAGCTTGAGCAGTTCAAACCGATGTTTTTTGAAGAACCCGTTCCGCCCGATAACATCGATGCGATTCGAGAGGTTCGCGAAAAGTCACCGGTTGCGATTGCGGCAGGCGAAAGACTGTATACAAGGTGGGGCTTCAGACAGCTGTTCGACAAGCATGCGGCGGACTTTATCCAGCCCGACATCTCGCATGCCGGGGGGATATCCGAACTGAAAAAAATCGCTGCCGAGGCGCAGAGCCGATATATCGCATTTGCGCCGCACAATCCGTCGGGACCGGTTGCGAATGCCGCGACCTTGCAGCTTGCGGCGGCGTGTCCCAATTTCAGCATTCTCGAGATTATGTACTCCGATGTGCCATGGCGAAAGGAGGTGACAAACGAGAGGCTGAACTACAGTGACGGATATATGGAAATCCCGGATAAGCCGGGACTGGGAATCGAAATTGACGAGAACGAATGCTTAAAACATCCGTATAAGCCGCACACACTCAGGCATTACACCGGTGCGCTGACCGATATCAGACCGCCGGAAAGTGAATTTTATTTTTAGAAAATGGAGGATAAGACGATGAAAAAATATGAAGTGGAAGGGCATGTGCCGAGCTATCTGCCTGAAGGCAAGAAATGGAAATTGGCGTGGAGTGACGAATTTGACGGTCCGGAGCTTGACACAAGCAAGTGGGATTTCAGATTGAATTTTTGGGGAAAACCGTTTCCGGCTTACACCGATGAGGGGATAAAGTTTGACGGAAAAAGTAATATAGAGCTGCACAGGGTGCTGAAAGACGGATATTATGTGTCCCCTCAGCTGCAGACCGGCAGTAATTCATTTGACATTCCGAAAAAATCTGACAAAAATCCATGGGGACAAAATGATTTCTGGCCGCTCGGTAAGCTGCCCGAGCCAAAGTTTATGCACAGATTCGGCTATTACGAATGCAGATGCAAATTCCAAAGAGAGCCCGAGGTGATGTGGAGTGCATTCTGGACACAATCGCCGAGTATAGGCACGAGCTATGACCCGTCGTGGAGCGGAGTGGAAAGAGCGATATAATGGAATGTTTTGAAAAAGGCGAAGCGACAACCGGGAATATCATGGGCGGCTACGGAGAGCAATTCCGCGAGGAGGGGAGAGTGCACTATAAGCTTAAACCGACCGAGGACGGATATCACACTTTCGGAATGTATTGGGGCATGGATGAGTACATATTTTATTGTGACGGCGAGATTGTTTCGAGGACATCGGAGCATGTGTCGCAGGTTCCGCAGTTTATTCTGCTCACAACCGAGGTGCAGGGGTATCGTTACAATGGTTTGAAGAAAGCGGATAAATTTGAGGACGATGCATTTGTGGCAGACTATGTCAGGGTGTTTGACGAAATATAATTACTGTCCGTTTTTGTGCCGGAGCCGGGGATTGCTCCGTATGTGACAATCAAAATGAATTATATATAATGAGGAAGAAAAGCATGAAAAAAGCAATATTTGTAACGGGCGGAACAGTCGGCAGCGGCTATGCAGTTGCCGAGAGCTTTGCGCGCGACGGATATGCGGCGGTGATAACAAGCCGCAGCGGCGAGCGTGCTGAGGCGGCGGCAAAAAAGCTTTCGGACGAGTACAAGGCCGAGGCGGTCGGCTATGCGCTTGATATAAGAGACGAGCAAAGGGTAAAGGATATATTTGTGGACATGGATAAAAGGGGACTTTTTGCCGAGACGGTTTGTTTAAATTCGGCAGATATGGGCTTCGGGACGGACCCGGCTGTCGGAATGGACTTGTTCAGCGTGCCAATTGAGGAATTTCAGCGAGTATTTGAGACAAATCTCGTCTGGAATTTTATGATAGTGCGCCAGGCAGCTGTCAGAATGAGAGAGCATAAAACGGGGTCGATCGTATTTATCAGCTCAAATACAGCGTATCGTGCAATTCCGAACAGAAGCGCTTACTGTGCGTCAAAGGGTGGAATAAACTCCCTGTCAAAAGCTCTTGCGGTTGATTTGGGCAGGTTCGGAATAAGGTTGAATGTCGTTCTGCCGGGCACGATAAAAACAAAGCGGTGGTATGATATGGGGGACAAGCAGATAGTGAACGGGCGCCTTACTCCGATAGGCGATATTTCGGATTTTGAGGATATTGCAAACGCTGTCAGATATTTAAGCGGTGCGAAAAATGTGACAGGCGCGGAAATTATCGTTGACGGAGGAATGAGCTGCCAGCTTTATCCCGAGATTTTGAACACCGGAAAATAAATTTTTTAAGGCTGTGTAAAATTTGTCATACATTTTTGATTGACACTTTTCACAGTCTTATTTTTTAAAATATGCAAAAAAAATATGGAATTTTTCATGCTTTGAGGACTTGACCCGATGAGAATAATGTGGTACAATAAATAGACAGATAAAGCGGAAAGAGGGCAGCGGAGAATGAAAAAGGCTTTCATAATCACGATTGCGGCGGCAGTTATTGCGGCGTGCACGGCATTTTTTGTAAATATGCATATGAATCAAAATGTGTATGTGACGCGCTATGATTACTTTTCCGAGAAAACGCCGATTGAATTTTACGGATATAAAATAGCGGTCATATCGGATATCCACAATAATATATACGCCGATAAATTTATCGAAAGACTTGACAAGGAAAAACCGGACATGCTGATTTTTGCGGGTGATATGATTCAGCTGCCGTATACAAATTTAGACAATGTGATAAAGATTGCGGAGGCGGAAAAGGATTCGATGCCGATATATGCAGTCTGGGGAAATCATGAGGCGTCGAATGGGAATGCGGTTCGGAAAGCTATGGCGGAGGAGCTTGAAAAAAGTGGCGTGCATATGCTTTTTGATGATTTTGATGATGTGAAAATAAACCGAAGCAAAATACGCATAATAGGAATTAAGGATTGCGCCGATGAAAGCGTTGACGACGAAACGGCAAAGGAAATAAAGCAAACGATAGAAAAGCTTGCCGATGAGGATGAACTTAATATAGCAGTCTATCACCGCGCCGATGTTTTCCCGAGAATAAGCTCTGTGCCGGCGGATTTGATTATTTCCGGGCATATGCATGGCGGAGTTGTGAGACTTCCCTTTGCAGGCGGCGTTATAGGAAAGAAAAAGGGAGAATTTTTTCCGAAATATACGAGCGGAATCTTCGAAGAAAACGGAACTGCTATGGCAGTCAGCCGCGGATGCGATTATAATTTGCATAAGATACGTGTGTTCAATCCGCCCGAAATAATGACAATTGTGCTGCATGGCAATGCGAAATAGCAGCGGTCACGAAAAGCTGAGTGTAGGAGGTGTTGGGTATGTCAATGATAATTATATGTTCTGCATTGGCGGTGATTCTCGCGATAATATTTTTTGGATTTCTTGCAAAAAGCGGAGGAGAAAAATCGCTTTTGAATATCTCGGGAGTTGAAAGAGCGTATAATGAGAGCGTAGGCGAAAACGGAGTCTGCGCGGTGGTTTATGTGGGAGTATCGTACGAATCGCTGCATATAAATGCGGAAAAATCGGAGCTTTTGAAGTTGATATGTATTATAGAAAGAAAAATCGGAGAGCAATTGAAGGACGGAGCGGCGGCAAGAGTTGACGGAAACAGCTTTGTCATAGCTGAGTTTATGGATGAGGATGCGGCAGCAAAATTTTGCGGTCAGCTCGAAAAGGAATGTGCCGTTTTTTCAGGCATGACCGATGTGAATGTGGGCGTGTATGCGGCAAAGCACGGCGAGGATTTCAAAAAGGCGGCGGGATATGCCAAAAAAGCGGCAAGGCATGCAAAAAAACTCGGTGTTTTTTATAAAATTTGCGGACGTGATTCGCTTGGCGAGATAATAGAAAGCGAACAAATTGAGAGAAATATCGAAAATTATATAGATAATGACTGCTTTTATCTGCTCTTCCAGCCGCTTGTTGATGCAAAAAGTGGTAAGCTTTTCGGCTGCGAGGTGCTTGCAAGGCTGAAAAACGAGCGCGGATATGAGGTTTTGCCCGGAAAATTTTTGGAGACGATAAAAAAGGAGAATCTGAGTCGGAAATTCGATTTATATATCTTGGAAAAATGCTGCCGCCGGGCAGAGCGGCACAGGGAAAGCAGCTTATATATTGCCTGCAATTTTTCGAGGCGGTCGCTGGAGTCTGTGGGGATTTCGAAGGAAATGCTCGATATTGCAAAGAATGTCGGAGCGGAGCCGGGCAGAATTATAATCGAGTTAGAGGATGGGCAGAGCGATTCGGGAATGCTTGACGAGAATATAAAAGCATTGAAAAACGCCGGATTTAAAATTTGTATGGACGACTTCGGCAGAGGGAATACCGCTTTTGGGGAGCTGTCCGGGCTTTCGCCGGATATTATAGGCATAGATAAAAGCGTTCTTTATGCCGCGCAAAACGAATGGGGCGCGCGCATTTTTGAAAGTACGGTTAAGTTGGCAGGCGCCATGAAAGCGAAAGTCCTTTGCATGGGCATAGAAAATGACGAGCAAAAACGCAGTGCGATATCCGCCGGCTGTGATATTCTCCAGGGCTTTTATCTGTATCGCCCGATGAGCGAAAGCGAATTTGACAATTTGTCTAAAAATAATACTTTTGATGAAATTTAATTGTTAAATGTGACAAATATGAAAAAGTTGTTGACAAATGGAAAAAAATGTGGTATACTTGTAGTATAAAAAAGAATGCGATGAAGCAATATGCGTATATGGGCACTTGTGTATTGCGGAGTGAGTAGTGCAACCGGTCTGTTGAAATTCATTTTTTGATTTTGGCGGGCTTTTTTATTTCTCTTGAAATTAAGCGATTTAAAATTCAAGCAGAGATGATTACCGATTGTCCGCGGTCTCCGATGAAAAATCGGGGGTTTGTTTGGAATGACGTTTGATTTGACCTGATTGGTTCAAAGGCGAACGGTTGGTAATGATCTCTGTTTTTTTAAAGGCTGCAAAAATTTTGATAGGGAGGGATAGTATGAATTTAAAAAAGGCAGCGGTACATACAGCGGTACTTGTTTGCATGGCATCGACAGTATGCTTTGCCGCCGATATGGACTGGAAATACGATGCGGATAAAAAAAGCATTTCAATCAGCGGCTACGGAATGATAAACGACGGTTCGCCGCTGGTACAGTATCTGGATTCGGCAGAGAAAATAGAAATACAAAAAGGCGTTACGAAAATCGAAAAAAATGTATTTTCAAATTGCGGAATTGTTGAGGAGGTCGTTTTGCCGGATGGCTTTGTGTCGATAGGAAACGATGCATTCAGTTTCAGCAAAAAACTGAAAAAAATTAATTTCCCTGAGAGCATGGAAAGTATCGGTGATGAGGCATTTATGGGATGCCCGGAGCTTGAAAATGTAATCATTCCGAAAAATGTTTCATATATGGGACCGAATGCTTTTGCTGATTGCACAGCAATCGAAAGCTTTGAGGTGGCTGATGATAATCCTTATTTCACGACAGTGGACGGGGTGATTTTCAGCAAGGATAAAACAGAGCTTGTTATTTATCCGGCAGGGAGAAAAGATGAGACTTACACAATTCCGGATGGAACGCTGAAAATCCGCAGCAAGGCGTTTGCTTATAATGCAGAAATTAAAAGCATCGAAACGCCGGAGAGCCTTGAGGAAATAGACGATTATGCATTTTATTTCTGCGAGAAATTGAAAAATGCAAACCTCGGCAGCGGCGTGAAATCAATCGGAGACTATGCCTTTTACGGCTCGGGTCTGAAAAATATATATGTTCCGTACGGATGTGAAAAAATCGGTACGGGAGCCTTAAAAAACTGTGAATTGCTTGCAGTGGCTGATATCCCCGGAACGGCGGTCCGGCTGGGGAAGGATATATTTTACGGGACTGACGAGGGACTTAAAATAAGAGGAAAAAATCTTGAAGCGTATGCGTCGGAATCAAAAAGAAGCTTTGAGCCGACGGTCAGAATCAAGGTGAGCGGCAAAGAGCTGCGGACCGATGTTCCGGTATTTATCCGAAACGATTGCACAATGGTTCCTATGAGAAGCATTTTTGAAGCATTGAACGCCGATGTCGGATGGGACGGCGATACGCGGACAGCGTATGCAAAAAGAGACGGAATTGAGTGCTCATTCAAAATAGACGAAAATATTCTTTATAAAGACGGCAAGCCGATTGAGCTGATAACTCCGGCGATTGTGGAAAACAACAGGACATTTGTTCCGGTACGGGCAATTGCGGAGGCGTTCGGCGAAAGCGTCGAATGGGACAGCGAAACCGGATTGGTGACAATAAACTGACTTTCACGAAAGGAATGGTTATAAATATGAAAAAGACAGTAAAAATTTTAATTATAGCAATGATTGCGGTGCTCATATCGTGCGTACCCGCATTTGCTGCAAACGATGGTTTGAACAACGACCAATATAACGGACACGCACAAAGCAATGCAAGTGTATCGTTCTTTATTCAGATAGACGGAGAACAGCTGGATTCGAACGGCAATGTGTCGGCTCGCGATAAAAAATTCTTTACAGGCTCTGTCGGAAAAACAACGCTGAAAAGCCAGCTTTCGCAAAACTTTTCAATAGCTGTCGGCAACGGAGTCTCGGAGAGTGATATTCTTGCATATCTCAGCTCAACTCCGGACGAGACAACAGTATTTGAAGATGTTGTAAATCAGTACAAGAGCAAAGACGCATATATTCGCTCAAGCAACGGAAAAATCATTCCTTGGTCGAGACTTACCGAGGATAACTACAAAATCCAATGGTATGTGCTTAAAAAAGAAGGCGACGGTTGGCATGTTGACGGCGTTATAATCGACAAAGAAACCGATAAGGAAATTTCGATAGTAGTGCCGGAGGAAAAGGCAGAAAGAACTACATGTGTTGAATATGATGCTCAGACCGGTACATTTATTCCGGGTGTTATGTCTATAAAGCCGAACAGACCTCACAGCGTGTGGGAGGGTGACAATCACACTTGGATTATGGACGGCTTTGAGGATGTGTGGTACACGGTTCTGGACGAGGACACATTTGAGGAAAATTCATATGTTATCCCTCAGGACTTGATAGATGCCGCATCAGCTGTTTATAAGCTTGCAGGAGCAAGACTCGCCGAGCTTGAGCCGGGTCTGCAAAGTCAGTATGGGAGAATAGATTCTCAAGCCTACAAACAGGAATATATTGCAAGAAACGGGCTCAGAACGCTGTATATAACTCCGTTTATATCGGAGAGATTGTTGTCAAAATATGGGGTTGACAATGACAAATATATATGGCTTGCTATGGGCGACACGCAGGGAAACATTCAAAAAGTATATGTTATGGATAGAGATGCTGCAGGCATAGATAATATGTTTGATGAAGAATAAAAATATTTCCTGCTCGTGTCAAAATGATTAAGACGAATGCGGGTGTTACAGACAAATAGCTGTGATACTCGCTTTTGTCGTCTTTAAAATACAAGCGAAAAAAGCCTTTCGGGGCGATGTGTGGAAGATTATCTTTAACAAAAATGGCAAATATGGGGGTTATGAATATGAAAAATATCGATATACACAGAATGGGTATGTGGCTTGGCGTGATAGGTGACATTGCAGCAATTGCGATTTGTGCGTTTTTGGTATTTTTCAAAATCCCGGTGTCGGAAACAATCTCAACGGTTTTGATTTTTGCCGGAGCGATGCTGCTTTTTCTGACAATGCTCGATGCATATGACGATTTGTGTTCGTATGCCACGCAAAAGCAGCGGCTGCCGATTACATTTGCAATTGCGCTGCTGTTTTCGCTTTTTGTTATATTGCTTGTGCGGCTTGTATTTCCGAAGCTTTTATATGCTTCCGTTCTGCGTTGCATGGCGTTCTTTGGGCTGAGCTGCCTTGTAATGCTTGCCGGGCGGAGAATGCTTCTGCGCATGCTCATAAGAATCAGAAGTACCCAGACTCTGCTTATATTATATTGCCCCGGCTGTCCGGAAAGCTTTTTGAAAAAGCTTGTCAGAAAGGCGGTGGATTTCGCCGAAGTTGAGCTTTGCGAGGTTCACGATATCGAACTGGAAGATGAAGTGATTGAAAAGACCGAGCGCTGCGACCATGTATTGATATTGGGGAATATCCCTGTCGATTTGAGGGATAAATATATTTTGTACGCATTTGCAAAGGGCAAGGGCGTGCAGGTGATTCCGACGGTTGAAAATCTGTCATTTTTGGGCGGAAGAATAAGGCATATAGGCGATACGCCTGTTATAGGTTTGAAAAATGCGCAGTTGACCGCGTTTGAAATTATTGTAAAAAGATGTTTTGACTTTGTCGGAGCGCTTTTGGGAATTGTTGTGTCATCTCCGATTTTTCTTCTTTGTGCGGCGGCAATAAAGCTCGATTCCCCCGGACCTGTGTTTTACAAGCAGGAAAGATATACGATTCATAAAAGGAAATTCGATATAATAAAATTCAGAACCATGATACGGGACGCTGAAAAATACGGAGCGCTGCTCGCTACCGAGAATGACAAAAGAATCACACGCATCGGACATTTTTTGAGGAAATGCCGCCTGGACGAACTTCCGCAGCTGATTAATATATTAAAAGGTGAAATGTCCTTTGTCGGTCCGCGGCCCGAAAGACCTGTTTATGCCGACCGATACAGCGAAATGGTTAAAAATTATGATATCAGATATTTGGTTAAAGCAGGGCTGACGGGATATGCACAGATATACGGACAGTATAACACAAAGGTTTCTGACAAGGTGCTTTTTGACAGCATATATATCAATAACTTTTCTATGTGGCTTGATATGAAGCTTATTGTCCAGACCGCGCTGATAATGTTCATAAAGGAATCGACCGAGGGAGTGGACGAAAATATGGCAGCGGCGCCTGCTCACAAGCACGATGCCCGGTCTGCCGCAAAATGATATCGGGAGGATTGTTATGCCGCGATTGTCAATAATAATAGCCGCGTACAATGCGGAAGAATATATAGACAGATGTATAGGCTCTGTGCTGCCGCTCGGAGAGGACTGCGAAGTGATTGTTGTCGATGACGCGTCCTCCGACTCAACCGGCAAGCTTTTGCAAAAATACGAATCGATAAAGGTGATACACCTTGAAAAGAATATGGGCTGCGTTGCAAAGACGAGGAATATAGGCTTGGACAATGCAACGGGCGAGTATATAACATTTTTGGACGCGGACGATATGTACGAGACGGGCGCGGTGAAAAGGCTTTTGGCATATCTCGATAAATTCGAGCCTGATATATTGAAATTCGGATATACTCTTTTTTATCCGAACGGGGAAAAAAGAGAGCCGCAGAGCAATATCGTATTGGATAAATTTGTGGAAAAGGCTTGCTTCGGCGAGCTTGTATATCCGAGATTTATCGACGGGATAGGCTTAAACAGCGTCTGCCTGGCAGTCTTTAAAAGGAGCATGGGCATGCGCTTTTCAGATAAATTCCAAACCGCGGAGGACGCGGCGTTTTCGCTCGATGCGTACACCGCGGCGAACAGCGTACTCTTTGTGTCGGAGCGGCTGTATTGCTATTATCAATCGGGCGGCGGACTCACCGGCAGCGGCATAAGCGTGCTGCAAAAGTATAAATATAACTTTATGCTGTCGAAAAAGATATTGAAGCTTTTGCCCCGGTGGGGAATGGATAAATTGAATTGGAAAATAAGAGCCGTTTTGAGACCGATACGGCTTACGATAGATAAAATAAAACGAGGATAAGCGGATGAGCGATACGATTAAGGAAAAAATAAGCATAGAATGCATTTTGGCATGTATCTACTTTGCCTGTCTGCCCTTTACTGTTGTCACAACTCCGGCAGGCTCGCTTTTAAAGGTTGTGACATTCCCGATTGCGGCAATTCTTATGATAAGGCTTTTTATGGGAAAAAGCGAACTGACGCTTAATTATATACACTTTTTCTATGGGCTGTATATGCTCTATACTGTCGGAATGCTGGTTGTGTACAGTGAGAATATATCGGTTGTCACCACAAAGGATATGATTTTGGGCTATCTGATGCTTATGCTGATAACCATGCGGATATATAACAGCCGCGAAAAAGAGCTTATCGAAACGGCATGGATTGCGGTCGGACTTGTTTGTATATATGTGTGCGTCACCTCGACCGAGGTGGTCAGCGAGGTTGAAAACCGCGCGGTTGTGAGAGTGTTCGGCTTTGAGGAGGATCAGAATCAGTTCTGCGCATATTTGATTATGCCGGTGCTGATAAGCATAAAGCGGATTTTTGAACGGAGAAAATTTTATCCGGTGTATATTATGATTCTGCTGCTGTCCTTTTATGCGGTGCTGAAAACCGGCTCGCGCGGCGGACTCATCGGCGTTTTTGCCGGTGCCGCAATATATATTTCTATCGGAATGAAAAGCATGCGTGCAAGACTGGGCGTAATCCTGGCGGCGATTGCTGTCGGACTGATTTTTGTATCGGTTGTAATGCCGATGCTGCCCGAGGATGTGCGTGCACGATATACAATCGAGGCGGTTCAGAGTGACGGCGGCAGCGGCAGATTCGAGATATGGCAGTTTTTGCTGAACTACACCGTTCAGCGGCCGGAGAGACTGATTCGCGGGTCGGGCGTGTTCTCCACATATTCGATAATGCGCAGCGGCGGATTGAAAAACGGTGTGGCGCACAATGCGTATATTCAGATATTAAACGATGAGGGAATGATAGGGCTGGTGCTCTTTGTGACGGTTATCGCCCTTTGCATTTTCCGAACGATAAAACGAGAGCCGCACTACGCGGCGGGGATGGTATCGCTTTTGGCATTTTCGATGTCGCTGACATTCTATGTCTTTAAGCCGTATCTCAACATAATGATGCTGTGCGCGATGTCGTTCGAAGATATGCCGCATTTAAGGAAACGGAGGAATAAAGGTGATTAATACTATAGTAAGACTGCTTAAAAAAAGATATCTTATATTTTTGCTGCTCATGACCGCGGCATTTGCTTTGGCAGGTGAGATATATCACTTTTTCATACTGTCGAATATAAGAACCATGACAATAAGCCTGAACTACCCCGGTGCGGAGCAGGGACTCAACCCCGACGGCAGCCGGTTTAATATCTCGGAAATGTCAAACGACGAAATTATTGACGAGGCGAAGTCGGGACTTGAAATGAACAAAATGACAAATGCGGAGATAAAGGACAGACTTTTTATAACCTCCAAGATTTCGCAAAGGGCAATCGACAATGTGGTGTCCGATATCCGCGACGGTATGGAAGGCTCGTACATTCCGACTACCTATTATATTTATTATTCTCAAAAAGACAAGCTCGCAAAAAATGAGACATATGAGTTCCTTTTGGCGCTTGCGGAAAGCTATGAAAAATACTTCACGCGCAGGCATGCCGAAAACAATTCCATACTTGACTATACTACGCAGAACAATGATTTTTCCGATTACGATTACTCGGAAATATATAATATTCTTTACAACCGATCGGAGCAGATGCTGACCCTTATTCGGAGTCACAAGGACGAAAACCGCGGCTTCCGCGCGGATGATAACCTGAATTTCGATACTGTCAGCGACGAGCTTTCAAACTTTAAAAATGTCAGACTGGAAAAGTTTTATGCATATGTGATACAAAACGAAATTTCCAAAAACAGACCGGAGTATTTGAATAAGCTTTCGTATCTGATAGACAAGAGCACATTAAGCTACAGAAAAAATATGGAGTCGTCCGAAATTATAAAAAACGCGCTTAAAAAATACGATCCTCAGATTACCGCGGTTGCGTTTATTCCGTCGTTCGACAATACAAACAGCTATTACATGAGCAGAACAAAGACGGGAATAGACGACCTTGCGCGGGATTCCTATGCCGACGGGATGAACGCGGCAAAGATAGCAAAAAAGCTTGACCGATACAAAAATCAGCAGGACAAGCTGGAAAAAGTGCAGAACACAAGTGCGGACAAGCTCAGCGAAACCGATGCGTATCTTGCCGAGCTTCTGAACGATTTTGAGCAGCTGTCAAAAAAGGTTCTGCGCCTGGACAATGAATATCTTGAATATAAAACCGAGAATTACTTTTCGTACAAGATAGTCGGAAAAAGCAGAGTGATAAGCCTGTCGGTAATCAAAAAATTCGCGGTGCTGGGATTTATTTTTGCAATTCTGATAATTTTGTATATGGAGTTTGCCCATAGAATTGTTCACAAGAAAACAAAAACGGCGAAAAAGGCATTCACAACCATCAAAAAGATGAGAGGAGGAGAATAGGATGAGGCTCACAATATGGGATTTGATAAAGTACCTCTACAAGCACAAGATACTTATTGTCGCAGCGGTTATATTGTCATTTTTTGCCGCAAAACTGTACGTTCGGAGAATCCAGACGTATTCGGCGGAGGCTGTGATAAAATATAAGGATGCATGCGTGTCGGAAGGCTTGGCTATAGACGGCAGCCAATTCGACGTGAACGAGATTGTCGCGCCGAAGGTTATCGCAAACGCCAACAAGGACCTGTCCTTCAATGTGACCGAGGACGGAATAAGAGCAAACACAAAGATTATTCCGGTAATTCCGTCGAGCGAAGAGAATCTTCAGACTGCAAAGGAAAAACTCGGCGAAGAGCATGAATATCACCCAAATGTGTTCCGAATCCGCTACAACGGGAATCATTCATATTATGAAACCCGCGACACTCTGGACAAACTGATTGAGAATTATTTTAAATATTACAATGAAAAGTATCTGTATCTGGCATCGGTCAGCGAGATTGACTACGACCTCGACAAGGGCAATTTTGACTATATTGAGCAGGCTGAAATTTTGCAGGAAAATATTGACGGAACGATTAGTATACTCAATGAATATGTCGGCAACGGAAAATACCGCTCGCCGTCAACCGGATACACATTCAGTGATTTGATTAATGAGTTTGAATACCTCTCCGAGTATAAGCTGCCGCTGATTTTTTCGAGAATATATGCGGCAAAGCTGACGCAAAACAGGGATTTGCTGATAGACAAATATACCGAGAGAAAAGAACAGAACGAACTTCAGACCAAAAACTGCTCGGAAAAGGCGGTGCTTGCGGCGGACAGAATGGACGCATATGTCGAGGCAAATGTCGATGTGCCGAACTCCTATAACTCGAATATTGCCGAGGGTGATGACAATGTAACAATCATCCAGGATGTTCATGATGATTTAAATCGGACGGTTCAGAGTCAGACGACATATGATTCGCTCATGAAGAATTATGTCACAGACAGCGTTTCGGCGAATGATAATGTGATTGACGCGGAGCATTGCGCGAATGTTATAAACATATTTTCCGCGCCTGCCGCTTCAAATGTGGACTATGCCGAGTACGAGGAACTTGTTAAAAATGATATCGACGTGACATTAAATCAGCTGAAAGAGCTTTACAAAACGGCGTTTGCACTGATTGACGATTACAACGAATATGTGCCGACAATGCATATCGAGTCGCTCACAGGAATCAGATATTATGAAAATGTGTACGAATCATTCTATTGCATGATAGCGATTGTGCTTGGATTTGCATTATCGTGCATGCTTGCACTGACTGTAGAGATTATGAAAAGGTATTCCGAACTTGACGGAAAGGACAACGGTGAGGATGATGAGTATTTGGAGCAGGCATCGGTAATTCCCGATATCCCGGATGATGATATCGAGGATTGAGAAAGTGCGGCAGAAAGGACGGATACAGGATGGTTGGAATTATACTCTACGGCCCGTTTGAACTTGCGCCGTATTCCAAAAAATATATGCGGATTTTGAGCGATGCCGGCGAACAGTTTGATTTGATAGGCTGGCGGCGCGAGGAGACTGTGCAGTATGAGGGCGACAATGTCTTTATATACGACGGAAAAAGCGGAAAAAGGTATTCCTCCGTCCTGTCAAAACTTGCTCCGGCGCGTGGGTACAGGAAGTTTGTAAAGAAAGTATTGAAACAAAAAAAGTATGACAAGCTTGTGATTCTCACAACTCAAACGGCAATTTTGCTTGCGGATGTGCTTCTGACGCGATATCGAGGCAGATATGTATTCGATTACCGCGATAAATCGTATGAGTATATAAAGCCGTATTCGATGCTGGTTAATGCTTTAATCAAAGGCTCTGCGGAGACGGTGATTTCGTCGGAGTGGTTCTCCGAGGCTCTGACCGATAAAAAGGACTATATCCTTGACCACAATTTCAGTGCGGATACGCTGAAATATCGGAAAAAAGAGTGCGTGAAAAAGCGGAGCGGAAAAATTATCGCCGGATATATAGGCGCGCTGCGCGAGTATGAATACCACAAGCGGCTGATAGACAGCTTTAAGGACGACAAGAGATTTGAGTTTCACACCTACGGCTGCGGCGACGATTCGGCGCGGCTGGCGGAATATGCAAAGGATTTTGATAACATTTTCGTTCATGGGGCGTATAAGGAAAGCGAGAAGTGCGGAATAATCGAACAGCTTGACATTATGTGCTACAACTACCCTTACAGCTATGTGAATGACGGAGCGGTGGCGAATAAATATTACGATTCGCTGATTATGAAAAAGCCGATGTTTGTAAATCCGAGAACGGTTCTGGGACGCTTTATCGAAAAAGAGGGACTCGGAGTCGGAGTGAGCGAGGACGGCATCGGCGCGAGCGAGCGGATTTATAATTGGTACAGAGACTTTGACGAGGATAAATTCGCGGCGGCGTGCGACGCCTGTATGGATAAGTATATAAAAGAAAATGAAATGTTCTATAAAAGGATAGGCAAATTTTTCGGGTGAGCTATGAAAAAGATATTGATTGTCAATAACAACATGCATATAGGCGGAATACAAAAAGCGCTCCTGAATCTTCTTGACGAGATAAAGGGCAAGTACGATGTGACTCTGCTGCTTTTTTGCAAAATCGGGAAACTGTCCGAAAGTATTCCGAAAGAAATAAAGGTGAAAGAGCCGGGAAAAAGACTTCGGATTTTGGGTATGACGCATGCCGAGGCAAAGGCGGACGGCATTTTTACGCTCATCAGACGTTCTTTTTGGACGGTGCTTACGAGAATTTTCAAAACTCGGGTCACTTTCAATCTGCTGACGCGTCTCTGCCGCTTGGAGGAGTATGACTGTGCGGTGTCCTTTATGCAGAACGGCGATGAAAGCGTGTTCTACGGCGGCTGCGCGGAGCTTGTGCTCAATTCGGTTAAAAGCGAAAATAAGGTCTGCTTTATACATTGCGATTTTCTGAACTACGGCGGAAACAACCGATATAACCGCGAAACGCTGAAAAAATTCGATAAAGTTGCGGCGGTTTCGGAATCGGTCGGGAAAAAGCTTTTAAAGGCTGTGCCCGAGCTTTGTGACAAGCTTTGCGTTGTGCATAACTGTGTTAATTATAAAGAGATTGAGATTTTAAAAAATGAATACAATCCCGATTATTCCGATTGCATAAACCTTTTTACGGCGGCGCGGCTGCATAGGGAAAAAGGGATTTTGAGAATGATTCCTATTTTTAAACATATAAAGGATAAAGGAATAGATTTTGTGTGGCGCATTGCCGGGGACGGCCCGGAGCGGAATGAGGCTGCGGCTATGATAAAGGAGTACGGTCTGGAAAATGAGATAAAGCTTTTGGGAAATCTTGTGAATCCGTATCCGCATTTTTATAGGTCGGATATAGTGCTTGTGCCGTCGTATGACGAGGCTGCGCCGATGGTATTTTCCGAGGCGGAGGCGGTCGGGACGAGAGTGTTCACAACCGACACAACATCGGCGGCGGAAATGGTGGGAGACAGCGGCTGGGTTTGCGCCAACTCGGATGAGGAGATAGAAAAAGCTCTTGCCGATGTGCTTGAAAGCTATACAAAAAGCAAGCTGCCGATAACGAAAAAAGATAATCGGACAGCGGTTGAGGAGTTTGAGAAAATGATCGGGAAAAAGGGTTAAAGCCGATGAAATTTATTTTGTTGTTACGATATCGCAAAGAAAAAGTGTGCGCAAAGGCAGTTGACGAATAATGAAAAAAATCTTAAATTATCTGACATATATAGGCTATGTTATCTATTATATTTTTGCGCTGTGTATCGGATTTTTCGCAAAGAGAACGCCGTATTATAGGGATTTGTGGCTTATTTCGGAGCGGCAGACCGATGCGCGCGACAACGGGTATCACTTTTTCCGATATCTGCGATGTGAGCATCCCGAGGTGAACTGTGCGTATATAATAAGCAGGGAATCGCCCGATTACAAAAAGACCGCGGAGCTGGGAAAGACGATAGAGCCGCAGAGTTTTCGCCATATGATTGCATATGCCTGCGCGAGTGTATATATTTTCACGCACTATATCAGCAGCGCGCCCGATACGTATCGATTTGCGATACTGCGCCGATTCGGATTTGTGCGCGGAAAAAGTGTTATGCTGCAGCATGGAATCATTGCGAACGACCTGACCGAGCTGCATTATCCGAAAGCAAAGGCTGATATATTTGTTTGCAGCGCAAAGGCGGAGTATGAATATATAACCGAGCATTACAATTATCCCGACGGCGTTGTAAAGCGTTTGGGACTGTGCAGATACGACAGGCTTTTGAGCGGACATGATGAGAAAAAGAGAATTCTCGTTATGCCGACATGGCGGTATTTCCTGCGCGGTTTGAGCGATGAGGACTTTAAAAAGAGCGAGTATTTCAAAAACTTCAACAGCCTGATAAATGATGAAGCTTTGGGAAAAGCTATGGAGGAACAGGGATATGAGATTGTGCTCTATCTCCATTATGAACTGCAAAGGTATGCGCATCTTTTTGAGGAAAAAAACAAAAGAGTGCATGTTCTTAAAATGAGCGATGCGGATGTTCAGCAGCTGCTGATGGAATCAAAACTTCTTGTGACCGATTATTCAAGCGTTTTTTTCGATTTTGCATATATGTCAAAGCCGCTTGTTTACTTGCAGTTTGATGAGGATAGATTTTTTGAAACTCAATATGAAAGAGGATATTTTAGCTGCCGCAGAGACGGTTTCGGCCCGGTCATGAACCGAGTTGACGAAGCGGTCGGTTTTATTGTCGATAAGCTGAACAGCGGCATGGAGACGGACGAAAAATACAAAAATCGCGTATCGGAATTTTTTGGAGAAATGACAGGAAACAATTGTGAAAAAACCTATGCTGAAGTGAAAAAAATATTGAAACATTAAGAAGCTTATGGTATAATAGTTTCATAAATATATAATTTATGCCGCCACTCGGCGGCGGAACGGAGACGGTAAATGAAAATGATTAAGCTCGGCAGGTCGGGCATGGACGTACCCAATATCGCGGTGGGTTGCATGCGGCTTGCCTCAAAGGACAAAAAAAGCGCGGAGAAATTTATAAAAACCGCTATGGAAAACGGGGCAAATTTTTTCGATCACGCCGATATTTACGGCGGCGGAGAGTGCGAAAGCCTTTTTGCGGACGCAGTCGGCATGAACGCCGATTTGCGTGAAAAGATGATAATTCAGACCAAGTGCGGAATTGTTCCGGGAAAAATGTTCGATTTTTCAAAGGAACATATTTTGGATTCGGTTGACAAAAGCCTTGAAAGATTAAAGACAGATTATATCGATATATTGCTTCTCCACAGACCCGACACGCTCATGGAGCCGGAGGAGGTCGCGGAAGCGTTTGACATATTAAAAAGCAGCGGAAAAGTGAGACATTTCGGGGTATCAAATCAGAATCCGTTTCAGATTCAGCTTCTGAACAAATATTTAAAAGAACCGATTTCGGTAAATCAAATGCAGCTCAGCGCGGCATTTACTCCGATGATTGATTTCGGACTGAATGTGAATACAAAGTCCGGTGCCGGGGTAAACCGAGACGGCGGAATAATAGATTTTTGCAGGCTGAACGATATAACAATCCAGGCATGGTCGCCGTTTCAGTACGGCTTTTTTGAAGGCTGCTTTATAGACAGTCCAAAATATCCCGAGCTTAATAAAAAGCTTGAAGAAATCGGGGCAAAATACGGTCTCGGCAAGACGGGCATGGCAATTGCGTGGATATTGAGACACCCGGCGGTTATTCAGCCGATTACCGGGACTATGAACATTAACAGATTAAAGGAATGCATTGCGGCGTCGGAGATTTATATTACAAGACAGGAATGGTATGAAATTTATCTTGCAGCCGGGAATGTGCTGCCGTAAAATGACAGAAGCCGCACCGACGTGCGCGGGAGTACAATTTTGAAATTTATTATAAAAAAACCAGAGAGAGTTTAATTATGGAAAGAGAAAAATCAGGATCGAGACCGGGGCTCATTCTGCTGTCGGCAGGCTGTGCCATAGGCTGCGGAAATGAAAGCACTCGGCTACAGCACATTCTCGGGATTCGTTCCATTTGCGGAAGGCAGCGCGTGGCTTAATTTTTGGGATTTCATGGTGAGTATGAACCTGCCGCCGCTCGACTCTTTGGTGATTGTACTGTTCTGCTGCAATAAGCGATACGGCTGGGGTTGTCAGGCATTCAAGGCGGAGGCGAATGCCGGAAAAGGCTTAAAGGTGCAGGACCGGATGAGCCCGGTATTTACATATGTTATTCCGACTATAATCATTCTTTTGTACATATACGGACTTGCAACATTTAACTGGAAATAAATCGGCTTAAGCGGTGATTGAATGAGAAAGCTAACAATAGGCATTGCGGTTTACAACATAAAAGAGGAATATCTCCGCGCTTCGATAGAAAGCGTAATTTTGGGCGCGGATCCGGACGCGGAGATTATAATCGTCGACGATTGTTCGGAAGAGTCCTGCGGCGCGATATGCGCGGAGTACTCGGCGGATGAAAGAGTCAGATATATTCGCTGCGAGGAAAATTTGGGAATAAGCGGTGTGAGAAACAAAATCATATCCGAGGCAAAAGGCGAATGGATCGTTTTTGTTGACGGGGACGATGCGGTTTCGGAACGCTTTTCAAAAGTGTTTGGTGGCGTTTCGGGCAGCTTGTGCGATGTGATAATTTTTGACTATGCAAAGTTTTCCCAAAAGCCGCACGAAGTGCAGATAAGAAATGTTTCCCCGATTCCGCTTGCACCGGAGACGGTATATAATCTCGCCGTTTCGGCGGTCGCGCGCTATGATTTATATAAAACAAATGATTTAAATCAAGAACTTCATCCGAACTCGGTGTGGGCGGCTGCATACAGGCGCGAGTTTTTGCTCGATAATAAAATAAGCTTTGACAGGGAACTTAAAACCGCGGAGGACAGCCTTTTCAATGCGGAAGTGTACCTGAAAAATCCGAGAGTGATTTCGCTTGACGAGGTGATGTATTTCTATAGGCTAAATCCGGAGTCGGTGACGAATAAATATAATAAAAACTCAAAGGATGTCACCGATCAATATTTAAATGCCATTGGAAAATGTGCCGCAAACGGATTCGGAAATGATAAAAATGTTTTTGAATCCTTTCTCAGATACAGATGTATCGGTGCGATTATCGATAATTTCGACCGAAACATATTCCATCCGGATAATCCGAAAAGCCGAAATGAGCGAAAGGCGGATTTGGAAAATTTACTGTCCGCTTATCCGTATAAGGATGCGCTTTGCTATGTAAACGAGTGCGAAACTCATCGGCAAAGGCTGATTTTAAAGCTTTCGAAAAGCTTTGCGGTACTGGATTTTGCATATAAGCATCCGTGCGTGTTTAAGCTTTACGGAGGAATATCGAGACGGTTCGGGAGTTTGAAAAGGAAGTGACGGCTGTGGAAAAGGCACTAAGCGTGTGTGTGGCGATATATAATATAAAGGAAGAAATTTTAAGAGAATGTATCGAGAGCCTTATAAGGGATAAGGCTGAGAATGCAGAGATAATTTTGGGCGATGACTGCTCGGACAACGGAGCGGACAAAATCTGCCTGGAATATGCCAAAAAGGACAGCAGAATAAAATATATCCGACCCGAGAAAAACGGCGGCGTCAGCGCGCTGAGAAATAAAATGACGGATGCGGCGAAAGGGAAATTGATAACCTTTGTTGACGGTGACGATGTGGTGTCGGAAAATTATATAAAGAGAATATCCGCAGCGGCGGACGGAGATTGGGATATTGTTATGTTCGGAATACGCGGCTTTGTGCGTGAACTGCCGCCGCCGGACGACGTTTCGGACGGAGTGCGGACGATTCCGAATAATGCGTGTATGCAGTTTTCGAGAGCATGTCTCACCGGCGAGCCGCCGCATGCCGAAGATTTCGGAATAAAGGAAAGTACGCCGTCATCGGTCTGCATAAAGGCGTATCGGCGTGAATTTTTAAAGGAAAATAATATCAGATTTGCCGAAAATGTGAAAAAATCACAGGACACAGTTTTTAATACAAGAGCGTTTTTCTGTTGCCGCTCGCTCGGCTATATTCCCGATATCCTCTATTTTTATCGGAAAAATCCCGACTCAATATGCAACAGATACAGTAAAAATTTTGATAAGATAATGTCTGCATGCTTTGAGTGCGACAATAAAAATTTAAATGAGCTTTTCGGCGGCAGCACAGAGGTGAGAGACGCTCTGTACAGATATAAAATAATATTGATAATTATTGATAATTTCAAGCTTAATATTTTTCATAGCGACAACCCGGGGAACAAAGATAAGCGAAAATCGGAGTTTCTGGAGTTTGTCGGAAGTGAGCCATACAAAAGCTTTTTTGAGAATTTTGATTTTGACTCATATGAGTGGCGCGAGAGAAAACTGATATTGAAGCTTGCGAAAAATAAAAATTTCGGGATGCTCGATTTTATGTATAAATATCCGATTACATTCAAGGCATACGGATGGATAAAAAATAAGCTTTCGGGGGCAGTGAGATAACATTGAGAAGTACAGCAACAATGAAAAATTCAATATGGGGCATAGCGTCACAGGTCGTAGTGTGCGTGCTGAGCTTGTTTTCAAGGCGCGTCATGCTCGATACAATCGGCGTTGAGGGCGTCGGACTGAATGCGTTTTTAACAAGCGTAATCACCATGCTGTCCTTAGCCGAACTTGGAATCGGAACGGCGATAGTTTATCACATGTATGCGCCGCTTGCGAAAAATGACATAAAGCAGATTACAAGGCTGATGAATTTTTACAAGACTGTGTACAGAGTAATCGCGCTGGTTATACTGCTGATAGGTCTTGCCCTGCTGCCGTTCATGGACAAAATTGTGGACGATGTGAGCTATTCAAAGCAATATGTTGCGATGATTTTTATACTGTTCCTGATACAAACCACCTCGTCATATCTGTTTACTTACAAACGGTCGCTGCTCTCAGCGGACCAAAAGCAATATATCATAACGGCATTTGATTTGGCATATAAAATTGTCACAATAATTGTGGGAATAGTTGTGCTGAAGCTGACGCGCGAACTGGCATATTATCTGATTCTGCTGATAGTCTGCACCGTTGGTGAAAATATCCTCATTTCAAAGAGAACGGATAAACTTTATCCTTATATAAGGGACAAAAACGATAAGCTGCCGAAGCGGGAGATGCGAAGGATTGCCGGCGATGTGAAGAATATATTTGTGGGCAAAATATCCGGAGTAATCACCAACTCGACCGACAGCATATTGATAAATGTCCTTGTCGGAACGGTTCAGACCGGACTTTATTCAAATTACAATATAATTTTGGGAACGCTTTCGGCAACGGTGAATCAGCTTTCGGCGGCGATGAAAGGGAGTATAGGCAACCTGGTTGCAAGTGAAAGCCCGGAGCATATCAACAGGGTTTTGAACCGGCTGCTCTTTATAATGTTCTTAATCGGCAGCTT
This sequence comes from uncultured Clostridia bacterium, assembly GCA_934486735.1. GTDB lineage: Bacteria > Bacillota > Clostridia > UBA1381 > UBA1381 > CAKSQL01. Next base: position 5,306 of record CAKSQL010000024.1, on the reverse strand, counting down.
TTGTGCGTGCTGTCTTACCGGTCTGATTGACCCGTTTATAGAGCTTGTGTTCGGAAAAAATCTGCTTTTGAGCCGCATAACGGTTTATATATGCATTTTCAATATGTACATGACCGCGGTGGATATTCCTGTCTGGAGCATGGTGGCGGCATCGGGACTTTTTAAGTATGATAAATATATATCGATAGCCGGCTCGGGGATAAATCTGATTGTTTCGTATTTCCTCGGCAGGCGCATCGGAATGGCGGGAGTGCTCGCAGGTACGTCCTGTACATATGTGATACAGTTTACACTTAAGATAATACTTTTCTACAGTAAATTTTTAAAGCGCAGCAGTATAAGGCTGTTTGCGAAAAATATTGCATTTTTGGCGGTGACGGCGGCTGAATGTACGCTGGTTAGCTTTATAACCGACCGTATCAGGATATCCGATCCGTATATCGGATTCGTTGCTTTTGCCTGTGTATCCGCCGTAATTCCTATAATCTGCGGCAGTCTTGTCTTTTGCCGAAGTGAGGAATTTTTGTACAGTATACGGCTGGCAAAGGGGATTTTTTTAAAAGGCAAGGGGGAAAATATATGAACACAAAAGAAATACCGAATCCTGACAAAATTTCGGGAGGGGGGTTAAGAAACACATGAATGAAATTTTCTTTTTGTGCACAGGAGAATATTGGTTTGAATATCGGCTCAAAACCGGGATGATTCGTATTTCGAAGAGCCTGGCGGCCGCGGCGGACCTTCCGGAATTTGTGGAAAATCCGTATGAAAATCAACGGTTCATGTCATATTTTTCGGATGGTCAGTATGAGCATATCGAAAGGATATTCAAAGAACTCGGCGGCGATAATGAGCTTTACGAGGATGAGCTTCAGTTTGGCAGCAAGTGGTTTCATATGATTGCAAAATCGGCTCATAACGATGACGGCTGTGTGGCGGCGGTGACAGGTTTGCTGCGCGATATCGATGACGGAGTGAAAAAGCTTGAACAAATCGAATCGGAGGATGACAGAGAAAATTATGCCGAAATTCCGCTTTCCGAACTGAATCGGGATATCCCTCATATCACATCGGCACAGGCAAATGCGCTTATGAGATATTTAAAAAGGATGTTCAGCGTGGTCAGACTGGTCGATCCGGAAATATGCATGCAGTTTACAATCGATGCGATAGGCAAGATAGTCGAAAAGCCGTACCGCTGCTATACCGACTGGAACAAGAGCGGCAGGTGCGACTATTGTATCTCGTCAATTGTAGCGCGTACACGCAAGACAATGACAAAGCTTGAATATGTGAATAACGAAATATATAATGTTTCCGCGACATATATGATTGTGGACGAGCATCAGTATGTGCTGGAGCTTGCCACATATGTGGATTATGATTTAATGTTCTCGGCAAATGAAAAGCAGGAAGTGCTGAATGTGATTGCATCGCATAACAGGCAGCTTTATATCGACCCGGTTACGCGCGTGTACAACCGCCGTTACTTTGATGATAAGCTGCGTGACTTAAACGGCGAGTTTGCCTTTGCAATGCTGGATGTGGATAATTTCAAGCAGATTAACGACAATTACGGGCATATGGCGGGCGATGCCGCGCTTGCGGCTCTGGCTGCGGTAATCAAGGATAATATACGCAGCTGTGATGACATAATCAGATACGGCGGCGATGAATTTTTCCTGTTTTTCAGAGAAATGCCGAGGGATGCAATAGGAAAAAAGCTTAAAAAAATATTGCGTGCCGTAGAGAATATAAGAATGGACGAATACCCCGGGCTTAAAATGACAGTGAGCATCGGAGGAGCGTTTGAAAAGGGGAAGCTTTCTCAAATTTTACGGAAGGCTGATATGGCGATGTATGACGCAAAAAATACCAAGAACAGTGTTGCAATATATAATAAGTAGCCTTCTTTCAAACTTAAGTTCTGTGCCGTACAGCATGGAAAGGAATGGTTATAAAAATGAAAATTAAAACTGATGTGTTAAAATCTATTGCGAGAATCATAGCGGCGCCGGTTCTGATATTGCTTGCGGGTATTTTGAGCGTGGTAACGATATATAATCATATATTGAGCGGAGCGGCGGAAAAACGCGCATATCGTCTGCTGGCGGAATCGGCAATGACTCAGAGTGTTGCAATGGATGAAAGAGTAAGATCCAGCTTTCGTCAGCTTGATTTGATCGGCGCGGGGCTTGATTGGAGCGGCGATATTTATTCAAGTGAAAGCGTACTGGACAACCTTAAAAGCTTTGCTGCCGAAAGCGGATTTAAAACTCTTGCGGTCGCAGGGAAAGATGGCAGAATGCTCTATCAGAACGGGAGTGTTGTGAATTGTTCCGATCGTTTGTATCTGCAAAAGGTGCTCAGTGGATCTGAAAATATCCAGTTTGTTTCAAGCGGCAGAATGAGCGGCGATAAGGTGTTTGTGTTCGCAGTCCCTGTCTATGCCGGAGAGCATGTCATCGGCGCGGTTGTTGCAACAAAAACTCTCGGCGATATAAGCAGAGAGCTTGAAAGTATGGGCGAAAAAAACAAGCAATACAATTTTTTGTGTTATGAAAGCGGCGAGGTTGTGGCAGTACCGATCGGAAATGCACTCCTGATAAAGCCGGGGGATAATATAGATGATTATTTCAAAGGCTTTCGTGATGCAAGTGAAACTCCGGAGAAGACTGTAAATGAGTATAAATGCGGCGATGACGAATACTATGGAATATATACGCGCTCCGCATTGGATGATATTTATATTTTCAGTGTTGCGGACCGAAAATATATCTCGGAACTGGCGGGAACTCATAATAAGCTGAGCGTTGCTCTTGTGATTGTGGTGATGTTTTTTGCATTTTCGACAACGATTGTTATAATTATAAGGCTCAGACGGAGAATAAGTATCGCCAAGACCGAAGAGCTTGAAAGACGTAAAAAGCTGGAGAAATATTATGAATTTCAAAGCAAGCGCTCAAGTGAGCGTGCCGACCTGCTCGGTTCGCTTCACTTAAATCTTACTCAAAATGTGTGCAGTGACGGAAAAGGCAGCATTGCTCAGATTGAAAAATTCAAAAAATACAAAACTGTCGACGGCTTATGCGATGCGGTGGCAAACGCGCTTTATCCGATGGACAGAGTGAGATATATGGAATATATGTCGCGTTCGGCAATGATTAATGCTTTCGAAAACGGAAAGTTCACAATCCATGATGATTTTTTGATATATAACGAGAATCGCTATGTTTGGCTCAGGATACTCATCAATCTGATAAGAAATCCGATTACCGATGATTTGGAAGGAGTGATATACGGAATAAAAATAAACCGCGAGAAACGTCTGAGTCAGATTGCCAAAAAGCTGATAATTGACGAATTTGAGGGAGTGGCGCTGATAGATGCGATTTCCGGAAAGGTTGTCGGTATAAAGCAGCTGGAAAGCGGCGAGATAGTCCCTGAGAAAATTTCGAACAGCGGCGTTGACTATGACGAGGTGGCGGAAGAGACTCTTAAGCTGTATTTGCATAATGATGAGCTGGACGAGGCCCTGGAGGGCTTTTCGTTCAAAAAAATCAAGGCGGAGCTGTCTGCAAATCCGTTCTACAATGTGACAATTCATATTGTAAAAGGAACATCGCCGCGGTATTATCAGACCGGATTTTCGTATTTGGACAGCAGAAAAGAAAGTATATTGGTTATATGTGAGGAGATAACCGATATAGTCGCAAACAAGATAGATGTCATGACAGGACTTTATCATTCGGTGGCTTTTTACGAAGAAGTGGAGGAATGGATAAAGAAAAATCCGGGCAAAAAATATCGTATACAAAGATATAACCTGGACGGCTTCAGAAATATCAACGGGCTTTACGGATATGAAGAGGGCAATAAGCTTTTGCGCAGCATAGGCAGATACATGCGCAAGAGAAATGTCGGCGGCAGCTTTGCAGCTCACTTAAATTCCGACCATTTCATACGTTTTTGCCCGGAGGATTATATGTCGCCGGAGGAATGCTACAAGAGTTTCTTGAAGGAATTTAAAAACTATGCTCTGAAATATCCGCTTTCAATGCATGTAGGTGTGTACGACCTGTGTGAACAGGACTGTGATTCGCACACTATGAGTTATAAGGCACAGCTTGCGTTGCAGTCGGTAAAGGGAGATATGTCAACCCCGATTGCATATTACACAAGAGGACTTTTACAAAGTACGAAGGAGGAGCAGGAAATGCTCCGCGAATTTGACGGAGCGATTCAGAATAAGGAGTTTGAGGTTTGGTTCCAGCCGCAGATAAATTATGCCAACGGCAGCCTTGTCGGTGCGGAGGCACTGGTTCGCTGGAGACATCCGAAAAAGGGGCTTATCACGCCGTTACAGTTCATTCCGTTGTTTGAACAAAGTAAGCAGATAACAAAATTGGATACATATGTGTGGGAGGAAACCTGCCGATATATCAAACATTTGAATGACGCCGGGATAGGGCTTCCGGTTGCGGTAAATGTTTCGCGTATCGATATATCGCGCTGTGACGTGGAGAGTATTCTGACAGGTTTGGTGAACAAATACGAAATTTCGAAAAAGCAGCTGAGAATCGAAATCACCGAAAGTGCCTATATGAAAGACACAGCGAAGCTGACAGAGGCGGTCGAAAAGCTGAAAAACGCAGGGTTTGTGATAGAAATGGACGATTTCGGCTCGGGATATTCGTCGCTTACAGTTTTGAAAAATCTGGATATCGATGTTCTAAAAATAGATTTGGATATCGTCAGAGAAATAGGCGGAGAAAATGTAAAGAGCAATAATATCTTAAAGGCTGTTGCGGGAATGACGCACTCTTTGGACATAGCGATTATAGCCGAGGGCGTGGAGACAAAAACTCAGGCGGATTATCTCGAAGCGATAGGCTGCTCGAACATGCAGGGCTACTACTTTGGAAAACCCATGCCTGCCGATGAATTTGAGAAAATGATAAAGAACTCGAAAATAGGAAAGCTGAAATAATGCCTGTCCTTTGTTCCGGGGAGGGAAAATGAAAAGCAAAAGTGAGATTGCGGCTTTTTGCTTTGAACGTTTCGGCTGAAAATTTGGGTGGTTTGAGCGGAAGAAAAGCAAGCCGAATTTTGATTTTGAAAATTTCGTTTTTTGCCGCGTTGTCAAAGGCTTGAAGTCTGACAGGCTTACAGGTCTTTGACCTTATATTTTGGTACTAAAAAGAAATCCTGACTCAAAAGTCAGGATTTCTCAGACTGTAGACAAAATACTACACAAACAGCTCAATTTATGATATAATATAAATATCATGAATTGAGGTGTTTTG
>CAKSQL010000023.1 GCA_934486735.1 uncultured Clostridia bacterium | reverse complement strand
CGCTTTAGAGTTCGTCGGTAACTACGCCTCGGTGGACTTTCACCACAGAGCATTGATATGCCCGTCATACTAAAAAGAAACGATGCAGAAAATCTCTGCACCGTTTCGGCGGAAACATTATTTTTTATGCATCTAACACATATACCGTTGCGTTTCTTCTTCCGAACTGAATACATTCCGAACGTGAGTTGTAGCAAAGGTCAATACGATTTCCCTTGATTGCACCGCCGGTATCTCCGGCTATACAATATCCGTAGCTCCATGACTTACCGTCGTCCTCCGATTCGATATAAAGCTTTGAACCAAGCGGAATAACTCTCGGGTCAACAGCAACTATACCAAAACCGGGTGTGAGTCCCAGCGCAGTTTTGGAGTAACCTCCGTTTTCCTGCGGCGATGTGTCATAAGCCGTTGCCTTCACCGTAAATTTTCTTGAATAGGTAAAGGTTTTGCCCTGCTTTGAAGCTGTGGGCACTGCCGGACGTACCTTAGTTCCGACAGTAATTATCGTAGCGGTCGCCTCTTTGGTTACTTCTCTTGAAATCTCCTCGCGGTAGACCTCGTTATCGCCGTTGTACATAACGCGGTAGACAATCGTTTCTTCACCGTCTGTACCCTTGGATACCTTTTTCTGATCCTCGTACATATTATCATCGGTACGGTTTTCTACAGGACCCGAAAATGTTTCAGTAACAGTTTCTTCCCGTACATCGATTCTGTGAAGTGCGATATTCATTCCGTCGGTTACCGGAGTTTCAAAGCCGGGGTCTGCCCAATCGTTCTCGCCGATTGCAATCCCTGCCTCCATAAGTGCGTCCGCAACATTTGTCTGCGATGTCAGAATTTTTCTCGACATGCCGTCTGCTGATATCGTAACAGCTCTGCCCTGCTTGATTTCCAGAGTATCGCCGTTTGTCAATGAATCTGCCATCGAGAATGTCAAAATCTCGTCATCATCAACTATAATATCCTTTTCATCAAACAGACCGGAAACATTCTCCTGACGCGTTTTCACGATATAGCTTTCAGCCGTCTGCGAGAAATTATCGGTACGCAGGATTGTTATCTCCTTCATTCCCGAATCAAAAACGGCACCCATTGTTATGAGCGATACCACTACCAGCGTCATAAATGTCTCAAACAATTTTTTAGGATTATTCTTTCCCTCTCTAAATATAGACATGATTTGTCATTCCTTTCTTAGGATTCTCAATTCTGAAAACCCATTTTTTCGAATAATCGAAATATTCCCTAAAAACTGTTTTTTCAAGTCCTACAATTGCTATTGTACTATGAAAAAACGAAAAAGTCAAGAAAGTTATTACGATTTTGTTACGTTTTTACTAAATTCACCGATTTATTTTTAACATTTACGTAATATCTTTATATAATTTTGCTCATATATTACCATTATATTCCGAACTTTTACTTTCTATTCCTGCTTTTTTTCTGATTTTTCTCGAGAAACAACTCTTTATTAAAAAAATTTATGTATAAATTCGGAAAAACAAGGCAAAACTATCTATAAATAAATGTTACGCAAATTGCTACAAAATTATTACGCAAAGGGGATATGCAAAATGAAAAACAATAATACCAAACAGGTTGTGATACTCGACAATTTTTCATCGCCGTATATTTGCCAGGCGATTTTGATATTAAAGGATAACGCTTTTGCGCCAGAAGAAAGAGTTATTGAAGATGCCGAAAAAATAGTTTCGGAGTTTTTGAACAAGCCGAGTTTTTCCATACAAAAAAAGCGTTCAAAGCTGCCTTTCTTCTTACTTTTTTTAGGATTTTTTTGCATTGGTGCAGCAGTTCTTTCCTATATAATATAGCACATCTTATTTTATGAAAATAACCGCTCAAAAAAAACCGTTTTCTGACCGTCCGGCTAAAAAAAACCGGCAATCCGAAAAACGGTTCTTGATTATTTTATTAAGAAAAAATTTTTAATCTTACAGGCTTGTGCTTGCCTTTTTGCAAATCGGGGTCATTCCCTCATCCCATGCAAAAATCGTAATTTTTTCTGCCGATGCGGTGTCAAGGTCAATATCCGAAACAAATCCCGATGTTGTCTCACTCACCTCGCCGGTGTAGATATCAATCAGCCCATCCGCTCCGCAGCTTGCGATATACACCCTGCCGCTGAGTCCGATAACATAGAATCTGTCCGGCGTTATGCTGACAGCCTTTTCGCCGTCCGCAACCCATTTCGCGGTCAGCGTTATATTGCCTGTCAGCGGCTTTGCAAAGTCATATCCGCTGCCGCCGATAAACCAGCCGGCAAAGCTGTATTGTTCGTGCTGCGGGTCATCAGGCATTGCAGCAGGCTTATTTTGAGGATATGACACCGTTTCGGAGCTGCCGTCGGCATAATCAAAGGTAACGGCATATCCGTCCACAAGCTTTATAATGCCGCTCTCAGAGTCGATGGCATATTTTGTGTCGTCCGTTCTGAAAAGCTTATTGCAATCATAGTCAATATTGTGCGAGGAAGTGATATTCACCTTGCCGCCCCCGGTCGTAACCCAAATTTTCGCCTTTTTAAGTCCATTGCTGCCTATATTTATTATCTTCCCGTTCGGCAGATAAAGATTGCTCGGCGCACCTGCTTTCGCATCGTAACTCACCTCATCGGTTTGATAATTCGAATAAATAAATCCCGAGCCGTCGACAGTCATATTTCCATCGTTGTAAACACCGCCGCCGTTTTGCGTCGCCTTATTCTGCATGATAACGGCTCCCTCAAGCCTAAAACTTGCATTTCCGACAAAAATTCCGCCTCCGAGTATCGACACATTTTCGCTTATGCTGCCGCTTCTCGCCGTCAGCGACGATTTTTCTCCGTTAATATAAATTCCGCCGCCATTGCCTTTCGGAGTCATATTTTTGTATATCTCGCCGCCGTCAATCACAGCCTTTGCTTCTCTTTTGTAATATGAATGGTATTCGTCGCCTATCCATACTCCGCCGCCGTTGCCCTCGGCATAATTTCCTCTGATAGTTCCTCCGGTCATATCAAGATTTGCGTTTGACAAATACACACCCGCGCCGTCGATTGCATAATTGCCGAAAATTTTGCCGCCGTTTATCGTCACCTTGCCATTTTCATGCGCGCCGACTCCTCCGCCCTTTCCGTAGGATTTATTTGAATATATCTCGCCGCCGTTTATAATAATTGTACCCCGGGACGCCGCATGAATACCTGCGCCGAGTTCCCTTGCGCTGTTACTCTGTATCAGACCTCCGTTCATGGTGAAGGTCGAGCCGCTATATACAAAAACTCCGCCGCCGCTGCCCTTGGTTTGGTCTGAATTTTGGGCGCTGTTGCCTTCCATTGTCACGCCCTCCTGCATTGTTCCCGGTGCTTTGTTGTCCAGATACAAGCCTGCGCCATAAATTGCTCTGTTGCCTACAAATTTTGTTCCGCTTTTGAGCGTTATCGCACATGCATTGGCATAGATTCCGCCGCCGTCATTGCCGGAGGTCGAATTTCCCTGAATGCCGCAATCGGATATATCGGCTGTCACTCCGCTGACCCAAATTCCGCCGCCCTTGCCCGTGCATGAGTTGTATTGTATTATAGAATTATCCGATATCGCAAGAGCGCTGTTATCGGCAAAAATTCCGCCGCCGCTGCCGCCGGTTGTTTTATTATTAGCAGCCGTAATATTTTTCATATCTGTTTTGGAATCTTTCAGCCAAATACCGCCGCCGTCTCCCGATGCGGTATTGCTCACAAGTGATAAACCTGTCGCACTCACATTACAGTTTTGGAGCCAAATTCCGCCGCCCTTGCCCTTTGTCGAGGTATTGTTTACGATTCCGCCGCCGTTCAAAGTCACTTCAACCGGTGTGCTGTCGTCATTATAAATATAAATCGCGCCGCCGTCCATCTCCGCGGTGTTTCCCTGTATCGAACCGCCGCCTACATTCAATGCAGCGGAATCATCGCCATAGTTGTACATATAAAACGCGCCGCCGCTGCCGCCCGATGTGTTTTGCAAAATCGAACCGTTATAGAAATTTATCGTGCTTTCGAAGCAGGAATAAACTGCGCCGCCGTTTCCTGTGGCTGAATTGTACATAATCGCGCCGCCATGCATATAAAAATCCGAATACTGGCTCAGAGATACTCCGCCGCCGTCGCCGTCTGTCGCATTTTTATATATCGAACCGCCGAACATGTAAAAAACCGACCTTTCGACGTTCGCATTCATTCCGCGGCACAAAACTGCCGCCATACCTGCATTTTTGCGCTCGCCGATATATCCGTTTTCGGTACAGTCGCACAAAACAAAGTTTGCCACATAACTGTCAACAATCGGTTCCGCATTGTTGCTCGATGTCAGCTTGTGACCGTTAAGACATAGATAAAGCGTCTTTCTCGGCGCATATGGGTCTAATTCATTGCCTACGTATAAACTTTCCGTCAATGTGACATCCTTTGACAGATATATATACGCCTTTCGGTTGTGGTCATATTCTATCTCGGTCGTTCCGTCCCACGCCTGCCAGAGCGTAGTATATTTTTCAATATCCACAAAGCCTTTTGTATCCTGTTTGTGACTCGCTTTTTTGCCGTTACAACTCACATCTCCGCAGATACAATGTGCATTGTGCGCATCTGCAGCATAAACCGGCAGCACAAGCACCGAAATAATTGCAAGGATACTTGCCGCTATAATTCCTCTTAATTTCATATTTATAACCATTCCTTCCTGTGCCGCAAGGCACAAAACTGTAATTCTGAAAGAAAATCGTTCAGATTGCCATTTGAAAAAGCGATTGCGCCCGAGTCCAAATTTTCAATTTGGCAACGAGTGCCATGCAAGAGCGTTCTAAATCTTTGATTTAGGTAACGCCACTGCTTCGTACGAGGGTACTTCGAGCTTTTGAAAATGGTGAGATGGGCGATTTTATTCAGACTGTAAGTCTAAAAGAAAATCGTTCAGATTGTGCTTTTAAACGAACGACGCGTACTTGCGTACGCGAGCGAGCGCAAAAGTGCGAGATGGGCGATTTTATTCAGACTTTTTCCTCCTTTTTTCTTTTATTTCCCCTTTCCCAAGTCAAATTCAAAATGCATTGCAAGTGCACAAAAAAGCTCCTGCATAATTTTATTTGCCACCCTTCGAATGTCAATTCCGAGAACAAACTTTATCGCTGTCACCCTTTCCTCCTCCGGCACATTGTATGCACCAAGACTCATATTCAGAAAACGTTCGAGTTTTCTTTCGAGCGTGAAATACATATCGCATTTTTTTGCCATATAGTTGCGCATAATTCCTGCCGTCCCGATTTCCAATTCGTAGAAATCGCTTTCAGAAAATGTCGGATTGTATGTCCCGAAAAGCTTATAAAGCTCATGTGAAGTACGCTCAAATATGTATTCCGACGTTCTTCCTGCCGAATATGCCTCAATGTAAACATCTCTCAGATTCTCATTAAGTTCAGCAATCGTCATCTGAATTGATGTCTCGGCGGCGTATATACATGCCGGGGCAAGTTCCCCCACACTGCGCGCCGCCTTGAACTGGCTGTCGAACATGAACTCGGTCAAATCAAGCAAAACGCCGTCTTTTGACTGGAATATGTTCTGAAATGTTGAACTTGTCACATTTGCCTCTGTCAGAATTTCGGAAAGCGTGGTGTTATGATATCCTTTATGAATGAATAAACTCACACATGCAGACAAAATTCGCCGCTTTGATTCCTCTTTGTTATATCTTCTGCTCATATTAACCTCCTTTTAATTGGTTTATAAACCAATTATATCATGATTTGTACCGGCTGTCAATAAAAATAGTATATTTTATTTTAAAAATATATCCGCATGCCTTAAAGCTTAGTTTGGCATATACAATAATTGATATTGTCGAAAAGTGAACAACAATACATATTACAGATAACCAATTATTATAATCACGTCAAAAAAAATTAAAGGCGCACAAAAAAACAAGAACCTCATTATCTGAGATTCTTGTTTTTAATTACCTATTTAGTTAATTTCCGATTCGTCAACTTCCTGACCGTCGATGGTTATGCCGACATCTTTATAAATCGGCATACCTGTTCCGGCAGGCATGAGCTTACCGATGATAACATTTTCCTTAAGGCCTACCAGCGGGTCAACCTTACCCTTGATAGCAGCTTCGGTGAGGACCTTGGTTGTCTCCTGGAACGATGCCGCCGACAGGAACGAATCCGTCGCGAGCGATGCCTTGGTGATACCCAAAAGCACCGGCGTGGATGTTGCCGGAATACCGTTCGGATTTTCCTCAGCGAGCTTCTGATTAGCTTCCTTAAGCTCGAAAATATCAACCAGTGAACCGATCAGCAAATCTGTATCTCCGGAATCCTCAACTCTAACCTTTCTGAGCATCTGGCGAGTAATAACCTCAACGTGTTTATCGTTGATATCAACACCCTGCATACGATACGTTCTCTGAACTTCTCGCGTGATATAGTCCTGCACATCGCGCGGGCCCTTGATTCTCAGAATATCGTTCGGGTTTATTGAACCGGCTGTCAAAGGATCACCCTTTTCAATCACATCGCCATCCGAAACTCTTATATTTGAGCCGTAAGGAATAATATATGTTCTTGCTTCGCCGATTTCATCGTTGGTAACGGTAACTTCACGCTTACGCTTCTGTTCGATAACGCTGACCGTTCCGCCGATTTCCGAAATGATTGCGAGACCTTTAGGACGTCTTGCCTCGAACAACTCCTCAATACGCGGCAAACCTTGTGTGATATCGCTGCCCGATGCAACACCGCCGGCATGGAAAGTACGCATGGTAAGCTGAGTACCCGGCTCTCCGATTGACTGAGCCGCTATAATTCCGACAGCTTCGCCCACATTTACCAATTCGCCCGTTGCCAAGTTGGTTCCGTAGCACTTGCAGCACACGCCCGTCTTGGTCTGACAGGTCAGAATGCTTCTTATATATACTTCCTTAATTCCTGCCGCAACAATCTTATCGGCAGCTTCACGTGTGATTATCTCATTTTCTCTCGCAAGAACTTCATCGGTCTCGGGGTGCAGAACATCCTGTCTTGCAACTCGGTCAATGATACGGTCCTTAAGCGGCTCGATTACCTCGTTGCCGTCCATGATTGCCGAAACCCAAACGCCTTCCTCCGTTCCGCAGTCGTTCTCGCGAACGATAACATCCTGCGATACATCGACAAGACGTCTTGTCAGATATCCCGAGTCGGCGGTTCTGAGCGCGGTATCGGTCAAACCTTTACGCGCACCATGTGATGAAATGAAGTATTCCAAAACGTTCAGACCCTCTCGGAAGTTAGCACGAATAGGAATTTCGACTGTACGACCCTGTGTATCTGCCATAAGTCCGCGCATTGCGGCAAGCTGTCTGATCTGGTTTACGCTGCCTCGAGCTCCCGAGTCTGCCATCATAAATATCGGATTGAATTTTCCGAGGTTTTCCATCATCGCCTGCGTAACCTTTTCCGACGCGCCCGCCCATGTCTTGATAACCTGGTTATAGCGTTCCTCATCGGTCAGAAGACCACGTTTGAATTTCTTTGTTATCTTTTCAATTTCGCCTTCGGCATCAGCAAGAATTTCCGCTTTCTTCTCCGGAACTTCGATATCCGAAACGGCAACAGTTATTGCTCCGCGCGTCGAATACTTATAGCCTGTAGCCTTGATCAGGTCAAGGATTTCGGCTGTTTCGGTTGTTCCATGGGTGCGTATGCAGCGTCCGATTATATCGCCCAGCTGCTTTTTGCCGACGGTTACGCCGAATCCGATTTCCAAATCGAACATCGTCTCGGGGTTGGTACGGTCAACCATTCCCAAATCCTGAGGAATGTTCTGATTAAAGATTATCTTTCCGACTGTAGCATCTATCATAGCCTTATGATGCTCGCCGTGTATATCTTTCTCGATTCTGATTTTGATGGGCGTATGCAAGCCCAGTTCATGGTTATCATAAGCAAGCAAAGCTTCGTCAAAGCTTGTATAGCAATGCGGATGCCATTCCTCGCTTTGGTCGCGCTCGGGGTAATCCTTACCGCCCAGCTCGTCATGCTTAACCAAAGTCAGATAATAACTTCCCAAAATCATATCCTGTGTAGGAACTGTTACCGGGTGTCCGTCCTGCGGCTTCAAGAGGTTATTTGCGGAGAGCATCAAAAAGCGTGCCTCTGCCTGTGCCTCGGGTGAAAGCGGGACATGGACAGCCATCTGGTCGCCGTCGAAGTCGGCATTATAAGCAGTACATACCAACGGATGCAGCTTAAGCGCTCTGCCGTCAACAAGGCGCGGCTCAAATGCCTGGATACCCAGTCTGTGCAGCGTAGGCGCACGATTCAACAGTACGGGATGCTCCTTGATTACATCTTCAAGCACGTCCCAAACCTCCGGCTTTACGCGCTCTACCATACGTTTTGCGCTCTTTATATTATGTGCCAGATTACGTGCAACAAGTTCTTTCATTACGAACGGCTTGAACAGCTCTATAGCCATTTCTTTAGGCAAGCCGCACTGATATATTTTAAGCTCCGGCCCTACGACGATAACCGAACGTCCGGAATAGTCAACACGCTTACCGAGCAGGTTCTGACGGAAACGTCCCTGTTTACCTTTAAGCATATCGGACAGCGACTTAAGCGCGCGGTTGCCCGGACCGGTTACTGTTCTTCCGCGTCTGCCGTTATTGATAAGAGCGTCAACCGCTTCCTGCAGCATTCTCTTTTCGTTTCTTATAATAATATCCGGCGCACCAAGCTCCAAAAGTCTGCGCAGACGGTTGTTACGATTGATTACACGTCTGTACAAATCATTCAAGTCACTGGTGGCGAATCTGCCGCCGTCGAGCTGAACCATAGGTCTCAAATCGGGCGGAATAATCGGAATTACGGTTAGTATCATCCACTCCGGACGATTGCCCGATGCAATGAATGCCTCAACCATTTCCAATCTCTTTATGATTCTTGCCTTTTTGGGTCCCTGTCCGGGTATGCCCTCAAGCTCTTTTTTAAGGTCTGCCGACAACTCTTCCAAATCTATTTCGGTCAAAAGCTTCTGAATAGCCTCGGCACCCATTCCCACAGTGAACTTATCACCGTATTTTTCATATGCTTCTCTGTATTCCCTCTCGGACAAAATCTGATTCTTTTCCAGATTGGATTTGCCCGGGTCGGTGACAACATATGCAGCAAAATACAATATTTTTTCAAGATTTCTCGGCGAAATATCCAGCATAAGGCTGAGTGCCGACGGCACTCCCTTAAAATACCAGATGTGAGACACCGGCGTTGCCAGCTCGATATGTCCCATTCTTTCACGTCTGACCTTTGACTTTGTTACCTCAACACCGCAGCGGTCGCAGACAACGCCCTTATAGCGTATCTTTTTATACTTTCCGCAGTGACACTCCCAGTCCTTTGTCGGCCCGAATATTTTCTCGCAAAACAGACCGTCGCGCTCCGGCTTCAGTGTACGATAATTGATGGTTTCGGGTTTTTTTACTTCACCGTGTGACCATTTTCTGATCGTTTCAGGGGAGGCCAAGCCGATTTTTATTGCCTCAAAATTAAATTCTGTTCCCATTTAAAAACCCTCCTTAAAAATCGTCAAACTGAATGGTATCTTCTTCTAATTCCTGATCTTCCGCATCATCGAAAAGCGGATCGGAATAATCATCGTCCATATCATCGACATCTTCGATGGTCATGCCGTCGTCATACTCATCCTCGTCATCCATGTTGAACAAATCGCGGTCCTCCATCGTTGCAACAAGCTCTTCCTTACCCGAGGTATCGTCATCGTCGTCCTCCAGGAATTTGATAAGGTCGATTTCTTCGTAGTTTCTGTCGAGTATTCTGATGTCGAGCGCAAGCGACTGCAATTCCTTAACAAGCACCTTGAACGCCTCGGGGATACCCGACTTCGGAATATTTTCGCCCTTTACGATAGCTTCGTAGGTCTTTACACGTCCGACAATATCGTCCGACTTAACGGTCAGAATTTCTTTAAGTGTGTAAGCTGCGCCGTATGCTTCGAGCGCCCAAACCTCCATTTCGCCGAAACGCTGTCCGCCGAACTGAGCTTTACCGCCCAAAGGCTGCTGCGTAACAAGCGAGTACGGGCCGGTCGAACGCGCGTGAATCTTATCGTCAACCAAGTGGTCGAGTTTCAGATAATGCATGACCCCGACAGTAACGGCGTTATCGAATTTCTCACCGGTACGTCCGTCATAGACATCCGACTTAAAGTCTGTTCTGAGTCCCGCCATAACAAACGCTTCACGCAGGTTTTCGTCCTCAGCACCGTCGAATACAGGCGTTGCAATCTTGATATACTCATCCTCGCCGACCTTTTTCTTGGCTTCGAGAATTGTATTTGTATATTCCATGCAATAGTCGATTATTTCTTCAACCTCGGCTTTGATTTCATCGGTCATTGCCGGGATTGCCGCAATTTCTGCCATAATCGCGTCTTTATTTACATTTATGCCCGAGTTTTCAAGAACATCGATAATCTGAGCCTTGATTTCATCATCTATACGTCTGCGCTTGGTCTTATCTATAATAAGATTGATTGTTCTTGCCGCAATTTCAGCCGGTGTCTGCAAGCTCATTGTGCGGAACGCATAGCCCAAATGCATCTCCAAAACCTGTCCGATGTTCATACGCGACGGCACGCCCAACGGGTTAAGCACAATCTGCAGCGGAGTTCCGTCCGAAAGGAAAGGCATATCCTCCTGCGGAAGAACTCTTGAAACGACACCCTTATTTCCATGACGTCCCGCCATCTTATCGCCGACGGAAATCTTTCTCTTCTGAGCGATATAGCAGCGTACAACATGATTTACTCCCGGCGGCAGTTCGTCGCCGTTTTCTCTCATAAACTTCTTAACGTCAACGATTATACCGTTTTCACCATGAGGAACTCTCAGCGAGGTATCTCTTACCTCTCTCGCCTTTTCTCCGAATATTGCGCGGAGCAGTCTTTCCTCAGCGGTCAGCTCGGTTTCGCCCTTAGGCGTAACCTTTCCGACAAGAATATCCCCGGCGCGAACCTCTGCACCGACTCTGATGATACCCTGGTCGTTCAAATCCTTGAGCGCGTCCTCCGAAACATTCGGAATATCACGCGTTATCTCCTCTGGTCCGAGTTTTGTATCACGCGCTTCGCACTCATATTCTTCTATATGAATCGATGTAAACACATCGTTTTTAACAAGCTCCTCGCTTATCAGAACAGCGTCCTCGTAGTTATAACCCTCCCAGGTCATAAAGCCTATGAGAATGTTCTTACCCAGCGCAAGTTCACCGTTGTCCATAGCCGGACCGTCCGCGATTATATCGCCCTTTTCGACATGCTCGCCGACAGATACGATAGGTCTTTGATTGATGCAGGTCGACTGGTTCGAGCGTGCAAACTTAATCATCTTGTGACGATGCTTTTCGCCCGTTCCGTCACCCTTTATGATAACTTCATCGGCGGATACTTTCTCGACAGTTCCTGCCTCGGATGCCAAAACAGCCGAACCGGAGTCCTTTGCAACCTTATGCTCCATGCCCGTTCCGACAATCGCCGAATCGGTTGTCAGAAGCGGAACTGCCTGACATTGCATGTTCGAGCCCATCAGCGCACGGTTAGCGTCATCGTTCTCCAAGAACGGGATACAAGCCGTTACAACCGACACCAGCTGACGCGGCGAAACGTCCATGTAGTCGATTTCTTCGCCGGGGACTTCCAATATTTCATCACGATAACGTGCCGAAACCTTTTTATCGAGGAAGTGTCCTTCATCATCCAGCGGCTCGTTCGCCTGAGCGATGATAAATTCATCCTCGACATCCGCTGTCATATATACGATTTCATCCGTAACACGCTTATTTTCCTTATCCACCTTTCTGTAAGGCGCTTCAACAAAGCCATATTCATTTATACGTGCGAATGTGGCAAGTGAAGTTATCAGACCGATGTTAGGTCCTTCAGGCGTCTCTATCGGGCACATGCGTCCGTAGTGCGAGTAGTGAACGTCACGCACTTCGAATCCGGCACGTTCTCTCGAAAGACCGCCGGGACCGAGTGCCGATATTCTTCTTTTGTGTCTCAGCTCTGCCAGCGGATTCGGCTGGTCCATGAACTGCGACAGCTGTGATGATCCGAAAAATTCGTTTATTGTAGCGATAATCGGACGAATATTTATAAGTGTCTGAGGTGTGATTATTTCAAGGTCCTGGATTGTCATACGCTCACGCACAACTCTTTCCATTCTTGCAAGACCTATTCTGAACTGGTTCTGCAAAAGCTCGCCGACGCATCTTAAACGTCTGTTGCCCAGGTGGTCGATATCGTCGATAGTTCCCACGCCGTTTGCAAGACAGATTACATAGTTTACCGATGCAAACATATCCTCAACCGTGATATGCTTCGGACTGAGTTCGTCATAACGAGCCTTAAGCTGCTCTTTTATTTCCTCTCCGGTCGGAGTTTCGCCGTCCTCTTTGTAGTCCTTGCCCGACAAAATCTCCTCCAGTACACTGCGGCATACCTTTGTAAGATTCAAATCGGAAACATCGAAATCCACATACGCGCGGATATCTACCATGTCATTTGAGAACACAACGACTCTGTTTTCGTCCACCGAAAGAACAACCTTGTTCACGCCTGCAAATTCGATATCTTCGGCAGTTTCGTGGCTCAGAGCGTCGCCGGCATTGGCGATAATTTCGCCGGTTCTCGGGTCAACAACATCCTCTGCCAGAGTCTTGCCCGCGATCCTTGCCGCAAGCGCAACCTTCTTATTATATTTGTAACGGCCCACATGCGCAAGGTCATAACGCTTCGGGTCAAAGAACATATTTGTAATCAGTGATTCGGCATTTTCAACGTTGAGCGGCTCGCCCGGACGCAGACGCTTGTATATCTCCAAAAGAGCTTCCTCGCGTGTAGTGGTCGGGTCTTTATCAAAAGTAGCTGTAAAGCGCGGATCTTCGCCGAACATTTCAAGAATCTGACTGTTCGACTCCAGTCCCATTGCTCTTAAAAGAATGGTAGCCGGGATTTTTCTTGTACGGTCGATTCTTACATAAAATACATCGTTCGAATCGGTCTCGTATTCAAGCCATGCGCCGCGGTAAGGGATTACCTGCGAAGTGTAAAGCGGCTTACCTGTCTTGTCGCGTTCGAAACCGTAGTACATACCCGGCGAACGAACAAGCTGGCTGACAATAACACGTTCCGCACCATTTATAATGAAGGTACCCTGTTCGGTCATCAGCGGAAAATCTCCCATGAAAATTTCCTGCTCTTTGATTTCTCCCGTCTCGGTATTGATAAGACGTACATTTACACGCAGCGGAGCCGCATATTTTGCATCTCTTTCCTTACACTCCTCAACGGAATATTTTGAATTGTAATCGAGGGTATAGTCGAAAATTTCCAGCACCAAATGTCCGGAATGATCGACTATCGGAGATATGTCGCGGAATACCTCTCTGAGTCCTTCCTCCAAAAACCACTGATAGGATTTTTTCTGCACCTCAATAAGGTTAGGCATTTCCAGAACTTCATTGATTTTGGAATAACTCAATCGGGTATTTTTACCTAATTGTACCTCATGCACCATTCATTAATCACCTCATCTAAATTTGTAAGCAAATGAATTTATACGGTCTTAATTTCAACTTATTGAAATTAGGTATTGATTTTTTTCTCTGCCTGTGTTATAATATTAATAATGTAACATCAGCAGACAATAAGCCCATATTATTATCATTATACAATACTTAATTATATCACGCTAATTTTAATATGTCAAGCGGCATATTGTATTTTTTTGCATTTTTTCAAAAGTTGTACACTTATTGCAGTATATAATAGCATTACCGTCATTCTTTTGTTGAAAATGCAGAACGATAAAGCTGAACAAAAAGCAAAAAACAACAGAAAAGAGAGATTAGCAATGTCCCAATTTTACTTAAACAGCGAATATGTACCGGTACCGTTGGTTTTTATAGAGAAATTTCTTCCGCATGCGAACGCAACTTTTGTGAAAATCTACCTATATTCACTCGGAATTGCCGCACAGGGCGGCTCGGCGGATTACTCCGCAATAGCAAGCGCGCTCGGTCTGCTTGAAAGCGACGTTATGCAGGCTTTCAACTACTGGGCGGAGAAAGGCATATTGAAAAACGAAAACGACAATATCATTTTCGGCAATATGCAGACCGACAGCGCACCGGTTTCCGCTCCGCCAAAGCCGATGACCGACGCTCCCGCAGAGCGTTCGGGACGCCCCGGCTATGCCCCGAGCGAGGTGGCAAATGCGATTGCCGACAACTCCACCCTGTCCGAGATGGTTATGCTCGCCCAGGAGATTTTGGGCAAAACTCTGAATCCGTCCGACACCGAAACGCTCTATTGGTTCTATGACGGCCTGAAGTTTTCGCCGGAGGTTATTTTGATGCTTTTGGAATATTGCGTGTCAAAGGAAAAGCGCAGAATGAGCTACATAGAAAAGGTCGCGGTTTCCTGGCACGAGCGCGGCATAACAAGTATGGAGGCGGTGAACGATTATATAAAGAAGGACGCCGAGCGTTCGGGATATATCTATTCCGTCCGCAAGCTTTTGGGAATCACCGACCGCGCTCTGAGTCAAAGCGAGGAGCAGTTTATAAACCGCTGGCATGAAATGTATAAAATGGATGAGGATATGATATCGCTTGCATATGAGCAATGTATCATTCAGACCGCAAAGCTGTCCTTTCCTTATATGGAAAAAATTCTCGAACGCTGGTACAAGCAGGGCATCCACACCCCCGAGCAGGCAGAGCAGGACAACAGGGCGTTCAGAAATTCGCAGGTACAAAACCAAGGTCCGGCGGATGTGCGCACATTCGGAATCTATTCCGACAATTACGACCACGAAAAGCTTGAAAAGCTCACAAGAAAAAAATACGACTGACGATAATATGGCACAAAGGCAGGGTTCGGACAGCTCCGGACCCTGCCTTTAAAATTTTCTCTTTAGTAAATGAATTTGTGCAGCGGATTGTATTGCAAAATCTATAGTTTTGCGTCCGCATGCGTTTTATCAAAAGCCTTTTATTGTTTTTTTCGGCAGCCGTCTATCTGAATATTCTGCCCATCGATATATGCGGCATCATCGCTCGCCAAAAAGCATATCAGATTTGCATTTTCCATATCCGTCCCTGTTCTGCCCATAAAAGAAAGCTCGCTGCTTTCATAATAATTCGGATCGGGGTTATCGGCAGGGCTGACACTTCCGGGCGATATGCAATTCACCGTAACGCCTTTGTCCGCTGTCTCCTTTGCAAGCGCCTTTGTCATGGCAATAACCGCGCCCTTTGTTGCCGAATAATGCGCCATGCCTGCATTTCCGTACACTCCTGCAACCGATGCGATATTGATTATCTTCCCGTACCCCCGTTTGAGCATTCCGGTCAGAACAGCCTTGGTGCAATACACCGCGCCCATTATATTGATATCGAGATATCTTCTCCACTCGGCGTCCGATATTTCCTCAAACGGCTTTGCACTGCGCCATATCGCAGCATTGTTCACCAGGATATCAGCCTTTCCGAACTCTTTCTCCACTTTTTGCACCATATCGCCGACCGCCGTCTCATCGCTTATATCGCACTTTATCGTCAAAATCCGATATTCACTCAACTCATCACTCAGTTTTTCAAGTTTTTTCTCATCTATATCAGCTGCTGCGACCTTTGCACCCAGTTCCGCAAATTTCATTGCAGCGGCACGACCTATCCCTGCCGCCGCTCCTGTGATTATCACCGTTTTTTCCGAAAAATCCATAATTTTCTTCCTTTCCGCATCTTGGCAAAGCTCTCCGCCCTGCCGACGCGCTGTTTCTTTTTAAAATTCCATATCCCGTATAAGCTTTAAATCTTTCAAAAGCGGCTGCTGCGCCGTTGCAAGCTCGTCGTGCTCCTCAACGCAAAGATACATGCAGCATCCGAGTCTGCCGCCGATTCTGCGCAGGATTCCGCACTCGCCGCCGCACAGGAACAAAAACGGGATTCCAAGCTCCCTTTTGAGCATATCTATAATTCTCAAATTTTCTATCTGCTGCTCCGCCGTTTCCGCTCCGGTGACAATTTTGCTTATATCCGCTCCGCACTCCTTATGCTGCCTTGCAATTTCCAAAACGCGTTCGGCAGGCGTGAATTTCAGCACATGTGAGGACATCAAGACCTTTGCTCCGCGTGCATGCAGATCCGATATCAGCTTTTTTTGCTTTTCCATAGCCACCTTATCAACAGCAACCTCGCCCGGCTGTCTGTCAAAATAATCGCCCATCATGTCGCATAAATCTGCTCCGCACTCAGCCATCTCCAGCATCTCGGCGGCAAGTTCTTCATCGGTTTTGCCCTCGTTTTCCCAACTGCGATAATTCGTAACATACACCGGCTTATCCTTTGTATATGCGAACAAGTCCCGATACACTTCAGGGGTCCGATACTTTTTGTCCATCACTTCGAACTGCATTCCGAAAGCTTCTCCCCCAACAGACAGCGACCTGTCGATAAGCTCCTTTACCCTCTCCGGCGTTTTTGCCTGAACCATAACAGTCAATGTCGGCTTGTCGTATTCAAAAAAACTTTTTCTCATTGCATTTTCCTCCTCGGATTTTTTTATTACATTATATACTTCCTCTTTTAAAATTTAAATGCACAAACCGATATTATTTTAACATTTCCGATATTTTTATATAATTTTTATTGCATTTATTTATCATTCGCGTTATAATAAAAACGGAGGGATTTTCAAATGACCGATATAAACAGCCTTACAATCACAAAAGTTATCGACGCTTTCACCGTCAATTCGCCAAAGGGTCGAAAGACAGTCATGCAAAACAGACCGTCCTACGGCTTATCTTTTTGTCAAAGCGGTCAAATTACATATACGCACCGGGGCAAAAGCTATATATCCGATGCTGACCACGCCGTTATCCTGCCGAAAGCCCAAACCTACACACTCACCGGGGACAAAAGCGGAATATTCCCTGTTATAAATTTCGACTGCATAGGCATGCCGTACGATACAATAGCGATATATCGGATAAAAAATCCCGATGTATTTATCAAATATTTTAATCAGCTGCGGCGGCTTATGATTTTCAAGGACAACCGCACAAAGGTAATGGGAATTTTTTATGATATTTTATACAACATAAAAATACAGAATCTGTCCTTTTCGCCCAAGCTCACCGATGCGATGCTTTATATAGAAAAAAACATCTCCAATCCCAAGCTGACAAATTCCGAAATCGCCGCGCATTGCAACATCAGCGAAGTATATTTCCGCAAGCTTTTTTCGGAGCATTACAAATCATCTCCGCGCAGATATATTCTCGATACACGCATCACCGCCGCGAAACAAATGCTCTCGGAGGGGATTTTCAAGGTGAGCGCCGTTGCGGATGAGTGCGGATTTTCAAGTCTGTACCATTTTTCGAGAATATTCAAATCAAAAACAGGTCTTACCCCGACCGAGTATATGGACAAATACAAAAAAACGGATATTTAGGCAGTACTCCCAAATATTCGTTTTTTTATTTTATCCCATATATTCACAGCGTCTGATGATATGATTTTGATACTTCAAGTCAAGTTCGTTAAAATATCCGCTCCAGCCCCAAACACGCACAATAAGATTCGGATAATTTTCCGGATGCTTCTGAGCATCAAGCAATATCTCTCGGTTAACCGAATTGAGCTGTAATTGATGTCCTCCAAGCTCAATGAATTTTTTAACAAGCAGTGCCGTCTTTTTTATTCCGATATCGTTTCTCAGGACAGTATCGTGAATTTCAATCGTCATCGGTCCGCCGTTTATTATATTTGTAAGATCAAACTTCGTAAATGACTTAAAAACCGATAAAAGTCCGTCGGTCTTTGCATCAAGCGATGGCGAATAACTCGACGAATACGGAGTATATGCCAATCTTCCGTCCGCCGTTGCCGGGCATTTTTCACCCTTTCCGATATACTCCTGCGCGCTGCCCGTACCGGCGCGCCAAATGCCTCCGCACCCGTTATTGCGATTATTCATATTCTTTGCAAATTCCGACATCAGCTCAAGCGCGATATCATCAACATAATCATCATTATTCCCCATTTTCGGGCATGATTTTAAGATGTTCCTCATTTCCGCACAACCGTCAAAATTATCGGCAAGTGCAGAAATCAGCTCTTTCTTTCCCACCGTCTTATCATCATAGACCGCCTTTTTCACCGCCGCAAGAGCATCCGCTGCATTGGCTATGCCTGCGCCATGGCAGCCGAAATTATTATATTTCACTCCGCCATGATACATATCGGTAAGTGATTCCACGCAGCCGTCCATGTACACCGAGCAAAGCAAAAGCGGTGGAGTTTTAAATGCTTTTCTGCTTTCAACCACTTTGTCACATTCGGCTTTAATCGCATTCTTCACGCAGCCAAGCATCTCGGCAAATGTATCACATTCTTCAAGCTTCTCCGCTATTACATTGCTTACAACATGCGGAAAATCCATTGTTGCAAAATTCGGGATATCAGCACCCTTGCCCGGAATTATAAACTCCCAGCACGCCGCAACAGTGTAATCAAGCGCATCGTCAATATCATAACCAAGCTTAACCAGTCCCGGCACAACCACATCGTCATTGCAATATTGCGGAAAACCGAGTCCCTTTTTTGTCATATGCGTGGCATATTCAAAAAGCTCCTGCGGTGTGTCCCTGCCCACTCTTAAATTTATCTTCGGGTCGATAAGCAAAAGCTCCATCGAGGCATCCATGCACATTTTCGAAAGCTCGTTGAACATGCTTTTCCCGTTCTTGTCAAAGCCGCCCAAAACCATGCTCTGCCCGTTGTCGCCCTGCTGAACTCCGAAATAAAGGTCGGTGTCGAAATTCAGCGACACGAAAAATTCCTCGATTGTTTCAAATATTTCTTCATCCGAAATGCCCCTCTCCCTGTCTTTAAGATAGAACGGGTACATATACCGGTCGAATCTTCCGAGCGTTATATGATTTGCAAAATCCAATCGGATAAGAAATATCGACAGTTTCAAAAATACGCATGCTTCGTAAAAACTGTCCGCGCCTTTTCGCGGAATATGACACAGCGCGTTATAAAGCTCGTCATTTCCAAGCTCCTTTGCACGCGCTTTGTATTTATCCGCAAAATCACATGCCGCCCCGATACATTTCAGCAGCGCATCGGCAAAATCACCGTTTTCCGGATGCTTTTTTCGGCTTTCCTCTATTTCCCGGGCAATTTTGTCAAAACCGTTCGATATCACATAATAATAGTCGGGGGTCACATTTCCGCCGGTCGGCATAAACGTGCGGTCATCGCTGCGGTTAAAGCCTATCCGGTCATTTTCAAAAATAATCGGCTTTTCACGCGACAATATTTTTTCAAAATACTCCGCACGACAGCACACATCGTACAAATCCTCACATTCCGACCGCTCTGTTTGCTCCCTATGCTTTTTATATTCCTTGGATTTCAACAAATGCATCAGCTTTTCGATTCTCTCGGTCATCTCAAACACACTCCTCACAAAATTTTTATTTCTATATTATACTTTTCAAATATGTCTTGTCTGATTATCACTTCGGCTGTAGGGTCAAAATCCGGCTGATATTCTCTCCCGACCGCCTTATATTTTCCGCCTGCCATTTTGTTATATGGCATAAGTTCGGCATAAAAAACATCGTTTTTGTTCATAAACTCGGCTATCGCTTCTATGTTCCGCTCGGTATCGGTAATGCCGGGAATCAGCGGAATCCTTGTGATAAAGTTCTTTCCCGATGCGGCAAGCCGTTTATAGTTCTCCGATATCGCTTTATTCGAAACGCCTGTATATCGGATATGTTCATTTTCATCGGCAAGCTTTAAATCAAAAAGGAAATAATCCGCCGATGCAAGAACCCTTTCAAACACCGCCGATGTGCAAAAGCCGCTTGTCTGAACCGCCGTATGCACTTTCCCATTTAAAAATTCAAGACAGGCAAGCAAAAAATCACTTTGATAAAGAGGCTCGCCGCCCGAAAATGTCACTCCTCCGCCGCCCGAGTACATATCCGCATTTTTCAAAAGCCGCGCGCAAAGTTCTTCCGAATCAATATTTTCGCCGCACTTTCGTATCAGATTCATAGGACACTTTTTTATACTTTCCTCACTTAATCTGCCGCTTTTATCCATGCAGCTTCCGCAATGTACGCACCCATTTGGATTTCGCATAAACTCCGGGTATGCACTCTGTCCCTCCGGATTGTGACACCAGCTGCATTTCAGCGGACATCCCTTTAAAAACACTGTACTTCTTATCCCCGGTCCGTCGTAGACCGAAAACTCCTCAATCGAAAATATGATTCCGTACACCCTTATCAACCTCCTGATTTTACTATATCTCAAAAGGCTTGACAATGCAAGAAATTAGTTATATAATTATAGACAAAAGTTAAGATACGGAGGATAACAATGATTCATCAGATATCCAATTCAATAGGAAATTACAATTACAACATATTTATATACGGAAAAATTTCATATCAAATGCATTTCCACAAAAATTTTGAGATAATTTATGTCACCGACGGCGAAATGCAGCTTACATACAGCGGAATACAAACGAATATGCTCTGCGGCGAATGTCTGATTATTCCGCCGAACACTCCTCACGAATTTGATATTCCCCAAGGCTCGCAGGTGTGGGTGGGCGTATTTTCCGAGGACTTTTTTCCGAGATTCGCCAAAGAATACGGCGGCACGATTTTTTCAAAATTCAAGTGCGATTCCGATACCGAAAAATTTTTAATAAAAACTCTCTTCAGCCGCACCGATGCCGACATCTACACCATTATCGGCTGCCTATATCTGCTCGCGGCACAGTGCACTGCGCACGCCGAGACAGCGGCGGCACGCATCGGCGGAGACCTCGCAAACGATATCCTGCGCTATGTGTACGAAAATTTTTCCGAGGATCTGACGCTCCGTCAAACCGCCGCAGCGCTCGGGTATGAATATCACTATTTCTCCGGAGTCTTTCACAAATTTTTTATGATGAATTTTAAGGCATTTTTAAACATGTGCCGATTCGAAGCCGCGTGTGAAATAATTTCCGACCCGACAAAAAGTCTGACCGAAATCGCTCTTGAAAGCGGATTCGGCAGCGTCAGGAACTTCAATCGAATCTTCAAAAAACTCAGCGGTAAATCACCGAGCGAGTACCGTTTAACAAACGTAACAAAATTGTAATCAAGACGTAATAATCCGGTTGTTGACAGATTCCTTTTGTTGAGGTATGATATTTAATGGAATGATATTATCTATAAAGAAGGATTTAATTTAAAATGTACTATTATATACGAGGAAAATATATAACCAAGGGAGAAAATTATGCCGTTGTGGACAACGGCGGCATCGGCTACAAGATATTCACATCGCTCTCAGTTTTGGAAAGACTCGATCCCGGCAGTGAAACAACTTTGTATACACATCTTTATGTCCGCGAGGACGCTATGGATTTATACGGATTCCCCACCACAGAAGAGCTTTCGATGTTTTTGAATCTGCTCTCGGTGTCGGGCGTCGGGCCCAAGGCGGCGCTTTCGATTTTATCGGTTGCAACTCCGGAAAAATTTGCGCTCGCCGTTATAACAAACGATGTAAAGACCATAACAAAAGCCGCCGGAGTCGGTCCGAAGCTTGCACAGCGCGTTATTTTGGAGCTTAAAGACAAGCTCAAAACCGTTGACGCTGTCTCATCAGCCGATATATCGGACGAGGATTTCACAGACGAACGCTCCGAGGCGGCAAGCGCGCTTATTGTGCTCGGATATTCGCAGGCAGAAGCGTCAAAAGCGGTCTCACTGTCGGAGGGCGGCAGCGTTGAGGAGCTTGTTAAAAACGCATTGAAAAAGCTTATGAGGTAGGTGTGGCATTTTGATTTTTGACGATAACGAAAGAATTATAACAAGTGATTTTATAGATGAGGATGCCGAAATCGAAACCGGCTTGCGGCCGCATCGGCTGAGCGAGTACATAGGTCAGGAAAAAGCAAAGGGCAACCTTGAAATATATATAAAAGCGGCGCAGGAGAGAAAAGAAGCTCTCGACCACGTGCTGCTATACGGTCCTCCGGGGCTCGGAAAAACCACACTCGCCGGGGTAATCGCCAACGAGATGGGAGTTAATATAAGAATAACAAGCGGACCCGCTATAGAAAAAGCCGGCGACCTCGCCGCGATTCTCACCAATCTGTCACAGCACGATATTTTATTTATCGACGAAATCCATCGTCTGAGCAGAACGGTCGAGGAAATTTTGTATCCGGCAATGGAGGATTACGCGCTCGACATAATTATAGGAAAAGGTCCATCGGCAAAATCGATTCGTCTCGATTTGCCAAAATTCACGCTGATTGGCGCAACAACGCGCGCCGGGCTTTTGACCGCCCCTCTGCGCGACCGTTTCGGCGTACTTTCGAGACTGGAGCTTTACGATACAAACGAGCTGATAAAGATAGTAAACCGTTCGGCAAAGCTGCTCAATGTCGAAATCGAGCAGGGCGGTGCGGAGGAAATTGCATCGCGTTCACGCGGTACGCCGCGAATCGCAAACAGGCTTTTGAAAAGAACGCGTGATTTTGCGCAGGTGAAATTCGGCGGAGTTATAACACGCGAGGTCGCCGCCGCCGCAATGCAGATGATGGAAATTGACAAAATGGGGCTTGACGAAATCGACCGTAAAATGATTTTTGCAATGGTCAAAAATTTCGGAGGAGGTCCGGTCGGCGTGGAAACGCTTGCCGCGACAATAGGCGAGGAGGCAAACACAATAGAGGATGTTTACGAGCCGTATCTTCTTCAGCTGGGATTCATCGCGCGCACACCGCGCGGCAGAGTTGTCACCCCCGACGCATATGAGCATTTCGGACTGCCGATGAAATCCTGATTATTTCATGCAGCCGACAGATTTTACGGATTTTGTTTATTTTATAAGGAAAGGATATTGTGGATAAAATGAAAAGAATTTTAGCATTTCTATTTATTTTTCTGCTGACAGCCACTGCGGCATCGGCGGCATCGCTGACGCTTGAATATGACGGCGGCACTCACGTATACAACGGAAATGTATATGCACTTTCAGTCAACGGAACGCGGCTTTATCCGTCGCTTGAACCGATCATATTCAACGACCGCGCTCTTGTGCCGCTGCGCGATGTTTTCGAAGCGGCAGGCGCAAAGGTTAACTACAACAATTCCTCACGCGGAATTTATATCGAGGGCAACGGGGTACGGCTCTTAATGCAGATTGGCAGCGATACAGTGACAATCAACGGAAAGCAGCAAAAATTTCCCGACGGAATCGCGCCAAAGCTGATTGCCAAGAAAGGCGAGAGCGCAAAAACCATGGTTCCGGTCAGATTTATTTCCGAGACTCTTGGCTACAGCGTGGATTTTAACGGCAACTCAATTAACATAAACACTTCTTATCACGCACCGACCTTAAATTCAATTTACTGCCGTCAGTCGGGCAGCTCGGTTGTGATATCGGTAACGGCGGACAGGGCAATCGGCTCTGTGTCCGAGCCGAACATAACCCCGGGCGGTGTTTTGTATGTCGATATTTACAACGCCGGGAGCAATCTGCCGTCGCAAGCCAGCGTCGGTCTGGGCGCGGTCACACGAGTGCGCACCGGCGAGCATACCGGATATACCCGAATTGCGCTCGATGTGACTAACTTAAAGGATTATTCAATGCGGCTTTCGTCTGACAGAAAAACGGTTATGATAGGCACGCTCACCAATTCGGACGATACTTCATCGGCACAGAAAATCGTCGTTATAGATGCAGGTCACGGCGGCAAGGACGCAGGCACCGGCCGCGAATTCAACGGCACGCGCGTAAACGAAAAGGATATAAACCTTGCAGTCGCTCAGAAAACAGTTGATATTCTGAGGTCGAACGGCGTCACCGTCGAGATGACGCGTACAGGCGATACATATCCCGAGCTTACCGAGCGTTCGGCATTTGCAAATTCGTTAAATGCAGCAATATTTGTGAGCATACACTCGAACTCTGCCGAGTCGGTGCCTGACGCAAACGGCGTTGAAGTCTACTATGCAACCGAAAATAATTCCTCCGCATACGGAGTAAAAAGCAGTGAACTTGCCGATAAAATATTAAAAGCTATTCTGACTCATACCAATGCGAACAATCGTAAGGTCAAAACCGCACGACATGTTGTAACCAGAACATGCAGCATGCCGGCAACGCTTGTCGAAATAGGCTTTGTCACAAACGATACCGAGCTTTCGAATCTTTTGAATTCCGACTATCAATATAAGCTTGCAGCCGGGATTGCCGAGGGAATTATGAAATGCCTGCCCAAAATAACCATTCCGGGCAGCAGCGGAATCGCCTTTGACGAAAATAATTTGGGGAATAAAATTTCATAATGGATAATTGTAAAATTTTGCGATTATCTAAAAATTTCATATAAAAAGGATTGAAAATGACAGTTATGGAAAAAAAGGATTTCTACTACGATTTACCAAAGGAACTCATTGCCCAGGAGCCGATAAAACGGCGCAGCTATTCAAAGCTGATGTGCCTCAACAAAAAGACCGGCGAAACGCGCGACGAGCGTTTCTACAATATTATAAACGAGCTTAATCCGGGCGATTGCCTTATCTTAAACGACACAAAGGTTCTGCCGGCAAGACTCTATGGAGTGAAAGAGGGCAGCGGCGGATTTATTGAGTTTTTGCTGCTGCACAAGAAAACTCTGAACGAATGGGAGGTTATTCTCCGCCCGGGAAGAAAAGCAAAGCCGGGGGCGAGATTCATATTCGGCGACGGCGAGCTGAAAGCCGAGGTAATCGAAGTAAAAGACGACGGTAACCGTATCGTGCGCTTTGAATATGACGGAGTTTTTGAAGAAATTTTGGATAAACTCGGAGAAATGCCCCTGCCCCACTACATAACAAAACAGCTGGAGGACAAGGACAGATATCAGACCGTCTATGCAAAAAATCCCGGTTCTGCCGCAGCTCCGACTGCAGGACTCCACTTTACCCAGTCGCTTTTAAGACGAATCAAGGCAAAGGGTATAAATATAGGCTATGTCACGCTTCATGTCGGTTTGGGAACATTCAGACCGGTCAAGGCGGACGATATTTCCGAGCATACAATGCATTCGGAGTTTTATATACTTCCGCAAAAGACCGCCGACCTTATCAACCGGACCAAGAAAAACGGCGGACGCATTGTCTCGGTCGGAACGACAGCCACACGCGTTCTTGAGACGGCAGGTCAGAACGGCGGCGAGCTTCACGAGGTCTCCGGCTGGACGAATATATTTATATATCCGGGCAAAGAATTTCATGTTATCGATGCGCTGATAACCAATTTTCATCTGCCCGAGTCCACGCTGATTATGCTTGTCAGCGCCCTCGCAGGCAGAGAAAATATCCTGAATGCCTATAAAGAGGCTATTGATAAAAAGTACCGTTTCTTCAGCTTCGGTGATGCCATGTTTATTTATTAAATATTTGATTATCGAAAATGATCTAATTCTTTTTCTGTCGCGCACCGGTACTCACAGCGATTTATTTTAGCGCTACGAGTACTCGATTGCCCGGCAAGGCGGTGTACATTTTCACTGCCGTATTTTAATTATAAAAAAGGAAGTTACAAATGTTTAAAATTTTACACACAAACGGGCTTGCCCGGAGAGGCGAGTTTCACACAGTTCACGGTACGGTTCAGACACCGGTATTTCAGAATGTCGGCACCGTTGCGGCAATAAAAGGCGCTGTCTCGACAGAGGATTTGAAAAATCTCGGCTGTCAGATTGAGCTTTCCAACACATATCATCTGCATGTCAGAACCGGTGACAAGCTTATTCACGACCTCGGCGGTCTGCACAAGTTTATGAACTGGGACAGACCGATTCTGACCGACAGCGGCGGATTTCAGGTCTTTTCGCTTGCATCACTGCGCAAAATAACCGAAGAGGGCGTAAGCTTTCAGTCGCACATCGACGGTCGGAAAATATTTATGGGGCCGGAGGAAAGCATGCAGATTCAGTCAAATTTGGCATCCACAATCGCTATGGCATTTGACGAATGTGTCGAAAATCCCGCACCGTACGAGTATGTGAAAAAATCATGTGAAAGAACCGCAAGATGGCTTGTCCGCTGCCGCGATGAGATGAAACGTCTCTGCGCTCTCGACACCACCATAAATAAAAATCAGCTGCTGTTCGGAATAAACCAGGGCGGAATTATAGATGAACTCAGAATCAAAAATATGCGGGAAATCGCAAAGCTTGATCTGCCCGGCTATGCCATAGGCGGACTTGCAGTCGGCGAGTCGCACGCGGAGATGTATCACATTTTAGATGTGGTTCTCCCCCATGCTCCCGAAAATAAGCCGCGATATCTTATGGGCGTCGGCACACCGTCGAATATAATCGAAGGCGTTGCGAGAGGAATTGACTTTTTCGATTGCGTAATGCCGTCGAGAAACGCGCGCCATGCGTTTATATTCACGCACAACGGCACGATGAATCTGCAAAATCAAAAGTATGAACGCGACCTTTCGCCGATAGACCCCAAATGCGGCTGCGAGGCGTGCCGAAATTATTCGCGCGCATATATAAGACACCTGTTCAAGGCAAAGGAAATGCTCGGGATGCGGCTCGCGGTTATACATAATCTCTATTTTTATAATGAGCTTATGGCACGTATACGAGACGCTATCGAAAATGACTGTTTTGAAAAATTCCGCGAAGAAAATGTTGAAAAACTTGCAAGACGAATATAAAACTCAAAACACACCTGTGCATTAAACAGGTGTGTTCAGACTGTAGACAAAATACTACACAAACAGCTCAATTTATGATATAATATATATTACAGAAAAGCGATTTTAATCCCGTGTCCGAATAATACGGCTTTTAAGCTTTTTACTTCTCGTAAATATCTATCATTTCAATTCCGTCTGTTTCCTTAAGCTTGACTTCGATGCTTTCGTTTTTGGAGGTCGGGATATTTTTCCCCACATAGTCCGCGCGAATCGGCAGCTCTCTGTGACCTCTGTCCACAATAACCGCAAGCTGAATTTTGCCCGGTCTGCCCAGGCTGATCAGCGCGTCCATTGCCGCTCTTGCGGTTCTCCCGGTACAAATAACATCGTCTGTCAATATAACGGTCTTGCCCTCCACCGTCTCGGATATATTCTGAGCACTCGGCGCGGTGTCCTTTTTGACATCATCGCGGAAGCCGGTTATATCCAAAACTATGACAGGGATTTTTTTTGTATTATCTATCTTTTCATAAATACAATCGGCAATCCTGTGCGCAATCGGCACGCCTCTTGTCTTTATGCCGGCAATAATCAGATCATCCGTTGTTTCGTTCTGCTCGGTTATTTCGTGAGCGATACGGACAATCGATCTTGAAATTGCCTTTTCGTCGAAAACATGAGATTTGAATTTCATGCCGTCACCCTTTCGTTATGCTTGCATTTCGGGGGCATCGTTAAAGTCATAATCCTTGCCCGGCAATACAGCATTCAGAACAATTCCGAGGATTGAAGCCACTGCCAAAGCTGTCAGCTTCACTTCAACTCCCCCAACAAAAAAGCTTACAGTTCCCACTCCGAGAGCCGATACAAGTATAATTGCCGCTACGATAAGGTTACGGCTCTTTGTGAAGTCTACCTGGTTTTCAACAACGTTTCTTACACCGATTGCCGAAATCATTCCGTAGAGCACAAACGAGATACCGCCGATAACCGCTGTCGGGATGAGGTTTACAATCGCTGCAAATTTCGGCGAGAACGAGAGGATAACAGCCAAAACAGCAGCTATTCTGATTACTCTCGGGTCATATACTCTCGACAGAGCCAAAACGCCCGTATTTTCGCCGTATGTAGTATTTGCCGGGCCTCCGAAAAGTGCCGACATTGTTGTTGCCAAGCCATCGCCGAGCAAAGTCCTGTGCAGACCGGGGTCTGCGATATAGTTTCTGCCTACTGTCGAAGATATAGCCGAGATATCACCAATATGCTCCATCATTGTTGCGAATGATATCGGCAGGATTGCTATGATCGAGCTTACGATAAGAGATTTATTCGACCAGTCTACGCCGCCGAAAACAGTGCCGTGCCATTTTATCGGGAATCCGATCCACGCTGCCGACTTGAGTTGGTTAAGCGCCTCGACTGAGAAAAGTCTAAGTGATTCATTGCCGAACAAACAGATATACTCATGTTCTTTTGAATCTATAATGACCGTAGTTATTTCACCCCAAAAACCAGCCAGGATTGCGGCAATTACGCATGAGCCGAGAACACCGAGAAGAATCGGTATAATCTTTGCCATGCCCTTGCCCCAAATATTTGCGGCAATTACAATCACGAGCGCAATTATTGCAACAAGCCAATTTGTCTGACAGTTGCTTACCGCGCTGCCTGCCAGTCCCAAACCGATTGAAATGATAATCGGACCTGTAACAACCGGCGGGAAAAAGCGCATAACCTTTTTAACGCCTGCCATTTTAAACAGTGCCGCCAAAACGAGGTATACAAGACCTGCCGCAGCCACGCCCAAGCATGCGTAAGGCAGCATCTCGGTATTCGGAGCGCCATGATCCAAAAGCGGAGCAACAGCCGCATATCCGCCCAAGAAAGCGAACGATGATCCCAAAAACGCAGGAACCTTGCCCTTTGTGAGTGCGTGGAACAAAAGTGTTCCCAAGCCTGCCATAAGCAATGTTGTTGCAATGTCAAGACCTGTTAAAAGCGGAACAAGTACGGTTGCTCCGAACATAGCGAACATATGCTGAAAGCCCAGTACAAACATCTTGCCCTTGCCGAGTGTTCTTGCGTCGTATACGGCGCCTGTAGATTTTTTATCCATTTTCCAAACTCTCCCTACAAAAAAGTCCTGTCCGTTAATGCGGACAGGACAAAATAAGCGTATCTTGCTTTTCTACCATACTTATGTTATGCTCGTCTTGCTGATGTCCCGCATCAATTTAAAGACCCTTTAATTTATTTTTATAAATTATATCACAACTTTTTGTATTTGTAAAGACCTTTTTGGAAAAATTTTTATTTTTATGTCGAAATTGCGCCTTTTTACTACTCAATCGACTCAATTATTGCATAATTACCATCTTTTCTTTTATAGACAAGGTTCATCTCATCTGTATCCTGGTTTTTGAATACGAAGAAATTATGTCCCAAAAGATTCATTTGCAAAATTGCCTCCTCCGTACTCATCGGCTTTACGTGGAAACGTTTTTTCTTGATAATCTTAAACTCGCCGCCGTCCTCGCCGTCTTTATAGTCCTCGCCGCTTATCATTCTCGGGTCGGCAAGCGCATCACGCTTGATTTTCTTTTCAAGTCTTGTTTTGTTTTTTCTTATCTGGCGTTCAATTACGTCAACAATACGATCTATCGCCGCCATAATATCGTTATCTGTAACCTCGGCACGATAAATCATACCCGATGCATAGACCGTCGCCTCGATATACTCCCGGTCCTTTATTGTTCCCAAAACAACCCGTGCCTCGGTTTCGTCCTTAAAAAATTTATCAAGCTTGCTGAGTTTCTTTTCCACATAATCCGTTATTTTGTCAGTAACTTCAATTTTTCTTCCGATAATGTTGAACTTCATACAGATCACCCTTTGCTTTTGATTTTTAAGAGGAAGTGTGAAAATTTTCAAGATTTGCACCTTTATTTTTTCTTATCCTCTATATTATTTATATACCACATTTTTTTATTTTTAAACATTTTTATTGAAATTTTTTATTTTTTTTAGTATAATATATAATGGAAAATAAATTTTGGAAACGGAGACTGTTATGCTTGTAATTATATCGACCTTAATAATATTTGCCTGCTTCGGAATATTTGCCGAAAGGAACAGCTGTTTGTTTGACAAAAGTCCCAGGCGGCGCAGTGTGATTCTGCTTTTTGCGGCAGGGTTTGTTTTGCGAATCATCTTCGCGGCTCTTTTTAAGGGACATCAGACCGATGTGAACGATTTTATCGCCTGGTCGGACATGCTTTTTAAGGACGGAATTCCTGCTTTTTACGCATCGGACAGCTTTACAGACTATCCGCCCGGATATATGTACGTGCTGTGGATTTTGGGATTTTTCAAAACCGCGTTCGGCTTATCCGGTGCGGCAGAGCTTATATTGATAAAGCTGCCTGCAATCTGTGCAGACATACTGACAGGACTGCTTTTATACAAATACTCAAAAAAAAGCTCGCTCCTGCTCCCTGCCCTTTTCATCTTCAATCCGACAGTTATTCTGAACTCGTCGATTTGGGGACAGGTCGATTCGGTCGTTACGCTTTTGATGCTGGCGGTGATAATTCTGCTCACCGAGAAAAAAACGCTCTGCGGCTACTTTGTATTTGCACTTGCAATATTTGTAAAGCCGCAGGCATGCATGTTCACGCCGCTTGTTTTGTTCGCGTTTTGGGAAAATGTTTCATCGGATTTCAGCGCGCAAAAGCTTATCAAAAACATTGGTGCGGCACTTTTTGCTATGCTTTTTGCACTTGTTCTCGCGCTGCCGTTCGGACTTTCAAACGTTGCCGAACAATATGTCGGCACACTCAAGTCATATCCATATCTCACGATAAACGCATTTAATCTTTGGGCGGCTTTCGGCAAAAACTGGGACGATGTCACGCTGGCAGCCAATCTCGTAAGCACCGTCTTTCTTGCTGCGATAACGCTTGTTTCCTTTTATATCCTCTCCAAAGACAAGCGCCGCTCGCGATATTTCTATACCGGAGGATTTATATGCTTTGCGGCGTTCATGCTCTCGGTAAAAATGCATGAGCGGTACGCATATCCCACAATGGCAATGATGCTTTTTGCGTTCTGCCTGAGCCGCGACCTGAGACATTTAAGACTTTTTACGCTCTTTTCGCTGTCTCAGTTCTTCAACACCGCGTATATACTCTTTATCTACGAAACCGACCCGTCGAAATATTACAAGTCACCTGCGATTATGCTTGCGTCGTTTTTGAATATTGTCATTCTTCTCTATCTTGCATATTCGGCCGACAAACTGCACTCACCGCTTAAGAAAAAGCCTGCCTCAAGGACTCGGACTATGCAAAAATCGGTAAAGCTGCCGTCCTTTTCAAGAGCGGATGTTATAATCATGAGCGTAATAACGGCTGTCTATGCCATAATCGCGTTCACCGCGCTTGGCGACACAAAAGCGGCACAGAGCGAGTATACTCTGACAAGCGGAGAAAGCGTCACAATCGAATTTGAACGCGAGGAAAACGTGCATGGAATGAAATTCTTCCTCGGTTCGTATCCGCTCGACAAAAAAAGGATTCTTACAGTCAGCCTTGCCGATTCGGGCGGCAATATCACAAAGGAGCTTACATCGGACGATGCCGAGGTCTTTTTCTGGAGCACTCTCGACTGTGAAAATGTGGCTGCGGCATCGGTAACACTGTCAGCATCAAAGGACGTTGTGTTCGAGGAAATGGCTTTCACCGACGAGGACGACAATCTTATAAAAATCGCAAATGCCGACTCGCTTTCGGGACTCTTTGACGAGCAGGAGCTTGTTCCCGAGCAGGAAACTTATATGAACAGCACCTATTTTGACGAAATATATCATGCGCGGACAGGATATGAGTTTATTCACAAGCTGCCCGTTTACGAATGGACTCATCCGCCGCTCGGAAAAATATTCATTTCAATCGGCATACGACTTTTCGGAATGACCCCATTCGGCTGGCGTTTTTCCGGAACGCTTTTCGGCGTTCTGATGCTCCCTGTCATGTATATTTTCGCAAAATTCCTTTTGCGCCGTACATGGCTTGCGTCGGTCATCACAATATCCTTTGCCTTTGATTTTATGCACTTTGTGCAGACAAGAATATCGACAATAGATGTCTATGTCACATTTTTTATCATGCTTATGTACATGTTCATCTATGTCTATTTGCAAAAAAGCTTTTACGATACCGACCTAAAAAAGACGCTGCTGCCGCTCGGCTTGTGCGGAATCTCGACCGGGCTTGCCATTGCGTGCAAGTGGACCGGAATCTACGCCGCGGCAGGCGTTGCCATAATATTCTTTATGATTATCTATGCGCGCGCCGATGAATATATCGCGGCAAAAAAAGCTCCCGATTCGCCTGAGAATGCTGCAATTATTGAAAAGTTTCCGAAGTATACCATAAAAACCTTGCTTTTCTGCTGCATATTCTTTGTGATTGTCCCGATTGCGATTTATATGCTTTCATATATTCCCTACCTGCGCGCGAACGGCGAGGGCATTTGGGGAATATGGAAAAATCAGACCGATATATTCACATACCACTCAAAGACGGTTGTTGAAAGCACGCATGCCTATTCCTCGCCATGGTACACATGGCCGCTCATGATTCGCCCGATTTGGTACTACTCATGCAGCTTTGAGAACGGCTTCAAGGCAGGAATAAGTGCGTTCGGCAATCCGCTTGTGTGGTGGTTCGGAATCGCTTCGATGATTTTCTGCATTGTGCTTGCAATAAAGAATAAGAATAAGACGGCGCTGTTTCTGATTATTGCATACGCGGCGAATTTCCTGCCCTGGGCGCCGGTTACACGCACCACCTTTATCTACCACTATTTCCCTTCGGTTCCGTTTGTGGTGCTGATGAACGGATATGCGATATATACTCTCGCTGCGGAACGTGCATGGGTAAAAAAAGCGGCAATCGTGTACGCGTTCTGCGTGGTTGTCCTGTTCGCAGTGTTCTATCCTGTTCTTGCAGGGATTCCGGTGAATCCAACATATGTCACCACCTTTTTGAAATGGCTGCCCAAGTGGGTTTTGATTTAAAATACACCGCTTTCTTCACTAAGCGATTGTATACAGACTCCGTATAAATCAACGGTTTATTGACTTTTATTTATACGCACATTATAATTGAATATGTCATCCGAGGGAAATAATCCGAACTCCGATTTTGAGCCGGAATTTTGGTGCTGAGGATGCCGAAAGGCTGGCGCCTTTCAAAGACGACAAGCCGAAATATGCCGAAATTATGCCTTTTTAGGCAGGTTCGGATTACTTTTCTTCGTCTATGCTTGAAAGATAAGAACGACAGCATTGTCTCGGAAGAAAAATTTGATATAAAGAAAGGTGATTACGCCGATATCTCCTTTGATTTCATATCACAAATATGCTGAGTTTCCCGATTACAAGCATCCGAAGTTATATAAAAAAGAATATGAAAAGCTTATGAATGTTGCAACATATCTTCCCGATATAAAAAAAAGCATGACTTAATCAAAAATACAGCTTTGTTACGGAAATTTCCAAAAAATATATGCCTCGTTCCGAACCGGGAGCAGATATTTTTTATTTCTTCCCGTTCTTCGCTTGTTCTATCATCGAATACAGCTTATCCAGTGCGTCCGCCACGCCGCCGACCTTATTGATAAGCCCGTACGAAACCGCCGGCTTTCCCAAAAGCACCGTTCCCATATCAGTCGCCATTTCATCTGTGGCGAGCATAAGCTCCTTGAATTTTTCAAATGATATATTTGAATTTCGGACAACAAAGCGTATTATTCTGTCCTGCATTTTGTCAAGATATTTATACATCTGACTGACCCCCAAAACTGTCCCGTTCATTCTCAACGGATGTATCGTCATGGTGGCGGACGGCGCAATAAACGAATAATCCGCCGAAACCCCGAGCGGCACTCCTATGCTGTGGCCTCCGCCCAAAACAAGCGATACCGTCGGTTTGCGCATCCCGGAAATCATTTCGGCAATTGCAAGCCCTGCCTCGACATCTCCGCCAACGGTATTTAAAAGAATCAGCATGCCGTCGATGCTGTCGTCCTCCTCCACCGAAACAAGCTGCGGCAGAACATGCTCGTATTTTGTAGTCTTGCTCTGCGGCGGCAGGATATCATGCCCCTCAATCTGACCTATTATTGTGAGGCAATGCACCTTTCCGCGCGAGTTCCCCACTTCCACGCTCCCCGTTTCCGTTATCTGCTCAATTTTATCGTCTTTGTTTTCTTTTTTGCTCATTTGGATTTCCTCCGTATATTTTTCTTGTAATTTTCGCCGATATATGTTATACTATCCTTATACGAAAAAAATATTACAAAAGAATGAGAGATGATTATATGCCGATAAGAGTCCCCGACAAGCTGCCGGCTACAAAGCAGCTGCGCGCTGAGAATATATTTGTAATGAGCGAGCGCAAGGCTATGCACCAGGATATCCGCCCCTTGAAAATTGCGATAGTAAACCTGATGCCGACAAAAATCACAACAGAAACTCAGCTTTTGCGGCTTTTGAGTAACTCTCCGCTCCAGGTGGAATTTGACTTTATCACAATGCAGTCGCACCAATCAAAAAACACTCCGCCCGAACATTTATTAAGATTTTACAAAGCTTTTTCAGATATAAAAATGTCAAAATATGACGGAATGATAATAACCGGTGCGCCTGTTGAAAATCTCGACTTCAAGGATGTCGACTACTGGGACGAACTCAAGGATATTATGGAGTGGAGCAAAACGCACGTAACCTCTACCCTGCACATCTGCTGGGCGGCTCAGGCAGGGCTTTTTTACCACTACGGAATCCCGAAATACACTTTAGACAAAAAGTGCTCCGGCGTGTTCCTGCACAAGGTAAACCGCCGCACTGCCAAGCTTGTCCGAGGCTTTGACAACGAGTTCTACGCTCCGCATTCGCGCTACACCGAGGTTCGTTCGGTTGACATACACAAGCATCCGGAGCTTGAAATTCTTGCCGAGTCGGACGAGGCGGGAGCGTACATTATCTTTACCAAAGGCGGCAGACGGATATTCGTTACCGGGCATTCGGAATACGATGCCGACACGCTCGCCGGCGAATACAAGCGCGATTTGGAAAAAGGGATAAATCCCGAGATACCAAAGCACTATTTTCCGAACGATGACCCGAAAAAAAGTCCGATTGTGCGCTGGCGCAGTCATGCGAATCTGTTATTCTCCAACTGGCTGAACTACTTTGTATATCAGATTACGCCTTACGATATCGATACAATCAAATAAC
Source organism: uncultured Clostridia bacterium (assembly GCA_934486735.1). Classification (GTDB taxonomy): domain Bacteria; phylum Bacillota; class Clostridia; order UBA1381; family UBA1381; genus CAKSQL01. Next base: position 11,566 of record CAKSQL010000023.1, on the reverse strand, counting down.
TCAAAAACAACGCGCCATACCGAGAACGTATGACGCATTCAGACTGTAGACAAAATACTACACAAACAGCTCAATTTATGATATAATATAAATGTCAAGAATTGAGCTGTTTTGTTATGTACAAAAAAAGAAACAGACAAGAAAGACAAGGACAACTTCACATGCTTTGCATAAATGATTTAGTGCCTGAAAATCATATACTGCGCGATATAGACAAAGCTATTGATTTCAGCTTTAGCAAAGCAAATAATAGATGATGAAAGAATACCGTCAATGTCATATAAAAGACCGATGACAAAGAAAGGCTTTTTCAAAAAACATGACAATATATATGATGAGTATTACGGCTGTATGATATGTCCCGCAAATGAAATATTAAGGTACAGTACAACAAATCGTTAGGGCTATCGGGAATATAAAAGTGATCCGGAAAAATGTAAGGAAATAAACCATAGAGCGAGTATTTGCAGATGCGAAAGAAAAGCATGCGATGAGGTACACTCAATACAGAGGATTGGCGAAAGTAAAAGCTGAGGCAACCCTCCGCTTTGCGTGTATGAATTTAAAAAAGCTTGCGAAACGGAAACGGATAAAGGGGCTTTTGGAGCCATTTATTCGTGGCTTTATTCAAATATTGGCTCAAGTAATACAAAAATCGGTTGCAAATCCAATGTTGCAACCGATTTTGTCTACAGTCTGGCCTTTTTTGTGTTCCGGACTTTTTTCCGTCACGTTATTCGTAAATCACTATATTTTCAAGCTTTGTCGCATTCGTAAACATATATGCGTACGCCTTTGAATTCACGCCGTACAGATACTCATTCAATTCTTCTTTTTCTATTATTGTAAGCTTATTTGTCTTTGAATTATATTTATAAATTGCCAAATTCCGAAGATCTGTATTGATTTTTCCGCGTTTGGGAACAGCACCTCTTGAATCCGGAGCTTTTTCACCTCTTGAAATTGCCGGGTCAACATTGTAAAAGCTTATATATCCGTTACTGTACCCCGTTATTACTCCGACCATAACCGTCTCGGTTGCCGCGCCCATAGTACCCATAAAGGTTCCGTCCGACTGAATAACACCGTGACTCCTTATAATATCAAAGGTTCTGCCGCCGACGCTTACCTGTCTGCCGACAAAATTCGGAGAGAAATAGCGTCTTATCTTGCTCACCTTACCCGATACCGTCTTTATTCTGATAACATCGCCTTTTTTAAGTCCGTATGCCGAATCAAAAATATCCGTATTCCATATTCTCAGCTCCGGCTTTTGTCCTGATTCGCTGATATTTGACACATCCTCGAAAGTAGTTACATCCTTCTTCAGTGTGAGTGAAATCGCTGTTTTTCCACCAAAATTATAACCGATGATTTTTGTGCAGGGCAAGCTGTCCTCGTCCACCGTTTCATCCACAGATGAAATTACGATATTTTCCTCCCACTTATCCGATTCACCTGCTTTTGAAACAAATACCTTTGCCAATGCACCGTTATCATAATCAATATCATATGCCTCAAAGGCATATGTCTGATGCTCCGCAAAATATCCGCTGCCAATCTTCAGACTGTAGAGGCTTTCGTCTGCTCTTGCGCTTTCATATCCGACGCTTCGGTCGGTCGGATCCGGAACAAAGAACACTAATGTGTTGTCTCCGGCTCTCATTGCAGTATCGTAACTGTTAAAACTGAAACTTCCGCCTCCGACAAACTGCTTGGTACTCCAAAAGAACTGATAATTCGAATATGGCTTATCCTTTGAAAGACTTGTCTCTTCCGACTCACCTCCCGAAATATTCACCGTTGCGGTATCTATTTCGCTTACCACTTCTCCATTCATGCGATATCTCACAAGCTGAGGCTCAACTGTCTGCTCCGAGTCCTCATTTGCTGCGGGAACAGTTTGGAAAAACTTCAAAACATCCTCTTTTTTCTTGCTTTCGCCATCAACTCTCACCTTATCCTTAAGCTTGAACTTTTCAACCTTACCGGCAGAGTTGAAAATCTTGATAACAATGCTTTCATCCGAGTCGTCCTCTACCATATTCATCATATATCCGTAGTTCCATTCGCCCGATGCAACAGCAACTGTCATTGACGCAATTTTTCCTTTATAGCTTAAATATGCCAAAACATTCAGCTTTTGAGCCAAAATGAAATCGATATTTTTGTCAAAATCACTGTCGAGAGCATATTCAACATCCGCAATTTTTACACATCTTTCGCCGCTCTCGTTCGTGAATATCGATTGAACTTCGCCGGATATTGCTCTTGTTTCCACGTTTATATAACAAACGCTTTTATCTTTGCTCTCTCCGACCGATACGATATTATTTTCCTTAAGCTCGGAAACCTTTATCTGAAGTCCCGATGAATTTCTTATAAAATAATGCTCATAATTGTCAAGTTCTATTGTCGGATAAGTGTATTCGTATTCTCCTGCCGCATTTTTTGTGCGCTGTGCTTTTAAAAATATCTTGTTCGCCTCTGCCGATGCCGATTTTACAACATATGAACTGTAATCATAAATTTTCACAATCGAATATGTCGAATCATTCTCCGACTTCACAAGCTCAACCGAACCGTTTTTAATATTGAATATATCATCCGTATAGCTGGTCTGCACCGTGCCGTTGTACATGATAACGGCGTTTTTATCAATTGAAGCTTTTCTCTGCCGGCTTTCGTCTCCGACAGTGTAGAAAAGTTTGCCGTCCTTGTATTCGTCTATGCTGTCCGCCGAAATTACGAGCTCCTCCGTTTTATCGTTCACTGCTGCGATTATTTCGTTTTCGACTCCGTTTTCCCGATAATAAAATTCCATATTATAGCCAATCAAATCGGCAAGATAGAGATTTTCATCGGTCAGCGTAAAGATTTCTCCCTCCACACGTATCGTGTCCTCTTTCATTCCCGATACCGAGCCGTCAAGGCTTGTTAAATAATTTGCGTCTATTCTGCCGCTGATTTTTTTGATATCAAATGTCTTTTCAAGATAAGTCAAATCCTTGTTAATCTCGAACTTGCCTGCTGCGTCTCCCGATACTTCCATAACATTTTTATCAAGTGCGTTATAAAAAAGCTGAATCATTGACGCAATTGTGGCATCGTCGTTCAGACCGCCGAGTTTGTTTGTGAGTTTTAAGCGTGATGCGACCGAAAGATATCCGTCCGGGTACTGAGCGAGCGATGCATTGGCAGTATAACCCAGAGCCGCCACAACACATTTGAGCATTTCCTGGTTAGTTATGTAGTCGTCCGGTCTGAAATTGCCGTCGTTATCGCCGATTACATATCCGCCCTCAGTGAGATAGTTTATATACGAAATATACTCGTTGTCCAAAGCTACATCGTAGTAATAGCTTTTCTCCGCCGCCGTTCCGACCTTATCCGACTTATTTACAAATGCCGTAAACTCCTTGGTGAAACGGTCTCTTTTGATTTTTGTGTCCTCTTTAATGTCGCCGTCCGCCGAGAACGCACCGATTTTTATCAAAAGCGCGCTCTGCTCCGAAAAGTCCTCTATGCTTTTTGCAAATACATTTACACTTCCGAGCAAAAAGGCAAGTATAATGCCGAGTGAAATTAATCTGTTTTTCATATCCTTACTCCCTTCTTAAACAAGCTTTAAGGCGCGTTCTATTATCACAGCCGCCTCGGCTCTTGTTGCCCTGTCGCTTGGTCGGAAACAGCCGTTATCGTCACCGCTCAGAACCTTTAATGCATACATTATCTGCACGCTTTCCGCCGCATATGGAGCAATGTCTGCTTCGTCTTTGAATACGCCTGTCTCCGGTTTAACATCACTTATCAGATTTTTGCTCATAAGCGTTCTTAAAAGAATTGCTGCAATATCCTGACGGGTTATATTATCCGAGGGTCTGAAGTTTTTGCCGTCACCCGAGACAAGTCCTGCCGAATACGCATTTTTTATATACTCATACGACCATCTGTCTGCGGCAACATCATCAAATTTCGGCTCTTTTTCGCCGGTTGCAACAGCGAATGCCTTGGACAAAATAACGGTAAATTCTTCTCTTGTTATGTTGTCGCCCGGTGCGAAAAGGCTTTCGCCCTTACCTGAGATAATGCCTTTTTTATAAAGTGATTCTATGCTTTCCTTTGCCCATTCATAGCCGTTCAAGTCACTGAAAATTACCTCCTGCGGCTTTGTCTGCTCCGGTTTGGTTACAGTCGGCGGAGCGACAACCGCAGAGCCGCCGCCCTTTGAACCTCCCGATGAGCTGTTGCCTTTGCCGGATGATGAGGATGAGCCTCCTCCCCCGCCGGTACTTCCTGTGCTTGTGCCCTCGTTCATGATATCATTAATCAGCTTTACTATCTTTTCAAGAGAATTGGTGTCCGCTGTCTTTCTTTCCATGAACTTTTTGCCGACGTTGTTTTTATTTGCCGAATTATACTTCTCGGTTTTAAGCCCCGCTGCTGTGAAATCCGACTCAAATCCGCTTATTACACCCTCAATATGTCCGTAACCGCTGAGCTTGTTATTGATTATCAAATTCACCGCAATACGATTTTGAAGCACTGCTTTTATTTCATCCGCAGTCTTATAGTCCGTACCGCAGCTTTCTTCAATCGAAAGCTTTTTGCCATCATCGCTCAAATCGTTATTGTATGCGTTCAGATATTTTTCTTCGAGTCCTAAAAAATCAATATACGATTCCTCAAAAAGTCCGTCCGCTTTTTCTGAGAATGCCGCAATCACGCATGCTTTTTCAAATATGCCGCCGATGTTTTCGTTGTTCGCATCTTCTGTTAAAAGGCTCATGATAAGGCTGCTTATTTTATTCTTATTCTCTGTCGACTGATAAAGCTTGAAATCATTGAGGTTAAAGTATGCATACACTCTTTCGGCAAGCTTTTGCGGAACTGTTTCGTTTTTCCTTGCCTCGTTTATCTCGGCAAGCAATGCGTCCTTTTCCGCCTTTGTATAGTACTCAAACTCACCGTTCAAGCTTTCACCGTTTTGAGCTATCACAAGATATTTATATGTGTGATTCTCGCCCTCCGGCGCTTTCATTCCGACATCCAGCTTTACACTGTCGCCGGTAAAATCAAATACATATGTCTGGTATATTGCTTCCCTTGCACTTGTTCCTCCGTCCGCACGCAGGTCCTCTGCGCTTTTGCCCGGGCGGAACAGGTAAAAGCTTACCTGTTTCCCGTCAAAAGCGTCATTTGTTATTTCAAAAGCTATTGTATCATTGTCGGACTGCATATTAAGCGCAACGCCTTTTTCGGCAGCATACGCCGGTATTGCCGCTGCAGTAATTGCCGCAATCAATGCCGCAAGTATTTTTCTTTTTGACATAAGTTTCTTCCTTTCATTTATTAACTAATTATTCATAAGCGCTGTGAGGAATGCCACTGCCTCAGCACGCGTAAGCGTTGCTTTCGGTTTTATCTTTCCGGCTCCGTCTCCCTGCAATATTCCGAGACCGTAAAGGTTCATCACGCTCTTTAATGCCCAGTCGCTGACCTCGCCGCTGTCGGAAAAAGCGTTGATCGCCTTGATGTTTGCGGCATTATCGCCCTTTGTAACAAGATATGCGTCTATAACGGAGCATACCTCCTCTCGGCTTATATCCTTGTCGGGATAGAAATATGCGTCTGCAACATCACTGCTTATGATTCCTGCCTTTTTCGCATCATACACATTTTGAGCATACCATGCGTCACGCTCGACATCAAAGTAGGACTTCGGAGCTTTCGGCTTTTCTCCCTCGTTCTCCACTGCGAACATCGATATCTGCTGCTGTTGCTTTTCGCCTATGCCTGCGACATTTGTTATCATGGTGATAAATTCGGCGCGAGATACCTTTTTATCCGGCGCAAAATTATTGCTGCCTATTCCCTTTACATAGCCGCGCTTTGCAAATGCTTCAATCATATTCTTTGCCCAATGTCCGTCTATATCGACAAAGCTTTCCCCGGTGTTGTCCGAATCGATATCACCGGCTTTCATTCCGGACGGAATCGGACAAGTTGCATTACCTGTCGGAGCTTCCTCACTCCCTGTGAGCACATAGGTCGGATATACGCTCGGACTTTTTGACGCTGCCGTTCCCGGAACATACTCAATCAGACGTTCTCTCGATGTAAAGTCGGCGTCGTTCACCGCGATGTTATATCCGAACTCCGAGCCCTCGCGCAGGGTGAGCGGAGTTACCGCCGCCTGCGGCAGTCTTATCAGATAGCGTGAAAGCTTGGTTTGGTTATCACGCATCATTACGCTGTAATCGCTTGGCTCATCGCCTGCCTTATGCCCGTTTGCAAACCACGAATATGAAACATTTCCCTGCATATCGGTATAGGCAAAGCCATATTCGTAATCTTCTGTCTGATATTTTGAGTTATCCTTATCATTGTTCGGGTCTATCGACACCTGAACACAGTCTCCGTCCCAAATCTGACCGCTCATCTTACCGTTGATATGCGAATTATCAAACACGTCTACCAGAAGATAGAGATATTTGCTGTCCCATTTTGTCAGAACTCTTGCCGCAACGTCCGACTGCTGCCAGTCCTCATAGCTTGTTACGTCCTCCGGAAGTCCCAAATATATCGGATATGCGTCTGCCCAATCAGAGATGTCGCCGTCAAAGCTTGATGTTGAATATTCATGCTCTGCCTTTACAATCTGAGTGAATGTGAGCGGCAGCTTGTTATAGAATATTGTCTTTCCGGCTTGATTCTTGACCGTCACCTCAAACGCATAGAAGTGGTACGGCACAGCCGTCTTTTGGCTTACGCCGAAGGTTACCTTGTTTGTTTTGTTTCCCTCCAGGGTTACATTCTGAGACTCGCCCGAAAGCTTCCATCCTTCGGGGGCTTTTATTTCAACGGTTGCATTTATAAGTTCATTTGTTAAGTTTTCCAAATCGACCGACACGCTGTTAATTCCGTCAAAATTTGTCTCGACCAGCGTCATCCGAACATCTAAGCTGACCTTGACCTTTATCGGTGCATGCGAGATTTTCAAGATCTCGCCGTTTTGAACAAATCTCAGGGTATATTCCGCATCGCTGTCCTTTTCCAGCGTCTCTATCAAGGCTTTGAGCGGCAGCTGTAAATTTTCGCCGCTTGCAAGGGTTACATTCTCGGTTGTGCCCAAAACCTCGCCGGACGGCGACACAAGCTCAACCCTGCCCGATATCGTTTTCGGTGAGTAGTTATAGAGCGACATATTAAAAGTTTTCGGAATATTCGTCTCGATAACCGCCTCGGTTGACGGAATCTGCATCAAGATATCGTTATATTCCTTTGTTTCGTCCTCGACAATTTCCAATGCAATATCCGCGGTGTAGCCTGCGAGCGCGTCCCATGCCTTTAAAACTCCGCACTTCATTTGACTTTGATCGCCTGATTTTGCCAATACATTCGCATCATTGAGCGTCTCCTCGGCAAATTTTATGACAGCCTCGGAATAGGAAAGCGTTCCGTCATCAGCCTTTTTGGTTATTTCCGCTCTTGCGGCTTTAACCTTTTCTGCGTTTTGCAGACTGTATGCCTCACTTGAATTTACCGATGCAAGATATAGATTATTAATCGGTTTTGCACTCAGATAAATCATATAGAGAATTGATGAAAGGTCTTTTATTTCGCCCTCCAGTTCGCCCGATTTATACATTTGGCAAACTTTTTTTGCAAGTCCGTAATACTCGTCCATACATTCTTTTGCTTCCGCTTCGGTCGGCATTTTATCAAGCTTTAATCCTTCTGCTTTTTCATAAAGCATATTCATAACCGAGTTAAAGCCTTTATTTTCAGCAAGATATGAAAGCTTTGTCTTTGAATGGTCTAAGCTCTTTTTCACGTTATAATAAAGATTTTTCGCTATCGTTTCATTCGAGAATCCTTCAAGATAAACCGGTGATTCTCCGAGTGTAATCTCGCTTCCCGAGCCTGCATAATTTCCATATCGGTCATATGCCGTCAGATTTGTTCCGAAATTTGCGCTGTCTTCGGCATTTTCCGATCCCGCCTTGTTCCATGCCACAACCTCAAGCCGCTGATCCACAAGATACATATACGCTTTCATATTGTTTGCAAGTTCAATTTCTCCCATGTATATTCCGCCCTGGGTACGCTGATTAAGCTCTTTTACGCTTGTAATGGTCGGCTTCGGGCTGCCGTCATAACGCATCATTCCGAAGTTATCTTCATTATAATCCTTATTTTTTCCCGGGTCGTTCATCCGATACATCTGGCTTACCTTAACTCCGTTGCTTTCGAGCAGGATATAAGCCTTGACAAACTCAATCGACTGCTGCTCCTCGGAAATACCCGTTCCGCCGAGGTGAGTGGGCCAGCCAAGCTCGGTTACGATGCCCTCTTTCCAGCCGCCCTCGGTCAGAATCAAATCATGAATACCGCTTATCGAATTTTGCAGCGAAATATCCGCCTTTGCAGGGTAGACATACGGGTGATAGCTGATGCAGTCCATCGACGAATATGCATTTCTCCTGAGCATATTAAGCGGCCATGCGGCATTTGCACCCGCCATAGCGCCAACGGTAACTATTGCATCGGAACGTACTTTTCTTATTTCACGTGCCGTTACTTCGCAAAGATAGGTGTAATCATCGACGTTCGGGTTCGGTTTCCAGAAACCGATGTTCGGCTCGTTGTAAAGCTCAAAATATTTGATGTCCGGATTCAGCTCCGCCACCTTTGCGGCATATTTTGCGTATGCGTCAAATTCTTCCTTTGTTTTCGGGCCGTACTGCCTTGCCATAATGTCGGTTCTGCCGTTGTATATCGGATTGTTGTAGGTTACTAAATATACAATCCTGTTACCTTTCTTGCGATATGGTGCAAATTCGCTTTCCCAACCCGAGAAATTGTAAACACCTGCAGTTTTTTCTATACCGTTCCACTCGTTTCCCGTTCTGGGGCTTTGCCAGCCTACCAGATTCCAGTAATACGGACTGTTGTAGCCGCAAAGTCCTCGTCCCGATGCCCAGTCCATAAACTGATTTTGATACGGAACAATTATATTGATATCGTATTCGTTCGAAGAAACTTTTTTTCCGCCCGATTTTACATCCACACGGATTTTTTGCGGTCCCTGGTCACAGTCTTTAACCTTAACAGCCTTAACCGCACTTGTGTTTGCCTCAGCTATCGCCTGATCCGATGCGATAAGCTTATCGCCGCAGAACACCTGTATGCTGTAGCTTTTCGAAGTAATTCCCACATTCAGCATGGTAACATTGACATCAAAGCTTTTGCTTTCGATAATGTTATATTTGTTCAGTGCCGGAATTGATATATCCACACTTTCGGCAGACGCTGTCTGCTCCACATCCTTAAGTCCGGCAGGTTTTGCTGCCTCTGCCGGCAGCGCTGCGCCTGCAATCGCAAACGCCAGCGCCAATGCTGCAAATTTTTTCATATTTTCTGTCCTTTCCAATCATTAATTTGTACCGCCCGGGTAAAAAATAGTGCTATGGGCGATTCTGACTTCCTGTACTTTAGCTTTTATTTTACTATCAGCTTTACGCTTATTTTGACCATTGTTTTTCCGTTTAACTTCAGATATGCATATCCGTAGCCGCCGGAGAGAACGCTTTTATCGGCTATAGTCATTGTGAGCGGCAGCTGCATGCTTTCGCCTGCCGCAACCGACACATTCCCCTCTGCCAGTACATTTCCCGATGCGTCGGTCACTGTCAGAATTGCTTCCGACAAATCCTTATCATCATAGTTATATACCGAGAATATCGCCTCGCCCTGCTTGCCCTCGGTGAGATTTACCTCCTCGGTCGGAGCAAAGACCACGATATCGTCGCAGGTGAGCGTTTCTTTCTCGCACATTGCCTCTCCCAGTTTAACAAGCTTTTCCGAAAGCGCGTTTCGGCTTTCTGCAAAGCCTGCCTTTATCGGATTGCTTTCCGAAATTGCTGCGGTTCGCTTTGCAAAATCCAGCTGATTTTTCGCAATCTCCAAAATAGCATTGGAACGGGGCAGATATCCGCCGATTGCTGTATCCTCTTTCTGTTTTATTTTTGCAGCCAGAGAATTGATTCCTGCCTCCGCTGTCACCACGCTGTGTCCGTTTATTGTACACATGTAGTAATTTGCAATAAACACTCCGCTTTCATACACGACATCCAAAAGTGCCGAAAGATTATTGTCGCCAAGACTGTCCACGGCTAAAATCCTGTCCGCAATTTCAAAATGCTTATCGAAAACCGCCTTTGCCGCAGTCTCCGACATTTCATCGCCCAATGCCGCAATGTCTGCTTTCACATTGTCAAAATATGCTTCATATCCGGATTGTCCGATTGCCGAAAGCTTTGCCGAAATTATCTTTTGATACGACTCCGCCAAGGCTTTTTTGTACCACTTGTCACTCAAGCCCTCAACATAAACTATCGTACTGCCGAGGTTAACCGTATCGGTGTTTTTCTCTGTGAGATTACCCGACATATCATACACTCTTACGCTTTCGCCGCTTAAATTCACTCTGCCCTTTACATTGGCTGCATTCTCGCCTCTTTGGAAATCCTTCCATAGCACCAGAATCGGCTTTCCGCTCTTATTGTAGAGATAACCGTGGCTTATGCCGGTGTCGTTTTCAAAGGTTATTTCGCCGCAGGGGACAGCCCCGGCAAGCTTGTTCCGCATTATTGCATTTGCAAGATATGCCGGCTTTGCAATGCCGTCCTTTGTGATAATTCCGAAATTATCCTCGTTATAATCCGGATTTCGTCCCGAGTTGACAAAGTTATACGCCATTATCTTGTTTATCCCCGACATCTCGGCAAAGATATATTGCTTTGTCGTCTCCAGTGCCTGAGTTTCCTCATTACATCCATGCTTGTCATTTTCGTTATAGCTCGGCCATCCGACCTCTGTGATTATGCTTTCCTTGAATCCGCCGTATTTGAGCGGCAGATTGGTAAAGCCTGCAAGCTTTGAATTATAAATTGTATCCACACGATTTTTGTTCCAGTAAATATACGGATGGAAACTCAAAACATCCATATACGGATATGCGTTCTTGGACATCATATTCGAAAGCCAGCCTGCGCCGCCGTCGGCAAGCACACCTCCCGCAATCTTTGCGTCCTGCCGCACCTTTCGCACCTCTCTGTCCGAAACCTGCAAAAGATAGGTGTAATCTCTGTGATTCTCCGCCGGCTGCCAAAAGCCTGTTAAATTCGGCTCGTTGTACACCTCGAAATATTTTATCTGCGGATATCTCTCTGCCATAGCCGCAAGGCATTTTGCAAATGCATCGATTGCCTCCTTGTTGGCAGGTCCTGTCTTTATATTGTCGGAATAGAGCGTATTTCCGTATGCCATAAGCATTACAATTTCCACTCCGTCCGATGTGAGTTTTTCCACCGTTTTATCTAAGTCAGAGAAATCATACACACCCTTTTGCTTTTCTATGCTATGCCATTCCTTGCCTATTCGCATCATACGCACGCCCGATTTTATTGCGTAATCATACGCCCAATCAGTCGAAAGTGAATCGCAGTAGCCCTTTGCCGAGTAGAAGTCCATAAATTCTCTCTTATATTCGGGCATGTAG
>CAKSQL010000022.1 GCA_934486735.1 uncultured Clostridia bacterium | reverse complement strand
GGGAGTGGCTCAGTGGTAGAGCGTCACCTTGCCAAGGTGAACGTCGCGAGTTCGAATCTCGTCTTCCGCTCCATCTTGCAAAAGACGCTTAAATGGAGCGTCTTTTGTTTTCTGGCACCATAGCCAAGTGGTAAGGCAGAGGTCTGCAACACCTTTATGCCCCAGTTCAAATCTGGGTGGTGCCTCCAAAAGAGACAAACACTTTTTATAACATGGTTATAATGATGTTTGTCTCTTTTTCTATGCAAATTTCACAGCAATTCTGGTTAGGAATATACAGAATCAACAAGCAGAATTAATTTATGCGAACAGAATTGGATATGCAAAACATTATAATAGTGATGTTTAAAATTTGATACTATAAATTATGTGCACATTTTGAGTTAATCAAGATGTGCTTTTTATTTAAAAAAATATAAGGAGGAACATTAAATGAAGAAATTGAATTTATACGAATCAAGATTATTTGGTAGAATTTGTTATGGGTTTGGTAGAGATGAAGATGGCTATGTTTACATTAAAGAAGATGAAGCCGATGTAGTTAGAATGATTTATGATATGGTTATCAATGGTCATAGTTTGCAAAATATTCAGGAAGAATTGTATAACCTCGGAATCAAATCTCCGTCAGGTAAAGATAAATGGACAAGAGACGTTATTGATAAAACTATAAATAACAAAAAGTATTTAGCTTATATTATTTCATTCGAAAATTTCGTTGAAGCATCTATCGAAAAAGAATCTCGTTGCAGATACGTAAGAAGTTAGCCTAGGGACAGAATTGCAGGTTTGTTATATAATTCTATTATTAAAATGAGAGGAGAATTGATTATGAACAAATCAGCAATTCAAAAACAGCTTCGGTATATTATTGCTAAAGAGCAGTATATGAAACCACTGCTTGAAAATGAAATTATAACCGAGGAGGTGTATAACGAAGTATTAGAAAATCTGTATGATGAATTTGAGGTCTGGAGATATAGCAAAATTCAGAATCCGGGCATTGAATTTAGAAAGAATAAAAGAGAAACAAAAAATAATCTAGCAGAACAGAATCCGGGATATATCTCTTTGACAGAATTAGCAAAAAGTAATATGAAAAAATCAACCGGTTACACTATTCAAATGTGGCTAAGAGATAGTGGAACTGTTGATTTTCTTGCTTTATGGGAGAATAAACATAATGAAAAGTTTATTTCTATTCCGGTAGAATTAAACGCTTTAACACCTAAAATATGGATAAAAGAAACAAATTCTATCGGAATTGTTTCAAGGCAGGGGAAGAATGGCGGAACATATGCACATAAGGAAATAGCGATGCATTTTATGTGTTGGCTATCTGCAGAAATGATGCTAAATGTTATAGAGAAATACTTGGAGGTAATGAATGATGAGAAAGATAACTGAAATTCCAGCTACAATTTTCAAATCGTCAAAAGACATAAATAGACAATATAGAGTGGCAGCGTACTGTAGAGTTAGTACAGAAAAAGAAGAACAGGAAAATAGTCTGGAAAATCAAATTACATATTACAAGAATAAAATTGAGAATACTCCTAATTGGACTTTGGTTGATATTTTCGCTGATTTCGGCATAAGCGGAATGAGTGAAAAGAAAAGATTGGAATTTCAGAGAATGATGGACATGTGCGATAAAGGAAAAATTGATTTGATTATTACAAAATCTATTTCAAGATTTGCACGAAACACCGTTGATTGTTTGACACAGGTATTATACGCCTCTGCACCTTGTTAACTTAGTTATGGATGAGGTGTATCCATGGGAAGGTGAATATAAGGAGGTATCTTTTTTCGAAATAACCACGCTCACATTGATACAAGAAAACGGTATGCACCCACAAGTAAATATGCTGAAAACGGCTTGAAATAAAGGCTTTTCTGAAACGATATAGTTTCGAGAGGTCTTATTTTTTGTTTGATATTCCTCCGACAGTGTTAACAATGACAGAACTGAAGAATAAAATGCACCACCTTTGAACGATAAGTTGCCAAGGTAATCATTCAGAAGTGGTGTATCGTTCATTTGTAGGATATGTACTTAGTGGAAAAATTCCAGATATAGTAACAGAACTAATTTCTGAAATTGCAAAAACTTCGCCTGCAAGTAATTTGTCTCGTGAATTACGGTACCTAGAACCACAGTATGCTTCAAAACACGAAAGAAAGGAGATGGAAATACGATACCTATAAAGTCGCTTAATGTTCAACCAGCAAGACAAAAAGACGCAAAAAAGTGGTCGAAATAGACTGCATCTATTTCGACCACGACTTTGGCTTTCACGTACATAATAAATGCACTAGTTTTTTACTGTTTATGGTCAGTTTTATCAGTGCCATTATTGGTGTCAAAATCGGTGCCATTTAAACAATAAAACTATTTAAAATTATTCCAGTTTTAATTTACGCCTATACACTTCTGTCACTTTTAATAAGTAGAGCACATGCATGATAGGAGCACTTCACTTATGAGTCATACCACAAACAAACGTCCAACTCTTAATAGTTGTCTGAAATTTATTGGGACATTTTGTAGCTGCATACCTATCGAAAGTTTACTCTAAAATCTACCTCGATGAAACAAGCCTCTGTTCACACTTGTAAACCTTTTAATTTTTACCAACAACACATACAATTTTAGGGTTCATATCAGAGGCGTGTCGGGTTGTTTAATATTATACTTTATAGTTATAATTCCGTTAAATATACTGTTAAAAACGAGAGTGTTTAAAATGCTTCATGCGTAAAATCGAAAAACAAATGATGTAATGTTATCTCTTTTCTATCCATAGTTTCCTTGCTGTGATGTCTAAAGGGTTACCGTCAGTATTACAAGCGGTATATGGTAAAAATAAAATTTTGTTTTGTGCAGAATACAAATTGTAATTTTAAAAACTATATGTTATAATATTTAATGATGAATTGTGTATAGTTTAAATTCGAAATACATATGCCAGACACCGACTGGTAAATTCGATTTGAGTGGATATAGGAAAGTAAGGTGTAAGAGATATGGATGGAATTATGGTAAATCAAAATCTCGTTCAAGAAAATGCATACGAAGCTGCGAGAAATAGTGTAATTAATGCGCAACGGAAAGTATATGCGGCAGTTAATAATTCAATGGTTCAGGCTTATTGGGAAATAGGTGAACAGATATACAAGGCTTGTGGCGAAAATGACAGAGCAGAATATGGAAAGAACCTGTTGCAATATCTTTCATCTAAACTTACAGATGAATTTGGAAAAGGTTTCTCGGTTCAGAATTTAAGAAGAATGCGCCAGTTTTATATGGCATTTCCAATTCGCTCAACACTGTTGAGCGGATTAGGATGGTCACATTATTTACATTTAATAAAGATTGATGATGAAACGAGAAGAAACTTCTATGCAGAAGAATGTGTAAAATCTGGTTGGAGTGTGCGACAACTTGAAAGACAAATCAACTCGTTTTTCTATGAGAGATTGCTTTCGAGTCAAGACAAGAAATCTGTAAGCGAAGAAATCCAGACTCTTGAACCAAGACCGGAATACGAAAAAATAATCCGTGATCCGTATGTGTTAGAGTTTTTGGATTTAGAGCAGAATCCTCATTTTTATGAAAAAGAGCTTGAACAGGCAGTAATAGACCATTTGCAAAAATTCTTGCTTGAGTTAGGAAGAGGATTCTCGTTTGTAGCGAGACAAAAGCATATAACATTTGATGACAGACACTTCTACATTGACCTTGTATTCTATAACTACATCTTAAAATGTTTCGTGTTGATAGATTTAAAAATTGGAGATTTGTCTCATCAGGACTTAGGGCAGATGCAGATGTATGTAAATTACTATACAAGAGAATTGATGAACGAAGGAGATAATCCTCCGATTGGTATTGTGCTTTGTGCAGATAAGAGTGATGCAGTAGTAAAATATACATTGGCAGAAGAGAATAATCAAATATATGCTTCAAAGTATAAACTCTATATGCCGACAGAAGAAGAGTTCAAAAAGGAATTAAATCTTGATGAATTCAAAAAGATATCAGAGTTGTAATTGACTGAAATAAAAAAGCAGTGTATAATAGTGATAACAGAACCCGACACGCCTCTCAACGATGCGGACCACGTCGGGTCATTTAACAAGGTATAGTTACAACCGCATAATTCAAATTCCATCGAATTCGAGGGAATTAAAGAATCGAAATGTGAGGATAGTTGATTGAAAAGTGCAAAAGCCAGACAGTGTCTGGCAAAAGGGTGAAAAACACCTGCATCTATTATGAACGTGAAAGCCAAAAAATCGACAAGTACGAAAGTGCTTGTCGATTTTTACTTATTACCTATTCACTATTAACTCTGGCTCTTGAATTTAGCATGTCGCTTTTTTGGGAAGTAATAAGTAATAGTGAAAAGTGAAGAAGTGAGGTGCAAACGCGCAGGAGTGAGTTTGTATTAACTAAAAAAGAGTTACAGTCTTTTAATTTAAATTCAAGATAATTTTCAGCGGATGCTAATATTTTTGATATTTTATTTAAAATCGATCGAATCTTAATTTTTCAATAAATCAAAAATATATTTAAATTGTTCGAAGAAAAAAAGAGTACGCTTTAAATCCTTTTCCGTTGGCTGAGGTGTGTATAATTGAATCATTTTATTTTCACTTTTGATTCGCAAATAAAAGTTGCATATAATTTCACTTATTCATGACAATTTTGCATTGATATCTTGACATTTTTGCATAGTATGGTATAATATACCCATAATGGGTTTTATATGGGCAGAAAAAGATGGTTTTATGTGGCTTTGGCGAAAACAATTTCCGAAAGCACCGCGTGAAAGCCGTCTGTTAAAAAAACAAAACTCCTGCTCTAAAGACTCGCGAACCTGCGTCTTATCTGCCCACGATAAGAAAAAGCGGACTACTGTGGGCAGAAAGGCATAGATTTTATGGATAACCAAACATTTCAGATTCTGATTGCCATGATTATATATATGGCAATTGTAATCGGCATCGGAGTTATTTTTGCAAGGGCGGCAAACAAAAGCTCCGAAAACTATTTTCTCGGCGGACGTTCGCTCGGACCGTGGGTAACCGCCATGAGCGCGGAAGCGTCGGATATGAGCGGCTGGCTCTTAATGGGACTTCCCGGTGTTGCATACTGGTGCGGTCTTGCGGACGCCGCATGGACGGCTATCGGTCTTGCGGTCGGTACATATCTGAACTGGCTGATAGTTTCAAAAAGGCTCAGACGCTACAGTATACGCGCAAACAACTCAATCACTCTGCCGGAATTTTTCTCAAACAGATTCCGCGAGGAAAAAAAGGTTATACTGACCCTGTCGGCATTGTTTATACTTATTTTCTTCACAGTTTATGCGGCAAGCTGTTTTGTAACCTGCGGAAAATTGTTCTCGACCTTGTTCGGAATGTCCTATGTCACAATGATGCTTGTCGGCGCAGCGTTTGTTTTGCTTTACACAATCCTCGGCGGATTTCTTGCCGAGAGTGCATCCGACTTTATGCAGGGTGTTGTAATGGTTGTCGCTCTTGCGATTATTGTTACAATAAGCACAATTGATGCCGGCGGATTTGGTGCTGTTATTGAAAATGCAAAGAAAATTCCCGGATTTTTGGACTTTTTCGGCCTTGCAACACCTTCGTTAAATGCTGCCGGAGAACAGCTTGTTGAAAACGGACAGCCTGTTTTCGGAGCGTCAACTCCGTACGGTGTGCTTAAGATATTCTCAATGTTGGCATGGGGACTCGGATATTTCGGCATGCCTCAGGTTCTGCTCAGATTTATGGCTATCCGCCGCGAGGATGAGCTTAAGCGTTCAAGACGAATTGCTATGATTTGGGTTTTGATTTCGCTTGCGGTTGCAGTATTTATAGGAATTGTCGGCAGACAGCTTTATCCGACGGCACATCTCACCGCAACAAGTGCGGAAAACATCTTCATCACCCTTGCAAGAAGTTCTCTGCCGCCGCTTTTGGCAGGCTTTGTAATGGCAGGAATCCTGGCTGCAACAATCAGCTCGTCCGATTCATATCTTTTGATAGCGGCATCGGCATTTGCAAAGAATATTTATCAGGGCGTTCTGAAAAAAGAAGCATCGGACAAGAGTGTAATGGTTGTATCGAGAATAACGCTTCTGCTTATCGCTGTAATAGCAATGATAATTGCAATGGACGAAAACAGCGTAATATTCAAGATTGTATCCTTTGCATGGGCAGGCTTCGGCGCAACATTCGGACCGTTGATGCTTTTCTCAATCTTCTGGAAGAGAACCAACAGAGCCGGCGCGATTGCAGGCATGGTCGGCGGTGCAGGCATGGTATTTCTGTGGAAACTGGTTATATCGAACTTCGGCGGCGCATTCGCTATTTATGAATTGCTCCCGGCATTCATATTCTCATCGATATGCATTGTGGTGTTCTCACTTTTGACACCTCCGCCCTCAAAGGAAATACTAGAGGATTTTGAATCGATTAAGCACAAGTCAACTATATAATATAAAAACGGGTCAGCCGGGAAAATCGGCTGACCCGTTTTGGCATTTTAAAATTTTAATACAATGCATAGGTTTGTTATCGAAAATTTTTTATTCAATCCCGACAGGGAAGTTATCGATTAAATATCCTCCGTCGGCTTGGCATATAAGCGATATCCCAAAGGAGGCGGTTTTTGGTCGGGAGCGTAAATCGATTCGGAGTGGGGTGTCATATCAACATTTACAAAAGCGTAAATTTCGTTTGATGATTTTAAATATTCCGGCGGGTCGATATTTATTTCTGTCAAAGCGGCTTTTCTCATGCCGGACATTTTGCCATCCTTGAAATATGTATCAATGCAGGAGTCGGTACATTATGCTTTCATCATATGCAAGGCAGACCTTTTTCTCTATCTGCGTTTGTAGTTAAATATACTCTGATGCAGTAGAATCAACTTGTCAATACTTTTAAAAAATTATTATAATTTTATTTTTCGGTCACTTTTTTGGAAAATAATTATTGTATAATCTTCAATTTTATGTTATACTATTGTATGAAAGGAATGAAAACCGATATGAAAGCACCCGATACGGCAATTGAATATGTTGAACCGTCCTCGCTTGCGGAAAGTGCGGGACTTGAGCGCGGCGATATACTTGTATCGATTAACGGAAGTAAGTTTCGGGATGTGCTTGAATATCGGTATCTTGTTTCCGAGGCGGAAGTTGAGCTTGAAGTTCTGAAAAAGAACGGGACATGCGAGATAATCACGATAGAAAATGATTTTGAGGATCTGGGAATCGAGTTTAAGTCCGGCTTGATTGACGACGCAAAGAGCTGCCGCAACAAATGCATTTTTTGCTTTATCGATCAGCTCCCCAAGGGCATGCGTGAGACGGTCTATTTTAAGGACGACGACACACGTCTGTCCTTTCTTCAGGGCAATTATGTAACCATGACGAATATGTCGGACGAGGAAATTGAGCGCATGATAAAGATGCGTATTTCGCCGGTAAATATCTCGGTTCACACAACGAACCCCGAGCTTAGACGAAAGATGCTTAACAACAAAAACGCAGGAAAAGTATATGACATAATGAAACGTTTTGCGGCGGAAGATCTTTTTATGAACTGTCAGATCGTGCTCTGTCCCGGCTTTAACGACGGCGCAGAGCTTGACAGAAGTATATCGGATATCGCGGCATTGTGTCCGAACGTTTTAAGTCTTTCGGTTGTGCCGGTCGGACTCACCCGATACCGCGAGGGATTGTGCAGGCTGACTCCGTTTGATAAGCAGCGCGCATATAAGACTGTGCGGCAGATTGAAGAATGGCAGGAAAAAATATTGAAAACAAATCCGTCCAGGCTTGTTTATGCCTCGGATGAGTTTTATCTTATGGCAGGCATACCGATACCGCCGGCAGAAAAATACGAGGGCTTTCCTCAGATTGAAAACGGTGTCGGGCTTATAGCCTCAATGGAGGAGGAGTTTGACGAGGCAATCAAGCTCATACGCCCCAAAAAGCGTTCAAGAAATGTCACGCTTGCAACCGGCGAGCTTGCATATCCGTTCATAAAATCACTTGCCGAACGCCTGGAAAAGGCATGTGACGGCGTAAAGCTGTCGGTTTATCCGATAAAGAACAACTTTTTCGGAGGCGGAGTGAATGTCGCCGGGCTTGTGTGCGGAAACGACTTGACAGAACAGCTTGCGGACAAACCGATTGGAGATATTATCACGATACCCTCGGTCATGCTTCGTGACGGCGAGGATATCTTTTTGGATGATGTAACGCTGACCGAGGCGGAAAATCGGCTCGGCAGAAAGATAATCCCGGTGAACAATGACGGGTATGAATTTGTTGAAGCAATTCTCGGCGAAGAATTATTTTGAACTTGAAAGGAATATACAAATGAAACCATTAGTAGCAATAGTTGGACGTCCGAATGTCGGAAAATCCTCATTATTTAATAAAATATCAGGACAAAGAATAAGCATTGTGGAGGATACTCCGGGTGTTACACGTGACAGAATATATGCCGACGCAACGTGGCTTGACAAATCGTTTACGCTGGTCGATACAGGCGGTATAGAGCCTGCCGGAAAGGACGAAATCCTTGTGCAGATGCGCCGCCAGGCGGAACTTGCGATAGAGATGGCGGACGTTGTTGTGTTGATGGTCAATGTAAAGGACGGCGTAACCGCAACCGACCAAGACGTGACATCAATGCTTTTAAAGGCGCGCAAAAAAATCGTGCTTGCGGTGAATAAGGTCGATAATCTCGGCGATCCTCCGATGGAGTTTTACGAATTTTACAATCTCGGTTTGGGAGACCCGATAGCAATATCTTCGACGCATGGACTGGGAGTCGGCGACCTTTTGGATGAGGTCTGTTCGCAGTTCCCGGAGGATGCCGATACCACCGAGGATGAGGATGAAATAAAGGTAGCGGTTATAGGCCGCCCGAATGCAGGAAAGTCGTCGCTTATCAATAAAATTCTCGGTGAGGAAAGAGTTATTGTATCGAACATCGCAGGAACAACGCGTGATGCGATAGATTCACGTTACGCAAACGGCGATGATAAATTTTTGTTCATCGACACTGCCGGCTTGAGAAAGCGCGGAAAGATTGACGAGGTGGTGGAACGCTACAGCGTAGTGCGCTCGCTGGCGGCAATCGACCGAAGCGATGTGTGCGTGATTATGATAGACGCAAACGAGGGTATGACCGAGCAGGACACAAAAATAGCCGGCTATGCTCACGAAAAGGGCAGAGCATGCATAATCGCGGTGAATAAATGGGACGCTGTCGAAAAGGATTCAAAGACGATGAACGCGTTCCGCGACAGAGTCCGCGAGACTTTTGCATTTATGCCATATGCTCCGGTTTTGTTTATATCGGCAAAAACGGGTCAGCGTGTGGAAAATCTGCTCGGTGAAATAAAGCTTGCGAATCAGCAGCACAAGCGCAGAATAACGACCGGTATGCTCAATGATATCTTAAATGAGGCGACGGCAAAGCAGCAGCCGCCATCAGACAAGGGAAAGCGGCTCAAAATCTACTATGCAACCCAAGCATCCGTTGCGCCGCCGACATTTATCCTGTTTGTAAATTCTCAGGATTTGTTCCATTACTCATATCTGCGCTTTATTGAAAATCAATTCAGAGAAGCGTTCGGATTTGAGGGAACACCCCTGCATTTTATAATAAGAGAAAAGAAAAAATAGGAAAAGAGGGTATTAAAATGCTGTATTTTATTGTGATAATCGCCGCGCTTGTCTCATATCTTATCGGGAGTATATCAAGCTCGGTTATCATATCAAAAAGAATAAGCGGCTCGGATATACGAAGTGAAGGCTCGGGCAATGCCGGAGCGACAAATATGCTGAGGGTTCATGGCAAGGCGGCAGGCGCGGCAACGCTTTTGTGTGATGTTGCAAAGGGAATTTTAGCTGTACTTATAGGCTGTGCCGCGGACAGGGTCATAGCCGCGCAGAGCGGACTTTCGCTCGATTGGTTCGAAGCGAATATACTTATGGATAATCTGAAATATATTGCCGGAGTTTTTGTTGTGCTCGGGCACGATTTCCCGGTCTTTTTCGGATTTCGGGGCGGCAAGGGAATCGCCACAAGTCTCGGAGTAATGCTGATTCTCGATTGGAGAGTGGGACTTATAGTCGCTGTTGCCGCCGTTTTGATTATGGCAATATCGCGCTATGTGTCGCTCGGGTCGGTTATCGGGGGCATTTTATACCCCGTTGCCGTTATTGCATTTATGGCAGGCAAGGGCGATATAAATCCGGTATATTTTGCATGTGCGGTCGTTTTGGGTCTGCTTGCGGTTGCAAAGCATCATGCAAATATAAAAAGGCTCTTGAACGGAACTGAGAGTAAATTGTTTTCAAAGAAAAAATGAAGAAAAAATCTCTTATTGTTTCATACCGGTAAGAGATTTAATTATTAAAGGAATGGAGATTTTTATGAAGATAGCGGTTATAGGCTCGGGCAGCTGGGGAACGGCGGCAGCGCTGCTTTTGGCAGGTCATGGCTATGAAGTATATTTGTGGAGCTGGCAGCAGACGGAGACCGACAGGCTGAACCGAGACAGGGAAAACAAAGAGTTTTTGCCCGGGATATTATTTCCGGATAATATTATCTGTACACATAATATGAGTGAGGCGACTGATAGCGCAGAGCTTATTGTTACAGTTGTTCCCAGTCCGGCGACGCGTTCAACGGCAAAGGAACTTTGCAAAGCTGTGGCGGACGGTCAGCCGATTGTGAATTTATCAAAAGGATTGGAGGACGGCAGCCTTTTAAGACTTTCGGAAGTTTTTGCCGAGGAGATTCCGCAGGCAAGAATCGCGGTGATGAGCGGGCCGTCACACGCCGAGGAGGTCAGCCGCGGAATGCCGACCACCAATGTTGTTGCGTCAAATGACGAAAGGCTCTCGCAGTTTGTACAGGATATATTTATGGATAAATGCTTTCGTGTATATACCGGCAGCGACATGGTTGGTACAGAATTGGGCGGCGCACTGAAAAATGTAATTGCGCTTTGCGCCGGAATTTCCGACGGACTCGGTTACGGAGATAACACAAAGGCGGCGCTTATGACTCGCGGACTTGCCGAGATTACAAGGCTCGGAGTAAAGATGGGCGCAAATCCGCACACCTTTTCCGGACTTTCGGGAATTGGCGATTTGATTGTAACCTGCACAAGTATGCACAGCCGAAACCGCCGCGCAGGGATTCTTCTCGGGCAGGGCAAAACTCTTGACGAGACTCTAAAGGAAGTTCACATGGTCGTTGAGGGTGTTAATACCGCGCATGCAGCAATGCAGCTGAGCAAAAAGTACGATGTGTCCATGCCGATTGTCACCGAGGCAAATGAAATTTTATACAACGGAAAGGACGCGCGCGAGGCTGTGTTCTCGCTCATGACACGCGATAAAACCTGTGAGGGCAATTGAATATGAATGTATACGATTTTGACAAAACCATATATGAAAACGACAGTACGGCAGATTTTTATTTCTTTGAATTAAAGCGTAACCGTTCTCTTTTCCTGCTCCTGCCGTCGCTTGCGTGGGCTGCGCTGCTTTGGGGCTTGGGAGTTATAAAAAAGACAGAGTTTAAGGAGTGTTTTTACAGATTTCTTACCAAAATCGATGACATTGATTCGGAACTTGAAGCATTTTGGGACGCAAATCAGCACAAGATAAAAAGGTTTTATCTTGAACAACAGAAGGCTGATGATGTGATAATATCGGCATCGCCGGAGTTTTTGCTGATGCCGATATGTACGCGGCTCGGGATAAAGTATTTGTATGCATCGAGAGTGGACAAAAAAAGCGGAAAATATGACGGAGAAAACTGCTGGGGCGAGGAAAAGCAGAAACGTTTTTACGAAGCGTTCGGAAAAGACGCTGTGATAGACGAATTTTATTCCGACTCATACTCCGACACGCCGCTTGCTGAAATAGCGAAAAAAAGCTATATTGTTGACGGTGAAAAACTCTGTGAATGGGGCGAAAAAAAGCATAACGCATTTTTGTCACGTGAATTTATATTGTTTCTTTTTGTCGGTGGCGTGAATACTATCAACGGGGTGGTTTTCTCCTGGCTTTATTCGCTTGTTTTGGGAGCAAATGCCGCATTTGTTGCAGGATATCTGACCTCGCTGTCGATTGCTTATATTTTAAACAGTCTTATCATTTTCCGAAACAAATTGAATTTTACAAAATATATCAAATTTTGTATTTCGTATATTCCGAACTTCATCATACAAAATGCGGCGGTGCTTGTCTTTTTCAACCTGCTCGGGTGGAATAAGCTTATAGCTTACGCTCTTGCGGCGATTGTGGGTATACCGATAACATTTTTGGCGGTGAAACTGTTTGCTTTCGGGAAAAAAGATAAGAATTAACTCAAATTATTTCATGCCTATACCGGGCGAAAAGGAGGATTAATATGAAGATATCAGAATTATTTGACGAACTGAAAGCGTTGGGAGGCTATGACGGAGAAAGGAGCTGCGATACATATAAGGCAGGAGACGGCACAGACGAAATTACAGGGGTTGCCGTCAGCATGTTCGCAACGCCGGATGTGATAAGAGAATGCAAAAAAATCGGTACAAATCTTTTGATTGTGCATGAGCCTGTTTTCTACAATCACTGGGACGACAAACTTCCCTGTCGGATTGCCGAGATAAAAAAGAAATTTATTGACGAAAGCGGAATCACGATAGTGCGCTATCACGACAATGCCCATTCGGCAGGAGATGATATGATTTATGAGGGTGAGATAAAATATCTCGGTTTGAAAGGACAGGTTATAACCGATACCGATTTCGGTGTGAATGAGTTTGTGTTGGACGAGGAAATGACAGCGAAAGAACTTGCTGAACTCATTGAGAAAAAACTCGGAATCCGTCATGTGAGAATCGCGGGCTGCCCCGATAAAAAGGGCAGAAATATCGGCTGCTGTTTCGGAACTCCGGGGCATATAGCCGAACAGCTGGAAAAGAATGATTTTGTGCTCACCGGAGAAATAGTGGAATGGGAAACCGGCGAAATGGCGCGCGATTATATGCAGCTCGGATACAACAAGGCTATCCTGGTTATGGGGCATATCGGCTCGGAGCGTGCGGGAATGATGCATCTTGCCGATTTGATGAAGATGAAATATCCGGACTTTGAGACTGTCTATATCGAGTGCGGAGAAGTGTATTCTTACACAGATTAAAAAAATTTTTAAAAAAAGTCTTGACAAAGTAAATTAATGGTGATATAATATAACCTATAAAAGAGGTAGGTATTATAGGTTATATGGAGGCGATTATTATAATGCTACATAAACGATGTTGCGGCAGATGATAAAAATATAGATTCATGAATATAAAAAAGATAATAAAAGGAGATAATTGTTATGAAAATATATGAAAAAATCACTGATTTAATCGGCGGAACACCGCTTTTGGAACTGAAAAACTATGAAAAAGAGAACAATCTGTCCGCAACAATACTTGCGAAGCTTGAATATTTCAATCCGGCAGGAAGCGTTAAGGACAGAATCGCAAAGGCAATGCTCGATGACGCCGAGGAGCGCGGCGTGTTGAAGCCGGGCGCGGTTATTATAGAGCCGACAAGCGGAAATACCGGAATCGGTCTTGCATCGGTTGCCGCTGCGAGAGGTTACAAAATAATTCTTACAATGCCGGAGACAATGAGCGTGGAGCGCAGAAACCTGCTTAAGGCATACGGCGCGGAACTGGTTCTGACCGACGGTGCAAAGGGAATGAAAGGCGCAATAGCAAAAGCGGAGGAACTGGCAGCCGAGACCCCGGGAAGCTTTATTCCGAGCCAGTTTACCAATCAGGCTAACCCTGATATTCACAAAAAAACAACCGGTCCGGAAATCTGGAACGATACCGACGGAAAAGTGGATATATTTGTTGCCGGTGTCGGCACAGGCGGAACGCTGTCGGGCGTCGGCGGATACTTAAAGTCCAAAAATCCGAATGTTAAGATTGTAGCCGTAGAGCCTGCCGGCTCACCGGTATTGTCAAAGGGTGTTGCAGGTCCGCACAAAATCCAGGGCATAGGCGCAGGTTTTGTTCCGGAGACCTTGGACACGAAAATATACGACGAAATCATCGCCGTAGAGAATGATGACGCGTTCAAGACAGGCAGAGCAATCGCAAGAAAAGAGGGCGTGCTTGTCGGAATATCTTCCGGTGCGGCAGTGTTCGCAGCTACCGAACTGGCAAAACGTCCCGAAAACAAGGGCAAGGTTATAGTTGCACTTCTCCCGGATACGGGCGACAGATATCTGTCAACTCCGATGTTCGCAGAATAAGGACTGTAAAAAAATAACTATCCGTTCAACAGGGTGTGGACAGGATTTCAAAGGCAGATTGACCAGACCGAGCTTGCATCATATGTAAATATCGTAAGCGATGAGGAGATAGAAATAGAGGTCATCTCAAAGCTTGAATGTGAAAGAGTTCAGATAAAGCCGTTTTCAAAAGGGATATCGCACAGCGAGGAGGACGGAAAAATAAAATTCAAGCTTAAAGAAAACGGGAAATTTGTGCTTGAATGCGGCAGCTATCATCATTGTCTTTATATCTTCAACAGCAAGCCGATCAAGGCTCCGGCGGAGGATGAAGTGACATATTATTTCGGTGCGGGTATTCACTTCCCGGGCAGAATAACTTTAAAAAGCAATGAGAGTGTTTGTTCGCAATCCCGAGACCGCCGGACTGTGGGGTATGCCCGAAATGGAATATGTTGATATGAGCGGCTTGACGCCGAGAATGGTTCGGAATGTAAAGGTTGATAATATTAATGTGTACTATGATGAGGGACTGCCGCTCGAGGACGGAAAGCCGATTATTCGGATATCGGCTGAGTCTTTTTGCGATATGAAATATCGCGATATAGAAATATCGAATATTTTTGTCAACGGCAAAAGGATTTCAAAAGCGGATATACAAACGGATATTGACGGAGCGGAGGATATAAGCTTTTAGGAGCATTGTTTTTTAATCAGCTGATAAAACCCCCACACCGCCTCGGTGTGGGGGTTCTGTATCAATTTAATTTTCCGTCTCCGCGAAACGAGTTAAACCAAGCGCGTTCCGCGAAATTTTTCTTTTTGGGCGGAATCGGCTCGGAATCGGCAATGCCTATCGGCAGAAAGCACACAAGCTCATATTCATCCGGAACGCCCAGAATTTTCGCCATTTTGCAGCCTATTTTATCATCATCGGTAATATGTCCCTCGTACCAACAGCTTTGATAACCGAGTTCAACCGCAGCAAGAAGCATATTCTCGATTGCAGCGGAGTAATCCTGAGTTGCAAAGCATTTGTCACGATAGGCATATACCCTCTGCGTAAGAACGCAAATCACAGCAGGTGCAGTCTCGCCGGCGGGCGGCGCAATAACGCGGTGCAGCTTTTTCAAGACCGCAGGGTCATCGACCGCTATAAGGCTTGTTGTCTGCTTGTTGCAGCCCGACGGAGCGTCAAGCCCTGCCTGCATAATTTTAATCAAATCCTCGCGCGGTACGGGGATTTTTTTATATTTTCCGCGGTAGCTGCGGCGGCATTTTACAGCGTCCGATACATTCATTGCATATCCTCCTTTACATTCGAAAAAAGCAATTAATACATGCTTAAAACGGCATAATTTTGATTTTGCGTTATGGTGAATGCAATTCATTTTTTTGCTCAAGAATCCGTTTTTTTTCGGAAAAAAATCAGCGGCTTAAATTTCGCATGCCCTATTTTAAGCGTTCGACCTCTTTAAGCCATATTGCAGCCGAGGCATCGGAGGGCATTCTCCAGTCGCCGCGCGGCGAAAGGCACAGACTTCCCACCTTTACGCCGTCGGGCAGACAGCTCCGTTTAAACTGCTGCGTGAAAAACCGTCTGTAAAAGTTTTTCAGCCATTTTAAAAGCGTATCGTTGTCGAAATCATTTTCAAAGGCTTTTTGCGCAAGATAATACACCTTTGACGGCGCAAATCCGAATCTGATTATATTGTACAGGAAAAAGTCGTGCAGCTCATAAGGCCCGATAATGTCCTCGGTTTTCTGACTTATCTTCCCGTCCTCGTCCGGTGGGAGCAGCTCGGGACTTATCGGAGTGTCTATGATATCTCTCAGAATATCGGTGGAGTTCGGGAACAGATTATATTCTATTATACTGTCAATCATCCATTTTACAAGCGTTTTCGGAATCCCGGCGTTCACTCCGTACATGCTCATGTGGTCGGCATTGTAAGTGCACCAGCCGAGAGCCAATTCGCTCAAATCGCCCGTTCCGACAACAAAGCCTTTCTTTTCGCCGGCGTAGTCCATAAGCACTTTTGTGCGCTCTCTCGCCTGGCAGTTTTCGTATGTTACATCGTGGTTGTTTTCGTCATGCCCAATATCTTCAAAGTGCTGAATGCATGCCTTTTTTATATTTATTTCCTCGGCTGTGACGCCCAGCCTATGCATCAGCTTGATTGAATTGTTATAGGTTCTGTCGGTTGTTCCGAAACAGGGCATGGTTATGCCTATCACATCGGAAACCGGTCTTTTAAGCTGCTCTGCCGCTTTTACGCAGACGAGCAGCGCAAGCGTCGAATCAAGTCCGCCCGAGACTCCCACAACCGGTCTTGCGCCTGTGACCGACATTCGTTTTTTAAGCCCCGAAACCTGGATTTCGAATATGCTCTTGCAGCGTTCGATTCTGTCCTTTTTCTGCTGCGGCACAAACGGCTGTTTATTGACATTATATAAAGCTCCGTCACCGCGCAGAGCTGCTTTCGGCAGCATAACGGTGCGGCATTTTTCGTATTTCCCGTAAAGCGATGCCGCGTCCTTAAAGGTTTTAACTTTTATGCGGTCAGCTTTTATTTTGCCGATGTCAATGTCGTGAGTCAATATATAACCGGAATCTATTCCTGCTGAGTTTTCGGCAATGATCGCACCGTTTTCGGCAAAGACCGAGTGACCGGAAAAAACAAGGTCGGTGGTGGATTCCTCCGCGCCTGCCGAGACATAAACATATCCCGAAATCAGCGATGCCGACTGTTGGCGCACAAGCCCGCGACGATATTCGCGCTTTGCGATTGTTTCGTTGCTTGCGGACAGATTTATTATCAGCTCCGCGCCGTTGAGTGCGAGAAAGCACCCCGGAGAAAGCGGTGCCCAAATATCCTCGCATACCTCCGCTCCGAATTTTATCGCGTTGTTTATATTGAAAATCAGGTCGCGTCCGACCGGGATGGAATAATCCTCGTCAAATCCCAATTCGGATGCCGATATTTCGGGAACGAGTAAATCCTCCGAGGATGAGAACCATCGTTTTTCGTAAAATTCGTTATATGTCGGAATAAAGGTTTTGGGGACAATTCCATATATTTTCCCATCCGCAATCACAACCGCACAGTTGTAGAGCTGACCGCCGATAACAAGCGGTGCGCCTATCAGCAAAATGCCGCGGATTCCTGCTGCTGCAATCTCCTTTATGCTGTCCTTGACCGACCTTTGCAGCTCGGACTGGAAAAACAAATCCGCGCATGTGTAGCCTGTGACACAAAGCTCGGGGAAAATTATAATATCCGCATCTTCCGCCTGTTTTGCTCTTTTAATTATCTCCGCAGTGTTTGCTGCGGTATCTCCGACAATAAGCTTGGGCACAACCGCTGCCGCTCTTATAAAATCGTACATAATTTTGAAGTTCCTTTCTTTTCCGCTTTGAACTTATCTGTCCCGCATTTTTACATATGCTCTTTCTTCGCTTATGCTCTTGTATGCCGGGCGTATAATCTTGCCTGCGTTCCTAAGCTCTTCTATGCGGTGCGCGCTCCAGCCTGCAACGCGTGCGATTGCAAAAATCGGCGTGTAAAGCTCATGCGGCAGTCCGAGCATACTGTACGCAAAGCCGCTGTACAAATCCACATTTGCGCTTACGCCCTTGTATATCTTTCTTTCCTTGGCGATAACTTTTGGTGCAAGTGTTTCGACTTTTTGATAGAGCAAAAATTCCTTTTGCATACCTTTTTCGGCGGAAAGATTCCTGACAAACGAGCGGAATACCGTTGCTCTCGGGTCGGATACCGAGTAAACTGCGTGTCCCATGCCGTAGATAAGTCCTGCCTTGTCAAATTCCTGTTTATTCAAAAGACCGGTGAGATATGCCTCAACTTCTTCGTCATCGTCCCAGTCCTTTACCCGTTTTTTCATGTCGTCGAACATTCCTACAACCTTCAAATTCGCACCGCCGTGCTTCGGACCTTTAAGCGAGCCGAGCGCCGCTGCGATTGCCGAATATGTGTCCGTTCCGGAGGAGGTGACAACATGCGTTGTGAAGCTTGAATTGTTGCCGCCGCCATGCTCTGCGTGCAGAACAAGCGCTATGTCCAAAACCTTTGCCTCAAGTTCGGTAAATTGGCTGTCCGCGCGCAGAAGATGCAAAATGTTCTCCGCGGTGGAAAGCTCCGGCTTGGGCGCATGAATAAACAGGCTCTCGCCGTCGTGATAGTGCTTGTACGCCTGATAGCCGTAGACGGCAAGCATCGGGAAAAGCGCAATAAGCTGCAGGCACTGTCTCAAAACATTGTCCGGCGCGGTGGAGTCGGCATTGTCGTCGTATGCATATAAGGTCAGAACACTTCTCGACAGCGTGTTCATCATGTCGCGGCTCGGCGCTTTCATAATGCTGTCGCGCACAAAGCTTGTCGGCAGAGTTCGGCGATAGGACGACAAAAGGTCGGAAAAATCCTTAAGCTCATCAGCTTTGGGAAGCTCGCCCATAAGTAAAAGATATGCAACCTCCTCAAAGGCAAAACGTCTGTCGCCCATGAAATCCGCAATGATGTCCTCGATATCTATGCCGCGGTAGAAAAGCTTTCCGGGGCATTGTACCTCTTCGCCGTTTTTGATTGTTGACGAGCGCACCTCGCTTATGGCGGTCAGACCGGTAAGCACACCTTTTCCATTTAAGTCTCTCAAACCTCGTTTTACGTCATATTTTTTATATAATTCCGGATCAATCCGTGGCATATCCTCGCATACCTCAACAAGTCTGTTAAAATTTTTCTGTGTTTCCAATTTGATACCATTCCTTTCTGTCACAAATTTTCCTCGGATAAAATATATTTTATCATATTATATATCTAATCATACCTTATTTTAACTGATTTGTCAATTAACAGAGTGTGAACATTAATTGAATTTGTTATTTTTGTTCGTTTTTCTTGAAATTTGAAATAAAAAATATTTAAAAATACAAATCCGATGTGCCGAACGGCGTTTGTAAAATCCAAAAGTCCGTGGGCGGTATGTGCGAGAGTATATCATATTTCTTTTGTTTTCTGTAAGTTTCGTCATATTTCGACATAAAATATCAAGATTTTATAATTTTTTTTCCGGACGTTAAAAAAAATTGTGAAAAATATATAATTTTTCCTTGACAAATGTTAAAGGGCATGTTATAATAAATAAGGATGAAATTTAGGAGGACGATTAAATGATGTCGGATTCGCCGCTTTGTAAATTATCTGACGAACAGGTAGTTGAGCTGGCAAAATCGGGTAATGAGAATGCATATAATCATATAATTGCACGCTATCGTAATTTTGTGTATGCAAAGGCAAAAAGCTACTACATAAAAGGTGCGGAGCAGGATGATTTAATTCAAGAGGGAATGATAGGGCTTTATAAGGCGGTTCGGGATTTTAAGCCGGAA
This sequence comes from uncultured Clostridia bacterium, assembly GCA_934486735.1. Lineage (GTDB taxonomy): Bacteria > Bacillota > Clostridia > UBA1381 > UBA1381 > CAKSQL01. The sequence continues at coordinate 28,629 of CAKSQL010000022.1, read as the reverse complement.
AAATCGTCGTTCGGAGCGTTTGCAAGAGTTTGCGTGCTCCGGCAGATATTGACGGCGGTGAAAAATTCAACGCGCAACAAACATATGCCATTAAACAGCTATATATCCTTAAACGGGCCGGCTGACGGTGATTCGGATGAGGAATACGGCTTTGATATTCCGGATGAAAATAATTCTTTAAATCCTGAGAGCATATTGATTGACCGGGAAAATTTGTCCGGGATATCCTACAAAATAAACCGAGTTTTAAGCACTATGGAACTGAAGGTGCTGGCGTATTATCTTGACGGAATGTCTTACAAGGACATTGCCGAAAAGATGGACAAAACACCCAAGGCTGTGGATAATGCAATCCAGAGAATAAGGCATAAAATAGGTAAAGTTTTGGAGGAATACACAAAAAATGATTGAGCATGGTTTCAATCGAAAAAAATATATATTATAAAGTGAGGAATTAAATCATGTATGAGGATAAGACTTTAGTATGTAAAGATTGCGGAAAGGAATTTGTTTTTTCTGCCGGAGAACAGGAATTTTATGCCGAAAAGGGTTTTCAGAATGAGCCGATACGCTGCAAGGATTGCCGTATTGCAAGAAAGAACAGCATAAAGCAGAACAAAGAAATGTACGAAATCGTATGTGCGGACTGCGGTAAGGTGGACAAGGTTCCGTTCATGCCCAAAAATGACAGACCCGTTTATTGCAGCGAATGCTTTGAAAAGCACAGAGGCTAAGCCTTGGAACTTAAAGACCGCGTTTTTGTAAAAAAACGCGGTCTTTTTTACCGGAAACAGTTGATTATTTCGACATAATATGCTATAATATAGTATGAGATATTGTGATGCGTAATGTGAAAAATATGCTGAGCATTTTGAATTTTTTTTGTTTCGGAGTGTGCGCAGAATGCCGCAAGGGTTTTGAAAAGATAAGTTACAGACGATTTTTGTACTGTAATTTATGCCGCTGAGGGACGAAAATGGAGATTAGCAATGAATATTGAGTTTAAAAGAGAAGTTGAGCAAAAGAAAGAATATGATATAATAGTTGCCGGGGGAGGAGTTGCCGGAGCGGCTGCCGCATTAGCGGCGGCAAGATGCGGAAAGAGCGTTTTACTTATTGAGAAAACGGTGATTTTGGGCGGTCTTGCAACAAGCGGACTGGTAAACTTTTTTGTTCCCATGTGCAACGGCAGGGGCACAAAGATAATCAAGGGCATGGCGGAGGAATTTTTGAGACTGTCGATAAAGGACGGCTTTAACGACCTTGGAGAGGAATGGAACGGGGACAACCCCGGCGAAAAGGCAAAGGGCAGATATTGCACAAGATACTCGGCACCGATTTTTGCGATGGCGCTCACCGAGATTCTTTCAAAAAGCGGAGTTGATATTTTGTTCGACACCGTTGTGATAGATGCGGTCATGAAAGGCAATACGACGGAGGGACTGATTGTTGAGAACAAGTCGGGACTTTCGTATTACCCTGCCAAGATGATTATCGATACCACCGGTGACGCGGACGTTTTGAAGTGTGCCGGAGTGCCATGCGTCACCGGAGGAAACTACAATACATATTACGGATTCAAGGCAGATGCCGCAAGCTGCGAAAAGACTTCAAAAAGCGGGGACTTTGCAAGACTTCCGATGCATCATTTTGCCGGAGACGCAGATCTGTACGGACGGAATCAACCCGACGGCATGCCGCTTTGGGACGGAACCGACGCGGCAGATGTTACGAATTATGTGATACAAAATCAGATTGAATTTTTGAAAAAGCTGAGAAAAGAGGATGAGGAAAAACAAAGAAATGTCTCGGCAAGAGATATTCTTTTGATTCCGTCGATGCCGCAGTTTAGGACAACGAGGCGTATTGACGGCGATTACACATTTTCCGAGGAGGACAAGTATCGGCATTTTGACGATTCAATCGGTGCGATATGCGACTTTGACAGAAAGTATTTTCTTTACGAGGTTCCCTATCGCACGATGATAAAAAGCGGATATCCCAATATCATTACCGCAGGCAGAAGTGCCGCGGGAAAAGGCTACGGCTGGGATGTGCTCAGAGTTATTCCGCCGGCAATTATAACGGGTCAGGCTGCCGGGACGGCGTGCGCACTTGCGATAGATTCGGGAAAGGATATATGTAAAGTTGATATAGAAAGACTCCAGGAGCTTTTATCGGAGCAGAATGTGGATATTCATTTTGATGACGCACTTATCCCGGAGGATACGAATTTGGTGGAGAAGTCGGATATCGAGCATTTTTAATGGAAAGGAATTGTTATAAACATGCAAAAGAAAAATATAGCGCTTATAATAGCAATAGTAATTCTTGTCGGAGTGACGGCGGCAGGAACTTATGTAAGTATACAAAATTATAAAAAGGCAGAAAGTCAAAGAATAGAGCAGACAACCGGAGATGAAAAAAAGGACGGCGAGGGAACAGCTAAAGAAGAAAAGAAGGATAGCCAACAGGCGGAGAATAAGGACGCGGCAGCGGATAAGGCAGCGGATAAGGCAGCGGACAAGGCGGCGGATGGCGCGCAGCCCGGAGACAATTCGACCGGTGACAAGAGTGTTGACGATGCAATCGCAAACAAGACGCCTGTGTTCATGTACTTTGTATCGGAAAGCGATTCCGACTACGATGCTGCGCTTAAAGTCTTTGACGAATTGAAAAAGGAATACGACGGTAAAATTGAATTTCAGCTGCATGACATAACAAAGGACAAAGAGATATTGGAAAGATTTTCGATTGTCGACGGAAACACGCCGGCGCTGATAATGGACGGAAAAGACCTTGGATTGCAATTTAAAACAACCGATAAGAACGTGCTTGCAGGCGAAATCGAAAAATCGTTAAAATAAATAATTGCATTTTTTTGCGATTTGTGATAAAATATATTAGCAAAGGAAATTATAATGGCGAAATATGTTGAAGAAGAAAAAATAGCGCGTCAGAAAAGCTATATAATGAAGCTCAGGGAATACAGCGAGAATTTCAGAGTAAAGAACGGGCGTGCGCCGCTTGCCAACACCGAGACCTACGGCTGTCAGCAGAACGAAAACGACACCGAGAGAATACGCGGAATCTTAAAAGAGGCGGGATTTGAGTTTTGCGATAAGGCAGATATCGCGGATTTGGTTATATATAACACCTGTGCGGTCAGAGAAAATGCGGAACAAAAAGTGTTCGGCAGACTCGGAATACTGAAGCACTTAAAGGAAAGCCGACCCGAGTTGATTGTCGGTCTTTGCGGCTGCATGGTTCAGCAGGAAAGCATAACCGAGAAAATCAAAAAAGTTCATTCTCATGTCGATCTTATATTCGGAACGCATGCACTGTATAAACTGCCTGAGCTTTTGTACGAGACAATAACTCAGAAAAAATCGATTGTGTCGATTGAAAATTCGGACGGCGAAATTGCTGAGGATATCCCAATATTGCGTGACGATGACAATAAAGCATGGGTATCGGTCATGTACGGCTGCAATAATTTCTGTTCATATTGCATAGTTCCCTATGTTCGCGGCAGAGAAAGGAGCCGCCGCCCCGAGGCTGTTATGGCGGAGGTGCGCGAACTGGTGGCAAAGGGCGTCAGCGAGATATGTCTGCTTGGGCAGAATGTCAATTCCTACGGCAAGGATTTGGACGAGGATATTGATTTTTCCGATTTGCTCAGACAGGTAAATTCGGTCGACGGCGTTGAAAGAATAAGATTCATGACCTCGCACCCAAAGGATTTGAGCGATAAGCTGATCGATACGATTGCAGAGTGCCCCAAAATCTGCAAGCAGCTGCACTTGCCTTTCCAGGCAGGTTCGGACAGGGTTTTGAAAGAAATGAACAGGCGCTACACAAAGGCGGATTATCTTGAAAAAATCAGAAAGGTCAAGGGGCGGATTCCCGATATAGCATTAACGACAGACGTGATTGTCGGATTTCCGACCGAGACAAACGAGGATTTTGAAGATACGCTCGATGTGCTGAGACAGGTGGAATTTGACCAGATCTTCTCTTTCATATATTCGCGCAGAGAGGGTACACCGGCGGCAAAGCTTGATTTTATTTTGTCGGAGGACGAAATTCATAAGAATTTCAATAAGCTGCTTGAGGTTCAGAATGAGATTTCGCGTCGCAAAAACGAGGCATATGTGGGACGCATCGAAAGAGTGCTGGTTGACGGTGCAAGCAAAAACGACCCCGAGATGCTGTCGGGCAGGACCGAAAGCTCGAAAATAGTGAACTTCAAGGGCGATCCGAGCCTTACAGGCAAGTATGTGGATGTGAAAATCACCGAGGCGCACACGTGGAGTTTAAACGGTACGCTGTAAAAAAGTTATCAAACATATTTAATATGTTTAATATAAAATTATCAAGGAAAAATATAAGGAGTTTTTAAAATGACAATTACAGAGCAAACACACGAACTGGGAAAGCTGATAAAGGAATCTGAGGAGATGGCTGCATATAAGGCAGCTGAGGAGGCTCAGATGAATGACGAAGAAGCGAAAAAGCTTTTGCAGGAATTTAACTTAAAGCGCATGAATCTTGCGCGCGATATGCAGGAGGGCAAAATCAGCCAGGAGGAAGCGGTTAAAAAGAACAGCGAGGCGTTTGATGAAATGCTGTCCAAGTCTGAAATTATCAGCAATTTTATAGAGGCAAAGAAACAGTTTGACGCTGTAATAAGTGAGATAAACGGAATTTTGAATTTCTATATAACAGGGCAGGAGCCGGGCTGCACACATGATTGCGGCACATGCGGAGGCTGTCATTAATAAAACGCATTGGGGGTGCTGCCTGACAAATCTTTTGTGGATTGCTGCGCGGCAGCCCTTTTAATTGTTTGACGGCATTTCAAAGCGGAAAGCAACGCTCTGAAATTACTTATAAAATATCATTAGTAAAACGGAGAATAACAAATGGAAAAAGAACAGATTACACCGATGATGAGCCGATATCTGACAACAAAAGAGCAATACAGCGACTGCATTTTGTTCTATCGCCTGGGTGATTTTTACGAAATGTTTTTTGACGATGCCAAAACTGCCTCGCGCGAACTGGAAATTGCACTGACCGGCAAAAGCTGCGGTCTTAAAGAGCGCGCACCCATGTGCGGAGTGCCCTATCACAGCGCGGCGTCATACATATCAAAGCTGGTGGAAAAGGGCTACAAGGTCGCTATATGCGAGCAGGTCGAAGACCCCAAAACGGCAAAGGGACTTGTAAAAAGAGAGGTTGTCAGAATTGTTACGCCGGGAACGATAATCGAAGAAAATATGCTTGATGATAAAAAGAATAACTATCTCGGCGTGATTTTTTCGGACGGCAAAACTTTCGGACTTGCTTTTTCGGATGTGTCTGTCGGAGAAATTTATACCACCGAGACTCAAAATCAGGATGATGTCATGAGCGAATTGGCACGCTATTCTCCGTCCGAAATCGTTGTAAACAAGCTTTCGGAAAAGTTTTTTGAAAAAAATTCAAGATTTAATTTAAAACCGGAAGTCATGGAGGAAGATTTTTTTGCGCGAGGCGCAAAAAAAATCGTGACCGAGCAATTTCAAAATCCGCCCCAAATGGGTGACTGCGGAGAAAAAGCGGTTGCCGGGATTTTGAAATATATTGAGCATACGCAAAAGAGAAGTGTGAAATATATAGACCGAATCGAGGTCTACTCGGTATCTCAGTTTATGGAGATAGACCCCGCAACGCGGCGAAATCTGGAAATAACCGAGACAATGCGCGATAAAACAAAGCGCGGCTCGCTTTTGTGGGTGCTTGACAGGACAAAGACATCGATGGGGGCGCGGCTTTTGAAACAGTGGGTCGAGCGTCCGCTCTTGAATCCGATAGAGATAAACAAAAGGCTTTATTCGGTCGAGGAGCTGTTCGGCAATATCATGCTGCGCGATGATTTGCGCACCACCCTTGCAGGCATTTATGATATAGCAAGAATCCTCAGCCGAATATCTTTAAAAAGCGTAACCGCCGGCGACCTTCTGTCGCTAAAACAGTCGCTTGCAATGCTCCCCGAACTGAAATATCAATTGTCAAAAACAAAATCGCCGATTTTATCCGGAATCGGCAAAAAGCTTGATATAATGGAGGATGTCCGCAATCTGATTGAAAATGCAATCTGCGACGACCTTTCAAGGGGCGAGATAATCAAGGGCGGTTACAACAATGAACTTGATAAGCTGAAATATGTCCAAAAAGAGGGCAGAAGCTGGATTGCCGAGGCTGAGGCTGAGGAAAAGCAGCAGACGGGAATCAAAAACTTAAAAATCAGATATAATAAGGTTTTCGGATATTATATCGAGGTCAGCAACTCGTATAAGGAACTTGTGCCGGATACATATATAAGAAAACAAACATTGGTGAATTGCGAAAGATATATAACGCCCAAGCTGAAAGAAATGGAAAATACGATTTTGGGCGCGGCGGAGAAGATAGAAGCGTTGGAGTCACAGCTGTTTGAGGAGGTCCGCGCAAGTGCGGAACTTGAAACCGCGCGGCTTAAAGAGGTTTGCGACAGCGTTGCCGTAACCGATGTAATCGCATCGCTTGCGGAGGCAGCTTATAAATACAACTATTCAATGCCCGAGATTGCCGAAACAGGCGAAATCATAATCAAGGACGGACGGCACCCGGTGGTCGAAAAAAATCTGTCCGACACGATGTTTGTTCCGAACGACACCGAGCTTAATTCGGATGATTTGAGACTTATGATTATAACCGGTCCGAATATGGCAGGAAAATCGACATATATGCGCCAGGTGGCGCTGATAACGCTGATGGCGCAGATAGGCAGCTTTGTTCCGGCGAGCTATGCAAAAATCACGCCGGTCGACAGAATTTTCACACGTGTCGGCGCATCGGACGACATTGCCTCGGGACAGAGCACATTTATGCTCGAGATGGTCGAGGTTGCGGCGATACTGGAGTATTCAACAAAAAATTCGCTTGTGATTCTGGACGAGATAGGCAGAGGAACAAGCACCTTTGACGGATTGTCAATTGCCTGGGCGGTTGCCGAGTATATGCAGAACAAAAAGAAGTGCGGCGCAAAGACGCTTTTTGCGACGCATTATCACGAGATGACCGAACTGGAGGATAAGCTGGAGGGCGTGAAGAACTACAGCATCGCAGTCAAAAAGCGCGGAGATGATATAACATTCCTGCGCAAAATCATCCGCGGCGGTGCGGACGACAGCTACGGAATCGAGGTCGCGGCTTTGGCAGGCGTGCCTGCGGAGGTCATAAAGCGCGCAAAGGAGATTTTGAAAAAGGTCGAAAATGACGATATGCCGACCGCGGTAAGAAAATCCGCTCCGGTTGAGGATGACCTTGACGGGCAGCTGGATTTCGGCGACGGAATAGCAAGACAGATAGCCGAGGAGCTGAAAACTCTCGACGTTACTACATATACGCCGATTGAGGCGATGAATAAGCTGTATGAGCTTTCAAAAAGAGCACAGAGTATATAAAAAAATCGGTGAAATTGACTGCACTGCCGATAGTGTCATATACAGGACGTAAACGGCGGTGTGCAAATTTTCATATACGCTTTATCCGCTATTGATAAGAAGTGTGTATAATTTTTAATGACTGTTTGTAGGCAGAAAGGCTGTGAAAATTAATGGGTATAATAAAGGAACTTAGTACCGAGCTTTCAAATCAGATAGCGGCAGGCGAAGTTGTCGAAAGACCTGCATCGGTTGTGAAAGAACTGGTGGAAAATGCGATAGACGCCGGTGCAACAATGATAACGGTCAGAATAGAACGCGGCGGCATAAGCAGAATCCAGGTGACGGACGATGGCTGCGGAATGTCGCGCGATGACGCCATAGAATGTTTCAAGCGCCATGCGACAAGCAAAATTTCCACAGCGGCGGATCTTGAAGCGATTTACACAATGGGCTTTCGCGGCGAGGCTTTGTCGAGCATTGCGGCAGTTTCGCAGGTCGATTTGTACACAAAGCGTACGCAGGACGCGGTCGGAACGCATGTCGTGTGCGCCGACGGAGAGATACAAAGCTGCACCGACGAGGGCATGCCCGACGGAACAACCTTTACAGTGTCGAATATATTCTATAATATTCCTGCACGAATGAAATTCTTAAAAAGAGACGCGACCGAGGCATCGTACATAACCGATCTGATGGCGAGATTTATCCTGTCGCATCCGGAAATTTCGTTCCGATATATAAACAGCCGCAAGGAAATTTATTTCAGCGCGGGCGACAGGGAACTGGTGAACTGCGTGTACACAATCTATGGCAAGGACTATGCAAAATCGGCTGCTCCTATCGATTATAAGCAGGATTATATAAGGGTGTCGGGACTTGCAGGCAAGGGCGATACGGCGAGACCGAACCGCGCATATCAGAGCTTTTTTGTCAATAAAAGATATATAAAAAGTCCGCTCATCTCGAAAGCGGTGGAGGAAGCGTATAAAAATCAGGTCATGTCCGGAAAATATCCGATGGCAGTCTTGAATATAGACATAAATGCGTCCATGATAGATATAAACGTGCACCCCACCAAGCAGGAGGTCAAGTTCTCAAATGAAGGCGATATTTTTACCGCTGTCCTGCATGCGGTGGAGAATGCATTGCATAAGGATTTTTCGATTCCCAAGGTCGAAAAGAAAATCGGGGAAAAACCTGTATTTAAGGCTGATATAAAGAAAGCGGATGCTCAATATGAACTGGAATGGGCAAAGAATAAAGACAGATGGACACCTGCCGATGAGGTGGCACAAAACCTTGCGGAAAAGCCGAAAAAGAGTGAAGAAAAAGTTATTCCGGACAGCTATAAATGTGATGTGTCTCCGGAATACTTTGAAAAAAGACGGCTTGAAATATTAAAGGAAACGCCGAATGACGACAATATCAAAATTCCGCTTTTGAATGAAGATTTCGGCGGCAGAGTCGGGTTTGAAATGCCGGAGAGCAAAACTCCGTTCCGCGATGCGATAATGAAAGCGGAGCAGGAAAAAAGAGACCGGGAAGAAAAAACAGCTGTTTCGGAAATTATTTCGGAGCATGAGCAAAAGGCAGAGACGGAAAAGGTGTCTGAGTATGTGACGGAGGATAAAGATGTTCGAGAGCCCGAACCGACGGCGGAAAGTGAGCTTGTCACCGCTCAGAATCCGTTTATGGAAAAGCCGTTTAAGATTGTGGGACAGGTTTTCGCGACATATATAATAGTTGAAAGAGAAGATGAAATGCTAATCATCGATCAGCATGCCGCGCATGAGAGATTGAAATTTGAGGAACTTAAAAAGGAGCTTGCAGGCAAGGCTGTCTAGGCGCAGGATTTACTCATCCCGGTGAATGTCGACCTTACTCCAATCGAGTACGCTGTTTTTTCGGAAAATGAGGAATTTTTGGAGACGCTCGGATTTGAAGCCGATGACTTCGGAGGAAATTCGCTTGTGGTCCGAACCGCTCCGACTTATGTCGATTATGATGATGTGGAGCAGCTTTTGGTTGAAGTTATCGACCAGATTTCGCAGAACAAAAGCAAGCCCATGGCTGAAAAGGCGGAGTATGCGCTCTACACAATTGCGTGCAAGGCGGCAATCAAGGCAAATCACGCAATGAAAACCGAGGAACTTGAAGCTTTGGTGACAAAAATATTCGAGATAGAGCCGATCAATACATGCCCCCATGGACGGCCGATAATAATTTCGATGAGTAAAAAGGAAATAGAAAAGGAATTTAAACGAATACTTTAGGATGTGAAAGAGCATTGGATAAAATACCGATAGTGGTTATTGCCGGTCCGACTGCATCGGGCAAGACCGCGCTCGCGGTGGAGATTGCAAAAAGAATCGGCGGCGAGATTGTGTCTGCCGACAGCATGCAGATATACAAATATATGGACATAGGTACGGCAAAGCCGACCGAGGAGGAAAAGGGCGGCGTGGTTCATCACCTTATGGATTTTCTTGACCCGAGGTGCGAATACAGCGTTGCCGATTATGTCGAGGACGCAGGCAGGTGCATAGATGACATCAGCGCGCGAAAAAAGCTTGCGGTGGTTGCCGGCGGTACGGGACTTTATATCGATTCGCTTATCGGCGGCGTAACCTTTGAAGAAAATTGCAGCGATGAGGGTATAAGGCAGGAGCTTGCCGAAATCGGTGAGCGAGACGGCAGCGGAGCGCTTATGGAGATGCTCATAAAAATCGACCCCGAGTCGGCGGAACGGATTCACCCCAACAACGTCCGACGGGTAATAAGAGCGATTGAGTATTATCGCGTAACAGGCAAAACAATCACCGAGCATAATGCCGAGAAAAAGGAAAGCCGATACAAGCCGCTTTTCATGGCTGTCGATTGGGAGCGCGAAAAGCTGTACGAACGAATCGAAAAAAGGGTCGATATAATGCTTGACGCGGGACTTTTGGACGAGGTTAGGCGGCTGATTGATATGGGCTGCACAAAAAAGATGCAGTCTATGCAGGGAATCGGATATAAACAGCTTTTGGATTACTACCGCGGATTTTCAAATTTGGACGAGGCGGCAAGGATAATAAAGAGAGATTCGAGACGCTACGCAAAGAGACAGCTGACCTGGTTTCGGCGTAATGAAAATATTTATATGCTCGATGCCGACGGCGATATATTAAAACAAGCGTGGCAGTATACCCAAGCTTTTTTGGAAAATGAACAAAAATTTGCAAAAATATAGACTTTTTCGAAAAACTATAGTAAAATAAAATATAACGGACAAGACGGAAAGGAGTCGGAGGAAATATGGAGCGTGTAAAAAAGATTGCACAGGCTTTGTACGATAAAAAAGCGGAGAATATAGATATACTCGATATCAGCGAGCTTACATCGCTTGGAGACTATTTTATAATATGCGGCTGTAATTCAACAACGCAGGTTAAGGCTTGCGTTGACGAGGTGGAGGAAAAAATGGCGGAGGACGGCATTTATCCGTCGCATCGCGAGGGCTACCATGGCGGAAGCTGGGTTTTGGTGGATTTCGGCGATATAATTGTCCACGTTATGCAGCGCGAAACAAGAGATTTTTATGCACTCGAAAAGCTTTGGGACGATGCAAAACGTATCGAGGTTGAGCTTAAATAGAAAGGGAGAGACAAAGTTGGCAAGATACAATTTTAAAGAAATCGAAAAAAAGTGGCAGGATAAATGGGATGAGGCGAATTGTTTTCATGCCGAAAACAACAGCGATAAGCCAAAATACTATGCAATGATAGAGTTCCCGTACCCGTCGGGCGCAGGTCTGCATGTGGGACACCCGAGAAGCTATACCGCGCTTGACATAATAGCGAGAAAAAGACGTATGGACGGCTACAATGTGCTTTATCCGATCGGCTGGGATGCATTCGGACTGCCGACCGAGAACTATGCAATCAAAAACAAAATTCACCCCAAAAAGGTTACGGCGGCGAATATTGCAAACTTCAAGCGTCAGCTTAAAATGCTCGGATTTTCCTTTGACTGGGACAGAGAGATAAACACCACCGACCCGAATTATTATAAGTGGACGCAGTGGATATTCTTAAAATTGTTCGAGCATGGACTGGCATATAAGCAGGAGATGCCGATTAACTGGTGTACAGGCTGTAAGGTCGGTTTGTCGAATGAAGAAGTTGTAAACGGCGTATGCGAAAGATGCGGCAGCGAGGTTGTTCAGAGAAGAAAAAGCCAGTGGATGCTTAAAATTACCGAGTACGCTCAGAGGTTGATTGACGATTTGGACGATGTTGATTATATAGAAAAGGTAAAAACTCAGCAGAAGAACTGGATCGGACGCTCGGAGGGCGCAGAGGTTAAGTTTGAACTTACAACCGGCGATGAGATGATAGTTTATACAACGAGATGCGATACCCTGTTCGGTGCGACATATGTTGTGCTTTCGCCGGAGCATCAGCTTGTTCAAAAGCTTATGCCGATTCTGGAAAATCAGGACGAGGTTAAGGACTATATCATTCAGGCAAGCAAAAAGTCCGAGTTTGAGAGAACAGAGCTGGCAAAGGAAAAGACAGGCACACAACTCAAAGGCGTATATGCAATCAATCCGGTGAACGGCTCAAAGCTGCCGGTATGGATTTCCGATTATGTTTTGGTGACGTATGGAACGGGCGCGATTATGGCAGTTCCGGCGCACGATTCGAGAGACTGGGAATTTGCAAAGAAATTCAATCTCCCGATTATCGAGGTTGTGTCGGGCGGCAAAAATGTTCAGGAAGAAGCTTATACCGATGTGTATAAGGGCAATATGGTAAATTCGGGATTTTTGGACGGTATGCCTGTCAAAAAGGCAATTCCGGCAATGCTCGATTGGCTTGAAGAAAAGGGTCTCGGCAAAAGAAAGGTAAACTTTAAGCTGCGTGACTGGGTATTCTCGAGACAACGTTACTGGGGCGAACCTATTCCGCTTGTATATTGCGAAAAGTGCGGCTGGGTTGCAATTCCGGAAAGCGAACTGCCGCTTGAACTCCCCGAAATCGATACATTCGAGCCGGGCGAAAACGGCGAATCTCCGCTTGCAAAGGCATATAACTGGATCGAAACAGAGTGTCCGCACTGCCATGGCCCGGCAAAGCGCGAGACCGATACAATGCCGCAGTGGGCAGGCTCAAGCTGGTATTTCTTAAGATATATGGATCCGCATAATAATGATGCTCTTGCATCGCCGGAGGCTCTCAAGTACTGGTCACCGGTTGACTGGTATAACGGCGGAATGGAGCATACAACTTTGCATCTGCTCTATTCGCGTTTTTGGCACAAATTCCTTTACGATATAGGCGTTGTTCCGACAAAGGAGCCGTATATGAAACGAACCTCGCACGGAATGATTTTGGGCGAGAATAATGAGAAGATGTCGAAGTCGCGCGGAAATGTCGTAAATCCGGACGATGTTGTAAACGAGTTCGGCGCGGATGCTTTCAGAACATACGAAATGTTTATAGGCGCGTTCGACCAGTCCACTCCATGGTCGCAGCAGGGACTCAAGGGCTGCTACAAATTCATGGAGCGTGTGTGGAATCTGCAGGATATGCTGACCGATGACGAGGGCATCTCAAAAGAACTTGAAAAGAGCGTGCATAAGACAATAAAAAAGGTCGGCGACGACTACGAGAGAATGAAGTTCAACACAGCGATTGCCGCGATGATGAGCCTGGTAAACGAGTTCTATAAGCTGGAGAGAATCACAAAGGGCGAGTACAGAATACTCATAACATTGCTGAATCCGGTTGCTCCGCATATGACCGAGGAGCTTTGGGAAAAGTATGGTACGGGCGGACTTTTGTCGCTGCAAAAATGGCCGTCGTATGACGAGAATAAGACGGTTGACGATGAGATTGAAATTGTAATTCAGGTCAACGGAAAAATCAGAGAAAAGATGATGATTCCGGCAGAGCTGGATAAGGAAAGCACCGAGAAAACCGTTATGGAATCGGACATTGCAGCCGAAATCACAAACGGAAAGACGGTTGTTAAGGTAATCACAGTTCCGGGAAAGCTGGTTAATATCGTTGTGAAATAAATCGATATGCAGGTATTTAATAAAATTTAATTCGACGAACAAGGCTGCGTTGCCCCCTCTGTTGGGGCAAGGCGGCTTTTTGGCGCATAATAATTAAGCGTACGGCGAAAATAAAAGCATGAGTCGGCGCGGTTGTTATTTTAGGAGCAAGGAGGGGAGCAAAATTGTATATAATAGCAGGACTGGGAAACCCGGGCAGGGAATATGACATGACAAGGCATAACATAGGCTTTGAAGTAATAGATTATCTCGCCGAACAATATAATGTAAAGGTGAATAAGCTGAAATTCAAATCCCTGTACGGCGAGACAAATTTGGGCGGCGAAAAGGTGTATCTTGTAAAGCCGCAGACATATATGAATCTTTCGGGAGAGGCGATAAGGGAGTTTTGTGCGTTTTATAAAATCCCGTCGGAAAATGTCATTATAATAAACGATGATATATCGCTTGAGGCAGGCAAGGTCAGAATCCGCAGAAAGGGCAGCGCAGGGGGGCACAACGGCTTGAAGTCGATAATATATCAGCTCGGAACGGACGAATTTCCGAGAATAAAAATGGGCGTCGGCGCACCGAAACACGAGGGTTATGACCTTGCGGACTATGTTCTCGGCAGGTTCACAAAAGACGAGATTCCAATATTGGAGGACGCAATAATCCGAGCGTCAAAAGCGGCGGTTGAGATAGTCCGCGAGGGCGTGGATTCGGCAATGAATAAATACAGTTCGTAGACTTGGAGATTGTGAGTCGAAAGAAAGTGATCCGAATTTTGAATTTGAATTGCTTTTCTTCGGTTAGGTATAGGTAATTGTTATGGATTTTTCAAATTTATTGGAGAAGTATTCCGAGTACGAAAGGCTTTCGGAGGGCTTGAAAAAGCCGCCGGTTTCAATAGCCGGTGTGGTGGAATCCGCACAGCCGCAGCTGATTTATCAGCTGACAAAGGGCGGATGTGCCCTGGTTGTCACGTATAGTGACATGGAGGCAAGGCAGCTTTTCGGCGATATCAAATTTTTCAGTGACAATGTGTACATTTATCCGTCAAAGGAATATGTGTTCTATCGGGTGGATGCGGCAGGACACAGCGCGGAGCATGAAAGGCTTGCCGCGCTTTCGGCGCTTGCGGAAAACAAAGGCTGCATAGTCGTGGCATCGCTTGAAGCGTGCCTTGAATACACACTTCCGCCCGAGGTTTTTAAAGCCAATGTCATAAAAATCGATATGGACGGGAAATATGAGCCGACAGAACTGGCGGAAAAACTGGTTTTGTCAGGCTATTCGCGTGAGGAACTTGTGGAGGGCAAGGGTCAGCTTTCGCTGCGCGGCGGAATTTTGGATATCTTTCCGCCCAATGCCGATAACCCTGTCCGAATCGAGTTTTTTGATAATGAAATAGACTCAATGCGAACCTTTGACGTGATATCTCAAAGGTCGGTGGAAAATATCGAAAGTATAACAATCGCTCCGTGCAGTGAAATGATTCCGCCAAAGGACAAAACTGCGATAATCAAAAAAATCGATAAGGAGATACAACGGCTCAAAAAGGCAGAAAAACAAGAGGCGGCAGACGAGCTTGCGGACGACCGCGATATGATAAGGGACGGCGAAAGCTTTGCGCATATAGACAGATATGTGTCACTTTTTTATGATGCGATTCCCTGCATAGCCGATTATGTCCCGGAGGACGGATTTGTCTATCTGATTGAGCCTAAGCGTCTGAACGAGCGCGCAAAGTCGCTTGAATGGGAACAGGGCGAGATGATTTCGGACTTGTACGAAAAGGATATTCTTACAATGAAGAATCTTAAATTTTGGTACGATTACCGTGATTTCGCGGCGAATGTCTCGAAAAAGAAGCTTGTTTCGCTGAATGTCCTTAACCACACGACATTGGATTATCAATATAATCAGATATTCAATTTTAATACAAAGACGACCTTAAGCTTTCATGGCAAGACCGAGTATCTCCTGGACGATTTGGCGAGGTGGCAAAAGGACGGATATACCGTTGTTATCCTTGCAGGGAGTGAATCGCGCGGAAAAAATATTGCCGGATATATAGCCGAAAAGGGATTTGATGCGGAATATTCCGAAATGGCGGATAATATAAAAAAGGATTTTGTGAATGTCGCAAAGGGCAGCATAAGCAAAGGCTTTGAATATCCCGATATCAAGCTTGTGCTGATTTCGGATAAGGAAATTTTCGAGCCGGGGAAAAAGAGAAAGTATAAGCAGAAAAATGCCGACAGAATAAAGTCGTATAACGACCTCAGCATCGGCGATTATGTCGTTCATCAGGCGCACGGAATCGGAAAATATCTCGGTATAAAGCAGATGAATGTCAATAAGGTGATAAAGGATTATTTAAAAATCCAGTACCATGGCACCGATGTTTTGTATGTGCCGGTCGATCAGATGGATCAGCTGTACAAATATATCGGAAATACCGATGTTGAGCTAAAGCTCAACAAACTGGGCGGCAGCGACTGGACAAAGGCGAAAACAAAGGTAAAAAAGGCGACAAAGGATATTGCAAAGCAGCTGATAGCTCTTTATGCGGCTCGGGAAAGGTCAAAGGGGTATGCTTTTTCCGGAGATACTCCATGGCAAAAGGATTTTGAGGATGAGTTCCCGTACCAAGAGACAGATGACCAGCTGCAAAGCATCGCCGAGGTCAAGCAGGACATGGAGTCGGACAGACCGATGGATAGACTTCTCTGCGGCGATGTGGGCTACGGAAAGACCGAGATTGCACTCCGAGCCGCATTCAAGGCGGCTGCCGACTCAAAGCAGGTGGCATATCTTTGCCCGACAACGGTTTTGGCAATGCAGCATTACAACACGTTTTGCAGCCGCATGGAGGACTTCCCGATAAGAGTCGCGATGCTGTCGCGGTTCAGAACTCCGGCTCAGCAAAAGAAAATTTTAAAGCAGGTCAGAACAGGCGAGGTGGATGTGCTTATCGGAACTCACAGAATCCTGCAAAAGGACGTTGAGTTCAAGGATTTGGGACTTTTGATAATTGACGAGGAGCAGCGCTTCGGCGTCTCGGATAAGGAAAGGTTCAAGGAACTGAAGAAAAATATAGATGTGCTGTCCATGACCGCAACCCCAATCCCGAGAACGTTGCACATGTCGATGATAAATGTGCGCGATATGAGCGTTTTGGAGACTCCGCCGGAGAACCGATACCCCGTTCAGACATATGTCCTGGAGCAGAATCAGGCGGTGCTTGCCGACGCGATGAAGCGTGAGCTTGCGCGCGGCGGACAGGTGTTCTATCTTTATAACAGGATTCAAGGGATATTCAGAACGGCTGAGTGGATAAAAAAGATGATTCCCGAGGCGAGGGTGGCTGTCGGACATGGCAGAATGAATGAGGAAGAGCTTGAAAATGTCATGTATGACATGGTGAACGGCGATACCGATATCCTTGTCTGCACAACAATTATCGAGACGGGACTCGACATTCCGAACGCAAATACCATAATAATCGAAAATGCCGACCGAATGGGACTTGCACAGCTATATCAGCTGCGCGGCAGAGTGGGGCGCTCGAACAGGAGTGCGTTTGCGTATTTCACGTATAAGCGTGACGGAGTTTTGTCCGACGTCGCACAAAAGAGGCTGAGCGCAATCAAGGAATTTACCGAGTTCGGCTCGGGATTTAAGATTGCAATGCGGGATTTGGAGATAAGAGGCGCGGGAAATCTGCTCGGTGCGCAGCAGCACGGGCATATGGACGCTGTCGGCTATGACATGTATTGCAAGCTTTTAAAGGAAAGCGTGGACGAGGAGCAGGGCGTTGAAAGCAAGGAGATTAATACTCAGCTTGATTTGCAGGTGGACGCTTATATTCCGGAGCGGTATATCAAAAATCACAATCAGCGCATAGATGTGTATAAGCAGATTGCATCCCTTGAAACCGACGAGGATGAATCGGAAATTATAGATGAACTTTGCGACCGCTACGGCGCACCGCCGCGCGCGGTGAGAACGCTTATAGAAGTGGCAAAGCTGAAAAGTGCGGCACGCTCTTTGGGAATTACAATGCTGTCCGAAAAAGGCGATAAGCTGACTGTCATTTTTGCCGATGATATGCTTGATTCGAATGTGGTTATCGGCTTGATGAAAAAAATGCCCGAGCGCATAAAAATAGTGTCGGGAACACAGCCTAAGATTATATTTAGGTTAAACAGCGGTGACGGAATTATTTCCAATATTAAGTTTTTGTTACAGTCCATTTTTGAATTGAAGAATGTGCAAAAATGAGTTATAATATAAAGGAATAATGAAGTGTTTAGGAAGGAACATGTATATATGAAAAGGATAGTTGTTTCTATATGTGCGCTCGCGCTGCTTTTGTCCTCATGTGCGGATAATTCGGAGTATGCGGCAAAGGTGGGCGGCAAAAAAATCTCATCGGATGAACTTAAATTTTATTTAAGCAGCGTAAAGAGCCAGATGGCAGGCACCGAACTTTCGAACGATGAGGACTGGCAGACAAAGGAGATAGAGGGCAGAAAAGCAATTGACCTTGCAAGGGAGCGCGCTCTTGATACGGCGGTTGATAATCTCGCGTATATAGAAGTCGGAAAGGCTCTCGGAATCAAGCTGACATCGGACGACAAAAAGAAGATGGAGTCATACAAGAACCAATTTGTGTCGCAGTCGGGCGGAAGTGCAAGCTATAAGGAATATCTTGCGGCGAACGGGATAAAGGACAGTTTTATCGACATGCTCTGCGAATCGATGATATACAGCGGCAAGCTGACCGATAAGCTTGTGTCGGAACAGCCTGTGACCGATGAGGAAGTTTCGGCATATTATGAGGAAAACAAGGATGATTTAAACTCGACCTATCGTCATGCAAAGCACATTCTTATTCTGACAAGAAATATGACAAACGGAGAGGAAATGTCCGAGGAGGAGCAGAATGCCGCAAAGGAAAAGGCGGACGGGATTTATAAGCGTGCGCTTGCCGGCGAGGACTTTGACGCGCTCGTTGCAGAGTTTTCCGAGGATCCCGGCTCAAAATCTCAGCCCGACGGATATGTTTTCGGTGACGGCGAGATGGATACCGATTTCCAAAATAAGACCGATGAACTTAAACCCGGCGAAATAGGCATGGTAAAGAGTTATTTCGGATATCACATAATAAAGAGACTTCCGCTTGAGGAAAAGGACGTGGCGGATAAGATAAAATCTCAGCTTATATCGGACAAGCTCAGCGAACAGATGGACGTGTGGGAGAGCGAAAATAATATAGCGGTTGAGATAAATGACGAAGCTGTTGCAAAGGTTGAATAAAAAAATAAAATTATTTTCCTCAAAACTTTTGACTTTCGGATTGGCTTGTGATATAATTAAATTATGGAAGGGCGAAAGACTTGCCCGAGATATTCCGAGGGCATAATCGTGTGATTGTGCTCATATTGAACATTTTTGTTCAAGGGAAAAGAGGAGAGGAAATGTATCATATAGGTGATAAGATAGTTTATCCTATGCATGGAGCGGGAGTCATCGAGTCGATTGAGGAACGCGAGGTTTTGGGAAAGAAAAAAACGTATTATATTATGCGCATGCCGTCGGGGGATATGACAGCGATGATTCCGACCGAGGGCTGTGACGATATAGGCGTGCGTTTTGTGATAAGCCGCGAGGAGGCGCAGAACGTTCTTGAAACCTTTAAGACAACTCCGATATATGAGGATAACAACTGGAACAAGCGTCACAGGGAAAATATGCTCAAAATAAAATCGGGTGATATATATCAGGTGCTTAATGTTGTAAAGGATCTGATGTACCGCGACCGCGCAAAGGGTCTTTCGACAAGCGAGCGAAAGATGCTTAACAGTGCGCGCCAAATTTTGGTGAGCGAGCTGGTTCTTTCAACGGTGGCAGGCAAGACCGATATAGAAAGCATTATCACCGATACGGTTGAAAATTTGTTTTAGACATTATGACAGGAAATTTGCCCGGCCGGGGCGGATTTCCTGCCTTTTGGTTTATAAATGGCAGAAAGGGCTGTGTGGATTGATATGATATCCGGGATAATTGTTGCCGCAGGGCGCGGCAGGCGCATGGGCGCGTCGGAAAATAAAGTTTTTTTAAAGCTTTTGGGGAGAACCGTTATAGAGCACACCGTCGCGGTGTTTGACAAATGCAGGGATATTGATGAAATTATAGTCGTCACCGGAAAAGAGGACATTTTAAGATGTAAAAATTTATTAAAACGGACGGCGAAACGATTGAAAATAATTGCCGGCGGCGAGACAAGACAGCAATCGGTTTATAATGGAATACAAGCGGCGGAGGGCGACATTGTTGCAATTCATGACGGAGCGCGTCCGCTTGTAACGCCGGAACTTGTGTCGCAGGCGGTGGATGCGTGCAGAAAATACAAGGCGGCGGCACTCGGAGTTCCCGCAAAGGATACGATAAAGCTTGCCGATGCCGACGGATTTATCGAAAAAACGCTTGAACGGAGCAGGACATATAATATTCAGACGCCGCAGGTTTTTGATAAAGAGCTGATAAAAAAGGCGCACGAAAACGGAAAAGACACCGAGGCGACAGACGATTGCATGCTCGCGGAGGCGGACGGAGCGCGCGTGAAAATTGTCGACGGCAGCTACGAGAATATAAAGCTTACCACGCCGGAGGACATGACGGCGGCGGAGGCTATTTTGGAAAAACGAAAAATACAGGCAAAGAAAGCGCGGAGGGAAATATGTGTAATTTCAGAATAGGACAAGGCTATGACGTACATAGGCTTGTTGAGGGACGCGATTTGTATTTGTGCGGAGTTGAAATTCCGCATACAACGGGACTTTTGGGACATTCGGATGCGGATGTTGCTTTGCACGCACTTTGCGACGCGCTGCTCGGCGCGGCGGCACTGGGGGATATAGGCAGACATTTTCCCGATACCGATCCGAAATACAAGGGCATAAGCAGTATTCTGCTTTTGGAAAATGTGGCGGACAAGCTTAAAGAAAAAGGATGGCATGCAGGAAATGTCGATATTACGATTGCTGCACAAAGACCCAAGCTGATGCCGTACATAGAACAGATGAGAAAAAATGTCGCAGCGGCGCTGGGCGTGGATATTTCGTGCGTAAATGTCAAGGCGACAACAACCGAGAAATTGGGCTTTGAGGGACGCGAGGAAGGAATATCGGCAACGGCGGTCGCATTGATTGAAAGGCAGGACAAAAATGTGTAACGATACATTGGAGGATCTGCAATGCGGCGGAATGAAGATATATCAGGATAAGGACGGTTTCAGGTTCGGAACGGACGCGGTTTTGCTCACCGATTTTGCAAAAGGCTGCCGCGCAAAAACCGCGCTTGACCTGTGCACCGGCAGCGGAATTGTGCCGATTCTTCTTGCTGCAAAAACAAGGCTTGAAAAAATCTGCGGCATTGAACTTCAGCACAAGGCGGCAGAACTTGCTCAAAAGTCGGTGAGTCTGAACGGTTTGGATAATCGGGTTTTTATACGGGAGGGCGATCTTAAAAATTGCCTTGATTTTTATCAAAAACGGTCGTTTGACATGATAACGTGCAATCCGCCGTACATGAAAAGCGGAGCAGCAATTGTGAATGAGAGTGATGCAAAGGTGGTTGCGCGGCATGAAGTGAAGTGCAGCCTTGACGATGTGATATATGCCGCGTCGGTGCTGCTTAAAGTCGGAGGACGCTTTTTTATGGTGCATCGGCCGACCCGGGCGGCGGAGGTTATTGCGGCAATGAGCCGATATAAGATAGAGCCGAAACGGCTCAGATTTGTACATCCCGACCCGAAAAGCGAGCCGGTTTTGTTTTTGATAGAGGGACTTATTTTCGGAGGGAGCGAACTGCGCGTGATGCCGCCGCTGTTTTTAAAGGACGAAAACGGCAGCGAAAGTGCGGAGCTTGCAGCGATCTACGGCAGAAGAATTGAAGAAAAGGATTGAAGAATATGAGCGGAACTTTATATTTGTGTGCGACCCCGATAGGAAATCTGGGCGATGTTTCGGCAAGATGTATCGAGATTTTGAAAAGCGTTGATACGGTCGCGGCGGAGGACACCAGGCGGACAGTGCAGCTGTTGAACTATTTCGAAATATCCAAGCCGCTCACAAGCTATCACGAGCATAACAAGAG
Source organism: uncultured Clostridia bacterium (assembly GCA_934486735.1). Lineage (GTDB taxonomy): Bacteria > Bacillota > Clostridia > UBA1381 > UBA1381 > CAKSQL01. The sequence continues at coordinate 6,942 of CAKSQL010000022.1, read as the reverse complement.
AGAAAAGGGCGAATATCTTATAGGACTTTTAAAGGACGGAAAGGACATTGCGCTCGTGTCCGATGCCGGAACTCCGGCGATATCCGACCCGGGCGAGGACATGGTAAGGCTGTGTATAGAAAATGACATAACAGTTACGTCGGTTCCGGGACCTGTCGCGGCGGTAAATGCGCTGATTCTTTCGGGAATTTCACCGCGGAGATTTGCATTTGAGGGATTTTTGTCGGTGAATAAAAGACACAGGACAGAGCATTTGGAAAGCTTAAAAAACGATACTCACACATTGATATTTTATGAGGCTCCGCATAAATTGCGCGATACTCTGAAAGATATGTGCAGGGTGTTCGGCGGTGAGCGTCGGATTGCACTCGCAAGAGAACTTACAAAAATTCATGAGGAAATCCTCAGAATGACCATATCCGAAGCGGTGGAATACTACTCGGAGACAAATCCGAGAGGGGAGTATGTCTTAATTGTCGCAGGAGCGGATAAGGACAGCGCCGAGCCGGAGGACAGCTGGTGGAGCGGACTTGATATAAAGTCGCATGTGGAAGAATATATAAACCGCGGCATGGACTCAAAGGAGGCTGTCAAGACGGCGGCAAAGGACAGAAACATTCCGAAACGCGAAGCTTACAACGAATATCATAAATAGTGTGCAATTTGATATATTGTGTGTTAGTTTTTTCATAGACTGAGCATGCCAAATGTGATATACTTAAAAGTGTATCATAAAATTTTAAAACTGTTGTGTTAAAATTATCGGACAGCACAATAAAGAGGTTATGAAGTCTGAATAAAATCGCCAGTCTCACCGTTTTCAAAAGTTTGAAGTACCATCGTACGTCGGCACTTTTTCAAACGGCAATCTGAACGATTTTCTTTCAGATTTACAGGCTTGTGCTTTGTGCCTTGCGGCACAGAAAGGAATGATTATAAAAATGAGTTTTATAATAGGTTGTAATTACTGGGCATCGAATGCCGGAACAGAGATGTGGAAAAACTGGAGCGAGGAGGCGGTTCGGGAGGATTTTGCAATCCTGTCGGCACATGGCATCGGCACAATGCGCGTGTTTCCCAACTGGCGCGATTTTCAGCCGATAGTACCGGTTCTCAGCGGAGGAGCATCGGTCAGGGAATATAGACTGGAGGGCGACAGATTCCCCAAAAATCCGTATTGGCTGGATGAGGTAATGCTCTCACGCTTTTCGCGTTTTTGCGATATCGCGGCGGAGTATGATATAAAGCTTATTGTCGGAATACTGACCGGCTGGATGAGCGGAAGAACCTTTATCCCATCGGCGCTTTTCGGAAAAAATCTGTTTACCGACCCGGTTGCGCTGCTTTTTGAGCAGAGGTTTGTAAAGGGAATTGTGACGAATTTTAAGAATAAGAGTGCAATATACGCATGGGATTTGGGAAATGAGTGCAACTGCCTGTACGGAGTTGATAACAAGTATGAGGCATCGAACTGGACAGGAACTATCGCCAATGCGATTCGCGCCAACGATAACACGCGCCCGGTTGTATCGGGCATGCACTCGATCGGCGTGGATGCGCCGAATGTTTCATGGACTATCAAGGGTCAGGCGGAGTTTTGCGATATTCTCACTACCCACCCCTATCCGTATTGGGTTAATTATGCGTATAAGGACAGGACCGCATCGCTCAGAACAGCCATGCATGCAACCTGCGAGACAAAGTATTATGCCGATCTGGGCAAAAGACCCTGCCTTGTTGAGGAAATAGGAACAATGGGACCTATGATTTGCGACAATGATACGGCTGCGGCATTTATGAGAGTGAACCTGTTTTCCAACTGGGCGAACGGTGCGGAGGGCGTTATGTGGTGGTGTGCAAATGAGCAGACCAATCTGACAAGTGCTCCGTATACTCAATTTATGTGCGAGATTGAACTGGGAATGATAGATAAGGACAGAAACCCGAAACCGGTTTTAAAGGAGACAAAGCGTGTCGGAGATGTGATAAGAGGCTTTGATTTTAAGCTGCCGAAAGCCGAAATCGACGCCGTCTGCATACTGACTCAGTCGCAGGAGCAGTGGGGAGCGGCATATATGACATATTGCCTGGCAAAGCAGGCAGGACTTAATATAGCTTTTGCCTATTGCGATGACGAGCTGCCCGAGAGCAAAAATTATATCATGCCGTCGATTTGCGGATGCGAGGTTATGCCGAGAGAACGCTATCTTGAACTTAAAAAGAGAGTGGCGGACGGAGCGAATCTGTACATATCAAACGATAATGGGATTTTGGCGGAGTTTGAGGAGTTTTGCGGCGTGAGGGTGACCGATTCGCAGGAGCATGCCGAAAGCGGATATATCGAACTTGGCGAAAAAATCGAGTTTTCACGCAGCAGAAGATATATGCTGAAACCGATAAAGGCAGAGGTTGTGGCATATGATAACTTCCAAAATCCGGCGGTTACATCGAATAAATACGGAGACGGACAGGTGTATTATGTAAACTTTCCTGCCGAGACTATGCTGCTTGGGGAAAATAATGCATTCGATAAAAACCGTTATAAAATTTATTCGGAAATATTTAAAAGCGCAGCGGAAAATCATGTCGCGGTAAGTGATAATAAATATGTTGGAGTGACGCTGCACCCGATATCGGATGAGGAATATTATGTCGTTATGATAAATTATTCCGATGAAAGCAGGGAGGTTGGAATTGTGCTGAAAGACGGCTTTGAAACGACCGAGAACTTGTACGGAGATAGCAAAATCCTGCCGCCGTTTGAAGCTTCTGTTATAAGAATAAAAAGAAAAAAATAAAAATTTTTAAAAAAGTGTTGACAAGCGGCAGCTTTTTGTGTATAATATAAGTCAGAACAGATTAGATGAGATAAGTTTAAAGGATACAGATGAGATTAGTTTATTTAAAATTGAGCTTTATTTTACCCCTTTGAAGTTATCGGTCAAAGGGGTTTTCCTTTGGCAAAAAAAGAAAGGAAGTATAAAATATGAAAAAATCAGTCGTAAAGGTAATTGCAATGGGACTCTGCACGTTAATGCTCGGAGCATGCGGCACGCAGCAGAGCGGAGATAAGCAGACAGCTACAGGTGAAAAGGTGTACAAAATCGGTGTTACGCAATATGCCGACCATCCGTCGCTGGACAACTGCCGAAAGGGTTTCATCGAGGGTCTCAAAAACAAAGGCTTTGAAGAAGGCAAGAATATAGAAATAGACTTTAAAGCGGCTCAGGCAAACGATTCGATGAATACGCAGATTGCTCAGACATTTGCAAGCAGCGGAAAAGACCTGGTGTGCGGAATAGCAACTCCGTCGGCACAGGCACTTTATGCAGCCTGCAAGGAAAAAAAGATTCCTGTAATATTCAATGCGATTTCCGACCCGGTTGCGGCAGGACTTGCAAAATCGGAAACAGAGCCTATGGACGGAATAACGGGTATAAGTGATTTGCTGCCGGTTGAAGATCAGCTCAAGCTGATAAGAGAAATCCTGCCGGATGCAAAGAAAATCGGTATTATCTACACAACAAGCGAAGCAAACTCGGTAAGCACGATAGAGCTTTACAAGAGCATGGCTCAGAAATACGGCTTTGAAATTGTAGACCGCGGTATCGCAAAGCAGGCAGAGGTTCCGCAGGCGGCGGACGTATTGTTAAATGAGGTTGACTGCCTGTCCAATCTGACAGATAATACGGTTGTTGCAGCACTTTCGGTTGTACTGGAAAAGGCAAATACAAAGAAAATTCCGGTATTTGGCTCGGAGGAGGAGCAGGTTAAAAACGGATGCCTGGCGTCGGCAGGACTCGATTATGTTCAGCTGGGTGTGCAGGCAGGCGAGATGGCAGCAAGAGTATTGAATGGCGAGGACATAAAGACAATTCCGTATGAGACTTTGAAAGAAAGCAAGATTACAGTTAATACAAAGGTTGCAGAGAATCTTGGAATTACAATTCCGGACAGCGTAAAATCAGGCGCTGATACGGTAAGCGAATAAAACGATTTGGGCTGCCGCATTGCGGCAGCCTTATAAATATTTTTAAGAAATTTTCGTGAGGTGTTTATTTTGACCGATCTTATAATTGGTATTATTGAACAGGGGCTTATTTATGGGATAATGGCTCTCGGAATCTACATAAGCTATACAATTTTGAATTTCCCGGACTTGTCAGTGGACGGAACTTTTCCTCTCGGTGCGGCTGTTTCGACCGCACTTATGGTGAACGGCGTGAATCCGTGGCTTTGTCTTTTGGCAGCATTTTTGTGCGGCTGTGCGGCAGGCGCGGTAACGGGATTTTTCAATGTGAAGCTGAAAATAAAGGATCTTCTGTCCGGAATATTGATGATGACGGCGCTTTATTCGATAAACTATCGTATAGTCGGTGCACCGAATAAATTTCTTATGCAGGAAACCACAATTTTTTCGATTTTCTCGGAGAATATCCCTGAGTGGTTTGTACCTTATAAATATCTTGTATGGATAGTGATAATCACTTTGGCAGTGAAATATCTGCTTGATTGGTATATGAGAACAAAATCGGGATTCCTTTTGAGGAGTGTCGGCGATAATGAGGGATTGGTTGTGACATTGGCGCAGAATCCGGGCATGATAAAGATAATAGGTCTTGCACTTGCAAACGGACTTGTCGCACTTGCCGGTGCGCTCAGCTGTCAGAGAAATATGCAGTTTGATATCACATCCGGAACGGGCATCATGGTAATGGGGCTTGCGGCGGTAATTATAGGAACGACTGTGTTCAAAAAGGTAAGCTTTGTAAGGGTGACAACCGGCGTGATTTTCGGAATGATAATATATAAGGCGTGCATAAGCGCGGCAATAAGCTCGGGACTTATGTCGTCGGATACAAACTTGATAGTAACGCTTTTGTTTATAGTAACGCTGATGGCGAACCAAGCGGCATCGGGACGCAAAAAGGCAGCCAGATAGCGGAAAGGAGCGGGTACAATGTTAGAGCTTAAGAATATAAATAAAACTTTTAACGGCGGCACAATTGATGAAAAAATCCTCTTTTCGGATTTCGGCATCACGATAGAAAGCGGCGAATTTGTGGCAGTTGTGGGCAGCAACGGTTCGGGAAAGACGACCATGCTTAATCTTGTTTCGGGCGATATTATGCCGGATTCGGGGAGTGTAATTCTTGACGGCAGCGATGTGACCAAACAGAAAAATTTCATAAGAGCAAAAAAGATTGCAAGAGTTTTCCAGGACCCGTCGGTCGGGACTTGTCCGTCCATGACGATTTTTGAAAATATGTCAATTGCTGACAACAAGGGCAGAGCATACGGACTCACTAAGGGACTCAATAATAAGAGAAAAGCCGCATACCAAGAACAGCTGGAGTTTTTGGGAATGGGTCTTGAAAATCGAATGAGTACACGCGCCGGTGCGCTTTCGGGCGGACAAAGGCAGGCGCTTGCACTCATAATGGCGACAATGACAGAGCCGGAGTTGCTGCTTTTGGATGAGCATACGGCGGCGCTCGATCCGAAATCGGGTGATATCGTTATGGCACTGACCGAGAAGGTTGTACGTGAAAAAAAGCTGACAACGCTTATGGTGACACATAATTTGCGTTATGCGGTTGAATACGGAACACGTTCCGTGATGATGCATGAGGGCAAAATTGTTTTGGATGTGTCGGGAGATGAACGAAAAGAATACGGAATCGATAATTATTTAAAGCTGTTCAATGAAATAAGCATTGAGTGTGGAAATTAAATTATAAAAAGTATTGACAAAAAGCCTCTCTTATGATATAGTAAGCTATATCATAAGAGAGGCTTTTAACGTGATACGGCGCATCTTGCTTTTTTCGCTCTTGCAATGTTTTTCACGTTGAGCTTTGTGCCGCTGTGCGGCGGAATGAGGAATTAGTATGGAGTATAAAATAGATCATGATTTACATATCCATTCTCAGCTTTCGAAGTGTTCAAGCGACCCGGAGCAGAATGAGGAGAATATATTTAAGTATGCCGGGGATAACGGCTTGAGTACAATCTGTATCACCGACCACTATTGGGACAGGACGCAGCCGGGAGCGAGCGAGTGGTACAGACCGCAGGATTTTGAGCATATCTCTCAAATAAAGCCGCTGCCGCAATCGGAAAATGTCCGATTTTTATTCGGCTGCGAGACCGAAATGGACAGCAAATTTAATTTGGGAATCCCAAAAGAACGGTATGACGATTTTGATTTTATCATAATCCCGACAACCCATATGCATATGGAGGGTGGATTTATCATGCGCGGCGGAGAGGATGCAGCGGAGAGGGCGGAGCTGTGGAAAAAGAGATTTGCAGCGCTGATTGATAAGGATTTGCCTTTTGGGAAAATCGGTGTGGCACATCTTACATGTCCGCTTATTTACAGTGAGCATTATCTTGAAGTTATCGGCAGAATTACCGATAACGAATATCGGGAGCTGTTCAAGAGAGCGGCGGAGTGCGGAATCGGAATAGAGTTGAATTTTGATTCGTTGAAAATGGATAACGAGGAGCTGGAAAAGAATTTGAGAGTGTATCGCATAGCCAAAGAGGAAGGCTGCAGGTTTTATTTCAGCAGTGACGCGCACCACCCGGCAGAATTGGCATGCGCAAAGGCGAACTTCGAAAAAATCCGCAACAGCCTGGGGCTTTGCGAGGAAGATAAGTTTGAGGTTTTGAAAAAATAAGACAAAAAAACTTTTGTGCGCTGCTCCGCCTGCGGGCACAAGGGTAAGGCAGCAAGTCTGAAATATATTTTGTTGCGTAAAACGCAAATTCCTATATAAAGGACAGTTGATTTTGCTATGGAATCGGCAATTGAAAAATCCCCGCTGTAATCCAAACGGATTGCAGCGGGGATTTAAAATTGGCTCTATAATAAATGTTGGGGTGTCTAACAAATAGAGCTTAAAAATTTTTAAAAAAGTAGAGCATATTTGTTCA
>CAKSQL010000021.1 GCA_934486735.1 uncultured Clostridia bacterium | reverse complement strand
TTGCTTGCAAATGTTTCTGCATAAATCTTTTTAATTTTTTTCTAAAAAACTCTTGACTTTTTATTTGCAGGCTTATTAAATTTCTTTATTATACTATTGAAATTTTTCGCATGTTATGATAAAATATTAATAATACAAAAAACAAAACATGAAAAACCGGAGGATACAAATGAGTCTTGCAGATATAACCTTTATCGAAAATTGCCGCGATATAACAGAAAACGGAGTTTGGGACACCGATTACGATGTCCGTCCGCGCTGGGAGGACGGAACACCGGCGCACACGATAAAAAAATTCGGAATAGTCAACAGATATGATTTATCAAAGGAATTTCCGATACTCACAATACGGCGTACATATTTAAAAAGCGCGGTCGATGAACTTTTGTGGATATGGCAGAAAAAATCGAACAATATAAGCGACCTCGGCAGCCACGTGTGGGACCAATGGGCGGACGAAAACGGCTCTATCGGCAAGGCATACGGCTATCAGCTGGGGATAAAGCACCACTACCGCGAGGGCGATTTTGACCAGGTGGACAGAGTTTTGTATGACTTAAAGAACAATCCGCAGAGCCGCCGGATAATGACAAACATATACAACCACCATGATTTGTCCGAGATGCGGCTCTACCCATGTGCATACAGCATGACCTTCAACGTCAGCGGAAAGGTCTTAAACGGGATACTGAATCAGCGTTCGCAGGATATGCTGACCGCCAACAACTGGAACGTGTGCCAGTACGCGATTCTGATGCATATGATGGCGGACGCGTCCGGCTTGCAGGTCGGCGAGCTTGTGCACGTGATTGCCGATGCGCACATTTACGACCGCCACATTCCCATGGTAAAGGAAATAATTTCGCGCACTCCGCTTGACGCGCCGAAGCTTGTAAAGACCGATGACAACACCGATTTTTACAAATTCACAAAGGACAGCTATACGCTCGAAAATTACAAGTATCACGAATTTAACGAAAAAATTCCGGTAGCGGAATAATTTGAAACGGAGATTAAAATGAAAAATATGAAAATGATTGCGGCAGTGAGCAAAAATTGGGGAATCGGCAGAAACGGAGATCTGCTTTTCAAAATTCCCTCCGACATGAAGTTTTTCCGCAGCACAACAAGCGGTGCAGCGGTTATTATGGGCAGAAAAACGCTTGATTCGTTCCCTAACGGTGCGCCGCTGAAAAACAGAGTAAATATAGTTTTGACAAGAGACAAAAGCTTTTCAAAAGACGGCGCTGTGGTCTGCTTTTCAAAGGAGGAGGCTCTTGCCGAGGCGCAAAAGCATGAGAACGTATTTGTAATCGGCGGTGCGGAGATATACAAAATGTTTTTGGACGACTGCGACACAGCATATATAACAAAGGTTGACGAGGACGCCGATGCCGACAAGTTTATCGACAATCTCGATTTGCTTTCCGAATGGCAGCTTTCGGAGTGCTCCGAGCCGCAGGAGGACAACGGGCACACCCTGCGTTTTTGCAGATACGAAAAACATCATCTGTAAAGCTTGCGATATTTGCCCGGAGTCATATTCATATAACGCTTAAATATCATATTAAAAAACTTCAAATCGGTGTAGCCGACGCACTCGGCTATATCGATTATTTTTTTATCGGTGTTTGCCAAAAGGCGGCAGCTTTGCTCAATCCGCGTCTTTTGCAGGAAATTCTCAAAGGTCATACCGCAGCTTTTACGAAAAATACGGCTTAAATAAGGCAGGCTGTATTTAAGCTCGGCGGCAAGCTCACCAAGCGTTATTTTTTCCATATAGTTTTCATTCACAAAATCCATAACATACCGCTCCGCACTGCTGTAGACAAGCTCATTTTCCTTTTGAATTTCACGCATTGTATGAATAATAAGTTCAATCAGCACACAACGCATCACCTCTATATATCCGACATGTTTCTTTTCATATTCATTATATATCTTTATAAGCATATCGTATACTTTGCCCTCTTCATCAAAAAAGATTCGGTTTGCCGGATTTGCATTCATTGATTTATAGCTGTGATGTATCAGATAATTTTCAACAACCTCGCTGAATTTCCGGCACTGTTTCATTGTTTTGTCGATAAAATCCGGCGTAAAAAGACAGTTCATAACCGAAAGCGGCTCTTTACCTATCTGTTCATAGCCATGATACGTATTATAATCGATAATAAAATAATTTCCCTTGTTTATTACAATATCACGGCCATTCATAAAATGCCGTGCACTGCCGTTCAAAATATAAACAAATTCAAGAAAATCATGCTCATGCATACCAGTATGTGAATGATTGAATATATTGATATATATTTTCTCTTTATCACTGAAATAATCCATGTCAAAATCACGCCCCTTTTTACAAAATATAACCCTTGATTTAATTATATCATATTGGTATAATTAAATCAAGAAAAATTCGGAGGTGTAAAAAATGCTTTACAAAAAAAACAACACAAAAGAGCTTGATTTTGAGCTTTTTAAAAATCCCACAAGCGAATATCGCGGAACACCGTTCTGGTCATGGAACTGCAAGCTTGACAAAGAAACCCTGCTCGAACAAATAGGCTATCTGAAAGAGATGGGCTTCGGCGGCTTTCATATGCATTCACGCCCCGGCATGGCGACCGAGTATTTGAGCGAGGACTTTTTCGACCTTGTGAAAACCTGCGTGGACAAAGCAAAATCCGAGGATATGCTTGCATGGCTTTACGACGAGGACCGCTGGTCATCAGGTCCGGCAGGCGGCTATGTGACAAAGATAAAAAAATTCAGAAAGCGTTTTCTTCTCTTCACGCCGGAAAAACAGGAAGGCGTTTTGGAAAAAGAACAGGCAATTGAGCTTGGAAAAACATATCTTTTCGCATGCTACGATATTGAACTTGATGACAATGGCAAGCTTGTCAAAAGCCGTGTAATCGATGAGGCAGAAATTGCAAGCGGTGCAAAATGGTATGCATATGTCTGCTGCGACCGTGAATCGGGCTGGACAAATAACCAAACCTATGTGGACACTCTTTCAAAAGAGGCGATCGACAAATTTATACAGATCACACACGAAGCATACAAAAAGCATGTCGGAGACGAATTCGGCAAAACAATCCCGGCAATCTTTACCGACGAGCCTAACTGTGATTCTTTCTCCCCATTCAAGTTTGCAAAATCAAATAAGCCTGCAACCATTGCATGGACTGCCGATATGGACTCGGTATACGAAGACAGATACGGCATAAGCTTAAAAGAGAATCTTCCCGAAATTTTTTGGGATTCTGCCAGCGGCAAACCGTCACGGGTACGATATTTGTTTTTTGACTGCATGAACGAGTTGTTTTCTTCGGCATTTATGGATAATTGTGCAAACTGGTGCGAGGAAAACAACATTCATCTCACCGGCCACGTTCTTTTGGAAGGAACTCTTGACGGGCAGGCGCGCTGCATGGGTGAAGCAATGCGCTGCTATCGTTCAATGGGGATTCCCGGTATAGACATGCTCGGCAACAATGTGGAGCTTACCACCGCAAAGCAGACCCAGTCGATGGTTCACCAGTGCGGCAGAGAGGCAATGATGTCCGAGCTGTACGGAGTTACAAACTGGGACTTTGATTTCCGCGGTCACAAATTCCAGGGCGACTGGCAGGCGGCGTTCGGAGTAACGGTGCGCGTTCCTCACCTTTCCTGGGTTTCGATGAAAGGTTCGGCAAAGCGTGATTATCCTGCATCGATAAACTACCAATCACCTTGGTTTAAGGAATATCCATATATTGAAGACCATTTTGCACGCTTAAACACAGTTATGTCACGCGGAAAACCTGCCGCATCGGTCGGAGTGATACATCCCATTGAAAGCTATTGGCTCAATGCCGGTCCTGCCGACGCAAACAGCGACAAGCTGAAAATGCTTGATGAAGATTTTGAAACTCTTACAAGTAAACTTGCTTTCGGCTTAATAGACTTCGATTTTATTGCCGAATCAATGCTGCCGTCTATGAGTAAGGGCGCAGGCAAGGTTTTGAATGTCGGCGAAATGAATTATTCGACTGTCATTGTTCCCTGCTGTGATACAATTCGCCGTACAACCTTTGAACTTCTGAAAAAATTCCGTGAAAACGGCGGTAATCTGATTTTCTGCGGCGGATGCCCGAAATGTATAGACGCAATTGAAACAAATGAGGTTAAAGAGCTTTACGATATTTCTAAAAAGGCCGAGTTAAGCACGCTCGTTTCTATTCTTGAAAGCGAACAGTTTATTAATATTAAACGCCCTGACGGGACTTCGACGGATAATCTTATTCATTCGGTCCGCAATGACAATGGCGTTTTGTGGGTCTTTGCTGCCCACGCAAAAAAAGTCGGCTGTATCGCTGTCCCGACGCGCGAGGATTTAAAGATTATTATAAAGGGTGAATTTATCCCATCGATATATGACACCGTAAACGGCGAAATTATCGAACCGGACTACCAATATGAAAACGGGAACACTGTCATAACCCGAACAATATATGACTCTGACAGTCTGCTTATCCGCCTTGAAAAAGGATGCGGCAGCGGCAAGGAAAGTATTCCGGACGAGAAAAAGGTAATAGGCAAATTTGATTTTAAGGACGCAGTCGGATTCTCGCGTGAGGAAGTGAATGTCTACATGCTCGACATCGCCGAGTACAAACTTGACGATGAGGAATTCAATCCGCCCGAGGAGATACTCCGCTTAGACCTAAAGTGCCGCGAAAAACTCGGATTTCCCAAAGCAGACGGCTGCGATATTCAGCCATGGGCTATCCCGGAGGAGACAATTTCGCACTATGTTACCCTGAAATACGACATAGACAGCGAGTTCGACACAGATGAGATATGGCTCGGCGCTGAGGAGGCGGAGAGCATCGAACTGAACGGCGAAAAGCAGGATTTGACACCATGCGGATATTTCGTTGACAAATCAATAAAGAAAATTAAGCTTACCGGAATCAAAAAGGGCAGAAATACCCTCGTTATAAAGACTCCGATAGGCAAGCGGCTCAGCGTTGAATGTTATTATCTGCTCGGCAATTTCAATGTGAGCGTTGCCGGTTCTTATAAAAAAATACTGCCCGCTGAGGACAAAATTCATTTCGGGAATATGGCGGCTCAGGGGCTCCCGTTCTATGGCGGCAATGTCACGTATAAAACCGAAATTAATGTTCCGGAGGATTGCTCTCTTGAAATATTCTCAGGCAGATACAACGGTGCTTTGGTAAAGGTAAAATTCGACGGCGAGGACATCGGACGAATTGTTTATCCGCCTTATATGCTGACTGTTGAAAATGTAACAAAAGGCACTCACACGATTGAGTTTACGGTTTTCGGAACAAGGGTGAACACCTTTGCATCGATGCATAACTACAACGAAAGCGCACTCAAAGCCTCGTGGTACGGTCCGGACTATTGGTACTATGCCGACGGCAACGGCTGGAGCTACGAATATGTGCTCAAAGAAACCGGTATGCTGTCATCACCGAGAATAATATTCAAAAAATAAACTATAACATTTTGCTCCGAAACCGAGCTTTGCAGCATGTGCAAGGCTCGGTTTTGATATTTAAAAGCAATTTTGCATATTTCACTTCAATTCTGCACAAATTAAAAAAAATCCGTATACAGGTGCAGGAATAAGCGGCATTTTGGGGGTAGTCGAAATATGCCGAGATTATGTCTTTTCGGACAGTTTCGGATTACTTTTCTTCGGCTATCCGCAAATTCCTGCAAATTTAAAATATTTTGAGGTGATTTGGCTTTGTCCGGAATTATATTTGCAATTATAGCAGGCAGCGCAATGAGTATTCAAGGTGTTATGAACACGAGATTAAGTGAAAAAATCGGTCTTTATGAATCGAATGTAATCGTCCAGGGAACTGCGTTTATACTCGCGCTCATCGCGCTTTGGATTATGGGAAAGGGAAATTTTCGCGCACTCGGCGAGGTGAATAAGCTGTATCTTCTCGGCGGCGTTTTCGGAATTTTGATAACGGTGACGGTTATGCTCGCAATCGGGAAGCTTTCCCCCACAGTAGCCATAAGCATAATCTTAATCTCGCAGCTTGCGGTCGCCGCTCTGATTGACGCGTTCGGAATTATGGGCAGCGGAAAGGTCGCTTTCAGCTGGAACAAGTATGTCGGACTTGCTCTTATGATAGGCGGAGTGCTTTTATTCAAACGCTGATTAAAATTTTTTTGAAAATCTCTTGACTTGTGAACAATTGTTTACTATAATAAATATATCAATCTTTTTTCGAAATGGATATTAACATGAAAGTACCTTTCACGTTAGCCGAAAAAAAGTAATCCGAGCGGTGCGGCCGGAGTGTAGTTCAAGGACAAAAATAGACGAAAACCCTTGAACGGTCTATGCATTTTTTCACTTCTTCATGAGCGTAATAATCTCTTATCATTTCCTGTCCTGCCGATAAGAGATTTTCATTACTATTTGCGCCGATGCAGGGCGGCGGAATGGAGATTATTATGAAAAACACAAAAGAAAAAATATTAAACACTGCGCTGAAGCTGTTCGCCCGAGACGGCTACGAGGCTGTATCGGTGAGCATGATAGCCGGAGAGCTGGGCATGACAAAGAGTGCGCTGTACAAGCACTATAAAAACAAGCGTAACATTTTCGACTCCATTGTTGAGAGAATGTACCAAACAGACCGCCAAAGGTCAGAGGAATACAACGTTCCCGAAAATGAATACACCGTCGAGCCGACCGGCTACGAAACCATCGCGCCGGAGAACATAGCACAATTTACCCTGGCGCAGTTTTCTTTTTGGACAGAGGACGAATTTGCGTCCTCGTTCCGCCGCATGCTGACTTTGGAGCAGTACAGGAACGCTGAAATTGCCAAGCTGTACTGCGACTGCATCGTCTCCGGACCTGTTCAATATACCGCCGACATATTTCGCGAAATGATAAAAAGAGGAATTTTGACCGATGCCGATCCGCAGGCTCTTGCATTGGAGTTTTACTCTCCGCTTTATCTTTTGATAAATTTATATGACCACTCGGGGAAATCGGAAAAACTAAAAGAAATGCTCAAATCGCATATCGAGCATTTCTTCCAAGTCAAGCGTACATAGAGTTATTCACTTTTTTCCAGTGCTTTTTCTGCCGGGCAGTTCACCGAACATCGCTCCGCCGATGATGAACACATCACCGAGAATCTGTAAAAATGTCATTCTTTCGCCGAGCAAAACCGCCGAAAAAACCACCGCCGACACCGGCTCCAACTATCCGCACACCGCGATGTTCTGCACCGGCAGTTTATCGGGCGGCGAAAAATAGAGATAAAAGTAAAAAGAGCTGCAAAATATTTTCACAGCTCTTTTTTCGTTTCATGTTTTTACAATACCTTAAGCATATTTTCGATAACCACTGTCATTTCCGCTCTTGTCAGAAGTGATTTCGGCATGAATTTATTTGTGTCGTAGCCTTTCATGATTCCCATGCCCAAAGCTTTTTCCACATATGAAGTCTTATCGGCTGAAATATCCGCCTTATCGGAATAAGATATTGTTCCGCCCTTTGCTTCATTGCCCGATTTGTACTCAATCGCTCTTACGCAAAGCTTTGCGATGCTCTCACGCGTTACCGCCGCTGTCGGCTCGTCAAGCTCGCCGTCGGCAATGCCTGCGTCGGTAAGCGCTCTCACAGCCGCGTCATACCAGTTTTTATCACTGTCGGCAGCATTTATTTCAATTCCTGCCGCTTTTGCTATGAGCGTTGCAATTTCGCCGCCGGTGAGCGATGCCTGAGGATCAAACTCACTCGCTGTGCGTCCGTTTACAATGCCCTTTTGATAAAGCGATGTTATCGTATCCTTTGCCCAATGCCCGTAGGTATCGATAAACGGATTATCAATATCAAACTTGACAATAACAGGCTGATAGGTTTTGAGAGTAATAACTCCGTCCTCATATTCCTTATCACTTCTCAACTCCCGGAAGCTGTCTATTCTCTTGCCGTCAACTTCGATATAGACGGTCTTGTCACTCTCCATAGATGTGTTGTGGAGATTCACAACCAAGTCTCCGTCATACGACCCTGCAAGCCATTCGACAGTATCAACCTTTTCATTTGTTTCGGCATCGCGCACAATAATTGTATCAAGTCCTGCCGTTGAAATTGCATTCTCAATCGCATCTCTTACCTCGTCAAGGTTCTGCACCAGATATCCGAGATATGCAACATTTACAACATCCATGGCAAGGTCTTTCACCTTTTGAACCTCTGCCTCGTCTCTTTTGACGCTGTTTTCGTCCATGCTGAGTGCATTCTTGCCCAGTATCAAAAGCTTTCCGCCGTTTTCGGCATATTTCTTGATTTCGGCAAAGGCTTCATCCGATACGCAAATTGTGTCAGGGAGAATTACCAAATCATAGTTATGGATATTTTTATAATTCCTATCGGTCAGCCAGAACGGGCGCAGACCGTTTAACAATACACATTTATTTGTATATGCGTATGCGTTGTAGGTGTTGTCCGATGCCTGGTTTGTGTAGTTGCTCTGCATGATTGCAACGCGGCGCTTTGTCTTTTGCAGCGCTGTCACTTCATATGCAGCGCGGTTCAAGTCAAAGCCTGCCTTTGTTGTTTTGGAAACAACCATAGGTCTGTTGGTGAGAAGTGAGTTGTTCTCACCGAACTCTTTTACCTCCCACAGCCACAGGTTCGTGCCGCCTCTGCCGTGCACAGCACCCTGCCAAACCTGAGCCGCCACCTGATCCGGAACAAATTCTCCGTAGTTCATGACGTCGGTCGCAGAAAGAATATGGTCCTCACTGTTTACACATGGAGCGTCCTTAACCGAGGTCAGATAATCGTACCAGCTTTCAAGCACGAATATACCTCTGTTGCCTGCGTCCTCGCTGTTGAAGCCTGCCGCACCGCCGTCGTTTCCGTTGATATCCAGCGAATCGAGCCACAGCTCGTAGTCACTCGCCGTTTCAAGTCTGTTCCAGCTCGGTTTTCCGCCGAGCATTGTCATCATCTGCTTTGTGTGCAGCGGAATTGTCGGGTCAATCTTTCTTACTGCTGCGGCAAGATATGCATGATATTCTGCCAAAATCGCATTATTAAAGGTTGTGTAGTCATTCCACGACTTTGACGCATTCATGCTTCTCGGCCATCCGATGCTGTCGAAGTCCTTATACTCGCTGCCGCCGTATGCCTCATTTAAGACATTTATGTCGTTATTATACTTTTCTCTGAGATAATCTCTGTATGCCGGCAGATAATATGTTCCCAGATTCGAGTTCCACGCCGGTTCGTTTGAAAGTACAATCGATTGCAGTGACTTATAGTCCTTGACCATCGGAACAAGTATTTCTATATACTTTTCCAAAACCTTGCGCACTGTCGGGTGTGTCGGATTGAAAGGCATAAACTGAGTCGGCACCTTGCCGCCGTCGTTTATTGTCGGATCCTTTGTTGCAAGGAAGGTCGGGAAATAGTGCGGAGTGATCAAAAGGTCTATCGACATATCCAGCTCCTCAGCCTTTTCGAATACCTTTTGCAGCCGCTCTATATTAGTATAAACCGCTTTCATCCCGTCGCCTATCGAATCCGGATCGTTTGACCCCTCCTCAAAACCTTCATTCTTCAGCAGGTTTTTATCGTCGCCCTGCTTTCTGACATACGCATCGTCAAAATAGAATGCCGGGACGGGCGCATCCGATGTTATGACAAGATCCATCGTCTCGTCATTCGGACCTGACATATATGTTCCGCTGTAGTCTGTCCAACCGTACGTTCCGCCCATCGATATTCTGTCGTTATAGGGCATCGAACCCAAATTAAGCTTGAGCGAATTGGGCGCATCGGTAGCCTTTGCCGATACTCCGAATTCATATACGGTGTTCGGCTCAACCTTGACAGTCTGACGCACCGTAACAAAGTTATTGTAGTTATACGGAGTATTGTTCACAATTTTCGCTGCATATTTTCCGTTGTGAACCTCTTTTTCCTGCAATTCCACGCTGTAGTCCGGTACTGCTCCCAATACATGGACATTCCAGTTTGCAGCAAACGACTCCGGATAGATAACCGAGTTAGGTCCGATCTCTATATGAATATAGTCATATCCGAGAGTTTTTAAATTCTCCAAATCGTTCCAGACATAGTTCCAGTGTCCCGTACCCACATAGAAATACGGTCTTTTCGAAACCTTGCCCTGATATTCAACATCTCTTATAAAGCTCTGTCCGTCGATTATATCCTTATCATCCGATGTCACCATCTGCGGAACATCGAACGGCGTTATCTCGCCTTTTATTATGCCCTCAAGCTGTTTTTTCAGATTCTCGTATATCTCGGTGAGCTTTGTATATTGGTATGTGATGAAATTGTAATTCCCCGCTTCAATCTTGCTTCGGTTGAGCTCGGCAAATCTTTGCAAAAGATATGCGTCCGACTTCTCGTAAACGAGGTCATAGCCCATAAACTCACACTCTGTCATCAGCGGCTCGATGTCCTTGACATAATTGTCAAGCTTTTGGAGCATCTGCTCGGCTTCCTCCTTTGAGGGAACTCTCTCGTCAAAGCTTACATTGACAACCTTTGCCATACTCTGCTCATTTTCGCCGTCTGTTGTTTTAAAGTTAAGCGTGACATTTCCTGATTTATCAAAATTATGCTTAATCTCGGCAGCGCCGCTTGTATGTGCACCGAGGGTCAGCTCTGTCTCGTCTGCATCATCCCTTGTTATCTTAAAGGTCTTTTCGGAATCCGATGTATTGAACACCGACACCTGATATGTTCCCTCACTGTTTATCGGGAGCGAAACCGGGCCCGATACACTCGAAATAAAAGGAACATCGCTCGGGTTATCATACATAACCAATCTGGGGTTTGTAACCGCACTCTTGTCATAAGAGATACCCCTCGGGTCAAGTTCTAAGCAATATTTTCTTGAGCCGTCATCGGTATCATTTACAAGTGCATTGAACAGGCACGACTCGGGTCTTTCCCCGAATGCGAGTGCCCACGGAATTGCAATTTCGTATCTGATAACCGTTCCGTCCATCTGTGCCTTGAACTGCATATCGGGGTGCTCCTGCTGATTTACCTCACTTGCGTTTGTCTCCTTTATGTAGTCAAAGCCCATCTCTGTTCCGTAGACTCTCCCGGGGATATCCTGCGAAAGCGATACCTGCATACAATCGCCCATCCAGAAACTTCCGCCCGATATAGCCTCATGCTTATCATCGTCCGCCTCTGTTGCTATGTACAGATATTTGTCGTCCCATGCCAATGCAATCGATGCGCTCATATCCACCCTGCCACCGCCAATGCTTACTGCTTGATTCATCGGAATACGGTCAAATTTTTCGTCCCAGTCGGAAAAATCGCCGTCTATTGTAATTGAATCTGCTTTATAAATCGGTATCATTCCCGATTTTTCAAGGTATTGAACCATTGACGAAACCGGCTCAACATTATCCTTTTTGATATCGTCCACGATCGGTGCCTCGTCAAAATCCGGATTTGTGATAAGGTTTTTTCCGACTCTCGCTCCGTCCTCTATTTCATAAAAGTACACATCGTCAATCCAAAATGCCTCTATATAATCTTCAAATGCTATTCTCAATGTTACCTGGCTTGCGTCACCGGTATGGGTATAAGTAAACTCATACGGCGTCCAGTCATACGTGCCGCTGAACGGCTGAAGGCTTATGCGCGGAGGTCCCCAGTCGATATATGCTTGAGTATATGTTGAATTAAGACTCTTCGCCATAAATCCCCATTTATATGTCTTACCCTTTTTCACTCCGTTTACAACGGTTGCGATTGTAGCGTATTTGTCCACGCCCGGAGCGTCCTTTGAGTGATTCCACGCCTTGAACGAACCCGTTCCGCTGTATTTAACCTCGGTGTCGATATATCCGTCCGCGTCCGCATCACCCGTAGCGCCCTTGCCGACCGACCAGCCCGTAACCGTTGCTGCGGCTGCCCTTTGCGGCAGCTCGGGTATCGCTGCCGAAGTGAATATCATAGCGCCGGCAATGATTTTTGCCAAAATTCTTTTAATGTCCATCTTCACTCTCCATTCTGCCGCATCTCGCCGCGGCACAATCCTGTTTTTTTTGAAAGAAACCCGGCGCATTTTCAAAGCTTATGAGGAGCAAGTAAAACTGTGTTGTCATCACAGAGTATAAGCTGTATAAAAATGCGCAGGCTTCTTCCACCGTTTAACCTCTGCCGCCTCCGGCATTATCCCGACCTTGGAAAGAAAATGAGAGCAGCAGCGCCTGCCGTCCTTGTGCAATGCTCCGGTGCGCACCGCAAAAAACGGTATAAACATTTTCTTTCGTTCCCACCCTATTCGAAGAAATGTAATCCGAGCCGATGCGAAAAGCCGTAATTTCGGATTTTCGCCTTTAACAGGCGATGCCGCCGGCTTTTCCGAGCCGAAACTTTCTCAAAATCGAAGTTCGGATTGCTTTCTTTCGTCTGTCATATTTAAAGCTCTGTCTTATCGGCAAGCGTCCTCATGTCA
Source organism: uncultured Clostridia bacterium (assembly GCA_934486735.1). Taxonomy (GTDB): domain Bacteria; phylum Bacillota; class Clostridia; order UBA1381; family UBA1381; genus CAKSQL01. The sequence continues at coordinate 36,693 of CAKSQL010000021.1, read as the reverse complement.
TCGCTCCACACAAAGGTCTTTATCCTTGTATTTTCCGATACGCTCCCGACATCAAGCAAAACTTTTGCCATTGTTTCTTCGCTGCCCGGCGTTATCGTTTTCACAGTGCAGCCTGTCATTTTTCCGGATTCGTACGATGCGATAACAAGCTTTACCGGTCTGCTTCCGTCAAACATATTTTTCGGAATTTCAAAGCTTGCGGCAATTGTTCCCGACATCGGCTTTTTAAGATTATAGCTTGTAATCTCAACACCGTCTCCGACCCTTTGGGCAAGACTCACAACGGTCTTTATCTTCTTCTGCACTCCGCCGAGCTTTAACAGGAGCGGCATATAAGGCTTGAGAGTTATATTCTCGCCAATATCCTCGCCCGAAATAAGCTCTGTCGAGGAAGTCACCTTATTTCCGTTATAGTAAACATTGATATTCTTTTCGTTTTCAGTGTCAAAGCTGTAAATATTCACTATAACGTCTCCGTTTTCGTCCTCGGCACAAGCGTATTCCGCTCTGTCAATAAGCTCGCCCGTTGCGGCATCCTTAACCTGAAGCAAATCCGCGTCACGCACATACTCTCTTATCATCGAGCGTATCTTGTTTGACACCGTTCCGTCTGCGTCATATACATTCCAGTCGTCGTTATACCACGCCCCCTGAGACGAATATCTCACAATCTCGCAGCCGTTTCTTGCCTCCGAAACAATACTTGGGGCGTGCTGAGTTCCATACTCGTCCAGTGACAGTGCACCGCCCGAGCCAAATTCGGTCAGGACGACCTTGCCGCCGTTGTTCTTAAAGGTGATAATTTCTTCAAGCACCTTTTTCGGAACACAAGTCGCATACGGAACAACAAGTAAATCATAATCTCCGCTGTTCATTTTCTCGGGCGAATACTCGGTGATATAATCCACCTTTTGTCCCGAATAAATCACATCGCAATAGCTTTTGTAAAGTGCATTTAAATAGTTATTGTTCCAGCAATTTGTCTTATCCGAATAGAAAATTGCAACATGTGCCTTTCTTTTTTCGATAGCGGTAATCTCCTCGGCAAATCTGTTTAAATCCAACGCTGCCTTTCCGACAGCCGCTGTTTCGGCAGGTCTTGTAGCAAAATTGGTATCCGTCTGAAAGCTTGTCATGGATTTTTCGTCACGTGTCCAACGCCACAGCGCCGTTCCGCCCCTGCCGTGGATTGCTCCCTGCCACAAGTAGCCGTAAATCCATTTTGCCTTATCAGCCGAATAATCGCCGCTCATGGAGTGATCCTCCATATTGAACATCGGTGCGTCCTTGACAGACCGCTGAAAATCAAACCATTGCAGCAGCGCTTCGAACGGAGCGTCCTCCTTGCCCGGTGACGCGCCGCCGTCATGTCCGTTCAAGTCAAGAACCTTTGACAGCGATTCATACTCATTTCCGTTTTCCGACCGCACATTTGTGCCATCTCCGGCATTCTGATGCAGATATGCCATTATCTTTGTCTGCACCTTCATGTCAGGCTTTTCCGCCTTGACAGCCTCGGACAGATACTTATGAAAACTCAGCACTATATTATCGTTAAATTCGATATAATCAATGGTGAGTTTGGTTTTTGTTCCCTTTCTTATGCTGCCCCACTCGGGCATATTCACCTCATCAAAACTTGCATAATCGGTTTTGCAGCGGCTGTTGAGATTCGAAATTGTGCCGTATTTGTTTTTTAAAAATTCTCTGAACTGCGGCAGATAGTAATAGTTCGGCTTTCCTCTGCCGCCATGACCCGCAACAAATGCAGGCTCGTTGGCAAGAACTATACTCTCCAGCGATTTATAGTTCCCCAGCTCCTCCATGAGTATCTTTACAAACAGCTCATAAACCTCCTGAACCCTTGGATGAGTCGGATTCACCGGCATAAAGGATGTGTATATCAGACCATTGTTGTCCATGTCCGAATCCTCCGCTGTCACAAACGCCGGGAAGTAGTGCAGTGAGAGCAAAAGCGCAACCGCAACGTTGTTATCCTCCGCCTTTTTGAGGACGGTTTTTAATCTGTTTATCTCGTCATAGCCAATCTTGAAACCGTCACGCAAATTCGATTTATCTCCCTCGCCCTCCTCAAATCCGGGGTTTGAGATGAGATTTTTGCTCGTCCAGATTTTATTTACATTGAAATCATCAAGTAAAATTTCATTATTCGGATTTTCCGCTATAACTCGGATTGTTATCGAAGTCTCGTTTGCTCCGGTCTTGTACTGCCCGGAGATTTTTGTAAAGGTGTCATATTCGCTCTGTGAGAATTTGTATCTGCCGCTGCTGCCAATCTGATAGTAGCTTGCACCGGTATCTATTCCCGTACCTTTTATTTTGAAACTGAAATTATATGTCTTGTTCGGCTCCACTTCAATATTTTGACTTATTCCCAAATATCCGTAGGGGTGAGTTGCGCCGCTCGTTGTATCCTTTGTAGTTGTGTTCACTATCCTGACAGCACAGCCGTTTACGCCCTCTCCCGGCGCAAGTTCAATTTTTGAGCCTTCCTTTAAAAATCCGCCCGACACAAACGACCAGTCTTTTGCCGGGTCGGGGTGGAACAGGATTCTGTCCGGACCTGTTTCGGCATGCAGGAAATTCACGCCCATATCGTCAAAGTAATCCACGCTGCTCTCGGCATAATCCCAATGACCGTAGCCCACGTAAAATATCGGACGCTGCTTTATCGTGCCGTCCTGCATAGTGTCGGCAACGATTGTTCTTCCGCTTATTCTCTCGCCGTTTGCCGATGTTACATATCTCGGTACGCTTTCCGGGATTTTGTCTCCCGAAAGATATGCCGACATTTCCGCATATGCTTCATTATAGAGCTTTTGCAGAACTTCGAAATGGCTTGTGACTCTCGACGTCTCACCGTTTGCCAAATCCTCGTTTAAAAATTGAGTGAATTTATCGACAACGGTCGTTTTCACCTTTGCATAATCTATCGGAATCCCTGCTGCCTCGCATTTTGCTGCCAGTGCGGAAAGTTTTTCTTTCATCGTTTCAAGCTCGTCCACCAGAGCATTGTTGCTATTTTGTATAAGCGTAGCGCTTATCGGCTCATTACCGCCGCTCGATAAAAGCACAGTTCCTTTAACCGTCCCCTCGGCAAGACCGAGACTTAAATTAAAGCTCCCGTCCGCAGCCGCAGCGGTCTGTCCTATCGCTATAAGCGTGGTTTCGTTTTGTATATCCGAGCCGGAATATACCGCTGCCGATACATATTCGCTGCGGTCGGCAATGCCTGTTATTGTAACAATACCGTCGGCGCAGCTTTTATCGGTAACATTTATATGCACACTCTCGGAAAAATCCGAAAACAGCCACGTTGTTTCGCTCTCGGCAAGAGCCTGCGGCATGCAGCCGACAGCCATCGCAAAAACTGTCAGCAGTATGATTATTTTCTTTTTCATATTACGTCCTTTCGTTTTCGTGAGGGAAAAGGGAGACAGAGCGATTCCGTTTTACTGTCCCCCTTTTATATTACTTCAGGCAATTGCAAAAATATAAATTTACAATTGAATATGCTTTATTCAAAAAATGCCTTATCTCCGCAAAGCGGTTTCATTCCCGACAAGCTTGACCATACAAAAGCTTTAAGTGCATAGTTGTGTCCCTCTGTTTCCGGAACTGTTATTGTTCCGCTTTCAACAGCTGTACTTTCTCCCTCCGCAATTGCCTCAACATTCGATACCGCTGAGGTCACAAAGGTTGTTCCGTCGTACAGTGCAACAATAACCTGAGCCGAGAAATTGTCACCTGCGGCATAGTTCGTAACATCTGTGCTTACCTTGTAATCGCCTGCCGCAATTGCGTCGGCTGTAATCGGCGTGCCTGCCGCATCGGTAAGAACCGGAGTTGTTACCTTATAAATCTTTTCTACATTTGCCGAAACCGTTCTCTCGTATGACTTGTTTCCCTCTTCTGTCATGATATCCAGTGCAAATGTGTACTGTCCGTTCAGATTCTTAATCTCACACGTTGTCACATCCGGGGGAAGAACCGCTGCAAGATATCTGTGTCCGTCCTGCTCTGCAAATACTCTGACAACCTTCGCCTCTCCGTCGTCCATGCTTACAGCGTCCCAGCTGAGCACTGCCGAGTCGTCCTTTGCCTTAACACTTACATTGTTTACAGTCTGCGGATAGTGAATTTCAGTTCCCTCGAAGTCCTCGCTATATACAACGGTGTCTCCCTTTTTAAGAACAATGTCGTCCATATATACAGGCAAGCCGTTCGATATTCCGTTAAGCTCAAATTCTATTGACCTTGTCTGAGCAGCCGATGTTGTTGTGAATGTGTGAGATTTTTCCGTCCAGTTTTCAAACTTGACAACACCGCCTGCACCTGCCCATTCCTGGCGGCAGTCTGCGCCGTTGTATATCCAGATTTTTGCCCAATTCGGCAGAGCACCTTTAACCTTATAGCTTAAAGTATATGTCGTTTCCGGCTCCATATTTACATTGAGTCTTACGAACCCGTAGCCGAATCCTGCCGATGTATTCTCATTCTGCACCTTAAGATATGTGTTTCCGTTCTCCGACAAAATCTCGGGGTGTATGCATGAAAGCAAAGTGCCTCTGCTGCGATGAATTTTTACTTTTGAAGTTATGTCGCTTGTGGTGCTCCATACGTTATTATCCATTGCAAAAGGTGTGCCGCTGACATATTGCTCAATCTTGTCACCCGATTTTGTTACGGTGGTCAGAGTATAAGTATAGTACATATAATCTGTCAAATCATTGATTAATTGGCTGTTGAATGCACCGGGGTCTGTGCTGTAGCTGCCGATGACACTACCGGTCGAATCGCTGAGCGTAACGCTCTGAATATCCTTTGCCGCCGAGTTTTTCCACGTAATCAAAAGCTGACCTGCGTTTCTTGTTGTTGTTGCCGTAAAATCCTCTGCCGCAATTTCATATTGTAAATATTTCGGAGTTTCAAATTTAACACCTGCCGACTCTGCGCCTTTAGCATTGACTGCCTTTGCGATATACTCACCATCGCCGTCAAAAGTGATTGTCTGTTTTGAGTTTCTGACATATGCAACCTTTATTTCCTCGCCGTTTACAACCTTATAGATGTTTACACCTGTTGCATTTGCCGAATCCATCCACGACAGAATTGATTTGCCGCCGTTTACTATCTTGTTTGCACGTGTAACATCTGCCGGAGCTGTTGCGGCTAACTTTGAAAAATCACCGTCGGACAGGAGATTTTCGTCTGTTCCGTTCTTTTTCACAACGACATCGTCGATGATGAAAGCTTCATTGCCAACCTTGAATTCAAAGTTCAGCATACCCGCTGACACTGCCGATGTAACGGTTGCCGAATAATTCACCCATTCGTCGTTTGTATCCTCGATATTTCCGTCCAGCCAACTGCCGTTGACCTTGGTGCGGATATTTTCCGTTCCCTTTGCCTTGTATCTGAACGAAACATCATAGCTTTCGCCGGATTCAACGGCTGTTTTTAATATCAGGTTTCCGTAATAGTTTCCGGAATTATTTGTCACACCGTCACGTGTTTCATCAACATTGTCTATAATATGTGCATTCGACCAAACTTTAAGCGCCGGATTGCCTTTTTCGTAAACTACCGATGCTCCCATTGGGAAAAAGTCATGATTTTGACCTGCTCCATGCGTATAGCACCAGCCGCCTCGCTGTGCAATCGTCTTGAAATCGTCCGAAATATCAGTTGAAATCGACCAGTCGTTCGGCTTATTAACATCCGGGACATAAAAATCCAAGGTTTGCTCGGTCGTCTTGCCGCCGGCAAAGGCAGACACAAGCTTGAAGTTGTACCAGCCGTCTCTCGGGGTAACTGACCAGTTTACTGTCGGCAAAGTAGTCACAATCGATGCATTGGCTGTTGTGTCATAATCATCGCCAATCAAAACGTAATTGCCCTCGCCTTGAACCGCTCCGCTTGCATAAAGCGATACCTTCTCCGGCTTTTCCGCCGGATTAAACCATGAAATCTGTGCGCAGCCCGCCCAAAAGTTTCCATTATCGGTTGCCGCAAATCCGCGTGCATAATAGTCTCTCTCGGAGCCTGCCGCACCTGCCATGCCCATCGGCAGAGCCGAACCAAGCATTGTTGCTGCCGATAGCAGCGCAATAATTTGTTTTTTCATGTTTTTTCCTTCTTTCTAAATAATTTTTTATTTCAGAGACATCGAAAAAGATATAGCTTTTTCCATGCCGGTGATTCGTTTTTATGCATCCTTATTTATATTCGGATGTATCGGCAAGCTTTGTCATTCCTTTTATGCTGTCCCAGATATATGCCTTTAATGTGAAATTCTCTCCGCTCGGAACGGTTATCTTATCGGTAACGATTTCGGTCGGATTTTTTCTCCAGTCGGTCTCGGATATTTTTGTAACCGGCGAGCTTTTTGCGTCGTAGAGCGTGTCGCCGTCGTACAGGCATACTATAACCTGCGCGGTGAACGCACTGCCCATGCCGTTGTTTTTAACCTTTGCCGATACAGTGTAATCACCTGCTGCAAGCTTATCCGCCGCGTTGTTGTTCTTATCCAAAAGCGTAACATCGGTAACCTTGTAATCAGCTGCGTGAGGCATTGCCTTTACCTCGTATGTATCGGAGGTATATCCGTTGATGTCGATTGCGTCAAATGTAAAGGTATATTCCTCCTCATTTTCAAGTCCTTTAATCTCAATCTCCGAATCAAACGGCGACACCGTTGCGGCAAGATATTTTCCTTCTGCCGTTTCGGCATAAATTCTTATGATTTTGGCGCTTTCGTCCTCCATGCCGGGCGCACTCCACAAAAGCTTAACCGCACTGTCTTTCGGTTCTGCGATAAGATTAATAATTTCGACATCGCATTTTCCGGCAGGATTTTCAAAGTTTTCGGTAAAAATAACGTCTCCGGTCTCGACCTCGGTAAGCTTAATATCGTCAATCCAAAGCGGACCGTCGGTTACGCCCTCCATCATTATTCTTATACCCTGACCTCCGTTTGAGTTGTCGGTTTTGAACTCTTTTGAAAAGTTTCTCCACTCGGGAATTGTTTCCTTTGAACCTGTAAAGAGATCCACACCACCCAAGTCTCTGCTCTGGTCGTGGACATATATCTTCTGCCATGCATAGCCCGAGCCTTTGTATCTCAGCTCCAGTCTGTACTTGGTCGATGCTTTAAGCTCCATGCTGTCGTCCGGAGCACTGATTTCCAACCATACATTACCGATTCTTTGCTCAATACTGTTCATAATTTTAACAGCCTTGCTTCCGCCGTCATTTACAATCGATGCACGTGCCTGAACAAGAGCTTTATTAATATCCGGCGCTGTCAGTTTAACCGTCATTTTATCGGTCAGCGGTATATTGCAGGCATAACTCGAATCGGTCAGCGGTATTGCCGTGCCGGCAATCTGCTGTTCGATGCTGCCATACTTTGTTTCGGTCGAAAGCGTATAATTTTCATAGCTGTAATTTTCAAGTCCCGATACAGTGTACGTGCAAAGCGCATTTGCCGCTGTCGAAAAATTGCCGTCCGCGCTGCTTGCAATCACATTGCCGTCCTTATCCTTTAAGCTGATGCCGGTTATTGTCGGACAATTTGCATTTCGCCATGTTACAAGAATATCGCCTGCCTTGCCGGACGGCATTGCCATAAGCTCAGCTGCCGCCATTTCATATCCGCTGTAGGTCGGAATCATGCACTCCGATCCCTCTGCCTCTGCGCCTCTTGCATTGACAGCCTTTACAATATATCGGTCTTTCTCGCTGCCTTCAAAGCTTACGCTCTGCTTATCCTTTCGCACAAAGGCTTTCTTTATCTCTGTGCCATTTTCTATTTTATAGACATTTGCTCCGATTGAATCCGCCGAGTCAACCCATGTGAGATTGATTTTGCCGTCCTTTTCAGCCTTTAATGCCTTGGTAACATCCTTTGGCGCCGATGCCGAAAGCTTTGAAAAATCGCCGTCCGAGACAAGATTTTCATCGGTTCCCTGCTTTTTAACAACAATGTCGTCAAGCAAAAGCTCCTCGTTGCCGAGCTTAAATTCAAAGCTCAGCAAATTTCCTCCGCGCGAAGTAAACGTCCTTGAAAAATCAACCCATTCGCCGTCAGTGTTGGCAAGAGCAGTATTTACCTCTTTGTTGTTCACCTGCAATGCAAGATTTTCTATGCCATTTGTTTTATACCTGAATGAAATATCGTAGTTCACACCGCTTTGCAAAACTGTTTTCAGGTTTAAGTTCCCGAAATAGTTTCCGGAATTATTTGTTTTCCCGTCACGCACCTCATCAACATGATCCGAAACATGCGCATTTGACCAAACCTTTAATGCAGGATTGCCGTTTTCGTAAACAAGAGCCGTTCCCATCGGGAAAATGTCATAATTCTGATTTGCTTGTGAATAGCACCAGCCGCCGCGCTGTGCAACCGTCTTAAAATCGTCCGAAACATCCTTTGTCACCGACCACTTGCCGTCATAGCTTGTATCAATCGGCACATAGTAATCAATCAGCTGCTCGGTTGTTTTCCCGTCCGCAAATATCGATACCAGCTTAAAAGTGTACCAGTTCGGTCTCGGGAAGTTTTTCCAATTTTTGGTCGGCAGAGTTGTTACCACCGATGCATTTGCCGTTGTGTCATAATCATCGCCGACAAGCACATATTCTCCTGCCGCCTGAGCGGGACTGTTTGAATAAAGCTCAATTTTCTCCGGTTTTTCCGCCGGATTGAACCACGAAATCTGAGCACATCCCTCCCAAAATACATGGTTATCGGTCGCCATGAAATTCCTCGGATAATAATCCTGCACATCGGCTGCCGCCGATACGCCTGCCCGCGGCATAGCCGAAAGAGACAATGCAAGCGTTGTCAGTAATGCAAAAATTCTTCTTTTCACTGCTAAATTCCTCCCTTTAGTCCTTAGGCTCTCTTATTGCCACAATGTCGGTTATATTTCCCCAGAACTCGCGGTATACTATGAAATCTCCGGCACTCAGCTTGCCTATGCTGCCTCTTTCGATAATCTTCGTATCCTTATTATATATGACAGTATATGGCTCATCCAAGCAGCGGCGCACGATTATTTCCTTGCCGTTGTTAATCATCATTCTTCTCTTTTCGCCGTCAACCTTTACTATAACACCCGACATTCTTGCAAATTTTGTATAGAGGTCATCGGTGTTGTAGAACACGTTGCCGTCCTTGATTTTGTACTGGACAGCATAGCCGCCGCGGCTTCCGATAACCGCGTTCTGGTTCGGGTTTACGGTCAGTACGTCGCCCGGATTGATGTCATCAAACATGCCGAACTCCTCGGCTGTCAGCTGCATTTTGTCGTAATTCTGATAAGCGCCGACAATGCTCTGCTTCAAATCTCCGTCGCTTGCCACCTCCGAAACCACTTTTGAAACTGTGAAGAAATTTCCGCTCGGTGTTTCGGTTGACACATCCTTGACAACAGTCACGTTATCGCTGAAGTTGTATTCATCAAGATTATAGACTGTAAAATCATAGTTATAGTCTTTTTCAAGATAAAGTCTGTCGGTTGTGAGCTTGTAAAGCGTCTCGTTATCACGGTTTGCAGCTGATGGAATCAGCCAATAATTTGTTTTGCCGCCGTTTAAATAATATCTTGAGCCGATTGAGTTGTCATTGTATCTGTACTGCCCGTTTATTGATTTAAATCTGAGTCGCGGACTCTCGGTATTTCCGTTGTCAGCTATCGGAGTTTCCAGTTTTTTTATCTTGTTATCGTCGTTGAGCTGATACTGAACCAGTCCCATTTCAAAAGAGCCGCCGCCCTTTGTCATTTCAAGATTGTAAATGTCCTCCGCCTTTCTGCTCTTTCCGTTGTAGGATACCTTTGGCGCAAGCTCGTAAGTTATCCAGTCCTGTTCCTCGTTGAACAAGCGAATGTACACTTTAAAATCCATATCCTCGTCATAAACCATTTTACGCGCATATCCGAAACGCATGTTGGTCGAAACGGTTATTTTTGCAGCAACGATTTCTTTGTCACTGTTCAAATAGAACGTGTACTCCTTGCCGCCGATAATTTCCGCATATTTGAAATTATCCTTTTTAGCGTTCATAAATGCGTCGGAAAGCGTGTACTTTTCGCCGCTTATCACTACGCTTTCATCATCAAAATCGGTGCTGTCCACACTGCCGACCATGCCTTCCGCACATACTCGGATATTTATAATCGGGCGATATTCACCCTTTGATTTTGAAACCAAAAGCACATCCCATTCAGTCAAATCATTTATCGAAAGCGTATCGCTGCCGTTCGTTATCGAAAGCTCGCCGTCGTTTTTGCTCACATTTATATCAAGCTCCGCAAGCGCGCCTGTATACTGCAGCTTGTTGGTGATTTTCTTCTCGGTCTTGTTTATGCTGTCGACCAAAACCGTTTCTTCAAGATCGGCACGAATGATATCATATCTTCCCGAGTTGTCCGAATCGATCAGAGTCAGCGTACCCTTTTCGCCCATAAGATCCTCTGCGGTGCAGTCGGCATAAAGCTGACCGTTGCAGATGACCTTGACATTTTCAAGTGATGCATACTTTTGAGCATCGGTGTCATTCAAATATGTAACCTTTGTCAGCTTTTCGTCCACATCAACGACATCTGCCGCATCTATAGTGATTTCGGTGCACTTTTTGTAATTTTTCTCGATGTGCAAAATTTCCGATGTCGAAATGCCCTTGCCCTCACGGTAGTATGCCTTTACAGGATAGCCGACAAATTCTTCCGCATCGGTTGCTCCTGCCTCGTACGTATCGGAATCTATGACAATCTGTCCCTTGCCTATGTTGCCGACACCCCACAGCGAGGTGTAATAATTTTCCGTTACCTGTCCCTCTGCCTTGTAGATATCGCGGTAATAAGCAAGAATTGTACCACCCTTGTATATCTCATACTTTATCCCGTCGGTTATCGAATCGGGCACTGCCGCATTGCAGTCGATTGCATTATAGAGCATTTTAACCAGGTCGTGCAGCTGAATATCCTCGCTGCTCGCCGCGCTCACCCCGTCAAGCAGGTTGAGCTTGCGCGCATATGAGAGATATCCCGACGGCCAGCCGCCCTCCGATTTTGCAATTGCGCCGTAGCCGAGAGCCTCGACAAGCATTTTTGCAGCCATTTCGACTGTGAGCGAATCACTCGTTTTTAAGTCTGCCGCATTTGCGATTATTCCTTTGCTTGCGGCAAATTCGGCAGCTGTCTGACTAAAAGAACCGCTGCAATCGCAGTCGTTGAACATGCTGTAGATGTAGTTCACAAGCTGATACTTCTTTGTTTTGGAAAACGGCTTGACTGAGCTTATGTCCTGACCGCATAAAATGCCTAAATCTATAAGCGTTTCGGTCTCCTGCATGAATTTTTCACTGTCCGACATACCGTTGTCCTTTGCCAACGCCGCTGTTACCATTGTGCCAAGCATGGTAAGCGTCAGTAAAATTGATATTATTTTTTTCATGAATATAACCATTCCTTTCTATACTGTAGTGCACAGAATTTTAAGTCCGATAGAAAATCGTTCGGATTGCCGTTTGAAAAAGCGATTGCGCCCGAGTCCAAATTTTCAATTTGGCAACGAGTGCCATTTTGGCAGCGTTCTAAATCTTTGATTTAGGTAACGCCACTGCTCCGTACATGTGTACTTCTCACTGCGGTTCGGTCACTGAATGGCTCTGACAATTCACTGAATTGTCATTCACTCCCATTCAGCCGCTTCGCTCCCCCGAGCAAAAAGTTGTGCTATGTGCGATTTTATTCAGACTTCCCGAAAAATAATCTGTAAATAATCTGTGCCGCCTGCGCTCTTGTACAAGTCGAGTTCGGAGCAAATTCTCCGTTGCCCATTCCGTTGATTACTCCGCATGAGGACAGCGTTTCCACCGCCTCTTTTGCATACTCGGCAATTTGATCGGCATCGCTGAAATTCTGCTTTTCCTTTGTTTTTAAATCCAATCCGGCAATCTTCGCCGCACGATATAATATAACCGCCGCATCCTGCCTTGTGATTTCTTGTCCTATACCGAATTCCGTTTCGGAAATTCCGCTCACTATCCCGGCTTTCACGCCCGAGGAAAGATATCTGTAATACCATGCGCTTTTATCCGCGTCGGCAAAATCCGATTCTGCACCATCGTCCATAACTCCCGTTGCCGATACAACCAATTTTACAAACTGTTCTCTCGTTACCGGCGAGTTGGGAGCAAAACTCGTTTCGGAAATTCCGCTCACAATGCCCTTTTTGCAAAGCGCGTCAACCGCTTCCTTTGCCCATGCCGCATTTTCCATATCGGTGAATGAATTTGTTTTTTCGTCATCCGTCTTTGTCACAGGCGGAATTGTGATATTTCCCTTTTTGTTTCCATCAGAGAACACACCGCTGCTGCCGCCCGATGAGGACGAGCCGCCGCCTCCGCTGCTGCTTTCTCCGCTTGAACCGTTCGATCCGCTGTTTATTGCCGACTTAATCACATCGATAAGTTCTGCGCTTGATTTCGCCGGGCTTTTTGAAAGAGCCGATACCATCGCATCCGACGCCCTGCCCTGCTTGCTTGTGTTAAGCGCAGTGTAACTCTTATACGACGCATCGTTTGCCACTCCTGCCTTATCGGCGTATTTTGCAAGTGTTTCCGCCATTTTTGCCGATTTTGCGTTATTTATGATATACAAAACATTATCAAGCTCATACGCTTTTATATACTCGTCAACACTTGAATAGATTCTTGTCTTTGCATTCGATGCAAGCCAGTGTTTCAAAGTCTCGTCGGTCAGCGAGTTGAACGCCGTTCCTTCAAATTCGGGATTGAGCGTCGATATTGCATTTTTTGCGTCATCGCTTTTTGCGTTCAAAAGCGCAACCGCGTACGCTCTTTCGTATGCCGAATTGACCTTTGACGGAGTGATGTCGGATTTATCGAGACACCCTGCAAAAAGCTTTATTGTGTCGCTCTTTACACTCGAGGATGTTATTTCGAAATATCCGCTCATGCCAAACTCATTCATAACCTCTCTGTACTCGGGATTATCGAATATTGCTGCAAGCTCCTCCGCCGATGCCGATTTCAAGCTGTCCATAAACACATTGTAGCTCTTGATTGAGTAATTCACATCTATGGCTTCGACAGTTTTGCCCTGCTCCTTTATATAAACCGTAACCGCTTCCGCATCCTTGGTTTCGCTCTTGTCGGTCCTCACGCCGAATGACACTGAAAACGTGCCGTCCTCTCCGACAACGCCCTCGGTCATGGCGATCAGATTTTTTGCATTTTCGGGCGCTGTTCCCTTTGCAAACGCTGTCAGATTAATAACCGTCCCGGGCGAAAGTTCGGTTCCGGTAACGAATATTCTGCCGTTCTTCACTTCGGAATTGTATGCCGCCATACAATTGCTTTGAACAAGAATCGTAACTGCCAGAGCTGCCGCTGTCATAATACTTTTCCGCATAATTTCCTACCTCCATATTTGTGCTTTAAATTGCACCTTCTTTTTTTGTGCAATATTATTAAAAAAAAAAAAAATGAATGATTTTTTTGTATATCTTGTTGTTATTATACCACTCTATACAAAAAATTTCAATAGAAATTATCACCATTTATGTGTGGATTGTTAGCATTCTTTCAAAACAAAAAAATCGGCAAAACGCCGATTTTTCGCATGAACACTGAATTAATTAAACTTTTGCAATGTTTTTAAAATATGCTGCTTAAAAAAGCCGAAAAATAATCCTCACCCCCAAATATAACACCTCGGTATACTTTTTCGGAATAAAACGCTGTAAAAACACAGCATTTTATTTCGTCTACATAAATCTCAATCTCGGATAATCCTTGTCAAGATAGCTTTTAATATTGACATCGCTTATCACCATATCAAGCTCGGAGACATTGCAAAGCTTATACGCCGAGAAATGATTCAGCTTGCTGCTGTCGCACAAAAATATCTTTTTTTCGGAATTTTGAATCATGTGCCGCCGCGGCATTATCTCATTTTCGTAGCAATCGTAAAGCACGCCTCCGCGCGTCAGCGACTGCACCGAGAAAAAGCAGAAATCGGCATGCATGGAATCGATAAACTCCTCTGCCTTTACCCCGACGGTACAGGTCCGATTTTCCGAATTTATTCTCCCTCCGACAAAAAACGAGTTGATATTGTACTCGGAAAGTGAGGTCATGCTCGCGATATTATTCGTTATAACAGTTATATCCTTAATATTTTTCAAGTACTCTATCATAAAAAATGTGCTTGTGGAGCTGTCCAAAAATATAACGTCACCGCTTTTAACCATCGACGCGGCTTTTTGCGCCACCTGCGATTTTTCTCTTGTATTTTTGTGACTCCGGAGATAAAAAGGAATCTGACGGTTGACCGAGTTTTTAATCTCCGCTCCGCCGTAGCTGCGATTTATATTCCCTTTCAGCTCCAGTCTTTTCAAATCCCTGCGTATGCTCGACGGACTTATATGAAGCTTTTTTGCAAGATATTCCACAGTTACATATCCGTTTTCGGTAAGCAGAGTCATAATTTCCTTTTCGCGTTCGTTACTATACATAATTTTTCCTTTCCGTCGATATTTTTGCGTATTGTTGCGCATTCATCATCAGCTGTATATATTTTTTTCCTTAATCGCCGCCATTATTGATTTTTGTTGATTATTATTATATAATATTCTTATGAATTTGTAAAGTAGTATGAAGAAAAAGTCTGAAAAAAATCGCCAATCTCACCATTTTCAAAAGCTCGAAGTACCCACGTACAGAGCAGTGACGTTACCTAAATCAAAGATTTGGAACGCTGCTGAACCGGCACTCGTTGCCAAATTAAAAATTCGGGCTCGGTCGCAATCGCTCACTGCAAAGCGGCAATCCGAACGATTTTCTTTCAGACTTAAGTTTTGTGCCTTATGGCACAGGAAGGAATGATTATAAAAATGTACGACATAGCAATTATCGGTGCCGGAGCAGTCGGCGCAATGACCGCGCGCGAGCTTATGCGATACAAGCTCAGCGTGTGCATACTCGAAAAAGAAAACGACGTCGCAATGGGCGCGACAAAAGCAAACTCGGCAATTGTGCATGCAGGCTTTGATGCAGAGCCGGGAACTCTCAAGGCAAAACTCAACGTCCGCGGCTCCGAAATGATGGAGTCGGTGACAGGCGAATTGAGCGTGAAATACCGCCGCAACGCGTCACTCGTTATCGGATTTAGTGATAATGACCGCAAAACGCTCCAATCGCTTTTGGAGCGCGGAGAAAAAAATGGCGTTAAGGGGCTTAGGATTATCGAAAAAGACGAACTGCACAAAAAAGAGCCGAATTTGTCCGATGGTGCGCTCTGTGCACTGTACGCTCCGACCGGCGCCATAGTATGTCCTTACGAGCTTTGCATAGCCGCTGTCGGAAATGCGATGGACAACGGCGCGGATTTGAAACTTAACTTTGAAGTGACCGATATAAAAAGAACGTCCGACTGTTACATAATCTCCTCCCTCGGCGGAGAGGTCCGCGCAAAATATATCGTAAACGCTGCCGGACTTTTTGCCGACAGCATCGCCAAGCTTATGGGAGACGGGTCCTTCTCGATTCACCCCCGAAAAGGCGAATATATTCTTTTGGACAAGGACTGCGGCATGCTTTCGGACAGCACTCTGTTCAGCACACCGACCGAAAATGGCAAGGGTATACTTCTTTCGCCCACCGTTGACGGGAATTTTCTGCTCGGTCCGACTGCTGTCGATTCGGAAGATAAAAACGACAAAGGCACAACCGCCGAGGGATTTTCTCAAATCATTTCACAGGCATTGAGGAGCATTTCCGATCTGCCGCTCGGCAAAACGATAACGTCTTTCTGCGGTCTGCGCGCCGTCGGCAGCACCGGCGATTTCATAATAAATGCACATGGCGGCTTTGTCAATGCCGCAGGAATCGAGTCCCCGGGACTGTCAGCATCGCCTGCGATTGCCGAATATATTGTCGAGCTGCTCCGAGGTCTCGGCTTAAAGCTTGACAAAAATCCCGATTTCAATCCGATACGCCGTTCGGCACACTGTTTCCGCAATGCCGATTTTGACGAGAAAAACGAAATTATAAAGAAGAATCCGACTTTCGGAAAAATCGTCTGCCGCTGCGAATCGGTCACAGAGGGCGAGATTATCGAAGCAATCTGCACCAATCCCGGAGCACGCGATATAGACGGAGTGAAAAGACGGACGCGCTCGGGCATGGGACGATGTCAGGGCGGTTTCTGCTTGCCGCATGTCGCCGAGATTTTATCGCGCGAGCTTGACATTCCTTTCGAATCGGTAACGAAATTCGGCGGAAATTCAAAAATCACATTCGGCAAAACAAAGGAGGAAATACAATGACAGACCTGGTTATAATCGGCGGAGGACCTGCGGGAATGAGTGCCGCCGCTGCCGCATACGAAAAAGGAATAAATGATATTTTGATTTTGGAACGCGACGAGCATTTGGGCGGCATCCTTCAGCAATGCATACACAACGGATTCGGGCTTCACAAGTTTGGCGAGGAGCTGACCGGTCCGGAATACGCCTTTAAATATGAAGAAAAAATAAAAGAATACAATATCCCTTACAAGCTCGGCACAACCGTCCTCGACATTACAGATGACAAGGTTATCACCGCTATAAATGAAAATGACGGGATATTTCAAATTAAAGCAAAGGCGATAATTCTCGCCATGGGCTGCCGCGAACGTTCAAAAGGCGCGCTCAACATTGCGGGCAGCCGACCTGCCGGCGTGTACAGCGCGGGAACGGCGCAAAAGCTTGTAAATATCAAGGGATATATGCCCGGCAAAGAGGTTGTAATTCTCGGCTCGGGCGATATCGGACTTATCATGGCGCGCCGAATGACGCTTGAAGGCGCAAAGGTTCACGCCGTTTGCGAGCTTATGCCCTATTCCGGCGGTCTTGCGCGGAATATCGAGCAATGTCTGCACGACTTTGACATTCCCCTGCTGCTCAGCCACACCGTTGTCAAGCTGCACGGCAGCGAGCGTTTGACCGGTGTTACAATCGCCGAGGTCGGAAAGGACAGAAAGCCGATAGCCGGCAGCGAGCAATTCATTCCCTGCGACACGCTTCTTTTATCGGTCGGCTTGATTCCCGAAAACGAGCTTAGCAAAAGCGCAGGGATATGCCTTGACAGGATAACCGGCGGAGCAGTGGTTGACCAGGACAGACAGACCTCGGTTAGCGGAATATTCGCATGCGGAAACGTACTTCACGTACATGACTTGGTTGATTTTGTTTCGGACGAGGCTGAGATTGCAGGCGATGCGGCTGCGGCATATATAAAATCGGAGCATCACGATTCCGCCGACATAAAAATCAAGACGGACAATATAATCCGCTACACAGTTCCGCAAAAAATTACCGCCGCTAAGGATTTATCGATTTTCTTCCGAGTATGCGACACATTTAAAAATGTAAAGGTTGTTGTGAAAAACGGCGGCAAAGTTATATATTCCAAAAAGCTTTTAAAGGCAGCGCCGGGAGAAATGAACAAAATCGACCTGAAAAAGGATATGCTGGCAGGCGCAAAAGCCCTGCGGCTTGAAATAGAACGATAACGAAAGGTTTGAATTGCTATGAAAAGAGAACTTACATGCATCGTCTGCCCCCTCGGCTGCAGCATATCGGTGACGCTCGAGCATGATAAAATCATCGATATAAGCGGCAACACCTGCCCCCGAGGTGCGGAATATGCCAAAAACGAATGCACAAATCCGACAAGAATGATAACTTCGACCATTATTTCCGACAGCGGCATTCCGGTACCGGTCAAGACCGACCGCCCAATTCCAAAAGACAAAATTTTCGATTGCATGAAGATTATAAACCAATCCCGTTTGACACTCCCGGTAAAAATAGGCGATATCGCAATCCGCAATGTGTTCGGAGCAAATATCGTGGTATGTCAAAACGAGCCGAACATGTTTTAAGAGACAAAAAACGGGACACTCGGATAATGCCCCCGAAAATCAGACCAAAAACCTGACTTTCGCAAGGTCGGTTCAATCCTTGTGTTCCGTTTTTTTTGTACCGTTTCGTTAAATTTCCGGCTTTATTTCCGACGCCGTTTTACACTTTTCTTTTTGATAACAACTGCCGCCGCTGCGAGAACACCTACGGCTATGCATATTATCAGCACAAGCGAAAGATAATTCATTTTCGTCTCATAGATCGTAAAGCTCTTTTCCGTCGTCTCAAACTCCAGATAGCTGCCGAATTTCTTTGTATTTAACTGATGCGGCTTTGCTCCGCTGCTTTGAATGTAAACCCGGCTGTTCTTTTCCTGCGGCAGATATCGCACTATGTGCTTATCGTTATACGCTCCGCTTATTTCCACATCATACGCATCGATTGCATTTTTCATTTCAGGTTCTTTTACCGTTCCGGCGCTTATCCGCGCGTTATCGTCGAACGCTCCGCAAAGCAGGAATACCGGCTTCCCGTTGTCTCGGGTGAGACTCGACTCCACAAGCGAAATATCGCGGTAATACTCGGCATTTATAACAGCGTCATGAGTTGCCTCATCAAAATTGTAGCTGCTCCACTTTCCGTAGTATCCGCTTTTTTCCGGCACCGCCGGAATCTGCTCCTCCGGGATTTTATCCTTATAATTAAAGTTCAGCCGCGAAATTTCTTTATCATCCGCCATAAATACAAGTTCAAACACAATATCCGTTCCATAGCTTGCCTTTGCATATCTCACAAAATCATCTATATCGGTGTTCTCTGCCGCTCCGGTATAGGTTATATCGTCAATACCGCCCCATGTGTCGCTGACAAAGAAATTATTGCTTAACTTATCTTTATCGGCATCACCTGCGACCGCTCCGGCAAACTCGCCCGAATCCGATATATTCACAAGCGTATAAGAACCCGACACCGTATCTGCCTTGCCTGCAACTCCGCCGATGTAATCTCCGCCGGAAAGTCCGCACTTCACCGCCGAATTTCTGATTACCGTGTCCGACATTCCTGCGATTCCGCCGGTATAGCTGCCGTCATCATTTGCCACATCTCCGTAGTTCTCGCACAAAAGAATGCTGCCCAAGTCCATTCTTCCCACAACTCCGCCGCCGTAATTCTTTTTAAGATTAACCGCTCCGTCGTTTTTGCATCTCAGAACCACGCACATTGTCTTATATGTAAATTTGAGCGATTTATCGCCCTTATTTTTGATATCGTCTTCGGGATCAAAATCGTATTCAATAGCCATCGACCCGACTATTCCGCCGCCGTTGATATCCGCCGTAACCTCGCCGTTATTGACCGAGCGCGCCACCTTTCCGCGGGTATCGCCGTAAAGTTCCTTATCGGAAACATCCTCGTAAATCTCATCCTTAACATCACTGCCTTTAACATGGTCGTCATATGCATCGGACAAAATCGAAGTGAGTGAGCCAAGTTCATCATTCAGGCTGTCAAGTTCGGATGAAAGGCTGCTTTTCTTATCCTTTAAAACATCGCCCAGATTCGAAAACTCCGACTGAATATCATCGACTCCGTCAAAGAACGAATCAAAGTCGCCTCCGAATATATCCGAGGCTGACGGCAGCTTGATTTTTTCCTTATTTTTAAAATCCGTAACTATTCCCGAAAGCCTATCGATACTGTCGGAAATAACCTTTGTGCCGTCCTGCAAATGCGAAAGTCCCGTCTGCATGCTTGAAACCGCGCTGCTTGCACTGTCCGGCAAGCCGTCAAGTTCATCGAGTGCAGCTTTGAGCTTATCGCCGCTTTTTTCCAGCGAGCGCACCGCTTTTGCCATATTATCGAATCCGTTCGAAAGCGTGTTAATCGCTCCTCTGATTGTAGTCACATTGAAATCCTCAACCAAAATCAAAAGCGCGTCGCTTATATATTGCAGCGATGATGCCAACTCCCGATATGCAAGTGCCAAGTATTTGATATATCGGATAAGGTCGGAAATTTTATGATCATTGCCGATAAGACCTCTGTCTTTCAGCGCCTCCAGGCTCGATGCGGCATCCTCCAGCGCCTGACCGCTTTTATCCGTACCCTTTTGAATACTGCCTACCGAATCCAGAATCTCCTTGATAAGCTTTTCGGCTTCCTCCTTATCGTCGACCGCGTCTCTGAGCAGTTCGGCAGCCTTTTTCAGCTTCTTCATTCCATAATCCATATCGGATACAGAGTCGTTCAGCAGGTCACACGCCGCCTTAATCTCGTCAAAGGTCTGAGCAAGAAAATGCGTTGTGTCCGAAATGTCATCCCCTGCGCCGCTCGCCGCGTCGGCTGCGTTTTTCATATCGTCAACCATTGTTTTGAGATAATCGCCGCTTTCTCTGAAACCGCCGATTCCGTCCGACATCTTACCCGTTCCGTCCGAAATCATATCGATAGGCGCCGCCGAATCGTTCAGCACATCGTAGAGTCTGTCTGTCAGCTCATCCACACTGCCCGACACGCCGTCGGCATAATCTGTCACATCGGACGACAGCGAATCGAGCGAATCGGTCACGCTGCCCATCTTCCCGTTTATTTTGTCCAAAACATCCGACAAAGCATTGTCCGAAAGCAGCTCCTGCTTACCGAGTATGTCCCTTATTCCGTCCAAGACTCCGTCAAGCTGTTCTATCGTGTCCTTTGTATACTCCAAAAGAATATACGGCTCCGCCTGACCGACGATTCCGCCCACGTCCTTTCGTCCGTAAACCGTCCCGTTGTTTGTACAGCCGAAAATATATCCCGACTGTCTGCCGACAATTCCGCCGGTGTTATAGCCAAGCGACTTAAATCCCACGCCGCCGTTATTTGTACAATTCTTGATTGTGCCTTTGGAAAATCCGGCAATTCCGCCGGTATCGGTGCAAGTATCGATATTCTCCGGCTTTCTGATATCATCTATATTGTCAATCTGAACATCCTGAATTGTTTTTTCCTGCTCGTTATCGGTCGTATTGATATTTCCGTTGTTTTCGCAGCCGTCGAGCGTTCCGTAGTTCTGTCCTGCAATACCGCCCGAGTAGCTGTCGCCCGTTACACTCCCGGAGAATTTGCTCCCCGTCACCTTGCCTGTCTCGGTGACATAGCCGGCAATTCCTCCGATATTGGTTTTTCCGCTCACCGTTCCGTTAAAGGTACAGTTCTGAATTGTACCGCTGTTTTCGCCGACAATTCCTCCGATATTCTTCTTTGTTCCGTCCGGAGCGACAGTGCCGCTCACATTAAGTTCCTCAATAACGCCATCCAGCTGAAGATATCGGAAAAGTCCCTGATTTGAGCCTTTCACGCTTATATTGACTCCCGACAGAGTATACCCGTTTCCGCAAAATTTTCCGCCGAAGGTCGGTACGGTCGAAAACTCCGCCTCAGACAAAACTATGTCATTTTCAAGATAAACGGTCTTTCCCTGAGACCATGTATCGACCTTGCATTTTCTTGCAAAATCATAAAAATCATCCGCGCTTTTTATAGAAATTGTGTCCTCGGCAAAAACGCATGGGAGACAAAACGCCGCGCACATCGCCGCAGTCAATGCAAAAGCGGTAACTCTATTTATCGTCTTCATTCTCATCGGTGCTTTCTTCAACAACATACACTTCATTATCGTCTCCCTCCGTTTCCTTTGATATATTGTCTATATTCACAACCGCTTCCATATTTCCGCGTATAAGTCCATGAATCTCGGCATCGACAAAACCGTTTACAACTCCGCGCACACGCCCGTTGACAAAGAACCGTCCCGTCTCTTTTCGAACAATATCCGGCTTTTTGATTTTCACTCCGGACTTTACCAAAATAGTATCGCCCAAAAGCAGAATCTCCGGCAGTACGCACATTACCAAAAACATTGATATGAGCGTTCCCCGGCAGAGCGTGGTTCCTATGCCCACAATCGACGGCTCAGTCGAAAGCTTGCTTATGAGAAAGCCTGCCGCAGCCAATATACTTCCCGAAGTCAGCACAGTCGGAAATGCAAAGCTGAGAGCGTTTTTCATCGCTTTCTTCACATCCATTGTATTTTTAAGTTCCATATATCGGCTCGATATTACGATAGCGTAGTCAATATTTGCACCCATCTGAATGGAGCTGACTATCAGATAGCTTAGGAAGAATATATTACTTCCGGTGATAATGGATTCCGAAAAGTTAATCCATACACTTCCCTGAATAACCAATATCAAAAGCACGGGCAGTCCCGCATTTTTAAAGGTAAAGAACAGGATTATTATTACGAAAAGTATCGACAGAACCGACACGATAATATTATCCGTCGCAAACGATGCCGCAAGGTCATAGCAGCTTGTGGAATCGCCCACAAAATAATACTCATTGTAATACTTCGCGGCAATCGAATGGATCTTATCCAAAAACGCAAAGGTTTCGTCACCCTCGACCGGCAGGTTGAGGTAGACCAGCATACGCGAATATTTATCTCCGACAAGCTGTGCCTTTGCTATATTCAACTGATTGTACAGGTCATCGATATCCTTTGCCAGATCATCGTCAAGATGAACATACCCGTCCGCCTTTAAATCATGAATAAAGGTAAACATATCTATCACCGGCACGCCGAAATCGTTCAAATTTGATATCAGCTTGCTGTACTCCTCATGATCGGCAGCATAAAGCCCATAAACAAGCTTTGTTGTGTCTATATCTATGTCCGCCAATTCGGAAAACTGCCTCGGTGTCAGCTTATCGGTCAGAACATATCCGTCCTTTGCCTCGATGCTCGAAAGCGCCGTTATCGATTTCACTTCCTCGCATCCCTGCAATTCCGCTATAAGCCGCTTTTCGGTATCATAGTCCCCGGTCGGGAAAACAAGCGCAGCAAGATTTTTCTGTCCGAAGTATTCCTCAATGGTTTCTTTTGCTATTTGAGTTTCGTTTTTACGGCTTGTTTCCGACGAATTTGCATCATAGGTATACAGGCACTTTGATGAAAGAATATATCCCAAAATCAATACTCCGGCAAAAATCGGCGGAACAATCATTCTCAGCTTATAAACTACATTTCCGAGACCCGATATATCCGGCAAAAGGCTTTTATGCTTTGTTTTGTCGATATATTTTCCGAAAAGCATAAGCAGGCATGGCATAAGCGTAAATACGCACAGCAGGCTGTAGAGTATGGATTTGATAAGACACATACCCAGGTCAAAGCCTATCCTGAACTGCATGAACATAAGTGCCAAAAGACCCGACACAGTCGTCAGCGAACTTGAAGAAATCTCCGGAATGGATTTTGAAAGCGCAAGCACAACCGCGTCGCGCTGATTATGCATTGTGCGTTCCTCGCTGTAATGGTGTATCATGATAATAGCGTAATCGATGGAAAGCGCCAGCTGAAGCACCGCCGTAACAGAGTTTGACACAAAGGATATCTCGCCGAAAATGAAGTTCGTACCCTTGTTTAAAATTGCTCCGGCAATAAAGGTCAGAAGCAGCACAGGAACTTCGGCATAAGTCTGCGATGTCAAAAGCAGCACCGCGACAATAATAACCGCCGCCACCGCCAAAACTATTGTCATTTCATCGGCAAGAGTCGACGAGTTGTCCGCATCACTTTCCGATATAAATGTATCATAGTCCGCCAAAAGTTCACGTATCGCAGCGTAGCCCGATTCGGTGACGTCGCTGCCCTTTTCTCCGTTTAGGGTCACGTCAAAAAGTGCGCAGGAATTGTTATAATGCTCCTCGCTGTCGTCAAAATCAAGCATATTGACCTCGGGCAGTTCCTTGATTCGCTCGCTCAGCTCCTCCGCTTTTTCATATGTAATATTCGCAACCATAACACGATCCGTCGAATAGGTTGTAAACTCGTCCTCCATTATTGTCAGTCCGCGCCGCGTTTCGGTATCCTGTGGAAGATAGGCAGTTATGTCGTTACACACTTTTATCCAATTCTGCGAAAATATCGAAAATACAATCGCAGCTGCATAAAAAAACATCACTATATTTCTTTTATCGACAATAAGGGCGGCGAGCTTTTCCATAAATGAATTATCTTTTTTTCCATGCTCCATATAACCGACCACACTTTCAAAAATAATAATATAATTATACTATATTCGCATAAAAAATACAACATCTCAGCAAAATTTCCACTCGATTTTTAGACATTTTATTTAATTGCTATCCATATTCTTTCATCATTTTCAGCACTTTTTATTTTGTCAACCTTACATCGAGCTTAGCATACGGAATTGTAATATTTTCACGTCTTAAGGTGTCTTGAATTATTCCGAGTGCCTCTCGCCTTACCCGAAGCTTGTACTCGGGATTGCAATGTATAAGTATCCGATAATTTATTGAGTTTTCCGCAAATTCATTTGTCCCCAAAAAATCACAGCTTTTTACTTTTTTTATCTTTTCTGTTTCACGGCATATTTCCTTTATAATTTCACGCACCCGTTTTTCATCCTCCTCATAGGACGTCGGCACAGTTAACCCGATCCAATCCGAAACCTGTTCAATTTCCGAAATGTTTCTGTTACAGACAGTAAATATATTTCCGGTATTGATGTCACGAATTTTAGTTGCACGTATATCAAAAAATATAACCTTTCCTTCAATATTCTTATATTTTACAACATCTCCCACCTCAAAAAATCTGTCTCTTATAATATTCATCCCCATTATTACATCTTTCAAGATATCCTGAAGTGCAAAACCCACAACAATTCCGACAACACCGAGACCGGTGATCATAGATGATACATTTACCCCATTCACCTGCAATACGGTAACGGCTGCAAATATTATTATAACATATTTAACCGCTCCGAAAAGAAATCTCGCATTATTCTCCTTTTTGCCGGTGACGCTGCTCTTTTCGAGATATTTCGATGCATATCTTTTTAAAACAATGCATGCGGCAAAGGCAAATGCCGCAATCAAAATACTTGCCCAAAAATCCGCCGATTTTAAATACGCATTCAATGACTCCATCAACGTTTCTCCTCACATTCTTTTCTTATTTTATATAATAATATAAATCGGCAAAAAAGTCAACAAAAAAGCGATAATTTTAAAAAATCATCGCTTTTTTGTGATATTAAAATAATGTTCCGTCGGTCAGATATTCGTGTATAACATTCATATCGGCATCGGCATACTCCGAATTATACTTTTTCGCATATGCCGCGACCGCTCCGCAGCCCTCGCCCATGCCGACGCATATCGGCATTACGCGGTAGTTGGAGTGTGCCACATGCGTGCCGGAAATATTTCTGCCCGCGAGCAGAAGTCCTTTCACATTTTTCGGAATAAAGCAGCCGAGAGGAATTGTGTAACCCTTGATTTTGGGGAATTTTGCCTGAGCGCCATGCTCGTCCAGTCCCGAGCCTTCGATGTTATGAATATCGAAGTTGAAGCTTGCGTCTCTTACAAGCCAGTCCTCAAACACGCGCGACTTTAATATGTCCTCCTCGCACAGCTTATACATGCCCTCAAAATGCCTTGTCTCGCGAATACCCATAAGCGACGCAGTGCTGATAAGAAAGCATTTTTCATAGCCCGGCACATACTCCCTCAGAAAATCGATAATCTTATCTATCTGACTGCGGCAGACAATTTCCGCTCTTACAAGGTCCTCGTTTTTTGTTCCGTCTATGCCTATTACATTTGTCATGTTGCAGGTGACAACGCCGGGCAGAGTTGATTGATACAAAAGCACATGTCCTGCAGGCGGCGGAAGGATTTTTTTCGCCAATGCCTGAAGCTCGCCCTTTGGAGTCTCGTATGTGCTTTCGAACGACCTCAGATAGACCGCCCTGCCGGTGTCCACGCCCGCGACCTTGAACATGAGCGTTGCCGGCTGCATTTTATGGTCTCCGTCCCGTCCGAGAGTGTAAGACACACCTGCCTTTGCCGCAATGTCACCGTCGCCGCTTGCATCAATCACAGTATCGGCAAAGATTGCACATCTGCCCGATTTGTTCTCAACGATTACGCCCCTCACCCGGTCTCCGTCCATGATAACGTCGCTCGCAAGGGTATAGAGCATAATCTCCGCACCGGCCTCCGACAGCATTTCAAGATATTGAAGCTTAAGCTTTTCAGGGTCAATATTTGTTGTTATTTCGTCTTTTTTATCATTTCTTTTTGCGCTTTCCTTTAGAATCTCATGATAAATCCGACTGTTACAGTCACCCGTCCAGTGGCTCATCATTCCGCTTGTCGATATTCCGCCGAGTGCACCGAGCTGCTCTGCAATTATCGTCCTCATTCCAAGCCTTGCGCTGCTCAGAGCCGCCGCAACTCCGGCAGGTCCCGATCCGATAACAAGCACGTCTGTTTCGATTTTTTTGATTTTTTTCTCCGGTTCAATATAATACATGATTTTTATTCCTTTCTCTTGACTTTATCTACATTATAATTTATAATATATTTACCGACCTTATATTTTAGGAAAATAATCTTTGTTTTTGGGTGAATACGGCTATGAAATATGAAATGATAAAAAAATATATTGCACACATATGCATGCAATACGGCTTGAATATATCGATACACTCCCGAAACGGCGCGCTGAATAATATTATTTACGAATTTCCCGAAATCAATATTCACAGCGGCGCATTTTGCGTGTACATAAAATCGCACCCCGAAATGTGGGACAAATGCATAAAAAATCAAGGTAAGATATACGAAAAACTCGAAAAAAACGGATACAAAATGTTTTTCGGCAGTTGTCATGCCGGAGTCGGCGAGTACATTTTCCCGATTCATGACGGAAAAACACTTCTCGGCTTTATCAGCGCTGGGAAATATATCGGCAGTTGCGAAAAAATGCTGCACACCGTTGAAAAATATATACTGAACAAACAAGAAACGGAGGAAAGCTTTTATAAAAATCTTTCCTCCGATATCCTTGATGCCGAGCTTGCCGAAACGATTCTTTTTCCGATTTCGGCAATGCTTATCTGCGCTCTTGCGGAAAATCCGCCCGAGCCTTGCTCCGCAAACGAAAGCCTTGTAAATAATGCACTGGCATATATTCATCGCAATTTTTCTTCGAAAATCAGCTTAAAAACCGCCGCCGATTACTGCCATTGCTCGCCGCGCACCCTGTCCGCTCTTTTTATGAACCGCTGCGGCGTTTCGGTCGGCAGATATATCGAAAATCTGAGAATGGAAAAGGCGGAAAAGCTGCTTTGTGAGACCTCGCTTTCCATAACCGAAATATCATTTTTGTGCGGATATTCCGATTCGAATTATTTCTCGGCAAGATTTTCGAAATTCTTCGGGAAAGCTCCGTCCGATTTGCGAATAAAACAGCGAAAATAAACAATCATGAAGAAAAAACTCATTCTTGTTCAAATACAGTTTTGGAATCGAAAAAAATTCTCAGCGCAAAAAGTATATGTTATTTAAATATCGGAACTATGTGACAAACCGAAATTTACCGAAGGACCTTTTCAAACCGAAACATTCCGTCCGGGAACTGCTCGTCCGGTTCTTCGGCACACATTTCCGGATGATTTGGATCCGGATGATATTTGTTAAAAAACTCCACAATGTGAAAACCGCAACGATTAACATAAAAATGAATATTTCGCTTTTCAAAATACGGTGTTACCGTTTCCCACACGTTCACTTCCGGATGTAGTTTTTCGACAGCGCACCAAGCGGCATATCCGATGCCTTTGCTATGGACAGCCGGAGAAACAAAAAGAAGATCGAGGTCACCTTTTTCGCCGTCAACTTTGATCACTATGCCACCGACTTTTTGCCCGTCCAATACAATGCGGTAGGCTTCGCCGCCGTCAATGGACTGCTCAATCGTATCCCGTGAAATGATTTGTCCCTCTTCCTCGAAATGGTTGTCTCTAAGACCGAATTCTTCCATCGCACCATAATTAAAAGATTCTTGATTATCCGAAATAAACTGTTCTCTATCACTGCATTCAAGAGGAAGCAGCTGTACAATAGTATTCATATCTTTTCTCCTTATAAATTCCAATTTATCTATTTCATCATTTTAAATTTCAATACGCACAATACTCCCTCAGTCAGCTTACGCCGCCCTCTCGCTGATGAGGGTGTCTTTTCCTAAAAGAAAATGATGGGTAGAGTCCTCTCCGCTTTCTTTAAAGTTTCTCCAAAATCAAATCGGCAATTGCGCGCATGCCTTTATCTCCCGGATGATTTGCCACTCCGCCATGTTCAAAAAGACCTATCGCTTTCATGCTGTCATCCTCGCCAAGCTCGCCCAAATATATAGTGTCATAGCCTCTCTCTTTACCCACTCGGATAATCTCATCATCGCCCGGGTGCTTCCAAAAGCCGGTTGTGAGAATCACTCTCGCCTTGCCGTTCGGATTTATGTAATCGATAAGCTTTTTATAGTTTGCAAAAAACTTCTCGGAATCAAAGTTCTGTGTCGGGCAGTTTTCCACGATTCTCATTATCATAATGTCCGCATCGAAATCACGAATTTCATCATACTTATACAAAACATCATCGCAGTCCTTATAATTAAGTTCCCACTGCGATGCCTGGCATATCGCACACGCCGCGTCATAGTCCTTTTTCTTTACCTCCCGCATAACCAAATGCACATAGTCATTTTCCTTTGACGATGCCGCCATGCCGTAGTTTACGCCGTACCACCCTATATCCGCCTTATACCCATGCAGCGTTATCGAATTTCCGACAAAAAGAATACGTATTCCCTCGCCGTCCTTATTTTCATAAAAAAGCGGCGTATCGGTCTTGAGCTGCTTTTCCGCCGGGACATCGTTTTTATCTATCTGATTCATATATTTTCCTCTTTTCTTTTTATTTTATTGATATTTTAACACAAAAGCCCTTTTAAGTCAATATCTTTTTCATATCCTTAACACGTTTCCGAAAAAAGCCATAACAAAAACCGCCGCAAATGCAATTTCTCACATTTGCGGCGGCAAATACATTCTCAGCCTCCGAGATATGCCTTTTTAATTTCATCGCTCTGTGCAAGCTCCGCACCCGTTCCGGAGAGCTTTATTCTGCCCGATTCCAAAACATATGCGCGGTCCGCAACCTGCAATGCCATTTCGGCATTCTGTTCAACCAAAAGGATTGTTGTTCCCGATGCATGCAGTTCTTTTATGATATCAAATATCTGCTGCACCAAAATCGGTGAAAGTCCCATCGACGGCTCGTCCAGCATCAGCAGCTTAGGCTTGCTCATAAGAGCGCGGCCCATTGCAAGCATCTGCTGCTCGCCGCCCGAAAGTGTACCGGCAATCTGATTTTTTCTATGCTTCAAGCGCGGAAAACGCTCAAAAACATCCTCAATTCCTGCCTTGATATTGGAGCTGTCTACATATGCACCCATTTCAAGATTTTCCTGAACCGTCATCTGCAAAAACACATGACGTCCCTCGGGAACATGTGCCATACCCTTTGAAACAAGCTTATACGCCTCGGTGTGGGATATATTCTCGTCTCTGAAGGTTATGCTGCCCGTCTTTGAACGGAGCAAGCCGGATATTGTTCTTAAGGTTGTGGATTTTCCTGCGCCGTTTGCGCCGATGAGAGCAACTATCTCATGCTCGTGAACTTCGAGCGAAACATCTTTGAGCGCATGAATCTGTCCGTAATAAACATTTATATTATCAACTGTAAGCATTTACGCATCCTCCTTCTTTTTACCGAGGTATGCCTCAATAACCTTTGGATTTGATTTTATCTCTGCCGGTGAGCCTTTTGCAATCACTTTACCATGATCCAAAACGCATATTCCCTCGCAGATGTTCATAACAAGGTTCATATCATGCTCAATCAGCATAACTGCGATATGGAATTTATCCCTTATACGGCGGATATTTTCCATAAGCTCGGCTGTCTCGGACGGGTTCATACCTGCCGCAGGCTCGTCCAAAAGGACAATGCCCGGGTGAGTTGCCAGCGCACGCGCAATTTCCAAACGTCTCTGAGCGCCGTACGGCAGCGAGCCTGCCTCTTTTTTCGCCAGGTCAGCCATATTGAAAAAGTCCAAAAGCTCCATAGCTTCATCCCTTGACTTTTTCTCGGTCTTGCCATAGCCGAAAAGGTGCGTTATCGATGAAAAAAGGTTCTGATGAATAGAATTGTGAAGTCCGACCTTTACATTATCGACAACCGACATATTCGAAAACAGTCTTATATTTTGGAATGTTCTTGCAATACCCATCCTGTTTACCTGCGCTGTGGTCTTTTTCGCTGTGTTGTGACCGTCGAGCATTATAGCCCCGCGCGTAGGCTGATACACATTGGTGAGCAGGTTAAACACAGTCGTCTTTCCTGCGCCGTTAGGTCCGATAAGACCTGCTATCTCTGTTCTGCCGACAGTGAGCGAAAATTCGTCAACCGCTGTCAGTCCTCCGAAATCAATTCCGAGGTGATGAGTTTCAAGGATCGGAGTTTTGTCCGCATCGCGTTCCGGAACAATTGCATTGCTCGGAACAGGTACCATTTTATCCATGTCACGTCCCCTCCTTTTCATCCGGATTTTTTCCTCGCAGCGTCTGCAACTTCATAGAAAGTCGTTCGCGCATCTGCTTTGCCTTTTCGCTGTTTGTCGCAAGCATTACCAATATCAGCACGATTGCGTATATAAGCATTCTGTAGTCGGCATATTCTCTCAAAAGCTCGGGCAGCACATACAAAAGTGCCGTTGCAACTATCGAGCCGACAATATTTCCCATACCGCCCAAAACAACAAACACAAGGATCAGAATCGAAGTGTTGAAGTCAAACTTCTTTGCAGCCACTGCCGAGAAGTTCATTGCATAAAGTGCGCCTGCCATTCCTGCCAGGATTGCCGATATTATAAACGCCATCAGCTTATAGCGTGTTATACTTATGCCAACCGACTCAGCCGCGATTCTGTTGTCGCGGATAGCCGTAACCGCTCTTCCTGCCTTACTGTTGACAAGATTCAGCACGATAAAAAGCGTAAATATAATCAGAATGACACCCGAAGTGAACGATGCAAGCTTAACAATTCCGCCTGCGCCCTGCGGTCCGTTTATGATAAGTGTACCGTTTGTCATATTAAGCGCCTCTGCCTTTGTCATGCTGAAATGAAGTCCGTTCGCATCGAGTCCGATATAAAGACAGTTTATGATGTTTTTGATTATTTCGCCGAATGCAAGTGTAACGATTGCAAGATAGTCGCCGCGGAGTCTCAAAACCGGGATTCCGATTACAAGTCCGGCAACGCCTGCCATAAGTCCGCCTGCCACGATTGCTATTAAAAGTCTCAGCCAGGGCGTCGGAACTGCCGATTGCAGACATGCCGCCACAATAATTCCTGAGAATGCACCGACGCTCATAAATCCTGCATGTCCCAAACTCAGCTCGCCCAAAAATCCAACCGTCAGATTAAGCGAAATTGCCATAACTATATACGTGCATATAGGAACAAGCTGTCCGCTTATCGAGTTGCTTATCATTCCTGCCGACTGCATCGGAAAGAGTATTGCAAAAGCTATGAGTACGATACCGTATGACTTTATATTAGTCAAGGTAAATTTATTTAAATTTTTTATTTTGTTCATATCGCACCTCACACCTTCTCTGTAATCTTCTTGCCCATAAGACCTGTAGGCTTAACAAGCAGAACGATTATCAGAACGGCAAACACTATCGCATCGGACAGGTTTGTCGAGATATACGACTTACTGAAAATTTCGATAATACCCAAAAGTATTCCGCCAATCATTGCGCCGGGAATCGAACCGATTCCGCCGAATACCGCCGCGGTAAATGCCTTGATACCGGGCATAGAGCCTGTTGTCGGAACAAGCACAGGATATGCAGAGCAGAGCAACACTCCGGCAATTGCAGCGAGTGCACTGCCGATTGCAAAAGTCATGGAAATTGTAACGTTTACGTTTATGCCCATAAGCTCAGCCGCGTCCTTATCCTCGGACACCGCGCGCATACCCTTTCCCATTTTGCTGTTCTTTGTGAAAAGCGTCAGTCCAACCATTATCAGCACGCTGACAATAACTGTCACGATTGATTCCGGAGTGATGATAAGTCCGCCGTCAAAAAGCGATATCGACCCGAACGGTACAACCGATGAAAATGTTTTAGGAGCGCTGCCCCAAATAAGAAGCGCCGCATTCTGCAGAAAATAGCTCACGCCGATAGCGGTAATAAGAACCGCGAGCGAGGATGCTTTTCTGAGCGGCTTATACGCCAATCCTTCTATTATGATACCCAGAAGCGTACAAACAATCATGGCAAAGATAACCGAAACAATCGGCGGCAATTTCAGATACGCCGTTGTACAAAACGATATATACGCACCTACCATTATAACGTCGCCATGAGCAAAGTTAAGCATCTTTGCAATGCCGTAAACCATTGTATATCCGAGTGCAATAATAGCGTAAACGCTTCCCAGGCTTATTCCATTTATTAAATTTGAAATAAAAGTCATTTGTTTACACCTCAATATTTATAGTTATTGTATGATGATTACGGAAACCATCATTTTTCAAATAAAACAACAAATGAGGAGACCGCCAACGGCGGTCGCCTCTTTGCGTAACCATTTTAGTTAAGTTTTACTTTCCCGATTACATACCAACGTATGCGCCGTTTTTGATAACCATGCCCTTAGGCGGCTTGGAAACTTCACCGGTTGTCGACCATGTCATGCCTGTACCGGTAAGACCGTCAAACTTAAATTCGGGGTTTGTGAACTCTGCAACCAGCTTCTCGCAGATATCTGAAGCAGACATGCTTACATCGATGTTCTGCTTTGTGCAAGCATCATAGATCGCGAAGATACAGTCATATGCATCGGCTGCGAACTGGTTCGGCACTTCGCCGTACTTCTCTTTATACTTTGTAACAAAGTTCTTTGTCTTTTCGTCCTCAGCATCGGCTGTGAACGGTGTCAGAAGCATTACACCCTCAGCAAGCGATGTGTCGAAGTTTTCCAGTGTCAGTATTCCGTCCATACCGTCAACGCCGAAGAATTTCGGAGCATATTGCATTTTGTTTGCCTGAGTAAGAATCATCGATGCCGGTGTGTAGTAAATCGGCAGGAATACCAAGTCAGCGCCTGCTGCCTTGATTTCGTTAAGCTGCGATGTGAAGTCGTTTGCAGAGTCATCGGTAAATGTCTTTACGCAAACAACGTTCAAGCCGAGTGTGTCAGCCTCGGACTGGAACTTTTGATAGATACCTGTTGAATATGCGTCCGAGTTGTTGTAGATTACGGCTATCTTTTCGCCGAGTGACTGTTCTTTCATATACTCAGCCGATTTTGTTCCCTGGTTCGGGTCGGTGAAGCACATCTGGAACATGTTGTCCTTGCCCTTGATAACATCGGTTGAAGATGCCGACGGTGTAAGAGCGAATATTCTATCCGAATTGATTTCCGTCGAAACCGCGATACAAGGTGTTGTTGTTACAGTTCCGAGTGAAATCTGCATTCCCCAGTCTTTAAGCTTGTTATATGCATTGATTGCCTTTTCGGCATCGTTTTCGTCGTCCTCCGACTTAAATTCAAACTGAAGTCCGCCTTTAGCGTTTACTTCATCTATAGCTATCTGAGCGCCGTTCATTGCAGCCTGACCGTATATTGCAGCGCCGCCGGTAAGAGGTCCGATTGCACCGATTTTTATTGCGCTTCCGGAGCTTTGCTGCTCATTGCTGCCGCCGTTTCCGCAAGCTGTAAGACCTGCCATCAGCATAGCCGATGCCAAAACAATACTTGTAGCTTTTCCGAATTTTTTCATTTCTATTACCCCTTTTTAATAATTTTAAAAGCGAAATCATGCTCGAAACAAAAATGACCCTGCAAAAAAGCAAAGTCACGATTACCATCCTGATTTATTTCGACTCCGAAAAATAAAGCTTCGCCGTCCGTTTCCTTGTAAGAAACGTGCAGCTGCCGTGCCGAAAATTTAAAATTGTCTCCGGATAGGATAATGTTTTTTTGAACCTCCCCTCCGGAAACACTGTCTCGGCACGAGCAGCCCATTTAAATGCAATTTCACTTTTCTATTCCATAATATTAACACAAAATTCACACTCTGTCAAGTTATCTGTCGAAAAAAAGCAATTTTTAAGAAATTTCTACAAAAAATTTTCAGCAGTATACAGACATATTATAATTTTTTTGTTTTATTTCTTCACATTTTGGTAAATTGAATTTTGTGCCGCCGGCGTCATGATATCCGTCCAAAGGAAAGCTTTACATTTGTAATTTGTTCCGCAATTGATTCCGCTTATCGAAACCGAGTATGTATTGCTGCCTGCCGCAATTGAAATTGCCTGCTTTTCAGCCTTAACAAGGTTGTTGTCACCGTCGTAAACCGCGATGATGAAATCAACATCCTTTGCCTCCTTGCTTATAACAGCCACTTCGGCTGTGATTGCCGTTGCCCGTTGATTGAAGTTATCTCCTCGCCTGCTGCATCCTTGAACGAGATGCCGCTGACTGTGAAGCCGTCAACAATACCGAGCTTATCAAGCTCTTCTGCCGAGTAGATTGCACTCAGCTCGTCTCTCGAATACTTTGTAAGCTGCTTCAGAACATTTGTGCCTACCGGCGATGTGTCCTCTGTTTCAAGCTTAACTGTCTTGAAGAAATCCTTATCAAGCCACATAATCGGTCTTACGGAATATGCATTTCTTGCATAACCGGATATCATATTACCGTCACTGCAAATCTGTACAAACTTCTGAGTTCCGTTAGATCCGCATACATGATAGAACTTGTTGCTGACTGTTGCAGCTCCGTCACTGACACTTACTGCGGCACGCGTACTTCTTGTCATAAAGCCTGCCCAGCCGTCCACGCCGCGGGTCTTTGTCGCGCCGATTTTATCATTATATGTAAGATACTCGGTATACGAAAGGAACGAAAGCTTTGACCTGACGGTCCTCAAACCGCTTTTAGCATCAATCCAATCAAGCGCTTCTTTGTATTTTTCATCGGAGAGCTGCTCTTTTTTCAGTCCGCTCCGCTCGGTATAGTTGTTTTCAATCTGCCGGTCCGATTCAAGAATATTGTCAACAATCGCCGACGGCAGCTTTCTGCTGCCATTCCCGTTTTTAAGGAAACCGTTCTCGGTATCATTAAGCCAATATGCAACACTGTTTTCATTTCCGGGGTCAAAATACCAATCCGAATCATTTACATCCGGCTTGTTTATCGCGTCTCTTGTCATTGTTGTGTACGGGTGCGTGCCATATTCGTTCTCGGTGATAACAAAATAATTTCCGTCCGCATCCTTGTCCAAAAGAACGAATGACGAAAGCTTTCCGTAGTCATCCTCCACATAGAATACATTCTCGGCAGGCGATGCGCCCGGCACCGCTGTGCCTGTCCTGTGCTGTCGTGCAGTGAGCGCCTTATGCTCGGGATATTTTCCGGGCAGCTCCGCCGCCAATGCCGACAACGTCGAAAATGCGAACACTCCTGCCAGAATTGCCGATAAAGTTTTTTTCATAGCATTTCCTCCCATTACAAATTTAAGTCATATCGCAAACAATTTCTTGTATTTACTTTTATTGCACATTTTGGGCATAATACATAATCTTCTTTTATTTTTTTTGATATTTCTGTACATGTTATACCACGATTGCGTTGCAATGTCCATATCTATTTTGACATAGAATGTATCATTTTGCACACTTTAATATTGACTTTATAAAAATATTTTGATATAATATAGGTAAGAACAAAACATTTCAAAAAACGCGGAGGTGAAAATATGGAACAGCATGACTATTTTTCGATAGATATTCCGGTAACAAACGAAAATTTTTATGACTTCAATCCGTCAGTAGCCGGTTTTTCGCAATGTACACCCGGTCATTATAACGATTACCCGACCCCGGACTTTCTTTTGCATTACATCGTTTCGGGAAAGGGTAAATTTTTTGTAAACGGCGAAACGCACAACCTTTCGGCAGGGAATGTTTTTATCATTCATCCCCATCAAAAATACAAATATATCGCCGATGACGATGAACCTTGGTATTATATTTGGATACACTTCAGCGGAAATCTTGCAAAGAACTTTTTGTCAATGAAACAGGTCTATTATTTCGACGAGCCGCAGCTCTTTTTCAATATAAGGGACAGCATAAATCTCACACACCACCGTTCGGAATATCTTTATGCCCAGCTGCTTTTGATTTATCGCAAGCTTGCGCCGTCGATAAACGAAAAAACCTCTTATGCTCAGATAATCAGGCATCAGATCTGCACAAGCTACATGGAGCATCTTACGGTGGAAAACCTTGCGGAATATTGCAAAATTCACCGAAATTATGCCACGCGTCTGTTCAAAAAGGAGTTCGGAATGTCGATTCCGCAATTTCTCACTCAGATCCGCATGAAAAAATCGCTTGAATTTTTATCTCTCGGCTATTCGGTCGAAACGGTTTCGGAGTATGTCGGATTCAGCGACTACAACAATTTTTCAAGAAAATTCAAGCAATACTTTGGGGTTTCGCCGTCACAATACAAAACAAATGTCATATCGGCAAATTTCAACAACGAAGTATATATTGCCGCCCCGGCGCCGCCGGTGGAGGAAAATCTTTTCTACAGAAAAAACAAGAAGAAATCCTGACTTTTGAGTCAGGATTTCTCAGACTGTAGACAAAATCGGTTGCAAACTCAAAGATGCAACCGATTTTTGTATTACTTGAGTCAATATTTGAATA
>CAKSQL010000020.1 GCA_934486735.1 uncultured Clostridia bacterium | reverse complement strand
AAAACACCTCAATTCATGATATTTATATTATATCATAAATTGAGGCGTTTGTGTAGTATTTTGTCTACAGTCTGAAAGACCGGAGCTTGTGAAAGCTCCGGTCTTTTTTGGACATGTCAGTAGAAAATTCATATTATATGGGGAACGTTGCTCATACTTGCTTCTTGTAATGCATTAGAGTTTGATTGTAAACAGAATAGTTATCCCGACATGCCCGAGGATAAATATTACAAATTAATGAATATTCACCCAAATAACTCATCAACAATGAGTATATATTAAATATAACATGTTTTAAATTCGTTGTCAATAGTTTATAATAACATTGTTCAATAAAATTTAGTAAAAATATGATGGCGGTGAGTATAACATGCTTAATGAAAAAAAATATAGAGGTATATTGCTGGATATAGGAATCAAAATCTGATATTATCGCCGAAAGGCAGGAATGACTCAGGCGAAGCTTGCCAAGCATGCGGGACTGACGCTTTCATATATCAGTCAGCTTGAAAGTCCGAACCTGCCGTATTGCCCGTCGATAAAGTCTTTGTTCACCATCGCAAGGGTACTTGGGGTAAAGGCGGCAAAGATTATCGATATAGATGATTGAGACAAAAATCCGTAACACATTAATGCTGTGCTGCGGAATTTTGTCTTTCTTCGCAGGAAATTGCGCATGCACGCAATGATGAAAAATCAAAATTGCTGCCATATTCCCACGCACACCGGCGAGGCTTTTATCATTTTGAATTGAGCGACACTGAGGCAAGTGTTTTTCCTAACGGTGCCGACCTTTTTAACAGAGTGCTTAATTGAGGACCGGTAATCCCTTTTTTCATTCCTGAGGTTAGTCCCAGGTTCGCTCGCTGATAATATATCTCGGGCGAGCTTTTGTTTCCATATAAATCTTCCCGATATACTCGCCGATTACGCCGAGGCACACAAGCTGAACCCCCGACACAAAGCATATTATACTCACCATACTTGCCCAGCCGGAAACCGTTCTTCCGACAATCTCGCTTATCACCGCCCACAAAACGCCGATAAAGCTGATTAAGGCAACAATTATTCCTGCTCCGGTGATAAAGCGTATCGGTTTTACCGACAGGCTTGTTATGCCGTCGAATGCAAGCGAAAGCATCTTTGAAAGCGGATAGTGGCTTTTCCCGGCGATACGCTTGGTGCGGCTGTAACCCACCAAGCCGCTCTGAAATCCCACAAGCGGCACAAGTCCGCGCAGGAATAGATTCACTTCCTTAAAATTGGCAAGTTCGTTAAGCACGCGGCTGCTCAAAAGGCGATAATCGGCATGATTGAATACGACCTCTGCGCCCATAAAATTCACAAGTTTATAAAAGCTCTCGGCAGTAAATTTTTTAAAAAATGAGTCTGTATCGCGGTC
This sequence comes from uncultured Clostridia bacterium, assembly GCA_934486735.1. Classification (GTDB taxonomy): domain Bacteria; phylum Bacillota; class Clostridia; order UBA1381; family UBA1381; genus CAKSQL01. The sequence goes on along the minus strand of CAKSQL010000020.1, from coordinate 48,055 downwards.
GGTGCGCACTCCGTAGACAACCTCACAGTAATTTTTTGTATACAGCTCTACCATCCTGTCCATCGCGTCTATATCGTCCTGCCCGTCACAGTCGATTGAAATCGTGATATCGCATTTGTCCCTCGCCTCCATAAGCCCGGCGAGCACCGCGTTCTGATGTCCGCGGTTGCGGCTCTGGCGGATTCCGATATAAGCAGGATTTTCCTCGGCAAGCGTACTTATTATATGCCATGTTATATCGGTCGAGCCGTCATCAATGAACAAAATCCTGCTTTCGCTGCTTATCTTGCCGCTATCGATTAAAGATGTCAGCTTTTTCAAAAACATCGGTGCGGTAATCGGCAGAACCGCACATTCGTTGTAGCAGGGTATTATCATCCATAAAGTCGGTTTATCTCTCATATCAGTAATTCTCCAATCTTTTTGCATTTTTAAGCTTCTGCAAGGTCCTGCGGCTTTTCAAGTGAAATGTTTCCTATTCTGCATGCACGGAACTCATCTATCACAAGATTTGCAGCACGCTCGGTGTCGATTTCTCCGCCCGATATCACGCAGCCGCGCTTTCTGCCGATAAGTTCCAATATTTCATACCCCTCCAAATCTTCAAAGCCGTTTATTTTATACCGTGCCGAAAGCTCGGGGGCGTAGTTGACTTTAAGATAGTCCAAAAGGGAGTGGGACAGCAATTCGATATTCATAATCTCGTCCTTGATTGCGCCGGTGTAGGCAAGGTTTTTTGCTGCCTGCTGATCCTCAAACTTCGGAGGGAGTATTCCGGGTGTGTCCAAAAGCTCCAGTCCGTTTTTGAGACGAAGCCACTGCTTTCCGCGCGTTACACCCGGGCGGTCGCCGGTCTTTGCACTCGCCTTACCGGCGAGTCGGTTGATAAGACTCGATTTGCCTACATTCGGGATGCCTACCATCATAACCTTGACCGCGCGTGTGAGTCCTTTTTCCTTTTCACGCTCAAGCCTGCCCTTTATCATTCCGCGTGCACGGTCGGCGATGGAGGATATGCCGGCACCGGTAGTGCAGCTTATCGGCAACACGTTTATGCCTGCCTTGGCATACCAATCGAGCCACAGCTTTGTGACGGTTTTGTCGGCAAGGTCGCTTTTATTCAGGACCACAAGCCTCGGTTTTTTGCCCAGCATATCGTCAAAGCAGGGATTCCTTGACGAAAAAGGAATCCTCGCATCGGTGATCTCTATTACAACATCTATAAATTTGAGATTTTCTTCTATAAGCCGGCGTGTTTTTGCCATATGCCCGGGATACCATTGAAGCTGCATATATATCACATAACCTTTCTGTTCGTTTTTGACTACTTATTATATATTGTACACTAAATTCCGGATAAAATCAATGAAAAAAATACAACAGCGGATAATTTATCCGTTTGTTTGTTGCAAAATACCATGAAAACACTGCAGAAAACAAGACTTTTGCACACTTTTCACAAATAAAATTCGTATCATACAAATTGCCCTAAAACAGAGATAAAATTTCGTGAAATTTTGTTAAAAAATAAAATAACAAATTTACGTAAAACCCTTGCAATTTCAGTAATTTTCATATATAATATTAATGTTGTGACACTTGACAAACGATGAAGCGGGAGGTTGCGGACAAAAAGTCCGGTTTTTCCGTGGAGAATGTCCGATTCATGAAACCGGGCGACAGGTCACGCTGCATATTATATTTTCAACCGACATGGCATGTTCCGCAGGAATATTCGTATGAGTATTTCAAAGCGGTGCGGACGGCTGTGTGCGCAAAAGCTGTACGATAAAAAAGGGCGGCATATGTGCGATTTCGGGAGGAAAGGGTTAAAAAAAGCGGCGAATTTGACTACCCGGAAACCAATATAAGGATTTCGGGTTTTATTTTGAGGGTGGATAGAAACACCCGGCAGTGTGTAAAAACACACCGAGCTGTCGTGCAGGATTACACAATGTAGGAAATTTTTAAAATTTCCGAATCTCAAATCAGACTTTGGGTGATTGGAAAAGCGAAAGCTTTTGCGGCCGCCCGAAAATCAGACTTAAATAGGAGGGAAAAAGTATGGCAGCAAATCAGAAAATCAGAATTAAGCTTAAGGCTTATGATCATGCTGTTCTCGATCAGTCAGCAGAGAAAATCGTTGAGATTGCAAAAAGAACCGGCGCAAAGGTTTCCGGTCCTATACCTCTGCCGACCGACAAGGAAGTAATCACAATATTGAGAGCGGTTCATAAGTATAAGGATTCTCGTGAGCAGTTCGAAAGAAGAACTCATAAGAGATTGATTGATATCGTTGTTCCTGGTGCAAAAACCATGGAGGCGTTAATCAAAATCGACTTACCTGCCGGCGTTGAAATCAACGTCATCCAAAAGTAAGCCGAGAGGATTTATTTCCTAAATATAAAGCCCGCGGGACGTTGCCCCGGACAGGGTGGCAGTAGCGCGAAAAAACGTGCTATGATGCAGGTAAATGTTCCTATTCCGCTTTTTTGTGGGAACCAATAACTGTTTTAAGAAAGGAATGAAGAAAATGAAAAAAGCAATTATGGGCACAAAGTTGGGCATGACTCAGATTTTTGACGCAGACGGCAAGGTTATTCCGGTAACCGTTATTGCGGCAGGTCCATGCGTTGTTGTGCAAAAGAAAACCATTGATAACGATGGTTACGAATCCGTACAGCTCGGTTTCGGCGATGTAAAGGAAAAGGCTCTGAACAAACCCAAGAAGGGTCACTTTGCAAAGGCTGACGTGGCAAACAAAAAGTATCTGAAAGAATTCAGACTTGACGACTGCGCAGCATTGAATGTCGGAGACGAAGTTAAGGCGGACGCTTTCGAAGCCGGTGAAAAGATTGATGTAACAGGCATCAGCAAGGGTAAAGGCTTTGCAGGTCCTATGAAGAGATGGGGACTGCACAGAGGTCCTATGGCTCACGGTTCGGGTTATCACAGAGGTTCGGGTTCTATGGGAGCCTGCTCTAATCCGGGCAGAGTTATGAAGGGCAAAAAGCTCCCCGGTCATATGGGTGTTGTTAAGGTAACAGTTCAGAATCTGGAAGTTGTTAAGGTTGACGCCGAGAACAATCTCATCCTCTTAAAGGGTGCTGTCCCGGGCGTTAAGGGCGGACTTGTTACTATAAGAAACAGCGTGAAAGCGTAATAGGGTTTTAGGAAAGGAGGATTAAGCTATGCCTACAGTAGCTGTATATAACATGGAAGGCGCTAAAACCGGTTCGATGGAAGTAAGCGAAGCGATTTTTGCAGCTGAAGTGAATAAAGCGGTTTTGCATCAGGTAGTTGTTAATTATCTTGCAAACCAAAGACAGGGTACACAAAGCACAAAGACACGTACAGAAGTACGCGGCGGCGGAATCAAGCCCTGGCGTCAGAAGGGAACAGGCCGTGCAAGACAGGGAAGCATCCGTGCTCCTCAATGGACAGGCGGCGGTGTTGCACTGGGACCTAAACCCCGTGATTACAGATATAGCGTAAACAAGAAGGTTAAGAAGATTGCATTGAAATCTGCACTTTCGGCAAAATATGAAGCTTATGAAATTTTTGTCATCGAGGATTTGAAGATGGACGAAATCAAAACAGCCACAATCGCAAAAATGCTCAAAGGTCTGGAAATCAGCTCAAAAGCATTGATTGTAACAGCTGAATGTGATGAAAACATCTACAAGTCGGCAAGAAATATCAAGGGTGTTACACCGACATATGTCGGAACCTTGAACACTTACGAGGTATTGAAGCACGACAAGCTTATTTTGTCCAAGGAGGCAGTTGCTAAATTAGAGGAGGTGCTCTGCTAATGAAGTATGCACATGATATTATCAGAAGACCAATCATCTCTGAACGCAGCATGGAGCCTGTATTTGACAGAGAGGGCAATCAGATAAACAGATACACTTTCGAAGTTCCCACAACAGTTAACAAGATTGAAATCAAAAAGGCTGTTGAAGAGATTTTCGGAGTACAGGTTGCAGCAGTTAATACTATGCGCGTTGAAGGCAAGGTTAAGAGAATGGGTAAGTATCAGGGCAAAAGAGCGTCTTGGAAAAAGGCAATCGTAACCTTGAAGCCCGGCAGCAAGACCATTGAATTCTTCGAGATGTAATTTAAAAACGATTATTTTCGGAAAAGCTAAAAGCTCTTTCGGACTTTTGAATTTCAGATAAGGAGTGAAAAAAGAAATGGCTATAAGAAATTTTAAGCCTACTTCTCCTGCAAGAAGATTTATGACTGTTTCGGACTTTTCCGAGGTCACAAAGAACTCTCCCGAGCGTTCTTTGCTTGAATCTTTGAAGAAAAATGCGGGCAGAAACTCATACGGCAGAATTACTGTTCGTCACAGAGGCGGCGGTAACAGAAGAAAATACAGAATCATTGATTTTAAGAGAAATAAAGACGGTATGCCGGCAACTGTTATCGGAATCGAATACGATCCTAACAGAAGTGCAAACATTGCGCTCATTCAATACGAGGACGGCACAAAGTCATACATCATCGCACCTTTGGGACTCACAGACGGAGACGTTATTGTGTCCGGTGAGGGCGCTGATATCAAACCGGGCAACGCTTTATTCATTCGTGATATTCCGGTAGGTACACTGATTCACAATATTGAATTGTATCCCGGAAAAGGCGGACAGCTTGTTCGTTCGGCAGGTAACTCGGCACAGCTGATGGCAAAAGAGGGTGCATATGCACAGGTTCGTCTGCCATCCGGCGAAGTTCGTATGGTTCGTATGGAATGTAAAGCTACAATCGGTATTGTCGGAAATCAGCAGCATGAAAATATTTCTATCGGTAAAGCCGGAAGAAAGCGTCACATGGGCTGGAGACCTACAGTCCGCGGTGTTGTTATGAACCCAAATGACCATCCGCACGGCGGTGGTGAAGGTAAGTCGCCTATCGGACGTCCCGCACCTGTTACTCCGTGGGGTAAACCGGCGCTCGGATATAAGACAAGAAAGAAAAAGAATAAGAGCGATAAATTTATCGTTAAGAGAAGAAACGCGAAATAATAACCGTTTTCCGAAAGGAGGAAATACTAAATGGGTAGATCACTTAAAAAAGGACCTTTCGTCGAAGAGCGCTTGATGAAAAGAATTGATGCAATGAACGCTGCAAACGAAAAAAAGGTTGTTAAAACCTGGTCAAGAGCTTCTACTATCTTCCCCGAAATGGTAGGTCATACAATTGCCGTTCACGACGGCAGAAAGCATGTCCCTGTATTTATCAGCGAGGATATGGTAGGTCACAGACTGGGAGAATTTGCTCCGACAAGAACCTTTAAGGGACATGCCGGTGCGAAAACTTCAAGATAATGAACTCATAAGAAGTCGAAAGGAGGAATCCATAACATGGAAGCACGTGCAACTTTAAGATATGCTCGCATTTCTTCCAGAAAGGTTAAAATTGTTTTAGACCTTATAAGAAACAAGCCGGTAGGCGTGGCTATGGGTATTCTTAAAAATACTCCTAAAGCTGCAAGCGAGTATCTGGAAAAATTGTTGGCGTCTGCTATTGCAAACGCTGTAAACAATCATAATATGGATGTCAATGAATTATATGTATCGGAATGTTTTGCATCTCAAGGTCCGACTCTTAAGAGAGTAAGACCCAGAGCACAGGGCAGAGCGTTCAGAATTTTAAAGAGAACAAGCCATATTACTTTGGTTTTAAAGGAAAAAGAATAATTTTAAAAAAAGGAGGTATTTCCTGATGGGACAGAAAGTTAATCCTCATGGCTTAAGAGTCGGAATCATTAAGGATTGGGACTCTAAGTGGATTGCCGGTAAAAAAGATTTCGGAGACCAACTGGTTGAAGATTACAAAATAAGAAAATTTGTCAAGAAGGCTTGCTATGATTCAGGCGTTGCAAAAATCGTTATCGAGCGTAAGCAGAATAAGATTTTTGTTACAATTCATGCCGCAAAGCCCGGTTTCATAATCGGTAAGGCAGGCTCGGAAATTGACAAGCTGAAGGTTCAGCTGGAAAAAATGACTTCCAGAAGCGTTAATATTAACATAATGGAGGTTAAACAACCCGACACAAACGCACAGCTCGTTGCTGAAAATATTGCAGCACAGCTTGAAAAGAGAATTTCGTTCAGACGTGCTATGAAGCAGGTTATGGGCAGAGCAATGCGTCTCGGCGTTAAGGGTATCAAAACAAGCGTTTCGGGTCGTGTAGGCGGCGCGGAAATCGCAAGAACAGAGCAGTATCACGAGGGTACAATTCCTCTGCAGACTTTAAGAGCCGATATCGACTACGGTTTTGCTGAAGCTGCAACAACTTACGGAATCATTGGCGTAAAGGTATGGATATACAAGGGCGAAGTTCTGCACGACAACAGAAAAGCAGAGCAGGAGCCGCGTCGTGAGCGTCCTCAGAGAAGACCGAAGGGAGGCAGATAATCATGTTGTTACCTAAGAGAGTTAAACACAGAAAAGTTATGCGCGGCAGAATGAAAGGTAAGGCAACACGCGGCAACGTTGTTTCGAACGGTGAGTACGGTTTGCAGGCACTTGAGCCGTCATGGATAACTTCAAGACAGATAGAAGCTGCCCGTATTGCTATGACAAGATACACAAAAAGAGGCGGTCAGGTTTGGATAAAGATATTCCCCGACAAGCCTATCACTCAAAAACCTGCCGAGACTCGAATGGGTTCCGGTAAAGGAAGCCCCGAGTACTGGGTTGCGGTTGTTAAGCCGGGCAGAGTTATGTTCGAAATCGGCGGAGTAAGTGAGGAGGTTGCCCGCGAGGCACTTCGTCTTGCTATGCACAAGCTGCCGGTTAAGTGTAAGTTTGTAAAACGTGAAGCAGAGGATGGTGAATAAGAATGAAAGTAAATGAGCTTAGAGAATTGTCATCGGTTGAATTGACCGAAAAGCTCGCAGAGTGCAAAAAGGAATTATTCAACCTGAGATTTCAAAACGCTATTAACCAATTGGAAAATCCTCAGAGAATTGGCGACGTCAAGAAAACAATCGCTCGCATTAAAACCATCATTCATGAGAGAGAATTAGAAGGTTCTGCAATGTAATCCGGGATTTTCCCATACAGAGCAATGAATTAAACGTAGCAATTCGAAATTTTTGAAAGGAGGAACACTTATATGGCAGAGAGAAACAGCCGTAAGGTGAAAATCGGTAAGGTAATAAGCAATAAAATGGATAAAACCATCGTGGTTGCTATTGAATACAGCGTTAAGCATCCGCTTTATGGAAAAGTTGTTAAAAGAACCTATAAGCTTAAGGCGCATGACGAAGAAAATATCTGCGCAAAGGGCGATAAGGTAAAGGTTATGGAAACCAGACCGTTGTCCAAGGACAAGAGATGGAGACTGGTTGAGATTGTAGAAAAGGCACAGTAATTTCGGCTGTTGCCGGGAAGGAGGAGAAAACATGATCCAGCAACAAACACTTTTGAGAGTCGCAGACAACACAGGCGCAAAGGAAGTTATGTGCATCCGTGTTATGGGCGGTTCAAAGAAAAGATATGCAGCTGTCGGTGATGAGATAATTTGTTCTGTCAAAAAGGCAACACCGGGCGGCGTTGTTAAAAAAGGTGATGTAGTTAAAGCCGTTGTTGTAAGAACTGTTAAGGAAACAAGACGTCCGGATGGCTCTTATATTCGTTTCGACGAAAATGCGGCCGTTATCGTAAGAGATGATAAAAATCCGAGAGGTACACGTATTTTCGGTCCGGTAGCAAGAGAACTGAGAGATAAAGAGTACATGAAGATTTTGTCATTGGCTCCCGAAGTTCTGTAAGGAGGTGCAAACACAATGAAAAAGTTACATGTTAAGCGCGGAGACCTCGTTGAGGTTATTTCCGGTAAGGATAAAGGCAAGCAGGGCAAAGTGGTAACTGCATTCCCCGAAACAGGACGAGTAATTGTCGAGGGCGTTGCTATGGTTAAGAAACACCAGAAGGCAAGAGTGCAGGGTCAGGAAAGCGGTATTCTCCACATGGAAGCGCCGATTGATGCTTCAAATGTTATGAGAGTATGCTCCAAGTGCGAAAAGCCTGCCAGAACCGGCGTCAAGATTTTGGAGGACGGTTCAAAAGTAAGATACTGCAAAAAGTGTCAAGAAGTATTTAATGACTGATTTTTTTGAGAGGAGGTAAATTCATACAATGTCCAGAATGCAAGATAAATATAATACAGAAGTAGCTCCCGCTTTGATGACAAAGTTCGGCTACAAAAGTACCATGCAGATTCCGAAGCTTGAGAAGATTGTTATCAACATCGGCATGAGCGATGCAAGAGAAAATCCGAAGGTTATCGACGCGGCAATGAACGATCTGGCAGCTATCACAGGTCAGAAGCCGGTTGTAACAAAAGCAAGAAAATCAGTTGCTAACTTTAAATTGAGAGAAGGCATGAACATCGGCTGCAAGGTAACATTAAGAGCAAGTAAAATGTATGAGTTCTTAGATAGATTGTTCAACGTAGCACTGCCGAGAGTACGTGACTTCCGCGGTATTAACCCCAATTCCTTTGACGGCAGAGGCAACTATTCCCTGGGTATCAAGGAACAGTTGATTTTCCCGGAAATCGATTATGATAAAATCGATAAAATCAGAGGTATGGATATTATTATCGTTACAACTGCAAAAACAGACGAAGAAGCACGCGAAATGCTCTCATTGATGGGCGCTCCGTTTGTTCGCAGCTGAGAAGGAGGATAAATCATGGCAAAAAGATCTATGGTTGTAAAGCAGCAGAGAAAGCCCAAACATTCAACTCAGGGCTATACCAGATGTAAAATCTGCGGCAGACCTCACGCTTATCTGAGAAAATTCGGCATCTGCCGTATTTGCTTCAGAGAGCTGGCTTACAAAGGTCAGATCCCCGGCGTGAAGAAAGCAAGCTGGTAAAATATATAGTTTTCCTACAGATTTCGGAAGGAGGTAAATTTAATGCAAATAACTGATCCTATCGCAGATATGCTGACTCGTATCAGAAACGCAAATTCTGCAAAGCATGAAACAGTTGACATTCCCGCTTCAAATATGAAAAAGGCTATCGCCGAGATTCTTAATGAAGAAGGTTATATTAAAAGCTATCAGGTTATCGAGGATGGCAAGCAGGGCGTAATCAGAATCACTTTAAAGTACGGACCCGCAAAAGAAAGGGTTATCAGCGGTTTAAAGAGAATATCAAAGCCCGGTCTGAGAATTTATGCCGGTGCCGAAGAATTACCGAGAGTTTTGAAAGGTCTGGGTATCGCCGTAATTTCAACTTCAAAGGGCATCATGACCGATAAGGCTGCCAGAAAAGAAAATATCGGCGGCGAAGTTTTGGCGTTCGTTTGGTAATTTAAAAAAACTGAAAACCTGCCCGCACAAAAAATCGGGTAGAGAAAATCTAAGTTTAGGAGGACATTGAAATGTCAAGAATTGGTAGACTGCCGATCGCAATTCCTGCAGGAGTTGACGTGAAAATCGGCGCGGACAATGAAGTGACGGTTAAGGGTTCAAACGGAACACTTACAAGAAAGCTTCATCCGGATATGATTATAAAATCCGAGAACGGGACAATCACAGTTGAGCGTCCGTCGGAGGATAAATTCCACAAATCACTGCACGGCTTAACCCGTACTTTGATTAACAACATGATTATCGGTGTTACATCCGGTTTTGCAAAAGAGCTGGAAATCAACGGTGTTGGTTACAGAGCTCAGATGCAGGGCAAAACACTGGTATTGAGTCTGGGTTATTCTCACCCCGTTGAGTACAACGCAGTTGAGGGTATCACACTGGAAGTTCCTGCTCCCAACAAGATTATCGTAAAGGGTGCCGACAAGGAAGCTGTCGGAGAAACCGCTGCAAAAATCAGAGAGTTCAGAATGCCGGAGCCGTATAAGGGCAAGGGTATTAAGTACGCTGATGAGGTAATCAGACGCAAAGAGGGTAAAGCAGGCGGTAAGAAGAAATAAGAAAGGAGTGTTCTTAAATGATTAAAAAAGAAAATAGTAATGTGGCAAGATTAAGACGTCATGCAAGAGTTAGAAAGAACATCTCCGGAACAGCGGAGAGACCTCGGCTGAACGTTTTCAGAAGCTCTAAGCATATCTACGCTCAGATAATTGACGATGTGAACGGCGTTACACTGGTCAGCGCATCGAGCCTTGAAAAGGCTTTCACAGACGGCAACGGCGGCAACTGCGACGCAGCTAAAACTGTCGGAAAGATGGTTGCCGAAAAGGCGTTGGAAAGAGGAATTAAAACCGTAGTATTCGACAGAGGCGGATACATTTACCACGGACGAGTTGCAGCTCTTGCAGAAGGTGCAAGAGAGGCAGGACTTGAATTCTAATAAAAGGGAGGTAGATATTGTGGCTGAGAGAATAGATGCATCAACACTTGATATTCAAGAATCGTTGGTTGAAATTAACCGTGTTGCTAAGGTTGTAAAGGGAGGACGTACCTTCCGCTTCAGCGCTTTGATGGTAGTCGGTGACGGTAACGGTCATGTAGGCTGCGGAACAGGCAAGGCTGCTGAAATTCCCGACGCAATCAGAAAAGGAATCGAAGATGCTAAGAAGAACATGATCAGTGTTCCGCTGGTAGGAACCACCATTCCTCACGAGATAATCGGTGAGTTCGGCGCCGGCAGAGTTCTGATAAAGCCTGCCAAAGAAGGTACAGGCGTTATCGCAGGCGGCGCAGCTCGTGCTGTGCTTGAGCTTGCAGGTATTAAAGACGTCAGAACAAAGTGCTTGCGTTCCAACAATAAGAAAAATGTAGTTAAAGCTACTATTGCAGGTTTGGCTGATTTGAAGCAGGCTGATGAGGTTGCTAAGCTGAGAGGCAAAACCGTTGACCAGATAAAGGGTTAAGGAGGTAGCGGAAATGGCTAAAATAAGTGTAAAGCTTGTAAAAAGCACAATTGGCTGCAAAAAAGATCAGATTGCTACAGTTGCGGCTTTGGGGCTGAAAAAAATCAGAGATGTCAAGGAACATAACGATACTCCTCAAATCAGAGGCATGATTAAAAAAGTTTCTCATCTGGTTGAAGTTGAAGAAAATTAGTGGATAAGCAAAAGTAAGGAGGTGTAGCAATATGAGATTAGACGAACTGCAACCCGTAGAAGGCTCTAAGTTCAAGGCTAAAAGAGTCGGCAGAGGAATAGGTTCCGGTACAGGTAAAACTTCCGGTAAAGGTCACAAGGGTCAGAATGCGCGCTCGGGCGGCGGAGTAAGACCCGGATTCGAGGGCGGTCAGATGCCGTTGTACAGACGTTTGCCGAAGAGAGGTTTCAATAATATATTTGCAAAGCAGTATGTTGCAATCAATGTTTCCGAACTGGAAAGATTTGAGGACGGCACAACAGTAACTGCCGAGCTGTTAAAAGAAAGCGGTGTTGTAAGCAAGACTTTGGACGGAATTAAGGTTTTGGGCAGAGGTGAGCTTACAAAGAAGCTGGAGGTAAAGGTTGCTAAATTCAGTGCGTCTGCTGCAGAAAAAATTGAAAAGGCAGGCGGAAAGGCAGAGGTGATTTAATTATGTTTCAGACTATAAGAAACGCGTTTAAAATCCCTGACCTCAGAAAAAGAATTTGGTTTACAATCCTTATGCTGGTTATATTCAGATTCGGTGCACATATTCCTGTACCGTATCTGAACCCGAGCTTCATGAAGGAGTTTTTAAGCGGCGGCGGCATGGACTTGTTCTCGTTGTTCGACGTGTTTACCGGCGGTGCGTTCTCGAACGCAACCGTTATGGCAATGGGTGTTTCTCCGTACATCAACGCATCCATTATTATTCAGCTGCTGACAGTTGCAATTCCCTCGCTTGAGCGTCTTGCAAAGGAAGGCATCGAAGGCAGAAAGAAAATCAACAAGATTACAAGATATGTAGGTATTATCCTGGCGTTTGTTCAGGGCGCAGGTCTTTATGTAACACTCCATAACATGGGCGTTGCAAGCGGACAAGGCGCGTCGGCGGTATTCTCAAATACCGGTGCACTCGGTTTTTTTGTAATCGTGCTGACATTTACAGCAGGTACTGCGTTTATCGTATGGCTGGGCGAGTTGATTACGGAAAAAGGACTGGGCAACGGTGTTTCATTGATTATCTTTGCGGGTATTGCGTCAAGAATACCGTCGGCATTGAGATCTATATATGAAAACTATTTTGCGGCAGGACTTCAGATTAAAAATACCGTAATAGTTGCATGTATTGTGGTGTTTGTTATTGCGGCAATCACATTCGTTGTAATGTTTGACTCGGCAGAGAGAAAAATTCCCGTTCAGTACGCAAAGCGTGTTGTCGGAAGAAAAATGTACGGCGGACAAAGCACAAACATCCCCATAAAGGTAGTTATGGGCGGAGTTATGCCGATCATTTTTGCATCGAGCATTATGGCATTTCCGCAGACAATCGTAAGATTGGCAAAGGGCGGAGATTTGCCCGAAACGGGAATTTGGCATACAATTCTGAGCTGCCTTTCGGCAGGCTACGGCCCGGGTTGGACCGACATTATATATGCAGTTTTGTATTTCCTGCTTATCATATTCTTCACATATTTTTATTCGGCAATTCAGTTCAATCCGATTGAGCTTGCCAATAATATGAAGAAGAGCGGCGGTTATATTCCGGGCTACAGACCGGGTAAGCCGACCAGCGATTTTATCGCAAGAGTTACCTCAAGACTTAATCTTGTCGGAGCATTGTTCCTGGGCGTAATCGCGGTATTGCCGATTATCGCCGGAGCGCTGTTCAAGATTCAGGGCTTGCAAATCGGCGGTACATCACTTTTGATTATCGAAGGTGTTGCACTTGAAACTGTAAGACAGATAGAGTCGCAGATGGTAATGCGTCACTATAAAGGCTTCTTGGAATAGGCGGTGCGATATGAAATTAATTTTATTGGGACCGCCGGGAGCCGGCAAAGGAACGCAGGCAGAGATTTTATCGGAGCGCCTCGGAGTTGAAACAATTTCGACAGGCGTTATGCTCAGAACGGCAATCAGAGAGGGAACGGAGCTCGGAAAAATGGCTGAAGGCTATATAAATTCCGGTAAGCTTGTTCCGGACGATGTGGTTGTGGGCATAGTTAAAGAGAGATTAAGCAAAGACGACTGCAAAAAGGGATTCATTTTAGACGGATTTCCCAGAACGACAGCACAGGCGGAAGCACTCACCGAGTCGGGCGTTGAAATCGACAAGGTTCTTTCGCTGGAGGTTTCGGATGAAACTATCATCGAACGCCTGTCGGGCAGACGCGAATGTAAAAAATGCGGAACTCCCTATCATGTGGTATACAAGCCGTCATCAAAGGGCGATAAATGCCAGCAATGCGACGGAGAATTGATTCAGCGTGCGGATGATAACGAAGAAACGGTTAAAAATCGTATCAAGGTTTATCACGAGCAGACCGAACCGATTAAGGATTACTACAAGAAGCAGGGCAAGCTGATTGTTGCTTATGGCAAAGACGCTTTGGAGGATACTACCAAAGAGGTTGCCGCAGCACTTGGACTTTAGAGCTGTGCCGGGGAGCTAAACACATGATTACGATTAAGTCTAAATCTGAAATAGAAAAAATGAGAAAAGCGTGTAAAATCACCGGGGATACGTTGAAGCTTATCGAAAAGCACATACGCCCCGGGGTTTCCACTGAGCAGCTTGACAAAATTGCGCATGATTATATCATATCAAGAGGCGCAACCCCGTCCTGCCTGCATTATGAAGGATATCCCAAAAGCATCTGCGCGTCGGTGAACGATGCGGTTGTGCACGGGATTCCTAATAAGAGCATCGTACTTGCCGAGGGCGATATTATCAGCATCGACCTGACGGCGTATAAGGACGGTTATCACGGAGATGCTGCCCGGACCTTCGCGGTGGGCAAAATTTCCGACGAGGCTCAGCGGTTGATTGACGTAACCAAAGAGAGTTTCTTTGAAGGTATTAAGTACGCGGTGCATGGTGCTAAACTCGGAGACGTTTCAGCGGCTATTCAGGAATATGTTGAGAAAAACGGCTATTCGGTAGTGCGTGATCTCGGCGGACATGGAATAGGACGCGAAATGCACGAGGATCCGTTTATTCCGAACTTCGGCAGAAGAGGTCATGGACTCAGGCTTGCAGCCGGCATGACGCTGGCAATCGAGCCGATGGTGAACGCGGGAGCATACGGAGTGTGCGTTCTTGACGACGACTGGACGGTAGTTACGGAGGACGGAAGCTTATCTGCACATTATGAGAACACTGTTCTTATAAAGAAAACAGAGTGTGAAATTCTGACGCTTTAATTTTGAAGAGGTGATTGGAATGGAAATACGACCGGGAAGCATAGTATATTCAAAGGCGGGCAGAGACAAGGGTGCAAAGCTTTTGGTCATCGGCACCGAGGGCGAATATGCGTATGTTGCGGATGGCGAACACAGACGGACAGATAAGCTTAAAAAGAAAAAGTTTAAGCATCTGCAAGGAACGAATCATATATCCGACAATATCGGAGAAAATCCGACAAATTCGGATGTGCGAAAAATATTGGCACAGTATTAAAATTCAAGGGAGGTTTTTTCTTTGGCTAAGGAAGACGTTTTGGAATTGGAAGGCACTGTTGTTGAAACTCTGCCTAACGCTATGTTTAAGGTTGAGCTGGAAAACGGGCATCAGATTCTGGCTCATATTTCAGGTAAATTGAGAATGAACTTCATTAAGATTCTTCCGGGTGATAAGGTAACGATTGAAATGTCGCCTTACGATCTGACACGTGGCAGAATCACTTGGAGATCAAAATAAGGAGGTAATTGAAATGAAAGTACGTCCATCAGTTAAACCGATTTGCGAAAAGTGCAAAATCATTAAAAGAAAAGGCAAAGTAATGGTAATTTGCGAAAATCCGAAGCATAAGCAAAAGCAGGGCTGATTTTACCGGCTTATATGCACTCGGAGAACATCGGCTTTTGCCGATTGACATTCTCATATAATTATTCCGCACCGGGCGCGGCTGCCGCGGAGGAATGATTCTTTGCGGAATCCGATGCGGAAATTAATATATGATATAGAAAGAATTTTTAGATTCTTACACTGCATTTGTAATTTTAGAGAAGCAAAAAGTTTGTACATGGAGGTGTAACAATGGCAAGAATAGCAGGTATTGACTTACCCAGAGAAAAAAGAGTTGAGATTGGTTTGACTTATATCTACGGCATCGGTCTTAAGAGCTCGCAGAAAATTCTTAAGCAAAACGGTGTAAATCCGGATACCAGAGTTAAAGATCTCACAGAGGACGAGGTAAACAAGCTCAGAGAGACTATCGACGCTGAATACACTGTGGAGGGTGACCTGAGAAGACAGACTGCTTTGGACATCAAGAGATTGATGGAAATCGGCTGTTACAGAGGAATCAGACACAGAAAGGGTCTGCCGGTAAGAGGACAGAACACAAAGAATAATGCCAGAACCCGTAAAGGTCCTGCAAAGACAATGGCAAACAAGAAGAAGTAAAGGAGGGACTAAACTAAATGGCAAAGGTAGCGAAAAAAGGAACACGCACAAAGCGTCGTGTTAAAAAGAATATCGAAAGAGGAGCAGCACACATTCGTTCCACTTTCAACAACACAATCGTAACAATCACAGACACTGCAGGAAATGCATTGTCGTGGGCAAGCGCCGGCGGTTTAGGCTTCAGAGGCTCAAGAAAGAGCACTCCGTTCGCAGCTCAGACAGCTGCCGAGACTGCTGCAAAAGCAGCAATGGAACATGGTCTTAAGACTGTTGACGTATTCGTAAAGGGCCCGGGCGCAGGCCGTGAAGCCGCAATCAGAGCATTGCAGGCAGCAGGCTTGGAGGTTACTATGATTAAAGACGTGACTCCGATCCCCCACAACGGATGCAGACCGCCGAAAAGAAGACGTGTTTGATTTTTACGTAGAATTGTTGAAGGAGGTTACAAGCAATGGCTAAAAATATGCAGCCCATCTTGAAAAGATGCAAGACCTTGGGCATAGAGCCGACTGTTATGGGTGTTGCGAAGAGTTCCAACAGAAACCCGAAGCAGGGCAGAAAAAAGCAGTCCGAATACGGCGTTCAGCTTAACGAAAAGCAAAAGGTTAAGTTTATCTACGGCGTTTTGGAAAAACAGTTTAGAAAATATTATGTGATGGCAACAAAGAGAAACGGGATTACCGGTGAAATGCTGCTTCAGATTCTGGAAACAAGACTTGACAACGTTGTTTTCAGAATGGGCTTGGCTAACACAAGACGTGAGGCAAGACAGCTGGTAAACCACGGTCACTTCCTCGTGAACGGTAAAAAGGTTAA
Source organism: uncultured Clostridia bacterium (assembly GCA_934486735.1). Lineage (GTDB taxonomy): Bacteria > Bacillota > Clostridia > UBA1381 > UBA1381 > CAKSQL01. Next base: position 31,752 of record CAKSQL010000020.1, on the reverse strand, counting down.
TATCCCTTCATACCTGGTTAAGAGCGGTGACGTTATTTCCTTAAAAGAAAAGAGCAAGTCATCTTCAAGAATTAAGGACATTATCGAAACAAACGCTGCCAGAGTTGTTCCCAAGTGGATAGACATGGACAAAAACACACTTACAGGTAAGGTTGTTAATCTTCCGGCAAGAGACGACATTGATTACGAAGTTGCAGAGCACTTAATTGTCGAGTTGTATTCTAAGTAATAGATGTCAACACCCTCGGTAAGTGTAAAAGTAACATGAATGTGTGAAGGAGGGTTTCGATAAATGATAGAAATTGAAAAGCCCAATATAGAATGTACCCAGTTAACCGGTAACTACGGAAGATTTGTAGTAACTCCCTTAGAGCGCGGATTCGGAACAACCATTGGCAACTCTTTGAGAAGAATACTGCTGTCTTCCTTGCCGGGAGCGGCTGCAACTTCAATCAAAATTGAAGGTGTTCAGCATGAATTTTCCACCATTCCGGGTGTGGTCGAGGATGTCACCGAGATTATATTGAATATAAAGAAGCTGGCGCTCAAGCTGCACTGCGACGGACCTAAAACGGTGTATATCGAAAAGAAAGGCGCGGGCGAGATTAAGGCAAGCGATATTTCTGTCGACAGCGATGTTGAGATATTCAATCCGGATTTGCATATTGCAAAGCTCAACGATGATGCAAGATTCTACATGGAATTGGTATTGTCAAACGGACGCGGATATGTTTCTGCTGAAAGAAATAAGCAGCTTTTGCAGCCGCCGGTCGGAGTTATTCCGGTCGATTCGATTTATACCCCGGTTAAAAAGGTTAACTACACAGTGGAGAATACTCGTGTAGGTTCGCACATTGACCGCGAAACTCTTACGGTTGACGTGTGGACCAACGGTACAATCAATCCTGACGAGGCAGTCAGCTTGGCGGCAAAGGTAATCAACGATTTGCTGCAGCTTTTTGTGGATCTTTCGGAAGAAGCAAAGAACGCGGAAGTTATTGTGGAAAAGGAAGAAAGCAAAAAGGAAAAAGTATTGGAAATGACAATCGAGGAATTAGACCTTTCGGTTCGTTCCTACAACTGTTTGAAGCGTGCAGGAATAAACACGGTGGAGGACCTTTCCAACAAGTCCGAGGAGGACATGATGAAGGTAAGAAACCTGGGAAGAAAATCGCTTGAAGAAGTTATAAATAAGTTACATGGATTAGGCTTGGCTCTCAAACGAGAGGAAGAATAGTCCGCGATCCTAACGAAAGGAGGTAATATTATGCCAAGAAAGTTAAATCTTCCTACAGACCAGAGAATGGCACTTTTGAGAAACCTTGTGACAAGTTTTCTGGAGACAGGCAGAGTTGAAACAACATTGACAAGAGCAAAGGAAGCTAAGAGATTGGCTGAAAAAATGATTACTCTTGGAAAGGCAAATACATTGCATTCACGCCGTCAGGCTTTGGCATTCATTACAAAAGAGGACGTTGTTACCAAATTGTTCAATGAAATTGCACCGAAGTACGCTGACAGAAACGGCGGATATACCAGAATCATTCAGGAGGGACCGCGCCGCGGCGATGCTGCTCCGATGGCAATCCTCGAATTGGTGTAAGATACGCAATAAGCATCTGCACGGGAAGGCTTAAAACCATGTACGGTTTTGCGCTTTCTTGTGCCTGTTGTTGAAATTTAGTAATAAAGCCGATTGCCAAAAGATCAGAATTATTGTCTGACTTTTGGCAGTCGGCTTTTTGAGTTGATTTTAAGGCTTTTTTTGTTTCCGACGTGCATGCAAGGATAATGTTTTTATCAATTTTATACTGTGTAATATTTTAACGGAAAATGACAAAATCAAGACAAAAAGATGACAAAAATTATTCTAAGCTGTTGACAATCAAATGAATGTATGATATAATTTTATATATTGCAGGGGCAATTTTTTTTGGAGTATTCGGCTCTCGAGGTTCGGGCGCTTTGTTTGAATGCGCAATTGCACATGTTTTATTAATATAAAGCCGTAAGGAATTACGGTGACGGAAAGGCTTTGGGGCTTATGTACGAAAAAGGCATAAAAAAAATTATAGATATTGTTCTGTCTTTTATAGGTGCTGTTGTTTTGTTGCCTGTTTTTTTGATTATCAGCGCGGCGGTTTACATAGATGATCCCGGGCCGATTTTTTTTAGGCAAAAAAGAATATGCAAGGGCAAAAAATATTTTTGGCTGCACAAATTCAGAAGTATGAAAATGAAAACTCCCGATTTGCCTACGCATCTTTTGGAAAACCCGGAGCAGTACATAACAAGAGTGGGAAAATTCATAAGGAAATTCAGCATAGACGAGCTGCCGCAGATTTATGACATTCTCTTTGGCAAGATGTCGATTATCGGTCCGCGCCCGGCGCTTTGGAATCAGGATGATTTGATAGCGGAACGCGATAAATACGGAGCGAACGACATAAAGCCCGGACTCACCGGCTGGGCGCAGATTAACGGCAGAGACGAGCTTCCGATAGAGGTGAAAGCAAGGTTCGATGGCGAGTATGCACAAAAGTTGAACGACGGCGGATTCGCTGCATTTTCCATGGATTGCAAATGCTTTTTCGGCACAATCATGAAGGTGCTGAAACACGACGGTGTTGTGGAGGGTTATGTGCAGGCTGAGGAAGAAAAAGAGGTGGTAAGAAAGTGAAAAAAATTCTTATTACCGGTGCGAACAGCTACATCGGCATGTCGTTCGAAAATTTTATGAAACAGTACGGCGGATATCGCATCGATACAGTTGATATGATTGACGGTTCGTGGAGAAACAAAGATTTTTCGGAGTATGACGCGGTATTTCATGTCGCAGGGATAGCCCATGCGGATGTGAAGAATGTGTCGGAGGAAGAAAAGAAAAAATACTACGCCGTGAATACCAATTTGACGATTGAAACTGCGCAAAAAGCAAAAAATGACGGTGTGGGACAGTTCGTTTTTATGAGCAGCATGATAGTTTTCGGGAGCGGGGATGAATTTGTCACCAAAGACACTGTTCCGAATCCGGACAATTTTTACGGCGACAGCAAGCTCCGCGCGGATATGGGAATACATAAGCTTGAATCGGAGAATTTCAAAGTGGTGAGCATCCGTCCACCGATGATTTACGGCAGGGGGAGCAGAGGCAACTATCCGCTGCTTGCCAAATTTGCAAAAACAGCGCCGATTTTTCCGAAATATGACAATAAGCGCAGCATGCTCTACATCGAAAACCTGTGCGGCTTTGTGAAAATGGTGACAGACAATGAGGAAAACGGGTATTTTTATCCACAGAATCGGGAATATGTGAATACTTCCGAATTGGTAAAAGAAGTGTCCGAGGCGGCGGGAAAGCATATTCATCTGACAGGGATTTTCAATCCGATAATACGCGCGGCGAAAAATAACGGCTATATCCGCAAAATCTTCGGAAATCGCTGCTATGTATACCGAAATGAGCAATTATCGCAACTTTGAGTATTGTGTCTGCGATTTTAAAGAAAGTGTAAAGAGGACGGAAAGCTGATGAAAAAAGTTTTGTTTTTGGTTAATCACGATGTGACGATTTACAATTTCAGATATGAACTTGTAGAGACGCTTGTGAACAAAGGATATGACGTATACATATCGTCGCCGAACGGAGACCGAATTAAGTTTTTTACCGATATCGGCTGCAAATTTATCGAAACCGATGTATCGCGGCATGGAACAAATCCTGTGACGGATTTTAAGCTGTTTGTAAAATATTTAAAAATTATGAAAACAATCAAGCCGGATGTTGTGCTTTCTTATACAATCAAGCCCAACGTCTACGGCGGAATGGCGGCGGCGATGAAAGGTATTCCGTTCTTCCCGAACGTCACCGGTCTCGGCGTGGCGGTGAACAACAAGGGCGTGGCAAGAAATATTATATTAACGCTGTACAAGCTTGCGTTTAAAAAAGCTGCCTGCGTATTTTTTCAAAATTCAGAGAACCGGAAGTTTTTTGAGGATAACAAGCTATATAAGGGCGTGTATAAGGTTATTCCCGGCTCGGGAGTTAATATAGAAAAATTCATACCTTTGGAATATCCCGACAAAGAACGGGTGGATTTTGTTTATATTTCAAGGATAATGAAGGACAAGGGAATTGAAGAATATTTTGAATGTGCAGAATACATAGAAGCAAAATATAAAAATGTGAAATTTCATATCTGCGGATTTTGCGAGGACAACTATGAGGAAAGGCTTAAGGATTTTGTTCGGCGTGGTATTGTGGAATATCATGGAATGGTCAGCGATGTCAGAACTATATTGAAAGAGTGTTCAGCACTGATTCACCCGTCGTATCATGAGGGGATGTCAAACGTTTTGCTGGAGGCATCGGCATGCGCAAGACCGTGTCTGTGCTCTGACATAGCAGGTTGCAAAGAGATTGTGGCAGACAATGAAACAGGTTTTCTTTTCAAACCGGGAGACGTTGAAAGCCTTATTAATGCGGTAGAAAAATTCCTTAATCTGACTTGTGCGCAAAGAAAAGAAATGGGAGTATATGCAAGGCGGAAAGTGGAAAAAGAGTTTGACAGACAAATAGTTGTTGATGCTTACCTGAGTGAAATAAACAAAGTAGCTCGGAAACATATAATAAAAAAAGAAGGAGTAACAATATGAAGAATCTTTATGAAAAAATAGTTGCCGGAGAAGAAAAAATCTCTTTGGTGGGACTGGGCTATGTCGGAATGCCGATTGCAGTGGCATTTGCAAAAAAAGTAGGCGTAATAGGCTATGACCTCAACGCAAAAAAGATTGAGCTGTATAAGTCGGGCATAGATCCCACAAACGAAGTCGGAAACGATGCGATAAAGAATACCAAGGTTGAGTTCACATCGGACGAAACAAAGCTTAAGGAAGCAAAATTTCATATTGTTGCCGTTCCGACTCCGGTAAATGACGACCACACACCCGATTTGTCACCTGTTGAGGGTGCAAGTGAGATTTTGGGAAGAAATCTCACAAAGGGCAGTATTGTTGTTTTTGAATCGACGGTTTATCCGGGCGTTACAGAGGACGTCTGCGTGCCGATACTCGAAAGAGAATCGGGTTTGAAGTGCGGAGTTGACTTCAAAATCGGCTATTCCCCCGAGAGAATTAACCCGGGCGACAAGGTGCACAGACTGGAAACTATTAAAAAGATTGTTTCGGGTATGGATGCCGAAACTTTGGATATTGTCGCTAAGGTGTACGAGCTTGTCGTTGAGGCAGGCGTTCACAGAGCACAGAGCATAAAGGTTGCGGAGGCTGCAAAGGTTATCGAAAACAGCCAGCGTGATATAAACATCGCATTCATGAACGAGCTTTCGATTATCTTCAATAAAATGGGAATTGATACAAAGTCGGTGCTCGAGGCTGCCGGAACAAAGTGGAATTTCCTGAAATTCGCTCCCGGTCTTGTCGGCGGTCACTGCATAGGCGTTGACCCGTACTATCTTACATATAAAGCCGAGATGATGGGTTATCATTCACAAATTATTCTCTCGGGAAGAAGAATCAACGACGATATGGGCAAATATGTGGCTGAAAACATTGTCAAAAAGCTTATCCGTGCCGAAACTCCGGTAAGCGGAGCAAGAGTTGCAATCTTGGGTTTCACCTTCAAGGAAAACTGCCCGGACACAAGAAATACAAAGGTTATTGACATTGTGAACGAATTGAAGGAATATGGAATTTCGCCGATTATCTGCGATCCGGCAGCGGATGCCGATGAGGCAGAGCGCCTGTACGGAATCAAGTTCGAGGACATAAGCAAAATCAAGGACATGGACGCAGTTGTGATTGCGGTTTCGCACACTCAGTTTGCCAAAATGACACTCGCCGATTTTGACGCTATGTTCAAAAAGACCGATAACGAAAACAAGGTTTTGATAGACATTAAGGGAATCCTTGACAGAAGTGCTGCCGAGGATGCAGGATATTCTTATTGGAGACTGTAAAAAATAAGCGGCATTCGGTTAGCCGAAAGTATGCTGTGCATCAAGCGAGAGGAATGAAGATTAAAATGGGATATAAAGAGGTAAATTTTGATTCGGATTCAAAATTTCTTGTTACCGGCGGAGCAGGATTTATAGGTTCAAACCTGTGCGAGGCGCTGTTGAAAAAGGGTGTAAAGGTACGCTGTCTTGACAATTTTTCGACAGGAAAAAGAAAAAATGTTGAACTGTTCATGGCAAATGAGAATTTTGAGATGATTGAGGGTGATATCTGTGATTTCGACACCTGCCTTAAAGTGACCGAGGGCGTGGACTATGTCCTGCACCAGGCAGCGTGGGGCAGCGTGCCGAGAAGTATTGAGATGCCGCAGTTTTATTGCCTTAACAATATCACCGGAACGCTGAATATGCTTGAAGCGGCAAGACAAAACGAAGTCAAAAAATTTGTTTACGCAAGCAGTTCTTCGGTCTACGGAGACGAGCCAAATCTGCCAAAAAAAGAGGGCAGAGAGGGCAACTTACTGTCCCCGTATGCACTCACAAAAAGAGCGGATGAGGAATGGGCAAAACAGTATACAAAGCTTTACGGACTGGACACTTACGGACTCAGATATTTTAACGTTTTCGGCAGACGCCAGGACCCGGACGGAGCATATGCCGCCGTTATCCCGAAGTTTATAAAACAGCTTTTGAATGACGAAGTCCCCACAATCAACGGAGACGGAAAGCAGTCGAGAGACTTTACATATATAGAAAATGTCATCGAGGCGAACCTGAAAGCGTGCTGTGCTCCCGAAAGTGCGGCAGGGGAGGCATTTAATGTTGCATACGGCGGACGCGAATATCTGATAGATATATACCATACGCTGACAAAGGCACTCGGCAAGGATATTGAGCCGAATTTCGGACCCGATCGAAAGGGTGATATCAAGCACAGCAATGCGGATATATCAAAAGCTAAGGAGCTTTTGGGATATTCGCCGGAATATGATTTTGCAGCCGGTCTTAACGAGGCAATCGAGTGGTATAAGGAGAATTTATAAAGGTGGATACGATTTTGTATGTGGGCGGTTTCAGACTGCCCGACGGCAATGCTGCCGGACCGAGAGTGCTTAACAATGCAAAGATTTTGCGCGATATGGGATACAATGTGGTCTTTATAGATGTTGCGGATGAAGTATCGGGTGATATATCAGATACTTTGAAAAAGATTGACGGATTTGACTGTTATTCGCAAAAATATCCGCGCGGAATCGAATGGTTTGAGTATCTTACGTTAATTTCGGATGTGAAAAAGGTGTTCGGAAGATATGCAAATATCAAGGGCATTATCGTATACAACTATCAAGCAGGAGCGTTTTTTAAGCTTAAGGCTTTTTGCAAAAAGAAGCATGTAAAATTATATGCGGATTGTACCGAATGGTATCGGAAAAGAAAAAATCCGATTAAAAATATTGACTCGGATTTGAGAATGAAGAAAATTCAGAAAGAAATTGACGGCGTTATAGCAATCAGCAGATATTTGTATGAGTATTACAAGCCTTATACAAATACTGTTCTGATTCCGCCGCTGAATGACTGCGATGAAGAAAAATGGTGCAGAGACAACGGTGAAAACGAGTGTCTCACTTTTTCGTATGCAGGCTCACCGGGCAGGCATAAGGACAAGCTTAATATGATAATCGAGGCGCTGGAGCGCATAAATACGGAAAAAAAATATAAATTCAACGTTATCGGAATAACAAAGGAACAGTATCTTGAATATTATCCAGAACACAGCGAAATTCTTGAGAAAATGTCGGACAGGGTGTTGTTCAAAGGGCGCGTAACGAGAGCTGAAGTGCTGAGTGATTTGAAAAAGAGTGATTTCTCAGTCTTTTTCAGACCGGATACGCTTGTCTCGAAGGCAGGATTCCCCACCAAATATGCCGAGGCTGTCACCTGCGGAGTGCCTGTGATTGCCAATCTTACAAGCAATATCGGCGATTATTTGAAGGACGGCATAAACGGATTTGTTATAGACGGATTTTCGGCTGCGGCGATAAAAGATGCTTTTGAAAGGGTTTTTGCGCTCTCGGATGAAGAGCTTGGGAAAATGAAGTTTTATTGCAGAAAAAATAACAGGGTGTTTCATTATAAAAAATTCGAAACGGAAATGCGAAATTTGATTGGAAAGCAGTAAGCTTTCAGAATATACATGACAGATATTTTTTGAAAGAATAACAGTATAGGCTTGGAGGACAGACAGTGCTTGGAGAAAAATTTTATGAGGGAAAAATAGAATTACTGATATCTTGGTCATTATCGTTTTATATTATTTTGCTGGGATTAAACTCAATTGTAAACAAGTTTGTGGGAAATACACCACTTGATTCGTATTTCTTATCAATGATTTATGCTATAATAGCCGCGTGCGCGGCAATAACGATAGTTGGCAAGGCTTTGGACATACGATGTCTAACCTTGTTTATAATTATTGCGGGCGTAATACATATCGGTGCGAATATATACGATTATCCGACCGGCAAACTCTATGGAATAATTATCTTTTTTATTGTAGGCTACGCGCTGGACGGCTTTGACGGTTTGGAAAAATATATGACATATTTTTCATATATGGCTGTGCTTGGGGCGGTAGGTCATGTGATCGGAACACTTTTAGATTTTGGGTATATTCATGATATGACGGCTGCGTACGAATTTTTGCCGATGTCTATATATACAATGTATTTGGCTCTTTATAAAAAAAAGTTTGCGTACAAGATATTGGCATTGGTATCAGGGATTGTCATTTTCGTCTTCGGAACCAGAGGTCCCATGCTGTTGTATGTTATAGGGATAACTGTAATCATATTGAGATATTTTTTGGAAGAGAAAACCAAAAGAAAAATATTGCTGTTTATTATATTTGCGATTGCGGTATTGGTGCTGATTGCAAATTATGAGTTGGTTTTGATAAACGCAAACAATATTTTTGAAAAGTATGGAATGAATAATAGTATACTTAACCGTTTTTTGAATGATTCATTGGCAGATGACAATGGGCGCAATATGCTGAAAGAAATTGCAAACCGGAAAATTTCAGAGAACCTGTTTTTGGGCTACGGATGCTTTGCCGACAGAAAATTTTTGAATACATACTGCCACAGTTTATATAGAGAACTGTGGATGGATTTTGGCATATTTTTTGGAACTCTGATACTTGTATTTTATTTATGGCGTGCGTTCAGACTTCTTATGATGAACAGGAAAAATGATTTTACTTTTGCATTTTTAATAGCGGTGTATTCGGTGGCAATAGGGAAGCTTTTTCTGTCCGGCTCGTATCTTGAGCAGGGAGGGTTCTTCCTGGTACTGGGATTCCTGCTGAAGAAAAAGAACTTTAAAAGGCAGGAGGCGAGTATGATTAATGAAGAAAATATTGATAGTGAACGCAAACTCGGTAAATGCTGACAATGCAACCGGAATTACGATAAGAAGTATATTGAGTACATATGAAAAAAGCGATATGTACGAGATTTTTTGGGATTTGGACGGAAACGGCGGCTTGGAGATTCGGTCGTGCAAAATTTTGTCTCCGAGATTTTCCCTTAGAGCTGTCAAAAATAAGAATTTTGCCTCAAATATGAACAACGACATGAAAAAAAGTGACACTGTTTCCGAAAAAAGTTTTAAAAGCAAAATAAAGAATACAATCAGACAATATTTTGTATTAAAAACGGAAAGCTCAAGAGTAGAAACAGATAGGGATACATATGAAAAAATAAAGAATTTTAATCCTGATGTGATATATACTTTGGGCGGAGGAGTAAGCCCTCTTATGGTATCATACAAATTGTCAAAAAAGCTGGGAATCCCGATAGTCATTCACTATATGGATAATTGGCTGCACTGCCTGCAATGGGAAAACAATCCCCTTTTATATTTCTACAAAAGAAAGCTGCGGAGGTACGCAAAGCTGTGCAGAGACCGTTCAAGTGTCGGGATTACAATCAGCCCAAAAATGGCGGATGAATATACAAAAGAAACCGGAATCAAGCACATAGATATAATGAACAGTATAAAAGTCGGTGATTTTGTATGCAAAAAAAAGGATTCAGACGATGAGTTCACTCTGGTATATGCCGGGGGAATACACTTAGGCAGGGAAAAGGCGCTGGTGCAGGTGTCGGAAGTAATTGAAAAGCTTGCCGAGAACAGCGAAAAAAAGATACGGTTTAACATATATACTTCCGATAGCGATATGAGTATGTATAAGGATTTGTTTGAAAGATTCGGACATACGCATTTTAAAAAGTATGTGCCGCATGATAAAATAAAGGAAGTATACGAAGGTGCCGACGCGCTGATTCATATTGAAAACGATTTGAGCGATAACGGATTTTTCAAATATTCCATATCGACAAAAATATCGGAATATTTGTCCTCCGGCAGACCGGTCGTGTTTTTCGGACCGGATAATATATATTTGTATGAGTTTTTAAAGGAAAACAAAATAGCCCAAGCAGTCTCCGATGTGAACAGCCTGGAGAATGCTTTGCGAAATTTGGCATCAAATGACTCGGATAGAGGTATGGCAGAAAATGCAGTCAGATATGCATACGAAAATTTTGATACCAAAATTGCAGCAGAAAGATTTAGTTATGCGGTCCGAAATTCACTTTTGCCGCAAAACAGATGATAACATGTTAGTTTATAGGAGGCAGAAAAAATGAAAATAGTGCATGTATGTCTGTGTTGTTTTTATGTTCCGGGATTTGCGTACCAAGAAAATATAATGTCAAGAGAGCATAAAAAATTGGGAAATGATGTAGCTATAATAACGTCTCAATACGAATTTGACGGCAGCGGAGAAAGAAAAGAAAGACCGGTGGGAAAATTTTTAAATGAGGATGATATACCGGTATATGTTTTGCCTTATGCAAAGACAAAAGCAGGAGTGATTCTTCACAAATATCCGGGATTTTATGAAAAATTGGAGGAACTGCAACCGGATATCATATGTTGTCATGGTATTACATCGTATATAGTAAAGGACATTATAAAATATAAAAAGAAGCATAGCAATGTTAAGCTGTACGGAGATCAGCATGCCGATTATTATAATACCGGCTGGTACAAAAAGAGAAGTTTCGTAAGAAAGATAAAGTTCAGAGCTTTTTATAAAGTATTTTTGTCGAGATATGCGAGAATGTACTCCAAATATGTGGAGAGAATTTGGGGAACAACCCCTTGGAGATGCGATTTTGTCAAACGCATATATGGCGTAAATCCAAGCAAAGTCGAATTACTTGTTATGGGCGGAGAGGATGACAAAATTCATTTTGACAGAGCAGCAGAGATAAGGCACGACATTCGTGCGGGACTCGGCATCGGTGATGATGCGTTTGTTTTGGTGACCGGCGGAAAAATTGATATGGCAAAAAATTTTCATCTTTTAATGCAGGCGGTTGCGGAGCTTAACAACGACAATATAAAGCTGATTGTTTTCGGTCAGCCCAAAGACGATATGAAAGAAATTGTGGAAAAATACTCTAAAGACAAAAACATTTTCTGCATCGGCTGGATTGAGTCGGACAAGGCATATGATTATTTTCTTGCATCGGATTTATCTGTCTTTCCGGGAACGCACTCGGTTTTGTGGGAGCAGGCATGTGCCTGCGGTATTCCAGGGCTGTTTAAGGACTGGGAGGGCATGCGCCATGTCGATTTGGGCGGAAATGCCGAGTTTTTGTATGAGGACAGCGTTGATGAGATAAAGGAAAAAATATCCGAAATATACAATGACAAAGAAAAATACGCACGCATGAAAAAGGTTGCGGAAGAAAAGGGAATCAAAACTTTTTCGTACCGCGAAATTTCCAAACGTGCAATAGAACTGATATAAATTGGAGACTGCATAAATGAAAGTAAAGGAACTGAAAAAAGGAGCTATTTTTTCATATTTGTTAATACTCGCAAACTCGTTTTACGGGCTCTTTTTTACACCATATCTGATATCTGCACTGGGAGACGGGCAATACGGAGTTTACAAAATAATAGCGTCGCTTGCCGGATCGATAACAATTTTGGATTTAGGCATAGGAAGCACTGTTTTAAGATATGTGGCTTATTTTAATGCGAAAAATGACAAAAAAAATCTAAGTAATTTCTGTGCAATGGCATTTATTCAGACGGCGATTATATCGGCTGTTATGGTTGCGGCATGCGGAATTGTTTATTTCTGCATTGACGGCTTATATTCAAAGTCGCTTACGCCGGATGAGCTGAGGCTGGCAAAAAATCTGTTTTTGATATTTATAGTAATGCTCGTTATAAACAATTACGAAAAAGTAATATTCAGCATGGTCGCAGGGTGTGAGCATTACAGTTTTGCAAATATGACCAAATTGATGAGCATAATATTGAGGGTCATATTGCTTGTCTTTGCGTTGATGGTCTATCCGAATGCGGAGGTTATTCTATTGAGTCAGATTGCGGCGACCCTTGTGGTAATGACGGCGCAATGGGTGTATATAAAAAAGAAAATAGGCTTAAAGATAAAGTATTATTTTTGGGACAATTCGCTGTTTTTGCAGTCGTTTAAATATACTGCACTGATGTTTATACAATCGCTTGCGGTGCAGCTTAACGGTAATCTTGACAATATGGTAATAGGTTCAATTGTAGGCTCGGCGGCGGTGGCAGTCTATTCGGTCGGTCTGCAATTATACGGAATGTACGAACAGTTTGCAATGGCGTTTTCGGATTTGATGCTGCCGACTGTGAGCAAACAGATTGCCGACGGCGCAAGCGAAAGAGAGTTGGAGGACACCGTTATCAAGGTCGGCAGACTGGAATTTATGGCACTTGGAGCGGCTTTGTGCGGTTTTATCGTTATAGGCAGAGAGTTCATTGAGCTGTGGCTGGGAAAGGGATATACATTTGCATGGACAGTAGGCTTGATTCTTATGATTCCGACAACTGTGCCTCTGATTCAAAATGTTTCGCTTTCGATACTGCGTGCGAAGAACAAAATGGGCTTCAGAACGGCGGCAGTGTGTTTTATGGCGCTGTTCAATCTGATAATAACTATTGTCGGGGTTAGACTTTTCGGAGCAATTGCGGCATGCGTGGGGACTGCGATAGGACTTATAGGCGCTAATATTATTGCGATGAACATTTATTATGTAAAAGTGATTCACTTAAATGTTTTTCGTATATTTGCCAATATATTAAAACGCACATGGCTTTGCTGTGTGATATCTGTTGCCGCAGTTATGCTTGCCGACAGATTTATCGGCGGTACATGGTTTTTGTGGCTTGTAAAGGTTGTTATTTTTTGCGTAATATATGGAATTTTGCTGATAATATATGGAATGAATGATTCTGAAAAGAAAGTTTTGTTCGGAAAGATTATGAGGAAAAATAAATGAAAATTCGTTTGATTACTTTTCATACGCCAAAAAATTACGGTGCGGTTTTGCAGGCATATTCGCTTATGTCGGCATTGGAGCGCAGGTGTGGAGATGTGAAAATAATTGATTTCAATACTGCGGCTTTAAGAAGCAGATATCCGATTATTCCGAAATTCTCCGGAATAAAGGGCTTTGCCGCCGCTGTGCTGAACGGTTATACATATCTGCCAAAGTATTATAAATATAAAAAGTTTAATGAGTTTGTCGATAAAAAATTAAAACTTACCGAACGGTACGATAATGTTGACAAGCTTTATGCGGAAAAATGGGACAATGACACGGTTTTTGTATCGGGGAGCGACCAGGTTTTTAACCCAAACAGGATTGAGGAAGAAAGAAAAGCCTTTTATATGGACTTTGTCCCGGGCGAAAATTATAAGTTCTCATATGCGGCAAGCTTTGGCGTGAGTGAAATACCGGATGAAAAGAAAGACGAAATAAAGAGATATCTTCGGAAGATAGACGCAGTTTCGGTACGCGAGGCAAGCGGAGTCGGGATTGTGAAAAGCGTTTCGGACAAAAATGCGGCAGAGGTTGTTGACCCGACCCTGCTTAATGATAAAAGCTTTTGGGAAAAGTGCGAAAAGCCGTATAAAAAAAGCTTTACGAAATATTTGTTATATTACCGCTTGCTCGGCTCAAAGGAAAGTGATAGGACAGCAATGCAAAAAGCCAAAGAAAACGGCTTACGGTTGGTTGTTGTTACCGAAAAAAGTGCAGTTGGATTAAAAGGGGCAAAAATATTGAGGAATGTCGGACCTGACGAACTGCTGTGGCTTTATGACAAAGCAGATTACGTTGTTTCCGATTCATTCCACGGTGTGGCTTTTGCCGCAGTTTATCAAAAGCCGTTTAATTTTTCCGATTATAACCCGGCGCTGAATATGCGTGGATTGAATCTTATAGCTCAATTGGGAATTTCGCCGGAGGTTGTCGGCAAATTCGGAGACGGACAGGTGGACTATTCTGTTGTTGATATAAAATTAAGGGAGCTGCAAAGGACTGCGTCTGACTTTATTGATGACTCGCTGAAGCATGCAATGGAGGGAAAGCTGTGAAGATTGAAGAAATAAAACAAACGTGCACCGGCTGCGGAGCATGTGCGTCGGTATGCCCGAGAGACTGCATCAAGCTTGAATTTGACAAGGAAGGTTTTTATTATCCGACTATAGACAAAAGCAATTGCATAGAGTGCGGCTTGTGTGAAAAAAAGTGTCATGTTTTAAATTTCAGTGTGCCGGAAACCGAAAAAACAACTTACTACGGCTATACAAGGGACGATGCTTTGAGACATCAAAGTACCTCGGGCGGTGCGTTTTCCGCAATTGCCGAAACTGTTCTCGAAAACGGCGGCAAGGTCTACGGTGCGTACCTTGACTGCAAGACTTGCGATTTAAAGCATACTTCAACGGATGAAGTTGATATCGGGGAATTGAGAAAGAGCAAATATCTGGAAAGCTATATGGGCACAACCATAAAGAATATACAAACCGATATCAATTTGGGCAGATGTGTGATGTTTTGCGGAACGCCATGTCAGACTGCGGCGGTGAAAGAGGCTGTTACGGATAAGGAAAATTTGCTTTTGACCGTAGATTTTATTTGCCATGGAGTGCCGTCGGCAAAGCTGTTTAAGGAACATATAAAAAATGTGTATGGCGAAACTGAGAATATAGAATTTCGTTCAAAAGCAAAAGGTTGGAAGAACAAGAGCTTGATGGTGAAAAGCAAGGGCAAGTATAGAAGCAAGCCGTATACCTGCGACACGTTTTATTTCGGATTTATGGCAAAGGATGCATTTTTAAGAAAATCATGCTACGACTGCAAATATCGTGAGGTGCATTGCTCGGATATCACCATTGCGGATTTTTGGGGGTACAGAAATGTAGACCCCGGTTTGGATGACGGCAAAGGGCTGTCGCTGATTGTCGCAAACAATGAGCTTGGCAGAAATATTGTGCGGAGTATGCATAATTTTGAACTTACCGAGATTGACAACAAATTTTCCGACTATGCTTATGCCCCGAAGGATTTGTCATCGGGCAAAGCCTTGAGAGATGAGTTTTATAGAAACTATGAAAGATACGGCTTTGAAAAAGCGGCAAAGAAAACATATATGCAGGACTATGCAATGAGAAATATCAAATATATAATCAAGCATTTGATGGGCAGGGAATAAGGGCATGCATGGCCGAAAGAAAGTAATACGGCTGCAAGAATTTTGTATTACGTTTTGTGCCGCAGATGAGCGGCGGAATGGGGGACTGAATTTATGTCGGCAGTAAAAAATATCATACGCAAAATTATGTACGCATTGCCGTCCTCGTATGTTTTGATGTTCCATCATGTGACATCCGAGCCGGAAATACAGTGCAGCGGCTGTGTGCTGGACGAGGACAAGTTTTACGAAATAACAGATATGATTTCCTGTTTTGACAGCTTGGAAAATGTTTTGCGGCAGCCGTCGGGGAGGAAAGCGGCAATCACATTTGATGACGGTCTGGCGGATGTTTACACCGTAGCGTATCCGTATCTTATCCAAAAAGGGATACCTTTTACGATATTCCCGGTTACCGATTTTTTGGATAAACCGGGGTATATAACAACGGCGCAGCTTGCCGAGATGAGCAAAAATCCGCTTGTCACAGTCGGCTCGCACGGCGTATCGCACGAGATATTCACAAAGATGAGCTCGGCGCAGAAAAAAGATGAACTGGTGCGGTCGAAAGCTTTGATTGAGGATAAAATCGGTCGGACGGTAAATATATTTGCATATTCGCACGGGCAGAACGACAAGGAAACGCGCAGATATGCGAAGTGCTACAAATACGCGCTTGCCACAAGCGGCAGGCCGCTGAATTTTATCACAAAGCAAAAAATGCGGATTCCGAGGATAAATATCGAAAACAAAACATATGAGGCGCAGAAAAAATTATTGACCGGGTGGCTGACCCGAAAAAAGTGATGGGAGTAGAATATGAAGGTTGAGACCGATTTCATTGCCATGCTTGGATTGTTGGCAAAGGCAGCAGCCGGCAATGATATAAACATAGGACAATTTAACAGGGAAAACGTATTGAGATATGCGGACGAACAATCGGTTCTGCCGCTGGTATGCTCACAGCTGCCCGAGCTTGCGGCAAGCGGAAAAATACTCCGGATGGCAGCGAAAAATATTTCCGATTTGGCATATATACGCTTAATTTTCAATGAGCTGGAAAAAAACGGAATAAAATTCGCGGTGTTAAAGGGCGAGAGTGTCGCGTGTCTCTATCAGAATCCGGATTTGAGAATCTCGGGCGATGTCGATATTTTGATGGACGAGGCTGATGAGGCAAAGGCTTTGTATGTGTTCGAAAAATACGGATATAGGCATGAGGAGCGGAAGCCGGGCGAAAACGAAAATGTGCTGATTCACCCGATGCGCAAAATTGTGGAGTTGCACGTTGCGCTCTATGACAAGACGCGCGAGGACATTTTTTTCGGAGACACAGGCAATGCGGCAAAGCCGTATATAAAGGTTTCAAGTCCCAACATGGGCGAGTTTTACGCACTCGCTCCGGACGACGGGATAATGTTTTTGTACCTGCACTTTATCAAGCATTTCCTAAGCTCGGGCGCAGGCGTTCGGCAGCTGCTGGACATTGTCATGTACAGCAAGCGATACAAAAATGAGATAGACTGGCAGGCGTTTTTCGAGAAAATCGACAAAATTCACTATAAAAAAATGTACAGTTATATTTTGTCCGCCGCGGTTAAATATATGGGCTTTGAAAAAAGCGATTTCCCCGATGTCGAATACGATTTCGAAGCGGCGGAAAAGGTTTTGGCAGACCTGCAATACAGCGGCTTGTTCGGCAAAAACGAAGAAAATCTCGCGCAGTTCAAGCGCGTGTATGAGGAAAAAAGAAACCAAAAATACGGATTTGTTGACTATGAGGACTACTCAAAAAAGTACACTGTACCAAAAATAAAGATTTTGTTTCCGTCCGCCAAAGTGCTGAGAGGGCGGTACAAATATCTGGAAAAACATCGGTGGCTGCTGCCGGCTGCATGGGTACAGAGAATCGTGTCGGCAGGACTTGCGGTCGTACTGGGGCGCAAGGACGCAAGCCGATACACTTCGATTAACAAAATAAAAACCAACCAAGACATCGAGCAGCGAATTAAGCTGATGGAAGATATCGATATGCTTTAGACGAAGCGGCGTAAGCCGATGAGCCGACGGACAGCTTTGCGGCTGTATCAAAAAAAGCTTTTGATAAAAACCGCGCCTGCGTGCGCGGGGGGAAAATTCGGAATATATTTCATTGCGCAAAAACGCAATTTCTTATATTAAAAAGCGTATATGCCGCGCATATCGCCCTTTTTGGGAATTCGGACATGCGCCGGGACACTTTCAAAGTTACAATTTATGCCGCTTCGGCGGAGAAACGGAGGATTAATATGTTTAAGGACAAGACACTTTTAATCACAGGGGGAACGGGTTCGTTCGGAAATGCGGTTTTGAACCGCTTTTTGGATACCGATATCGGAGAAATACGCATTTTCTCGCGTGACGAGAAAAAGCAGGACGATATGCGCCACGAATATCAGGCAAAATATCCCGAGCTGAGCAATAAAATAAAGTTCTATATCGGAGATGTGCGCGATCTGCAAAGCGTGAAAAATGCAATGCATGGCGTTGACTACATTTTCCATGCCGCAGCGCTCAAGCAGGTGCCGTCGTGCGAGTTCTTCCCGATGGAGGCGGTAAAGACGAATGTAATAGGGACAGATAATGTCCTCACCGCCGCAATCGAAGCCGGAGTCCGCAAGGTGATATGCCTTTCGACCGATAAGGCGGCTTACCCGGTCAATGCGATGGGAACGGCTAAGGCGATGATGGAAAAGGTCGTTGTCGCAAAGGCGAGAACCGTTTCGCCGGAAAAAACCTCGATTTGCTGCACACGCTACGGAAACGTCCTCTGTTCGCGCGGCAGTGTTGTGCCGCTTTGGATAGAGCAGATTAAAAAGGGTGAGCCGATAACGATAACCGAGCCAAACATGACAAGATTCGTTATGTCGCTCGAAGAAGCCGTTGAACTGGTTATATTTGCATTCAACAATGCCGAAAGCGGAGATATCATGGTTCAGAAAGCACCTGCCTGCACGATTGAATCGCTCGCAAAGGCAACAAAGGAGCTGTTCGACAAGGACAACAAGAGCGATATTCGCATCATCGGAATCCGCCATGGCGAGAAGATGTACGAGACTCTGCTCACAAATGAGGAGTGTGCGCATGCGATAGACATGGGCGATTTCTACCGCGTTCCGGCGGATAAGCGCGATTTGAACTATGACAAGTATTTCAAAAAGGGCGACGCCGACCGAAATCCGCTCACCGAATTCAACTCCAACAACACCGAGCTGTGGAATGTGGAGCAGGTGAAAAATAAGCTTTTGGAGCTTAAATATATAAGGGACGAGCTTGCGGAGACAGAGGTGTGAGCAATGAAAATATTGGTAACGGGCGCAAAGGGATTTGTCGGAAAAAACCTTTGCGAGACTTTGAAAAATATAAGGGACGGCAAGGATAAAACTCGCGGAGTCTCTGTTGACGAAGTGCTTGAATACGACATCGATACGCCAAAGGAAAAATTGGCGGAGTATTGCAAAAATGCCGATTTTGTGTTTCATCTGGCAGGGGTGAACCGCCCAAAAGACGAGAAAGAATTTATGGAGGGAAATTTCGGATTCACTTCCGAACTTTTGGATAATTTGAAAAATCATGGCAGTAAGGCACCGATTATGATTTCGTCATCGATTCAGGCGGCTCTCGATAACCCGTACGGGAAGTCGAAAAAGGCAGGCGAGGATTTGATTTTTCAATATGGCGAACGCGAGGGAATAAAAACGTTGGTGTATCGCTTTCCGAACCTTTTCGGAAAATGGTGCAGACCCAACTACAACAGCGTTATCGCGACATTTTGCAATAATATAGCGCACGATTTGCCGATACAGGTGAACGACCCGAATCATATGCTGACGCTCTGCTATGTCGATGATGTGGTTGACGAGTTGATTCGGGCGCTGAAAAATGAGGAAAATAAGGACGGCGCGTATTGCAAAGTTCCGATAGAGCATAAAGCAACACTGGGCGAAATTGCGGATTTGTTGTATTCGTTTAAGGAAAGCCGCATTACAAAGGAAGTTCCCGACATGACAGAGGGCAGCTTTTCAAAAAAACTTTATGCAACATATTTGTCATATCTCGAACCTGATAATTTTGCATACAAGCTTAAAATGAACTGCGATAACCGCGGCAGTTTCACCGAGATTTTAAGAACGGCGAACGCCGGGCAGTTCAGCGTGAATATATCCAAACCCGGGATTACAAAAGGTCAGCATTGGCATAATACCAAGAATGAGAAGTTCGTTGTTGTGTCGGGGCACGGACTTATTCAGCTGAGGAAAATCGGCGATGACAAGGTCGTGAATTATGAAGTCAGCGGAGATGAAATAACTGTTGTCGACATGATTCCGGGGTATACGCATAATATAATAAATTTGTCCGAGACCGAGGACTTGGTGACATTTATGTGGTGCTGCGAATGTTTTGACCAAGGTAGACCGGACACATACTTCGAAGAAGTATAAAAATAGAAATAAAATTGCCCATCTCACCATTTTCAAAAGCTCGAAGTACCCGCGTACGAAGCAGTGGCGTTACCTAAATCGAAGATTTAGAACGCTGTTGCATGGCTCTCGTTGCCAAATTAAAAATTTGGACTCGGGCGCAATCGCTTTTTCAAACGGCAATCTGAACAATTTTCTTTCGATTTACAATCGAAGTAAAATCGCCCGACTCACCATTTTCGAAAACTTGAAGTACCCCGCGTACGAAGCAGTGGCGTTACCTAAATCGAAGATTTAGAACGCTGCCAAAATAGCTCTCGTTGCCAAATTAAAAATTTGGACTCGGGCGCAATCGCTTTTTCAAACGGTAATTTGAGCAATTTTCAGCTTACAGTTTTACGTCTTGCGGCAAGGAAAGGAATGATTATAAAAATGTCTAAGTTAAAATTAATGACAATAATAGGAACAAGACCCGAGATAATTCGTCTTTCGGCGTGCATAAAGGCATGCGATAAGTACTTTGACCAGATTTTGGTGCACACCGGGCAGAATTACGATTATACTCTGAATCAGGTATTTTTTGATGATTTGGGTCTGCGTGCTCCCGATTACTACCTGGACGCGGTGGGCAAAAATCTGGGCGAAACCATGGGGAATATAATCGCAAAGTCATACGAGCTTATGGAAAAGGAAAAACCGGATGCAGTGTTTGTTTTGGGGGACACAAATTCGTGCCTGTCGGTCATTGGCGCAAAGAGACTGCATATACCGGTGTTCCACATGGAGGCAGGCAACAGATGCTTTGACGAGTGTCTGCCCGAGGAGACAAACCGCCGCATTGTGGATATAATATCCGACGTGAATATGTGCTATTCTGAGCATGCAAGACGGTACTTAAACGCATCGAGCGTAGCAAAGGAAAGAACATATGTGGTGGGTTCGCCGATGGCAGAGGTGCTTCATTCTAACTTAGAGCAGATAAAGAAAAGCGATGTCCTCAAAAGACTTGGACTTGAAAAGGGAAAATATATACTTCTTTCGGCACACCGTGAGGAAAATATAGATACCGAAAAGAATTTTTTCAATCTGATGAATGCGGTCAATGCAATGGCAGAAAAATATGATATGCCGATTTTGTATTCCTGCCACCCGAGGAGCAAGAAGTACATCGAGCAGCGCGGATTTGAGTTTGACAAGCGCGTGATAAAGCATGAGCCGCTCGGCTTCCATGACTACAATAATCTCCAGATGAACGCGTTCTGCGTTGTGTCGGACAGCGGAACTTTGCCTGAGGAATCGAGCTTTTTCCTGTCGGTTGGCAATCCGATTCCGGCGGTCTGCATCAGAACGAGCACAGAGCGCCCCGAAGCGCTTGACAAAGGCAATTTCATCCTCGCAGGCATAACGACCGAGCAGGTTTTGCAGGCGGTTGACGTGGCGGTGGAGATGAACAAAAACGGCGATTTGGGCATACCTGTGCCGAATTATGTCGACGAAAATGTTTCGATAAAGGTAGTTAAGCTGATTCAAAGCTACACCGGCGTTGTGAATAAAATGGTTTGGAGAAAAGATATATAGTGCCGCCGAATGTACTTGTGCGGATAAAAGGGCGGCTGCTGAAGCTGTCTTTTTTGGTCTGAAATATAGTCCCGGAGGCAAAAAACGGAGCTTTGTTTTGTGATATGCATTTCCGGCGATACAATATAAGTATTGGACATATCGGCAAAAAGATGGTATAATATAATAAGAAATGAATGACACCGTACAGCGGAAAAGACGGCGAGCAGAACGGGAGTGAGACATGCATTTGCCGCCGTTCGGCTGGGCAAAAGAAATTTGAAACGGAGGAATTTAACATGAGTAAAAAATTAGTTGCATATTTTTCGGCAAGCGGAGTTACAAAAAAGTACGCTCAAAAGCTGGCGGAGTCGGCAGGTGCGGATTTATACGAAATTAAGCCGACCGTGCCTTATACCAATGCCGACCTTGACTGGCGTGACCAAAACAGCCGCAGCACAATCGAGATGAAAAATCCCGATTCGCGCCCTAAAATTGCCGCAAAATGTGCGGGAATGGATAAATATGACACTGTGTTTCTCGGATTCCCCATTTGGTGGTACGTTGCTCCGACAATAATCGACACTTTTTTGGAAAGTTATGATTTCTCGGGCAAGACGATTGTTCTTTTTGCCACCTCGGGCGGCAGCGGTATGGGCAAAACCGCGGAGGTTCTCAGAAAAGTGTGCAAAAATGCCAATATCAAGGACGGCAAGGTCATCAGCGGAATGTCGGATGACGAGCTTTCGGCATGGGTGAATAATTTTTAGACGCTTGTGAAACGACAATTTTATGGTTAGCTGAAAAAAAGTAATTCGAACTTGGCTTGAAAAGGCATAATTTCGGATTATTTTTTTCAGAAATGAATTTTGCGCAACGCGGCTTGAGGTCAGAAAAGCCGGCGAAAAAATTCAATGCAGTGTCATATCGCCCAATGCCGAGGAGTGCAACAAATGGGTATTTTCCGAGATAACCCCCGACACATTTCATTGGCAGAACATCACTGTATTGAAGGACGGCGGCGAGCACATCAACGGAGAGGTGCGTGCGCGCAGAAAGTGAGTTTAAAAACGGCTGCCGGCCGCACACAGCAGCTGCCGCCCGATCGCTTGGGCGGCTGAACTTAATCATGAGTTGGGGCGGTTGACTGCGCCGCTGTCTGCTTTGGCGGATTTGGGCGGATTCTGCTGTTGCTGGCGGATTTCGGCTGACTTCGCTGTTTTTTTGCGAGATTTCCAACCGACTTCGCTTTTTTAATTGGCGATTGGCTCTTTGCTTGAGTTTCAGTCGATTCGCTCGCTTTTTATGGGGACATAAAAATTTTGGGCTCTGTCTTTTTTTGATTGGGGTTGGCTGGCTCTACCCGTCATTTCCCTTTGGGAAATGTCACCCTCCTCGGCGAGGAGGGCATACGGCTCCATCTCCGAGGGAGCTGTCGGTGTAAGCCGATTGAGGGAGTCGCTATCTCCGAGGGAGCTGTCGGTGCAAGCCTACTGAGGGAGTTACCCTCTTCGAGGGAGTCGCCGGTGTAGTCGCCCGATGGATTTTCCTCAAAAGCTGTCGGGGCGTGTACTCGGATTTTTATCCGAAATGAGACAAGGTGTGTAACCGAACGAGGCCGGCATTTAATCAACCAAATGAAATATTTATTAATCGGCGGCGTCGGAAAACGTCGCTTTTGTGTTTCGAATTTTTTTATTTCATATTCCTTTACATAGAAAATATCAAAAAGCTACAACTATTTTGTTT
The DNA here is from genome assembly GCA_934486735.1 of uncultured Clostridia bacterium. Taxonomy (GTDB): domain Bacteria; phylum Bacillota; class Clostridia; order UBA1381; family UBA1381; genus CAKSQL01. The sequence continues at coordinate 8,399 of CAKSQL010000020.1, read as the reverse complement.
TTTTAAAGGAAAAAGAGAAAATTTCAATACTTGAAATAGCCGCCGATATGTGATAAAATAATAGAAGTAAAGAAAGGAAATATCGCTATGGTAAAGTTAAATATAAACAAAATCGACGGAAAATACAACGGCAGCGAATGCTTTGTCCACGCGAGAATGTGCGCGGACGGCGACCTGCGCGTTATGACGATGCAAAAGCTTTATGTGCGCGGCAGCGACTTATTTTCGCCGCTGTTCGTCTCGGTCAGCCACGACGGAGGCGACTCCTGGAGTGAGCCTGTGCCCGACGGAGCATTCATCTTAAACAGCGATGACGGCATGGAGATTGTCGCATGCGACGCGAGTCTGCTCACACACAAAAAGAGCGGCAAAATGATTATCACCGGCGCGGTGGCGTGCTACGGCGAAAACGACACTCACCCGATAGAAAGCGCGCAAAACAAGACCTTTTACTCGGTTTTCGACCGCGGCACCGAAAAATTCGCGCCGATTCGATTCATCGACATTCCTCCCGAATATGGCTTTCGCTGCTGCAATCCTTGCTGCTCGCAGTTCATCGAGGACGACAGCGGCGACCTGCTCATCCCGGTCAACGTCTGCAAGGGCAGGGACACATATTTTGTGACAATCGTGATGAAATGCAGCTTTGACGGCAGCGAAATCAAATTTAAAGAGTTCGGAAACGAGCTGGAATTTAAAAGCGCGCGCGGACTTTACGAGCCATCAATATGCAAATTTAAAGAAAAATATTATCTGACGCTCAGAAATGACGACTACGCATTTTACGCGGTCAGCAACGACGGGCTGCATTTTTCCGAGCCCGAAATGTGGAAATGGGATACAGACGAGATTCTGCCGTCCTACAACACTCAGCAGCACTGGCTGATATGCGCGGGCAAGCTGTATCTGGTCTACACAAGGCGCGCAGGCAACAACGACCACGTTTTCAGGCACAGAGCGCCGCTCTTCATCGCCGAAGTCGATGTCGAAAAAATGCGGATTCTGCGGCACACCGAGCAGATTGCCGCGCCGGAGCGCGGGGCAAGGCTCGGGAATTTTGGCGTGAGTTATATAAACGAAAATCATTCGGTCATTACGGCGGCGGAGTGGATGCAGCCTGCCGGGTGCGAGAAATACGGGAGCGACAACTCGATTTATGTCACCGAGGTTACAGCCGAGGAAAAGTAATCCGAACTCAGATTTTGAAAGGTGAATTTTCGCTTTTATTGAATACTCGGTAATCCGCCGGAGATTACCTCCGTTTTTGCCTTGTAAAATCAAAAATTAACGCTCTCAAAATTCTGCGACATGAAAAGGACAGAATTTTGAACGAGAATTTTAGTGAGGAGCAGCACCTTTCAAAGACGACAAACCGCCTGAAATTATGTCTTTTCAGGCAGAGTCGGATTGCTTTTCTTCGGATAGGGCTTGATTTCGCAACATTTGACTCGATTTTTATGACGAAAGGAAACAGTGAAAAAATGGAACTTTTAATGGATATGGTGCATGACAACCCGGGTGAAGAAAGAACAAAATCGGCTTTCCGAAACCCGAAAAAGCTTGTGGAATACGGCTACAACACGCAGGTTTTCAAGCACAACGACACCGCAATCTCATTCGAAACGCTCGGAAAGGACTATTTCGCCGACAAGGGCGCGCGCGAGTGGCTCAAAGAGGCGCAGCAGATTTCGGACAATGAGATATTCCCGGCGCACGACGCCGGACTTATGACGATGTGTCACATGGATTTATTTGTCCTGCCGCGGCGGCTGGTTGAGGAATATCATGACGAAATTTGCGACGAAAAGGGTCGGATTTCAATATTTAAGGAAAAAACAAAGGAATTGCATAGGATTTTATTTGACGAACTGTTTGGAAAATATCCCCTGGACGGACTTATCATCCGCGTGGGCGAAACCTACCTGCACGACACGCCGTACCATGTCGGAAACGGGGCGGTGGAGTACGGCGAGCGCGAAAACGAAATAAAGACATTTGTCGAGCTGATCAACTTCCTGCGTGAGGAGATCTGCCAAAAGCGCGGCAAGTATCTGATTTTCAGAACGTGGGACTGCTTCCCGGACAAATTTCATGCCGACAAAGACTATTATTTGGAAGTGACAGGCAAGATCGAGCCGCACGATAAGCTGATTTTCTCAATCAAGCACACCGCGCTCGACTTTTGGAGGCATGTAAAATTCAACCCATGCATCGGCGAGGGGCAGCATCGGCAGGTCATAGAGGTGCAGTGCCAGCGCGAATACGAGGGCAAGGGCGCGTATCCGATGTACGTGGCGGACGGAATCATCAACGGATTTTCGGAAAACAGCGTTAAATTGGGGCTGAAAGACTTTGCGGATAATCCGCTGTTCTGCGGAATTTATACCTGGACGCGCGGCGGAGGATGGAACGGACCGTATATAAAAAATGAGTTCTGGTGCGCGATAAATGCTTATGTGATAAGCCGGTACGCCGCCGACACGAGCAGGAGCGAGGACGAAATATTCGCAGAGTTTGCCAAAAAGAAAATGGGACTCGACAGCGTGAACGCGGAAAAATTTCATGCGCTTTGCAAAAAAGTGCCCGACGCGGTGCTGCATGGGAGATATATCACGCCGTACGACCTGTCGCTTAACGAGAGCCTTATGCCCTGCGCGAACTGGATAAGAGACGACCGCATCGCCGGCTTGCAGTGCGAGCTGAGCAAGGTTTTCGACTATTTGGAGAAAAATGACCTTGTGGATGCCGCACTGGAGGAAAAGGAGCTTTCAGTGAAAATTTGGGAGGAAATTAAGGCGGATTTTGCAAAAATCGAGTTTGCGGATAAGGATTTGCGCGATTTTATCATGTGCAGCATTGAGTACGGATTGAGATTTTATCGGATAATCAATGTCAGTTTTCATATATTTGCCAAGTGCCGCAAAAATGAGCATATGCCCGAGCTGCTCGCAGAGTACGACAAGGCGTGGGCGGATTTTGATGAACTTTTGCAGGATAAAAACGCGGCAACGGGATATTTTGACGATTACATTTTTGAGGAAAAGCACCGCGGACTGGGCGACACGATTAAATATTGCAGGGAAAATCTTGGATAAGAAGGGTTATTAACATGTTAAAAGGAATTTATAGTGCGATTTTTTCGCTGTACGATGAAAATTTGAATGTTTTAAAGGACAGCGTGAACAAGCTGATCGATTATGATATCAAGGGCGGTGTGCGCGGATTTTATGTCGGCGGCGGAACGGGCGAGTGCGTGGTTCTGCCAAACAGAACGCGCATGCAGATGCTTGAAACAGTCAAGTCAAAGCAGGACGGATTCGAGATAATTGCGCATGTCGGCGCGGGGCATCTGGAGGACACGCTGGAGCTTTTGGAGCATGCCAACATGGTGGGCGTCGACGCGATATCGTCGCTACCGCCGTCGCTCACGCCATATTACTCGGCGGAGGAAACGCTCGAATATTACAAGCTGTTGGCAAAAAAATCTAAAGCGCCGCTGCTTGCGTACATAACCCCCGTTCTGAATTGCGACATCATGGAATTTGTCAAAAAGCTGACAAAAATCGACAATATCTGCGGCATAAAGCTGACAATCCCGAACTATCACCTGTTTGAGCAGATAAAAGCAGCGACCGGGGAGGAGTTCAGGCTCTTGAACGGACCGGACGAGTGCATGCTCGCAGGGCTTGCAATGGGCGCGGACGGCGCAATCGGCAGCACGTATAATATAATGCCGCGGACGGCGTGCGGAATTTATGATAATTTTGTCGGCAAAGACGTGCCGGCGGCGCGGAAGTGTCAGAATAAACTTAACCGTGTGATAGAGCTGCTGCTCCGGTATAATCATAATTTTGCCTATTGGAAATTGCCGCTCACCGCACTCGGAATCGATGTGGGACATACCGTTGCACCGTCGAAAATTCCCGATGCCGCCGAGGCAAAGAGCATAATAGACGAGCTTTTAAAGACCGAGTTTGCAAATGAGATAAAATAGAGGAGAAGATAGCCATGGTTACTTATGATGATTTGACGGCAGGCTTTAAAAAAGCCGGGATAGAAAGCGGCGATACGGTGCTGATTCACTCGGCGATGACGCCGATAGGATTTGTGGAGGGCGGAGCAAATACCGTCGCAAAGGCGCTTATCGATGTGGTCGGCGCGGAGGGAACGGTTGCCGCACCGGCGTTCTGCTTTGCACATGAAAAGGAGGAAAATCCGATTATCGACCCGATTAATGATAAGTCGGAAATGGGCGCAATCAGCGAGGCGATAAGGACGTCGGAGGGCGCAAAAAGAAGTATCGCGTTCCGCCACAGCTTCAGCGCGGTCGGCAAAAATGCCGAGCTTGTAACCGATGTGGACCCGTATCTGAGCGTGTTCGATATCGACAGCTCTTTCGGCAAGCTTTTGGGGCTGAATGCAAAAGTTATCCTCCTGGGCGTGACATGGGTCAATTCGACAACGCACCATTTTGCGGAGTATCTTTTGAATGTCAAGGACAGGCATATGATTGAAAAGAGGGCGCGGATTCGCAAGGCGGACGGAAGCCTGTCCGACGCGGTTCTGACAGATTATCAGCCCAAGCCGAACGGGAACGGGGAGTATTACTCGTTTCCGCATGACTTCAATAGGGCGGGGCTTATGCTCGAAAAAGCCGGGAAGGTGAAAATTTCGTCGATAGGCAACGCGGTGACGCGCGTGCATTATATGCGTGATTTGATACATTTGTTTGTCGATAATTACGCGGTAACGTATAATATGTTTGCGATCGATAATGAGACAAACGAGCCGACAGTGCTGCCACAGGGCGAGGTTGTCACAAAGGAGTATCTCGACGGCTGCGGCAGATTGGATGTCGCCGAATGGTCGTGCGTGGACGCGGAAAAGATATTTAAAAGGAAATAACGAATAAAACAACCTTAGCTGCGTAGTGAAACGGCTGTGGTTGTTTTTGATTTATAAATCAAATTGCATAAAGGTATTGACAAAAGCTGTAAAAATAGTATTGTAACTAAATGTAGTTGCATATGAGGATTAATATGCACTTCCAAAGCGTCTAAGCTTTGAAGTTCATATCGAAATTTAATGGTGATGCCCAATCTGTTAAGAATATCCTCGTTCCGTTATTATTGACATCGGCGGTTCTCTTCTGTTGTCAAAATACATTACAGCGTTAAGCAAAATTACAAATCCGGAGATCGTTGAAAACATCAGCGCTAACGCTATGGGATATGATATACTGCTCATAAAGCAAATTGAACATGGGCGGTTATTTGGGCGTGTGAAAGTTTTTTCTGTGTTTATGCCGTAAAATTAATTTTACTTACAGATGATATCTTTTCAAGTCCGTGTCTTTCTATATACTCGTATGTCTCAATTTCGTCCATAAACTTCATAGCCTCTGAGAACTCTTTCACATAGTGTCCTGTATTTCCCTATCATCCGTAAGCCAACTCCCGAATTAATTGCTATAATCACCGTTTGATCCACTACCGTCCACACATCTCCTTTATTTAATGCTCGACCTTAAATTTGTCCCAATTCTTTGCCACATACATCTCTGCTACGTTTTCGAGAGCATTAAAATGTTCAGTTCCGCAATGTATTTTAAACTGTTCGGGAGTATGCCAGCCGTAATCTCGGATACATCACATTTTCCAAATCCATTGATAATTCTCTCTTTAGATTTTTACAATCCATTTGCCGTCTTTTTTGGCACCGACTCTTTCAATAATTCCGTTTTCTCGTAGTTTTTTTATATTTCTTTCCACAGTGCTGTGATTAACGTCGAGGTTATCCGATATTTCTTTAATCGTACAATACGGATTTTCTTTCAGCATCAAAATGATTTTTTTCTGCTTTTCTGATATTTTTATTTCCGCATTTATACCTGCATTTATTTCCGCTTTTTTATCTGCATTTTCTTCAAAAAGATGATTGATATGCAAATATCTGTTTTTTAACTCGTTATTCTCATCCAGAAGCAGATTTCTTATAAATCTTTCAAGATAAACAGTAGTTTCATGAATGTCATTTTTTAAGTCTGTATAATTCGCTCTGACAAGAGCATTCCTGAAATACCACGCATTTTCAGCAAAAATATCATTTGTTGCGTCATAACCCAATGAACGCAAATACTTAATAAAAAATACTGCCGTTGTCCTTGTGTTTCCTTCTCCGAAAATGTGAATTTGCCACAGTCTTGATATAAAGAACGCAAGATGCTCTATAATCTCGTCTGTCGAAAGTCCTTTATAACTAAACTTTTTTTCCTGCTCAAAATCGTATTCCAAAGTCTGGCGAAGTTCTGCTGCATTGCCGTAAAGAACTGTAGCACCGTCAAGCACCCATTCCTTTTTGGTTATGTTATAATCACGAATTTTGCCGGCGTGCTTGTAAATTCCCAAAAACAACCTTCTGTGAATTCCAATATATTCGCTGGGCGAAAATGTGAATGCTTTTTCGGAAAGAATAGCGGCGATACGAACAGAAACCTTATCGGCCTCCTCGGTTCTGTCATCATTATTCCGGTTTGGATTTGCCGCATAATAGCTTTCTATTCTTTTTTCGGCATCCGCCATTGAAATATTGCCTTCAATATTTTCAATAGCTGTCTGCACCAAATGCTCAGACGGCTCAAGTCCGTCAACAGCCTGCAATCCTATTGCCGTACTCCACGCATAACCTTTGTACTTTTTGCTCGGCTCAGACTGTTTAATATATTCTTTAAAAGGATCTTGATACATATGTTAATCTCCTTTCATAGCACACTAACTTTAAAACTCCACTGTTTCCTCCGGCTTTGTAAACGACGAAAACACTGCTTTTGCGTTCTTAAAATAGAACACCTGTGTATTCCTGTCATCAGGATCATAAAGCGCTTTAAGTTCCGGATATGCTTCAAGCATTGAAACTCTTGCCTCTCTGCGGTCGTCCTCAACAAGTTCGCCCGACACTCTGAGCCAGTCTTCTCCGTTCATTGCACATATCTCTACATTCGGATTTTTCTTTATCTGCTCCGACACAGCTTTTTTCTTGCCTGTCTGAATATAGAGCCTGCCATCAAATATATGAGCCGTTCCGAAAGGTCGAACCTTCGGTTTGTCTCCGTCAACCGTTGCCAAATAATATGTTTTTGCATCTTTCAAAAATTTACATACTCTTTCCATAATCTTTACTCCTTATTCTTAGTTAATTTATTATTTTTCATAGTTTTTGGTTTTGTCAAATCAAAGCTGTCCACAATCATATTTTTAATATCATCATCCGGCACTGTTCCGTCAAGTATAATTGAATTCCAATGATATTTATTCATATGATATGCAGGAACAACCGACTCAAAGGCGCTTCTCAACATATATGTAAGGCTCGGATCACATTTAACATTTATCCAAATACAGCCCATATGCTCATAAATTGCAGCAAACATCTTTTTGTTTCCCTTATGCCGCATAACCGTCCAGTTGAAGTCGTGAAACGGATAATCCTCATAGGCATCATTAAGCGACAAACAATATTCAATTATATCCCGCCTCGTTTTCATAGAGCATATCTCCTATTAATTATTCCTTGAGCATTTTTCAGCGTCGATTGCTAAAACAAGCATCAACGCGCAAAGCGCATCTCTCGGATTTATAACGTCAATTACATAGGTATCTGTAAGCTTGAGAAGTTCTTTCGATACTTTTGCTATCTGTATTCCTGATTGGTTCAGAATATCGTAATCCCATTCAAAAAAATCCCCTTGCACTTTCCAGCCGTTGTAATCAATATTATATTTTGGTTTTAAAAATGAAAGCTCCTTATATATACAGCCTATGTATTGACCTTTTAAATACAGTTCAAATTTCGGTAGGAATGTTAATACTCTCTGTTTTACCGTTCCAATCTCGTTGCCTGCCGAATCAAAAATTTTCAGACAATGCCCCCACGCCAACTGTCCTTTTACTGTATACAGCGTTTTCCCATTTTCATCATAAATATCATAGCTGTCAAACCAGGAAAACAGTCTTTGTTTGAATATCAGTTTCACTTGTTCACCTTCTCCCTGTTTTTATAAAGCAGTCTATCCTCAGCTTCACAATTATATTTAATATGATTTTCTGACTATAAAACTTCAATTCAATCCGTCGCAAGTTTTAAATCAATATTCCTAAGGTGTATATTTATATTATACACAAAAAACACAAAAAAGGCAATGGTCTTTCGTATTTTTTGTGTAAATTACCATTATATTTGCGCAAACTTTTATGCTGCTCTCAGATTGTTTCAACAATATCCTTTATATTGCTCTCCATAAAGCGAGGTGGGTCAACAATTTTTCAAGTCCGTCAGTTCCACACCGTTCTTTTAATACTAAACCATACACATTAGCCCATCTCCTCTTTAAAAATATGGGC
>CAKSQL010000019.1 GCA_934486735.1 uncultured Clostridia bacterium | reverse complement strand
CTTTAGAGTTCGTCGGTAACTACGCCTCGGTGGACTTTCACCACAGAGCATTGATATGCCCGTCATACTAAAAAATCCCGAAAACCGCTTAAAATAAGGCTTTCGGGATTTTTCACACTCTCTGCACGTCTGAGATACGGAGAACCTTTTTTTGATATCTTCATCTGAGTACCTACAAATTATCCCGATTGACTCATGCAGACATCAAGACCGGCATATGCAACAAGCTTAGGAGCAGCATCAAAGCGTGAAATATCGCCTATTTCGCCGATAATAACCGTACCTAAAATATTGCCGATACCGGGGATTGTGGTGATTACCTGATTTGTTTGCAAAAGAAGCTCGGTTATCTTTTTTCAAGCTCTTTAAGCTAATTTTCGATAAACTTGATTTGCTCAATCATTTGCTTAAATACTTTCGCACAGCAAAGAACCGTTAGAATCAATAATAGAAGCTTCGTGGTTGTGCTTTGCAATATCAATACCAATGCAGAACATAAAATCACCTGTTTTTGTTGATAAATTTGTGCAGATAAAGTCTGAAACACTCTAATACTTTACAGGATACAACCTCGTTAGATATACACCGACGGAACGCTATCCGGCTAATATGCATAAGCCCGTAAAGAAGAGTCGTAATCCTTTGTTACGAAGACAAAGCTTCGGGGAGGTGAACTACGACCTCTATCTGTACTAAGCCTATTATCTCATATGGCTTATGAGATAACAACTTTTTTATGTGATTTTCTTGAAAAATAATCACAATTATATTATATGAGGCGATATACTCTTTTAAAAGTACACCGCCTTTTTTCACTTTGTCATATGCTGTCGTCGCTGTATCGAAGCATCGTTTTATTCAAAAGTCTGTCAGGCACAAAATCAACATTTATATTTCGGCTATATTTCCGTCCGGGTACAAGGCATATACCTTTCCTCCGATATTTCCGCGCACAACCTCGCCGTCACGCACTTTTAAGTCCTCAGAATATTTTGAAACCACATCATTCAAAAGCGCCGGAAACGCGCTCTTTCCGAAAATATCCTGTGAATCGGTCTCTATTGCAAGCGGTCCGAAGTACGAAATCGCCATACCCTTTCCGGCTTTTCGATAAAATGCGTTATAGACCGTACCGGTGTACATATCATACTCCGGCATATACACAGACTCACTCACAGCCAGCGCCCTTGCATCCTCCGCGATATTGCTATACCCTACCTCATGGTGATACTCACCCATTTTTGCAAAGCTTTCAAAAGGAACATCTTTCGGAATTTTATATGAAGTGTGTCCCTCGCAAAGGTCGCTTTCCTTTGTAAATCCAAGCATACTATCAAATTTTCCGACCGGTTCAAGTTCCAAATCGCGGACTCTGCCGGCGGTAAACAGGATTCCGCCGTTTTCTACCCACGCGCATATTTTATCAATCACATCGCGGCGTGTGAAAACATCGCATGGAATGATAAAAGTCTTGACTTCATCCAAAATTCCGTCGACAATCATATTTTCATTGACAAACCGATAATCCGTTCTTTTCCTTATAAATTCGGCAGTCGGTCTGATTCTCTCCGGGATTCCTCCCTCCTCTATTCCGACATACGTCGGCCAAAGAACCGCCGTCTTTTTATCACTTTTTCTCTCGCCTATCAGCGAAATATATTTTTTGAATATCTCTGCATTTTCGGGGCCGTTTTTCGGATACAGATTAGCGTAATAAAAGAATATCTGTCTGTTTCCGAACACTGCCGAGCTGAAAATTCTCGAGCCTATTCCTTCTTTTGTCATCGAACCGACGGGTTCAAGCCCATAGTATGCGCCGTATTGCTCGCATGCACTGTGAGTGTAAGCGGTGCAGTCAAAGAAATTGCTGAAAAAGCGGTTTCTTTCGTTAGTAAGCCTGATTCCGCCGTTATACTTTGCACAAACCTTTGCCTGATCGCTGAACAGCGCCGCATGCTCGGGCGATTCAATTCCGCCGGTACACATATAAATTGGAGTATCGGGAAAATATTTTCTCGCGGTACGCATCCAAAAATCCACATACTCGGTCATAGAATCCCGATACCAGTCAACCAAATCAAACCATGCAGTTCTTGACGGCGCTTTATGTTTCAAGAATGGCTTTATTTCATTAAAAGTGTTGTAATTCGAACGCCATGCCGAATTAAGTACATCTATCGTCTTATATTTTTCCGACATGCACTTTCTGAAATCCTCTGCCGCATCCTTGCCGCCGCACCACATTCCGGCATGGGTATGATACGCGCCCGGCCAGTTGCCTTTAACCGGCATAATCGCCTCGCCGTAATCGCCGCAGATTCCCGGCTGTATCGATTCAAGCACATCCATCGGCAGATAATGCTCGGCAAATGCCTTTAACAGCCTGTCCACTTCCGTTCTGGACGCTTTATTCCATATCGAATCTATCGGCGATTCCTTTCCATGCTCAAGACATACCAGTCCGCGATGACCCTCGTCCGCAAGCCACCACTTCGGTGCGGCGTATCTCGGGCCTATAAGAATAAACGGAACAAATTTCAGTCCTGCCGCCTTTATCATTTTTACTTTGTCATCATAGAACGAAAAATCAATCTCTCCGCGCCTTTCAGGCTCTATTCTGAACCAATGCATATAAATCTGAACTGCAGTCACACCGTCCGATTTCATTCTCTTTAATATGTCCTCTGCATGCAGGTCATCAAACGGGACTCCGCAAACCACAACTTCCTTTTTCATAATTATTCCTCCGTAAAAGGTAATTTTTCGTATATATTATCACAGGGCATGTAAAATGTCAACATATTTTTGCCAAAAAGAGAAAAGTGTCACATAGGAAAATAATGCAACACTTTTTTATCAAATTACTTATAAAAGTCTCCCGACACCTTCGCTCAAAAGCCAATCGCGTATTTTGTACGCATTAGGATGAACGACTCTGCCGCGGTCTGTATTAAATTTTATCGTAGCAAGCACACATTCCAAAACAGCTGTATCAATATTCGTATGTGCTGCTCTGCGCAGGTGCTCCACGCCGACGTAATCGCGGTTCGGTTCGACCATATCCGCAACAAAAATAATCTTTTCAAGCAAGGTCATATTAACCCTGCCTATCGTATGCCAGCGTATTGCCGAGCATATTTCTTCATCATTTATTCCGAACTCCGTCTTTACAAACTCCGCACCGACCTTTGCATGCACCAGTCCCGGCTGTGCTTTTTCATATTCGTCCAGTTCCACGTCCAAATCTATGCACTTTATTTTCGTTTCCTCGGGCGAAAGATTCTTTGCGCAGTCGTGCAAAAGCCCGGCAATATACGCCTTTTTTGCATCCGCGCCGTAGATTCCCGCAAGCTTCACTGCCTCGGACGCAACTCCCAGACTGTGGATATACCTATCCGGCTTTAAAAGTCTTTTGAGATGCTCCTCCTGCGTTTCGTCCGATTTTTTATACAAACCGTTTCTTTTTATATATTCATAAACGTCTTTTCCGGTGTACTCCGAGAAATCCTCATCCCTCTCCGCCATATGTCTTATATCGGTGGACGAGACCGGATACTCCGGAATATCAAGCAGACGCACATCCGAGTTGTTCTCGGCATTAAATTCGGCAATATTCTTTTTTGTGGGATATCCATCCCTCGGATAAACCAAAATAACACATCTTTTTAATATTTCGCGTGGCTCATGCCATGTGAATATCGCTTTTAAAGAATCTCCGCCTATTATGAAATAAAATGTATCATTGGGATAATTCTCGTTTAAATATCGCAAAGTATCGGAGGTGTACGAATACCCCTCTTTTTTTATTTCATAGTCGCACGCTTCAAACTCTGTTTTTCCCACAATTGCCAGTCTCATCATATGATGTCTGATTCCGGCGTCTGTTCGCGTTGTCTTGTGCGGCGGATTTCCTCCCGTCATAAATATTGCCTTGTCAAGCGAATATTGCTCAATTGCCGCTTCCGCCATTTTTATATGCGCCTTATGCGGAGGGTCGAATGTTCCGCCCATCAATCCGATTTTCAAAACTGACACCACTTTCTATCTCGGTAACTCTATACTTCTGTTCTTTTCCTTTTCAGCGCGTTTGTAAAGCACAAACTTCGAGCCGATTGCCTGAACCGGTTCTGCGCCCAAACGTTCCGCAATTTCATTGCATGTCGGCTTTATATCAAGCATCGCCGTCTCCAGCACATGCACCTTTATAAGTTCTCTTGCCTCAAGTGCATTTGCCAGCTGATGAATCAGTTCATCAGTAATGCCGCCTTTGCCTATCTGAAAAACAGGCTCTAAATTATTTGCCGATTTTCTTAAAAAAGCTCTTTGTTTACTTGTTATCATAAGGAAAATCCTTTCTTTTTTTACTTTGCATATATATCAATATATTCCGCTCTCAATTTGGAATATACAATTTTCTGTCCCGAATAAAGTCCATGATATCCGGACAAAAGATAGCTCACCGCGCATGCTATGGCAAAGAATAAGATTCCGCCTGCGCCAAACAGTTCCAATGCAAGGAATATCGATGCCACCGGGCAATTAACTACTCCGCAGAACATAGCTACAAGTCCCACCGCCGCGCCGAATCCGGGGTCTACGCCGATAAGCGATGCGACCGTACAGCCGAACACCGAGCCGATGAAAAAGGTCGGCACAATCTCGCCGCCGCGATAGCCTGCTCCGATTGTCAACGCGGTGAATATGATTTTAAGCAAAAATGCCTCGGGGCGTGCATGCCCTGCCATAGCGTCCGAAATAACTCCCATTCCTGCGCCGTTGTAGTCATATGTTCCACAGATAACAGTTAAAAGCACAACCGCCGCACCGCCGACCGCTATTCTGATATACGAATTTCGTATATACATTTTGAGATATCTTGCCATTGTGTGCATAACAACGCAAAATGCAATGCTTAAAAATGCGCACAGCGCCGCAAGCACTGCGATTTTAAAACACGCTTCAAGATTTACCGCCGGAATATTCAGCTTGTAAAAAAGCGGAACAGCTCCGAATATCAATGAAATCTTATATGCAATCAGCGATGCACACAGGCATGGCACAAGCGCGGAATAGTACATAATTCCCACACTTATCACTTCCATGGCGAAAAACACAGCTGTAAGCGGAGTTGCAAAGAGCGCGGAAAAGACCGCCGCCATACCGCACATCAGCACGAGCGGAAAATCCTTTTCGCCAACCTTGAAAAGCTTTCCGACATAAGACGCTATACTTCCGCCAAGCTGCAGCGCCGCGCCTTCACGTCCTGCCGAGCCGCCGAACATATGCGTCAGCACCGTACTTATAAAAATAGCCGGTGCCAAAAGCGTCGGAACGCCTTTTTTCTTTTTTCTGACCGCGTTTAGAATATCGTTTGTGCCTATCTTCTCCTCCAGTCCGAACGCGCGGTACAAAAGCACAATCAAAAGTCCGGCTATCGGAAGAAAGACTATTATCCATTCATGTGCATTTCTGAATCCCGTCACCTTTTCGACACTTATATGAAAAAGCGAGCCGATAACTCCGCCGACCACTCCGGTAAGTGCCGAAATCAGCACCCATTTTAAAAAGCCGAGCAGATATTCCGCAAAATATTTGGATGTTTCCTTTATTTCGTCCAAAGTGTAAAACTCTCCCTCGTTTTGGCAACATTTGGTTACCTATTTTATAAAGCCGCATCGAGGCAATCTGTCCCAATGCGGCTTTTGGGGTCAGCCGAAAAAACGTACTCTGAACCTGCCCGAAAAGACATAATTTCGGATTTCGGCTTGTCGCCTTTGAAAGGCGCTGACCTTTTTATTCAACCGTTACCGATTTTGCCAGATTTCTCGGCTTATCGATATCACAGCCCTTTAAGCTTGCCACATAATAGCCGAACAGCTGAAGCGGAATAACCGTCAGCGACGGCAGCAGAATCGGGTGCGTCTTGGGTATTCTTATAACATAATCGCACACGTCCTCGGCATGCTCATGCGCATCGGTTGTGACGCCCAGAACAACAGCTCCGCGCGCTTTTACCTCTTTAACATTGCTTATTGTCTTATCATAAAGCGCATCTCCGGTTGCCAATGCGATAACCAATGTGCCCTCCTCGATAAGAGAAATTGTTCCGTGCTTAAGCTCACCTGCCGCATATGCCTCGGAATGGATATACGAAATTTCCTTAAGCTTCAGCGAGCCTTCAAGTGCTACGGCATAATCAAGATTTCTTCCTATAAAGAATATGCTCTTTGACGAGAAGAACTTCGATGCAAGATATTGAACATTGTCCTTATTCTTTAAAATTTCGGCAGCCTGCTCGGGCAGCTTTTGTATGCCGTCGATAATTTCGGCATATTCCTCAGCCGAAATTCTGCCCATTTTATCGGCAAGGTAAAGCGCTATCATGTAAATAACGGACAGCTGAGTGCTGTAAGCCTTTGTTGTTGCAACCGCAATTTCCGGTCCTGCCCATGTATAGATAACATCGTCTGACGCATTTGCGATTGTGCTGCCGACAACATTTACTATCGACAAAATTCTCGAGCCTTTTTCTTTTGCTTCCTTCAAAGCCGCAAAAGTATCCGCAGTCTCACCCGACTGACTTATTACTATCGTCAAAGTATGTTCGTCAATAATAGGATCGTGATATCTGAATTCTGACGCAACCTCGGTTTCAACCGGAATACGGCAAAGCTTTTCTATAACATACTTGCCGACAACTCCGACATGGTATGCACTTCCGCATGCCACGATATAAATCTTGTTGAGCTTCTTCATATCCTCAGCTGAAAGCGAGAATTTGTCAAGAACGATTTTTCCGTCCTCTATTCTCGGGCTTATTGTATCGCGCAGAGCTTTCGGCTGCTCTTCCATCTCTTTCATCATGAAATGCTCGTAACCGCCTTTTTCTGCCGCCGAAACATCCCAATCAACCGTAAATACTTCCTTTTCCACAACCTCGCGGTCAGTGTTATAGACCTTTACCTCATCCTTTGTTAAAACAACAATCTCATCATCCTCAAGATAATGAATATTTCTTGTATGTTTCAGGATAGCCGTAACATCCGATGCGACAAAGTTTTCATCCTCGCCGAGTCCGACGATAAGCGGACTTGCTTTTCTGACCGCGATAAACTCGTCCGGATTGTCAGCCGATAATATTCCGAGAGCATACGAGCCCTCAACACGCTGAATTACCTTTATCATAGTATCGATAATATCACCGTTATAGTAGTATTCAAACAGCTGAGCTATAACCTCGGTATCGGTTTCGGAAACGAAGTCGATGCCCTTTGACTGAAGCTTTTTCTTCAGCGAGAGATAATTTTCTATAATTCCGTTATGAACCACCGCAAATCTTCCCGAAGAAGAAATATGCGGATGCGAATTTACGTCGGACGGCTCGCCATGCGTCGCCCAGCGCGTATGTCCTATGCCCATGCATCCTTTAACCGCTTTTCCGCCATCTATCATATCGGACAAAATTTTAAGTCTGCCCTTGGCTTTATGAACATCGATTTTTCCATCGTTCATAACAGCAATACCGGCAGAGTCATATCCGCGATACTCCAGCTTTGAAAGTCCCTCCAGCAATATAGGGGCAGCTTGCTTTTTGCCTACATATCCTACAATTCCACACATAATAATCCTCCATCTTGCCGCCGCTCACGACAGCATTTTTTATTTTTTTACAATCGCGGCACGCCGCGACAAACCCATATAGATATATTATACTCTACTTTTCCGAATTTTTCAATAGTTTTCTTTAAAATCTTTCCTTGAAGCAATTTTTTTCCCATTTATACTCTTTTTTTGTCACATATGCTCATAAAAACAAAATGCTTATGAATAAAAATCACATCTGTGGATGTGTGAATACAGTGCCATTTTTTATTAACAAAAAAAATCCGGACTTTTTGCCGCCTCAAAAAAGTCGGACGCGCCGAGTCGTGCCTATAGGCACGCTCCGTCGCGTCCGACCGTTCAAGTTGAAATATGCCGATAACCCCCAAAGCGTCGGTTTTCGCCTCAATCGGCATATTTTTGTTAATTAACTTTTATCAATACGGGTTCATACGGATTCAGAACAATTTTTCCGTCCTTTTTCTCCATACTTCTGAGTTCAGTAAATTCCGAAACCTTTTCCCCGTTCACTTCAATAACCACCTCAGGTTTTTGCAGCCAGCTGTAGTTATTTATGCTTATCAAAGTTCCGCCGTCATATGAAACGCTTTCCCATTCGACATCGTAAATCGTCTCGCCCGTCTCTGCATCGTCAAAAATAAAGAAAGAAAATGAGGTTTGCTCTGCATTGGTTGTATATTCATACGAGAAACTCTTCCAGTCATAACTGCCTTCCGGAATATATTCTCTTTCTGTAGACCAGCCACCCATGGCTACCCAAAGTCCGTTTATATTTTTACCCTTTACCCTAAATCCGAATTCATATGCGGTGTTGGGCTTTACTGCATAATTCTGATAGAATTGCAGATATTTGTTCGGCGCAGCATCTGTATTTGAAACGATTTTCAAAACCGAATTGCCTTTATCGCCCTTTTCGTATACAATCTCGGCTGTAGTATCATCCTTTCGATTCAGCTCTGTCCAGCCGTGAGTTCCGCCCGGCTGAAGAATCAACGAATTTATTCCGACTTCTATAGCCAATGCATTGAAGCCCATATTCCCGAAATACTCAATTGCCGAACCGTCTCCGAACGAATTGTATCCGTTCAGATAAACAGGTCTCTTTTCCACCGCTCCGGTCTTGGAATTTTTCATATCAGCCATAGTGGTCTGTCCGTCAATCTCCAAGGGCGAGGTCTGATACACATATGTCTCGGGCGCTTCTTTTTCGCCTGCAATATATGCGTTCAGGTTAGCCGAAAAAAAGTAATCCGAACTCCGATTTTGATAGGTGGATTTCCGCTTTCACTGCGTTAAAATACTCGGCAATCCGGCAGGATTACCTCCGTTTTTGCCTTGTGAAATCAAAAATTCACTCTCTCAAAATTCTGCGACCTAAAAAGGATAGAATTTTGAGTAGATTTTGGTGCGGAGGATGCCGAAAGGCTGACGCCTTTCAAAGACGACAAGCCGAAATATGCCGAAATTATGCCTTTTCAGGCGGGTTCGGATTACTTTTCTTCGGCTAGCCTTTGAGCGATTGTACATATCGGTCAGTGAGTTTAAAATATACTCCGCGCGGAAATCCAGGTCGTTTTCGATATCTTCGGCGATTCTGCTCACGTAAAAGCGAATCATTTCACGGTCGGATTTTTCATAATCGACCGGAATTGATTTTTCCTCGCATTGTGCGATAAGTGTGTCAAGCTCGGGAAGATATTCGTTTTTGACAATTTCACCATCGGAAAGAATACGTTCACGGCTTCTTTCAATTTTTACATTTTTGTTCAAATCCGGTTCCTCCGAATCAAAATTCACTGCAAATTCCACTCATCGGCTGCTTCGGCACAAAGGATTCGCCCTATACCTTCCGCATGCTCGTTTTAAACAACGACCACGAATTTGGCTCGGCACAGCTGCATTGTCTGCAAAGCCACGGAACAATTATCGGGCATGTAGTCATCTCGACCAACCGCGGCGACGATCACCCGACCTTTGACCCCACGCACGGAAAAATATCCTCATACGATTTTCGGATACTGCTCGAAATCTGCGGAGACGTTTCGAAGCTTAAATCTTCAAAGCAGAAAAACGTATTTAAAGTAACCTGCAGCAGCGTCTCGCTCACCTTCAAAATTCCATATATAAACATCGCCGAACTTCCGACCGCATTTAAATTAACAAAAACAGAGCACAGGCTTTGTCTCGACGTGATTGTAAGTCCCGATAAGCCGTTTGAGATAAATTTAAAAGAAATCGAAAGCGCAATATGTCAATTTGTCCTGCACATGACCGCCACCGGCAGACCGCTCGAAAAGGTTAGCAATTCGTTCAAAGACGGATTTATGATAACAAAAACAAACATCCGAAACTATAACCTGGAGCTGAAAACGCCCGTAAAGCCCGATTATTTTGAATATCTCATGACAAACGACGCACAGCTTGTAAACGGGCTTCCTTTCACCAAATATGTCGAAAGCCTGCAATCGAAATCACTTCAGTATCAATATGTGGTTTCGGCAAATACTTCGATAGAGCTGCCGGCGCTTGACCAAAAAAGCGAGAATCGGCTCGGGGACATCAAAACAGCACCTATTCCTCAGCTCCCCGACTGCATACTTGAAATTACAAACAGCCTTATCGAGAAAAACTACACAATCGATATTTTCAAGCGCCACGCCGTTCAGATTGTCATGATGCTTTATTCCAGAATGACAAGCGAAAATTTTCGTTTTGAAAAGATAATCGACAATAATTATATGGACATATATCAAAAAATAAATATCGAAATTTCGGCACGCGAAATACAAAAAATAATAATCAAGGTTACAAAAAAACTGGTATCAACATACAACACACTCAGCTCTCAGTTATCGGTAAAAAGTATAGTAAATACCGTTATCACAATTATAAATGACAACTATCAAAACCCCGATTTGTCGCTTAAAATGATTGCTGAGATGACAGGAACAACCGAAACTTATATAAGCCATGTCTTTAAAGACAATCTCGGTACAAACTACAAGCAATATCTTACGCATGTGCGCATAGAAAAGGCTAAAAAAATGCTGATTCAAGGCTGCGATATGGACGAAATTTTAAAAGCGTGCGGATATGTTTATTCCACCAGCTTCCGCCGTCTGTTTCGGCAATACACCGGCATGACTATATCCGAATGGATGCGTCAGCAGTGATTCGGACGGTCACGCTGACAATTGTTCGGACAGCTGCGTTCGGAGGGATTCGAGCGGCTGCACCAACGGCAATTCAAACACCTGCCCCTGTAATTTCCTCACAGTCAAAAACCCCCGAAAGAAGTCGAAACAAACTTCTTTCGGGGGTTTTGCAATCAATTTTTTCTTTCCGAAACCGACAATTTTTTCTCGGTCTTTTCAAATACAAATGTGAGCACAAGCGTTATCGCAAGATATATCACCGCGACAATAAGATAAGCTGTGACATTCATATCACGATTTACCGCCTGCTGCGCTTTTTTAAGCATATCAATAAGCGCAATCGAAGAAACCAGCGCCGTATCCTTAACAAGCACAATAGTCTCGTTTGCCACCGGCGGCACAACGGTTCTGAGCATCTGCGGAATGATTACATAGCGCATGGTCTGAAACGAATTGAGTCCCAAAGCCTTTGACGCCTCGTACTGACCGTGGCTCACACCGATGATTCCTCCTCGGAAAATTTCGGCAAAATACGCCGCGTAGTTAAGCACGAACGCAAGCAGCGCGGCAGGGTATCTGTCCAGTACGATATGTACTCCGCCGATTGTTATGAACGGCAATCCGAAATAAAAGAAAAACAATTGCAGCATCAGCGGAGTTCCGCGGAACACAAGCAGATACAACTGTATCAGCCATTGCAGCGGCTTTATTTTCGATATTCTGCCGATTGACAATATCAAGCCGAGCGGCAACGACAGCACCAATGTCATAAAAAACAGCTGCAGAGTTACTTTGAGTCCCTCCATAATCTGCGGCATCAGCACCTGAACCTCTTGTAGAAAATTTAAAAACACCGATTATACCTCCGAAATTTTATCTTTAGCCGAAAAAATAATCCGAACCCACCCGCAAAGCATAAATCCTGCATATTTCGGCTTGTCGTCTTTAAAATACGCTAAAACGGAACTAAGGCTCGAACCCATGTCCGAGCCTATGTCCATGATAGGATAACATATGAAAACAAATAACCGGGTAGTTGCTATATGCGATTATTTGTACATATCTTCGCCAAACCACTTAGCCGAGTATTCGGAAGCGGTACCGTCGCTCTTGCATTCCGCAATAGCCTTGTTGATTGCATCGATAAACGACTTATCTTCCAATCTGCCGCCCACACCATAGTCCTCGGCTGCAAATCTTTCGTCAAGCACTTTGAATTTATCAAGCATCTTTTCCTGTGCCAGGTAGTAACGAACAAATATCTCGTCGATTACGGCAGCGTCTGTTCTGCCTGCCTCTACCTCCATGAGCACCTGTGAATTTTCCTTGAATCTTGAAATATTTTTATCGCCTATCGAATCATAGGTTTCCTTATCCTCTTTCAAAGCCTTTTCGCTTGTGCTGCCGTCCTGCAAAGCAATCTTTTTGCCTGCAAGGTCTTTCTTTGTTGCGATATCCGAATTGGCTTTAACAACGATTACCTGTCCTGTTGTCAGATACGGATCGGTGAACAAAACTTCCTTTTTGCGCTCGTCACTGATCGAAAATCCGTTCCAGATAACGTCGATATTGCCCGATGACAGTTCCATAGATTTCGAATCCCAGTCAATCGGCTGGAACTTAACTTCAACGCCTATCTTCTTGGCAACAGCCTTTGCAAGGTCAATATCAAATCCGACAATTTCGCCGTTTTCATCGGTAAAGCCCATCGGAGCAAAGGTTGCGTCAAGACCGACCGTGAAATATCCCTTTTCCTTGATATCTTCCAGCGATGTGTCCGCTCCTGTGTTTGCCTGCTCATCGGTGTTCGTCTTTTGAACCGCGTTGCAGCCTGAAAGCATCGAAACGCCCAAAACCGCAGCCAAAAGCAATGCTGATAATTTTTTCATAATGTTACTCTCCCTTTTGTATCTTTGTTTTGGGTGATTGCTAAAAAATCATTTTCAATTACCCATCTTTTTTTCAACATTTAATATTATACTACATCGATTTAGCGAAGTAAAGTGTTTTATGATATTTTTATAAAATATATGTAAAATTTTTGTATGCAGCCATTGTTTTTTATGCACTATTCCCACACAAAAACACCTTTAAAGTGAATACATCTGATTTTTGCATAATTGTATGACGAAAGTGGACGATACAACGCGTCGTTGGTATTGGCTGCTATGTAGATATCATTTCTCGTCTTTGTAAGCACAACAAGCGAGTGATAAAAGCTCCCGTCCTCTTTCCCGAGCTGCAAAACATCGCCCGGCTCAGCGGCATTGATTGCCGTTTCGTCGGCATACGGACCCGCGCCGGTATTTTGGGTCATGAAGTTATAGAAATATTCCACTCCGGTCCAAGATGCGCTCCTGTTGTCGGGACTGATATAGTACCATCCGTAAACGGGCGTATAGTTCATCACTCCGCTGCCCGCATATACGCATTGGGACGCGAAATTTGTACAGTCGCCGCCGATACCTGAAAAACTGAAATATTCGGGATTGCGCAAAAGTGCCCACCTCTCAGCATATTCAACCGCAGCGCGGCGGTTGTAATCTATTCTTTTAAGCATAAAAATCCCCTCCAAAACATTATATTCGCTTTTTTCAAAATTGTTAATGATTTTGGAACAGCAAAAACTAAAATTTACACTTCAATATCAGATTTTGTATTTTTTATGTATAAAATTTTCTGAAAAGGTAAATGCTAATAAAAAATCAGGTAATTGTAAAACTATTGTTTTCCGATTATATGAAAGTGAGGTAAATCGCTGTGAAAAGAAAATTTTTTATATTTCTTCTGCTTCTTTCGCTTATCATTCCGCAGGAAGTATCCGCTCTTTCAAAGCGCGGCTCAACCGGAACGGAGGTAAGGAACATACAATCGAGACTTAAAAGCTGGGGATATATGAATGGTTCGGTAGACGGAATATACGGCAGCAAAACCGAGGCGGCGGTGAAAAAGTTTCAGGTCAGACACGGGCTCACCGCCGACGGAATCGCAGGACCGAAAACGCTTGCAAAAATAGGTCTGCCGACCGGCTCGTCATCCTCATCCCGCGATACGAATGTAAACCTTTTGGCACGCGTTATAAACGGAGAAGCACGAGGCGAAAGCTATGAGGGGCAGGTCGCAATCGGCGCAGTCGTTTTGAACAGAGTGAAGCACTCATCATTCCCGAACAGCATATCGGGCGTAATATATCAACAGGGCGCATTCACCGCAGTGTCCGACGGGCAGATAAATGCATCTGTGTACAACTCATGCTACAATGCAGCACGCGATGCCTTAAACGGATGGGATCCGACCGGCGGCGCAATATATTACTACAACCCTGCAACCGCGACCAATCAATGGATTCGTTCGCGCCCGATTATCAAAACAATCGGAAAGCACGTCTTTTGCAAATAAAATCAAAACACTTTTGCTATAATTTATGCACTACGCAAAGCCAATGTGAGCAGCATAAATTATATGTCGTGCGCATAAAACTTGTCAAACAAAATATTCATGTATCTGCCCGCACAAAAAAGCAATCCGAACCCGATTTGTTGTATCAAAATCGGATTCGGATTGCTTTTTATTATATTTTATCGTTTCGGCTCTCTCGTGCCTAATCCTCATTCATTACAAGCTTTTCCGCGCAAACGATTCCGTCCACTGCCGCCGACATTATTCCGCCGGCATAGCCTGCGCCCTCGCCGCATGGGTAAAGACCCCCAATCGGCGACAGGCAGCTTTTAGGGTCACGCACAATTCTGACAGGAGACGAACTTCTGGTCTCGGGCGCGGTCAAAACCGCCTCCGCGCCTGCAAAGCCATGAATTTTCCTGTCAAAAACTCCGAGCGCGGCACGCATGGAGTCGCACACAAACCCCGGCAGGACATCATCGATACTTCCCCACGCCACTCCGGGCATATAGGTCGGTCTTGTTCCTGCACCTTGTACCGACGGAATTTTCCGCATAAAATCACCCACAAGCTGCGCAGGTGCAAGATAATTATTTCCTCCGAACTCATACGCTTTTTGCTCTATTCTTCTTTGAAATTCTATCCCGGCAAGCGGATGCTCCGAACCCAAATCCGACGGATTTACGCTGACAAGCAGCGCCGAATTTGAGTTTATACCGTCTCTTTTTCGATTGCTCATGCCATTTGTCACGACACCGCCCTCCTCCGATGCGGCGGCAACCACCACACCGCCGGGACACATGCAAAAGGTGTAGACTCCGCGTCCGCTTTCGCCGATATGCGCCGAAAGCTTATAGTCCGCCGCAGGCAGCAGCGGCGCAAAATCACCGTATTGAGCTTTATCGATAAGTAATCGGTCATGCTCTATTCTCGCCCCGACAGAAAACGGTTTTTGATACATTTCAACTCCGATCCGATACAACTCTGCCATGGTATCGCGCGCACTGTGACCGATTGCCAAAATCACATTATCCGCGCTTATCTCCCCGCCGTTTGCGGCTACCGCGCAAATATGTGAATTTTTTATCACAAAGCTGTCCGCACGGCTGCAAAAGCGAACATCTCCGCCGAGCGAGATTATATATTCGCGGATATTTTTTACAATCTTACACAAAATATCCGTTCCGATATGCGGCTTTGAGTTATACAAAATATCCTCCGGTGCGCCGAATTTAACAAAATATTCAAGCACTCTGCGACATCTTATATTTTTAATTCCGGTGGTGAGTTTGCCGTCCGAAAAAGTACCTGCGCCGCCCTCACCGAACTGGACATTTGAAACGGGGTTGAAAATTCCTTTTTCCCAAAAATCTCTGACTCTTTTTCCGCGCTCCTCAACCGATTCTCCGCGTTCAAGCACTATCGGGCGATGCCCGTTTTCCGCCAAAACAAGCGCGGCGAACATTCCTGCCGGTCCGAATCCGACTATGACAGGTCTTTTCAAAAGCGGTTTATGCTCCGGAAATTTATACTCCGCCGTTTCAAATTTTGATGCCTGTCCGCTTTTCAAAAATTTATCCTCATTTTTGAGTTCGGCGTCTATCGTACAGACATAATGAACATTGCTCTTTTTCCGTGCGTCTATGCCGCGCTTGTAAATTCTCCAATCCTTTATATCCGACGTCGATATTTTAAGCTTTGCCGCTATGCTTTCGCGCGTTATGCTCTCATCAGGCATAAACTTCATATTTTCGAATCTTATCAAATGCCTGTCCCCTTTCTGCTTTTTTCCGCAGCATTCATCCCGGCGATATATCCGCTCGACCACGCCCATTGCAGGTTATATCCGCCGCAGTCTCCGTCTATATCCAAAATCTCACCGGCTAAAAAGAGTCCGTCCGAAAGCTTTGATTCCATCGTTGACGGATTTATGTCTCCGACCTCAACTCCGCCTGCCGTCACCTGGGCATTGTTCCATGACATTGTGCCGCGGATCTCAAAGCTCCACGCTTTTATTTTATCCGCAAGATGCGAAAGTTCCTCCGTGCTCAGCGATGAAGAACGTCTTGAAAGCGGAGCTATGCCGCACGCCTTTAAAAGAACTTGACCGAGTTTTTTGGGCAGCATCCCGGTAAAATAATTCTCCAACGCCTTATCGGGCATTTTTCTTTCCTTTAAGAGTGCAAATATCTCATCTTTTGAAAACTCAGTCATCAGATCGATATCTATTCTCCCGTTTTTCGAAACCGCCGCAAGCCGCGACAAATTAAATATCGGCGGTCCGGACAACCCGTAATCGGTGAAAAGTATCTCACCATCCGATTCCGCCTTTTTCTTGTTATTTTCAAAAAACACCGCGTTTCCGTTAATTTTCAAGCCTTGCAGCGCTTTTGTATATGTGTTGTCAGTCTTTATCTGAACCAACGACGGATACAATTTTGTGACCTTATGTCCAAAGCTCTCGGCAAGCGGATAACCGCTCCCATCCGAGCCGAGATTCGGCGATGCCTTACCGCCGCACGCCAAAATCACGCAATCGGCAGAAATTTTTCTGCCGTCGCGCGATATTATATTATACATACCCTTTTTTCGCGATATCCTCACGACGTCAAAATCGCAAATAGTTTCAGCTCCAATCCTCTCGGTCTCGAGCCGCAGGATCTCCGAAACCGCCGCTGCCTGCAAGCTGTACGGATATACCCTGCCGTCCTCCTCAGTCTTTGCCAAAAGTCCGATTTCCCTGAAAAAGCTCAGCGTCTCATCCACCCAAAACCTGTGCATAACGCCCTTTACAAATCCGGGATTTTTCCCATGATAGTTTTTTACATCGGCATTTATATTTGTCATGTTGCAGCGTCCGTTACCCGTTGCGAGTAATTTTTTTGCGGCACGTGCACCCTTTTCACATATCACAACCCCCGCGCCGTTTCGCGCAGCGGCAATGGCAGCGGCAAGTCCTGCCGCACCGCCGCCGATAACCGCAACTTTATTCATCTTTATAATCATTCCTTTCTGTGCCGCAAGGCACAAAGCACAAAACCGTAAGTATGAAAGAAAATCGTTCAGATTGCCGTTCGAAAAAGCGATTGCGCCCGAGTCCAAATTTTTAATTTGGCAACGAGTGCCATGCAAGAGCGTTCTAAATCTTTGATTTAGGTAACGTCACTGCTTCGTACGAGGGTACTTCAAGCTTTTGAAAACGGTGAGATGGGCGATTTTATTCATCTTCCGCCTCCTGCATGCTCCGCTTTTTCTTAATCTCCTCAAACCAATCACTCATAAGCATTTTTATAACCATCATAACCGGCACCGAGAGCACCATGCCGGCAACTCCGAACAGACCGCCGCCGAGAGTAACCGCAAAAATTATCCAAAGCGGGCTGACATCCAGCTTACTTCCCATTATTTTAGGTCCGATAAAGTTTCCGTCCAACTGTCCCAAAACCAAAAGTCCGACTGCCGACCAAAGCGCTTTTATCCATCCGCCGGTGAAGAAGGTCACAATCACCGTTACACAGTTCGAAATAATCGCCCCAAAGTACGGAATCAGATTACACAGACCGATTAATGTACCGAAAATTATCGAATATTTCACGCCGATCAGCGACAGTATAATCGTTGCAAGCACCGCGACTATTACAGCGTCAAGCACGCAGCAATAGATATAGTTCGAGAAAATCGCATTGATTCTTTTCATGTACCGGTCTATCATTTCTGCCTTTTTTGTGCCGAACATCACATACAAAAGTGTCTTATAACCCTCGTAAAGCTTTTCCCTGCCGGTGAGCATATAAATCGAAATAATCAATGCAATGAACATCTTGAAAAGTCCCGATGTGAAATTTATCGCGCCCTGGGCGTACTTTCCGAACTCTCTTACATTGATACTGTTCAAAATTCTTTGTATCGTATCCCTCGCCGTTGCCTCGTTTATTTCAAAAAGATTTATTCCAAGCTTTTCCTGAAATCCCTCAATCTCGGTAAGTGCATTTTGAGTAAACGGGATTATATTGTTGTACAAATCTATAATGTTATTGTACAAGCTCGGGATTATCGTTCTTATAGCGATTGCTACGATAAGCACAAACAGGACATAGACCGTTATTATCGAAAGTCCGCGGCTTCTTTTTTTTATCGGCACAAATTTTATGCCGTAGTATGCCTTTGCAAGCTTGCGGCATGGCAAATCCAGGATATATGCAATAAAAAAGCCTATAACAAAAGGCATTGACGCCGACAAAATATCCCCGAAAAACGACAGGACATTTTGTATATTATCAAACGTTTTATATACCGCTATCAATGCCGCTCCGAAAACAAATGCGACAATCCATTTCATATATTTTTCATAATTTTTCAAAAAAATCACTTCCGAAATAAAATTTAAAATTAGCACCGAGGCAGCGTATTTTCTGCTTTAACATGCCCGTTCTGTGCGCCTGACCTGCCCCGTTAAAACAAGACAAAGCCGCATGAAACTGCGGCTTTTATCCTGAATTGTTATATTAATTTTCTGCCTCTATCAGTATAAGACTTGCTTCAAAAGCACCATTTGTCATTGTACCGCGGACGCTGACAACATCTCCGGTTTTAAGGTCCTTCAAAACCTTATTTGTACCCTCCGAGGTTATAAACTTCGTTGAGCTGTCCTTGCAATATACAGTTTCCTCGTATGTGACATCATTTTCGTTATAGCTTATCTTGATAAATCCGTATGCGGCATTTATGGCTGTGATAACGCCCTTTTTGCTATATGCTATGCTCGACGATGATGTCGCGGTAATCTTCTTGACTGCCTGGCTCTCAATTGTGATTGATATATTGTCTCCGACTCTCAAATCATAGATTGTCGATTCTTTATTATTTATGATTATCGAGATTCCCGATGTGATATCATATGTTGTGTCCGTTCCCTTGACCGTCACTGTTATTTTCGGACTTGCCGATATTTCCATCGACTTAATAACGCCCTCAACAACTCTTGTTGACGATGTTGCAACAATCTCGGTAACAACGCCGTAGCTCAGAGTCAGTCTTACAGTATCGCCCTTGTATACATCCGCAAGGCTCGCCGGTGCGTCGTTTTTCGTAACCTTAACGTTGGAGTTAACCTTAAGCTTAAGTCCGTCATAGTCCTCAAGCGCATGGCTTATTGTCATTGTTCCGTCGTCAACAATCGAAATTTCCTCAACGGTTGCGTTCGCAATTGTCTTATCCTTCGGCTCACCCTTCATTGACTTTATCTTTCCGCCCGAAAGCTCCAATGTAACCGCATCACTCTTTGAAAAATCTCTTATTGTTGCGCTCTGACCGTTAAATTCAACATCCACTTTACTTGCAAAATTGTACTGCTTGTCCTCGCCGTCAACTCTGACAGTTACCGTAACCACGCCGTTGCTGCTCGAATAGCTCTGGAATATTCCCGACACGCTCTCATCCGGGATATCGTTTTCAATATCCACATAAACAAGCTCGTTTCCGACATAGGTAAAGCTTGCGTCCACACCTGTTTTTACATTTTTTGCCTGTGTAAGTTCACCCATAACATAGAATCTTGTATTGCTGTTGTAGCCCATTTCGTCGGTCAAATCGGTCTCGTAATCATAGAACGAAACATTCGCCGTTCCGATATCTGTCAGCTTGAAATTCTCAACCGTCAGATTCATCAAATCGACAGTTTTCGACAGCATGACCGCTATCTGACTTCTCAAAACCGATGAATCAGGCGAGAAAACATCCTCTCCGTTTTTGTTCTTACCCATTCCCTGCATTATCTTCTGTTTTGTTACATAATATACATACTGGCTTGCTTTATCCGGGATAGATTTAGCATCGGCATACGACAGGTCAACCATGATTTCGGAGGTTGCCGCCTTTTCCGCACAAAGAGCCTTTGTGATGATTATTGCCGCTTCATATCTCGGCATAGGCTCGTTTTTTAAATCGCCTTTAAGATAAGTCGAAAGCTCGGATTCTTTAAGCGCACCTCTGTAGAGCAAATACGCAATATCGCTTTCGCCGAAGTTAAGGTCATATCCCTTAACCACGTCCAGATACTGTTCCTCGGCATGCTTTAAAGCATCGCTGTTTGCCTCGCTGTTCGAGCCCATAGCTCTTGCAAAAAGTGACAAAACTTCAAGTCTTGTAACACTCTTGTCGGGGCGGAATGTACCGTCCTCATAACCTTTTATAAATCCTTGCTCGGTCATATCCTCTATGTAGCCGACCGCCCAGCTGTACTTTGCGTCTTTTATATCGGAAAAGCTTGTCTCTGCATCGGCAAATACCGGAACAGCCGAAAACATAAGTGACAAAGCCGCAAGGCATGCCGTTTTTGCAATTTTTTTCATAGTTTTATCCATTCCTTTCCATGCTTTTTGGCACAAAATTCACATTCAAAAATTTGATTCTCAATTTATTTTATAGCCTGTTCTTATTATATCACAAGTTATAAAATACTTCAATATTTCTTTTTTATTTGTCTTATTTTTGTAATATTCGCATAAATTTTTCTTAATTTTTGTATATCTTCTAACGTGCAGCGCGTATTCCTGCGGCAGGTCCTCCGTTATCGGGCAGATGAGTTTTGAAAAGCGTCATTCCTGCCGTCATATATGCACCGGCGTCGTGAAGAACACGTGCACATTCGCTCATTGTCGCACCTCTTGTATAAATATCGTCCACAAGCAAAATTCTTTTGCGCGCGGCAAACAACCCATCCGCAAGAAACGCATCTCTCACATTTATATTTCTCTCCGCCACGCTCAGTCCGCTCTGACGCTTTGTATTTCTGATTCTGAAAAGCACATTTTCGGAGTATGCTATTGCGTACCTCTCGGCAACAGCCTTTGCCATAACCGCAGCCTGGTTAAATCCGCGTTCACTCATTCTCTGCCTTGACAGCGGCACCGGAACTATAATGTCAAAATCCCCGGGATTTATCAAGTCCTTTGCCGAATCCGCCAAAAGCTGTGCAAAAATCTTTCCGTATCCTTCCTGTCCGAAAAATTTAAATTTTGCAAATGCATCCCTCAGCGCACCGGAATACGGGAATGCCGAAATCAGAAATTTCAGATAGTCCCTGCCTTCAAAGGCAGGCGTGCTTTTATATTGTTCTATTCTTTCCGCACACTCTCCGCAGATACAAAGCTCATCGCAAAGCAGAACCGCAAACTCCTTTGTAACTCTTTCCTCGCATACGATACAATGCGCCGTTTTGCCACATCCCAAAAATCTCATTGCTGCGCCTCCGCGATTAAGCCCTCGATTATCTTTATTGCATTTTCCTTATCGGTGTACACTTCCGGAATGTTTTTCCACACGTATTCCTGTACGTAGAAAATAAGGTCAACTATCGATGTATTCATAAAAAACAGAGCCTTAGAGCCGCTGTGCTCGTTCGAAACCATCGCCCAGCATTGCTTTTTGCATGCAAGATATCCCAGCTTTTCAAGCTTTGAACCAAAATCGTCGATCCCCGGAACTATTCCTATATTATACCCCTCAACCTCTTTCATCTGCTCGGTCAAAAATTTCAGGTGCTCGCGAAAATCCTCCGCCCTGACCCTGATTGTCACCTTGTCCGCATAGAGATTATCGGAATAAATCACTTCATCCGCAGCCAAAGCCGCCTTTAGCTTTCCCATCGGGAACATGCATCTTACCTGCCTTTTTCCGTCCCCCAGGAAAAACTCTCCGTTTGTAAATCCATTATATGCCAAAAGTTGTTTTTTCACATTTTCCGCTATGTCGCCGTTGTATCCGAGTACACGTTTCGCCAGTTCCGGCGGCATTGAATAAAATGTGGGAATTACCGAGAACATGTAAATATCGTTTGATACAACGCTGAGATTTTTCATATTGTGATAACATTCCTCTGCCGAAAAGCGGCGTATGGACTCTTTTTTCCGGCTTTTGAGCAGACGGCGCATATAAAGCTCCTGCTGCTTAACCGCTCCGCCGTCGGTAAAAACCTGCGTGTAATAGCCGTCTCCGTCGGAATCATTGTATCCGCTGACCGCTAAAAATCCGCCTATCACGTACGAGGTCGGATAATGCACTCCTCCGGCATAGTATATATTGAAATTTTTATTAGCCGAAAAGAAGTAAAACCGATACAAAAGCGCCGCTGTGCGCTGCCTGTCCGATTCGGGATCGATTATAAGATATATGTCACTCCCCCCCTCCAAAAGTTCTATAATTTTCCTGCCCCATTTGTCCAGATAATCAGAATCGTTCACGAGCCAGTCAAAGCATGTCGAATCATAAAGCATAAGCGTTACGGGGGTATCTGTCTTTTGGGCACAGTTCAAAAGATAGCTCATTGCCTTTTTTCGTCCCGAAATCCCGTCATAAGAATAATATACAAAGGACGAATCGGCATCCGCATCCTTATGCATCTCTGCTTTTGTCATCGCCGAGCCACTGCTGCATATAAAGCTCTTTATCATATCATCAAGATATTCCGGATTGTATTTATCCTTGTAGACATCGGCAAAAAGCGCCTCTATCCTGTCTCTGCCACGCTCGGCAAAAAGCGCTGCAAGCTCCTCGGGATATCCCGAATCGGGCAAAAGCTTCCTTGTCCCGTTCTTCCACTTGCCCACAAGGCTCTGATCCACATGAAGATATCTCGAAATGTCCACTCCGCGCACCGAGCAAAGCTTCATCAGATAATCAAGATTGGTTTTGCTTGTCTTCAAAATCAACAGCCTCCTTGTCAGTTAGTCATTGTAAGATATACTTCCTTATAAAAATATGAAAAGCTGTCCGCCGACTTTTTCGCTTTTTTGTAATCGTCAAAAATCCCGAACACTGCCGAACCGCTGCCGCTCATCATCGCGGCGCACGCTCCGTTCATCATCATCTTTTTGCGTATTCCGCCTATCACGGGATGCATTTTTTCGCTCACATCGCCCATGACATTGAACATAAGCTCCGGCCGAAAGCTGCCATCATTCAAAACCGCTGCAAGTTCCGAGCTTTTCGGATGCTCCGAAAGGCTGATACTGTCGATTTTTTCATATATTTCCGCCGTAGATATATTGACCGGCGGCTTGACAATCAACACATGCGTGTGTTTCATCGGAGCAACATCTTCCATTTCGTCCCCGATTCCGCGGCAGATTTTCGTTCCGCACTCCATGCAGAACGGGACATCC
Organism: uncultured Clostridia bacterium; assembly: GCA_934486735.1. Lineage (GTDB taxonomy): Bacteria > Bacillota > Clostridia > UBA1381 > UBA1381 > CAKSQL01. Next base: position 26,950 of record CAKSQL010000019.1, on the reverse strand, counting down.
GCGCCAAGTCTTGCGCCAAGTTTTAAAAGTTCATTATCCGAAAACGGTTTTCTGTACAAAAGATTAAGGCTTATAAGCACCGCCGCCGCGTTTCCGCTGCCGCCGGCAAGCCCTGCCGCAACCGGAATATTTTTATGAATCAAAATCTTTGCGCCGCCCTTTATTCCGCTTTCCGAAAAAAACAGCTCCGCCGCCTTGTACGCTATATTTTTATAATTGTTCGGCAAATATTTCAGATTTGTGCTTACTTTTATTCCTCTTTCCGCCGCATCGGTTATTATAAGATCGAAAAGTCCGACCGTCTGCATAATCGTCTCGATGCTGTGATATCCGTTTTCCATGCGTCCGAGGACATCGAGCGTCAGATTTATTTTGGCATACGACCTCGTCATCGCCCTTTTGCCGATTATAACGGTTTCGTCCGCAATTTTCATAGCATTTATCCTGCCTTTCGTTTATAAATCGGCATGCGACATATCGACAACCGTTTCAATCTCGTTCCTGCCGATATCTCCGCCGTCCCTGTTATTTTTCATAAAAAGAAGATATTCTATGTTTCCCTCCGGTCCTTTTATCGGAGAAAAAGACAGCTTAATCGGACAAAGCCCGTTTTCCCGGGCATAGCCGATTGTTTTCTCTATCACCCCGATATGTACCTTTTTATCGCGAACAACGCCCTTTTTTCCAACATTTTCGCGTCCTGCCTCGAACTGCGGCTTTATCAGCGCAACCGCCTCAGCGTTATCCTTTAAGAGCATTTTCACCGTCGGAAATACAAGTGAAAGCGATATAAAGGACACATCTATCGACGCAAACTCGATTTTATCTCCAATCATATCGGGAGTCAGCACGCGTATATTGGTATGCTCCATATTCACCACACGTGCATCATCCAAAAGCTTTTGCGCCAGCTGTCCGCTGCCGACATCCACCGCATACACCTTTTTTGCGCCGTTTTGCAGCATGCAATCGGTGAATCCGCCGGTTGACGCGCCTATGTCCATAGCAACTCTGTCTTTTAAATCTATCCCAAACTCGGCAATGGCTTTTTCCAGTTTCAAACCTCCGCGGCTCACGTAGCGCAGAATCTCGCCGCGCAGCTCTATCCGCGCATTTTCAAAATCCGCCTGCTGCCCCGGTTTTTCGCACTTTTTGCCGTTTATATATATAATTCCGTCGTTTATCATTGCCCTTGCCTTTTCGCGGCTTTGGGCAAATCCGTTTTCGGCAAGATAGACATCCGCTCTTATTTTTGACATTTCATTTTCTCCTTGATTTTGTCCGCTATTTCCTCCGGTGACAGTCCGTACAGCCTGTCAAGCTCTGCCACACTTCCATGTGTGACCGGTTTGGACGGAAATGCAAAATCCATAAGCTCCGTTCGGCTCTCGCCCTCCGCAATCACCTTTGCGACAATGCTTCCTATGCCGCCGCGTTCTTCGTGGTCCTCTATCACAGCCGCAAGAGGAGTTTTTAAAACGCTCTCGAGTGCAGCACTGTCAATCGGAGAAATTGTGGCAAGTTCGCAAAGTCCTGCCGAGATTCCTTCCGACTCCAATATATTTCTCACCTTGTCCGCTTTGTTCATCATCCGTCCCGAGGAAATCAGCACTATATCCTTTCCCTCCGCCAAAAGCTGCGGCTTTCCTATTTCGAAAGGCTTTGAACCAAAAAACTGCTCCGCACCGCGCGGATATCTTATCGCTATCGGTCCGCTGTGCTTTTCTGCGGCATACTCCAGCATTTCACCAAGTTCCTTAAAGGACGACGGTGAAAGAACTGTCATATTTGGCATGAATGCAAGATATGCTATGTCATAGAGTCCGTGATGAGTCTCTCCGTCCGCTCCCACAACGCCCGCGCGGTCAATGCACAGCACAACATGCAGATTTTGCAGGCAGACATCGTGCAGAATCTGGTCGTATGCACGCTGTGCGAATGAAGAATAGACAGCGAAAACCGGCGTGCAGCCTGCCATTGCCATTCCTGCCGCAAGAGTCACCGCATGCTGCTCCGCAATTCCTACATCGAAAAACCGGCTTTTGAATTTTTTTGCAAACTCGTCAAGTCCTGTGCCGTTCGGCATTGCCGCGGTTATCGCAGTGATTTTGGAATCCTTTTCGGCAAGCTCGCAAAGTTTTCTTCCGAACTCCGCCGAATAATCATCCTTGTGTCCTATATCAAAATTTTCCGAATCCGCGTCAAAGCAAGATACTCCATGGAAATACTGCGGGTCATGCTCGGCAGGCGCAAAGCCCTTGCCTTTTTTGGTGAGCACGTGAATCAAAATCGGCTTTCGGGATTCCTTTGCCGCACTCAGCGCTTTTGAGACCGCCGATATATTATGCCCGTCCACAGGACCTATATACTCTATTCCGAGATCATCGAAAATTGTCGGCGGAAGTACCATGCTGCGCACAAAACGCTTTATCCGCCTTATCGAGCCTGCGAGGAAATTTCCGCACGCAGGTATTTTCGACAGCGCTTTTTCAACACGTCTTTTCGATCTGAAATACCCCGGCTTCGATCTCAGATTCCGAAGATGCTTTGCTATCGCGCTTACATTTCTTGAAATTGACATTGCATTATCATTCAAAATCAAAATCAGTCTCGTTTTGCTGTGTCCGACATCGTTCAGCGCTTCATAAAGCATACCTCCGGTAAGCGCACCGTCGCCGAAAACCGCGACAACATTTTCATTCCCGTTGTTTAAGTCTCTCGCCCTCGCCAGTCCCAGCGCCGCCGAAACCGAAGTTGAACTGTGCCCGGTATTAAAGCAGTCGTACTCGCTTTCGCAGGTTTTGGGAAAGCCGCTCATGCCGCCGAACTGTCTTAAATTTTCAAAACCGTCCTTGCGTCCGCTCAGGATTTTGTGTACATACGACTGATGTCCCACATCCCAAACAACCTTATCCCGAGGGAAATCAAAAACTCGGTACATGGCTATGGTAAGTTCGACCACACCAAGGTTTGATGCCAGATGTCCGCCCGTTTTTGAAATGCTTTTTATCAAAAAGCTTCTTATTTCATCCGCAAGAGAATCAAGCTCTTTTCCCGAAAGCTGTTTTATATCCTGCGGCAGCTTTATATTATCCAAATAATTTGACATTCGTTTAACCTTCTATAATTTCAAATTAATCCATTGTGTTAAAACTATCGTTTTATAATATATATAATAACATAATTTTTGAAAAAAGTAAATAGAATATTAAAAAACCTTTTTATTCGGGAGGAAAAATATGATATATCTGAATATAACTTTAAAAAAATTAATTATTCCCTCGGTAATAATCGCATTGCTTCTGCTGATTATTTCCCCGATAGGCACAAAAAGCGTTTTTAAGGTCGGCGAGCGTGAAATCCCGATATACTCTGTCGAACGTAACGACAACGCTGCAGCGCTGACCTTCAACTGTGCCTGGAACGACTCGGACATCGACCGTATAATTTCGCTTTTGCAAAAATATAACGTGCCCGCGACATTTTTTGCGGTCGGGACATGGGCTGAAAAGTATCCCAATGCGTTGAAAAAACTGAGTGACGCAGGCTTTGAAATCGGGAATCATTCCTATAATCATGCGCACTATAACAAGCTTTCAAAATCCGACATTCTTGCGGATATCCAAAAAAGCGACGATGTAATTTTCAATATAACCGGCAAAAAGCCGTATCTTTTTCGCGCTGCATACGGAGAATACAACAACGACACCGTAAGCGCGTGTGACGAAAGCGGCAGAGTGTATATTCAGTGGTCGGTTGACAGCCTTGACTATAAATCCTCCTCCGCTGAAGAAATCACCCGCCGCGTACTCGACAAGACAAAAAACGGTGACATAATCCTTATGCATAACGGCACAAAATTCACTGCCGACGCCCTCGAAACGCTTCTGCCGGCATTATGCAAAAAATACACTCTTGTCTCTGTTTCGGACTTGATTTATAAAGACAGCTACACTGTAGACGCCGCCGGCAGACAGCACAAAAGTTAAAAGCTTTTACCGACCTCACATTCTGCGGGCATGGCAGCAAAGCAGTATTTTTGATTTCCCGACATGCACATTCTTATACAAACCGACAAAAATGCAGACCGCCGCGCATTTTTTCAGCAGTCTGCATTTTTTATTTATTCCAGTACTATCAGATATGAGCAGAACAGCGTTACATCAAGTTCCAAATCAAGGCTGTTTCCGCTGACCTTTTCCTCTCGCACAAACTCAAGGTCTTTTGTCTCGTCCAAAAGATAAATCTTCGCGGTGCAAGGCTTATCCAAAGCCGAAAAATGTATCTTCACCTTATCGGCAGGCGTGGAATCGTCATCGTTAAAATAGGACAGCATAACCGCTTTTTTATTCTTTCCCTTTGCCGCACATGTGTATATATTATCTCCGATGCACTCTGCCGGAACAGCCTCATCAAGCGTGTAGAGGTTGTTGAACATCTTAAACGGATAGTAACCTTTTAAGCAGTCGCAAACAAGGTCTGTGTTGAACATTCCGTTCATGCTGCAGGGTCTTGCATCGTAGTACATAAGCATATCGAGCGGCGCATATTGACCCAGGCACATAGCGCATGCGATAAACGACGCGCCTTTCAAGCCTTTTTCGTTTCGTATCGTATATATCCATTGCTCGCCCTCGAAGCTGCGCACATAATTCCATTCGTTAAGAATACTCTCGGTATCCTTGAATCCATGTCTGTCAAGCATATCGCGGATTTTGTGCATCTGCTCCCCCAGTCCTCTCGGATTGCACGAATAGCAATGCCATGAAAAGAAGTCGAGCGGAGCTTTGAGCTGAGACAAAAATTCCTCGCCCCAGTCAAGTCTGTAAGCCAGTGCCGGGCCGCCTATTTTGAGATGCGGAAAGCATTTTTTAAGATGTGTCGCCGCAACGTCATAAAGCTCAAAATACTGCTGCTTTGTGCCGCCCCAGCATCTTTTATTGTCCGAATCGTCATCGTCCAGATCCGGTTCGTTCCATATTTCCCAATACTCCATATCCATCTTGTATCCGTCTGCCCAGCCCTCGGTGTAGTGGCGGATTATATGCTCGCAGATAACCGCCCATTTTTTGAAATTTTTCGGCGGAAGCGTGTTATATTTTTTTATTTCGTGTTCAATTTTCGAACCGAGGCGATAGAACACTTTTGTACCGCCGGCCTCGATAACCTTCATATAATAATCGGTTATCGGGAAATCGTACGACGCAGGGTCGTACGGGTCTTTGTCGAAATCAGGGAAAATCGCATTCACGTCAACAGTGTGCGAGCCGCCGTAGGTCGAGCAGAACGACGCGTCGTGAGTTCGCGCATACGGGATTCCCGCGTCCCTCCAGCTGTCGATGTTGGTAATCAGCTGATCGGAAGCAAATTTATAGACCGGCCCGTTGTTCACTGCATGCATCGGCTTGACTTTTCCTGTCGATTTTTCAAAGTTAATATTAATTTCCTGCATTTTGTTATCTCCTTAAATTTTTATGTACCGCTCATCTTTCCGAATTATTATACTCTAAACCGCGCATATTGTCAATAAATTTACCTGCGAAAAATTTTCGTAAAATAAATTTATATTTTTTGTAAAAAAGACTTGTTTTTATGATTAATATAGTGTATAATATATAGTATACATATTGTGATGCTCGAATCAAAAAATACAATATATTGTAGTAATTCGAACTATACAAAATAGTGCTGAATGCACCGGATATGCCGGCGGTCAGTACATTTTTTTGAAATCAGATTCAAAGGAGGAAATGCTTTATGATCTATATTATAAAGAAAGACGGGACAAAAGAAGAATATAATGTTCAGAAAGTAATCACCGCGGTGAAGAAATCTGCGTTTCGGGTGCTTTATACTTTCACCGACGAAGAAATTCACAACATATGCGTATTTGTGGACAGCCGCGTGTTGAATCTTCATCAGGACGAAATTCCGATAGCGGAAATGCACAACATCGTTGAGGGCGCTCTGGACATGGTGAACCCGGCAGTTGCAAAAAGCTACCGCGACTACCGAAATTACAAACAGGATTTTGTACATATGCTCGATGAGGTTTATCGGAAGAGCCAAACGATTATGTACATCGGCGACAAGGAAAACTCAAATTCCGACTCAGCGTTGGTTTCCACAAAGCGTTCGCTTATTTTCAATCAGCTAAACAAGGAACTTTATCAGAAGTTTTTCATGACGGTTGAGGAACTTCAGGCATGCCGAGAGGGCTATATTTACGTCCATGACATGTCTGCGCGCCGCGACACGATGAACTGCTGTCTTTTTGACGTAAAAACCGTTCTTGAGGGCGGCTTTGAAATGGGAAATCTTTGGTACAACGAGCCAAAATCCCTTGATGTCGCATTCGATGTTATCGGCGACATTGTGCTTTCGGCGGCAAGTCAGCAATACGGCGGCTTTACAGTCCCGGAAGTTGACAAGATTCTTGCGCCCTATGCCGAGAGAACCTATGACCGCCAATACAAACGTTACATCGAAATGGGTTTGTCCGAAGAAAAAGCCGCGTCAGAGGCTGAAAAGGACGTTCAGAACGATTTTTCACAGGGCTTCCAGGGCTGGGAATACAAATTCAACACCGTTGCGTCAAGCCGCGGTGACTATCCCTTTATCACAATGACAGCCGGTCTCGGAACAAGCAAATTCGAAAAAATGGCTACCATAACGATGCTCAATGTCCGCCGCGGCGGTCAGGGCAAAAAGTGGTGCAAAAAACCTGTACTCTTCCCCAAAATCGTATTTTTGTACGACGAAAGTCTCCATGGTCCGGGCGGAGAGCTTGAGGACGTATTTGAGGCAGGCGTTGAATGCTCAAGAAAGACAATGTACCCCGACTGGCTCTCACTGACCGGTGACGGCTATGTCGCTTCAATATATAAAAAGTATAAAAAGGTTATTTCTCCGATGGGCTGCCGCGCATTCCTGTCACCATGGTACGAGCGCGGCGGAATGAAGCCTGCCGATGAAAATGACGAGCCGATTTTTGTGGGTCGTTTCAACATCGGTGCTGTCAGCCTGCATCTGCCTATGATCTACGCAAAAGCCAAAAAGGAAAGCCGCGATTTTTACGAGGTTCTTGACTACTATCTCAATCTGATAAGACAGATTCATATAAGAACATACGACTACCTCGCCGAAATGAGAGCGTCCACAAATCCGCTTGCATACTGCGAAGGCGGTTTCTACGGCGGTCATCTCGGTATTCACGACAAAATCAAGCCGATATTAAAAACCGCGACGGCATCCTTTGGCATAACCGCTCTTAATGAGCTGCAGCAGATGCATAACAAAAAATCGCTTGCCGAGGACGGTCAGTTTGCGCTTGAAGTAATGGAATATATCAATAAAAAGGTAACCGAATTTAAAGAAGCTGACGGAAATCTCTATGCGCTCTACGGAACGCCTGCCGAAAATCTCTGCGGGCTTCAGGTTCAGCAATTCCGCAAAAAGTACGGAATAATCGCAAATGTTTCGGACAGAGAATATGTATCCAACAGTTTCCACTGCCACGTTACCGAGGACATCACCCCGATACAAAAACAGGATTTGGAAAACCGTTTCTGGAATCTGATGAACGGCGGAAAAATTCAATATGTCAAGTACCCGATCGACTACAACGTCGGCGCGGTAAAAACGCTTATACGCCGCGCGATGAATATGGGCTTTTACGAGGGTGTGAATCTGTCCCTGGCATATTGCGACGACTGCGGACATCAGGAGCTTGAAATGGACGTATGCCCGAAATGCGGCAGCCGAAATCTTACAAAGATTGACCGTATGAACGGATATCTGTCATATTCGCGTGTTAAGGGCGATACACGTCTTAACAGCGCAAAAATGGCGGAAATAAAGGATAGGAGAAGTATGTGATGCGATATCATAATATTACGACCGATGACATGCTAAACGGTGACGGACTTCGGACAGTGCTTTGGGTCTCGGGCTGCGAGCACCACTGCCCCGAGTGTCAGAATCCGATAACGTGGGATCCGGAGTGCGGTCTTGAATTTGACGAGAAAGCGGAAAAAGAACTCTTTGCCGCGCTCGACAAGCCGTACATATCGGGCGTGACCTTCTCCGGCGGCGATCCGCTCTATCCCGGCAACCGCGACTGCATAATTGAATTGATTAAAAAAATAAAGCGCCTTTTCCCCGGCAAAAACATATGGCTTTACACCGGCTATAAATGGGAGGACATATGCACTCTTGACGGATTAGAGCTTATAGATGTGCTGGTCGACGGCAGATTCGAAAAGGACTTAAAGGATGTCAAGCTGCACTGGAAAGGCAGCTCCAATCAGCGTGTGATAGATGTTAAGGAAACGCTGAGACAAGGCGAAATAGTTTTATTTGACTGATGAAAGGAAGTACCGATGAAAAGAATAGCTGAATTTAAAAAGGTGTCAAAAGAACAATTTGCAAAGGATTGGCTTGACACATTCGGAACAAACGAAAATGTATACGACGAGATAAAACTCCCCCGGCGTGCCACGAAAGGCTCTGCCGGCTACGACTTTTTCTCAACCTCGGATATCGAATTAAAGCCGGGCGAAACCGCTAAAATTCCAACCGGAATAAGAGTAAGAATAGACGACGGCTGGGTTTTGAAACTATATCCGAGAAGCGGTCTCGGCTTTAAATTCCGCCTGCAGCTTAACAACACCGTCGGCATTATCGACAGCGATTACTACAACTCTGACAACGAGGGACACATATTTATAAAGATAACAAACGATTCCAACGAGGGAAAAACCGTTAAGCTTTCAAAGGGTGACGGCTTTGCGCAAGGGATTTTTGTTGAGTACGGAATTACAACCGATGACGATGCCGATGAAATCCGAAACGGCGGCTTCGGCAGCACAAGCAAATAATACGACTCCGATTCGATAACGCAATCGGATATTGCGATCGGACATTAGAAAAATTTGTGGTTTCGGTAAAAGCTGCTGATAAAAATCAGCTTTAGAACGGCAACATTTTTGCTTTTTCCGACACTCACAATTTTTTTGCAATTGAAAACGCCTGCCGTACAGTTTTCAAACCCTGTACAGCAGGCGTTTTTTATTTATTAATTAAAATGTTATGCTGTGCACCTTTGTCTCGGTCTTACCTGCAGCAAGCGCAATAATTCCCTTTTTGTGAGTGATATCATAATCACTGTCGCAATAATCGGGCAGACCGCACCATGGCTCTATGCAAATGTAATTTCCGTTCGGCTTTGTCCAAAGCAGGAAATAATCAAATCCGTCAAAATTCACTTCTATGCACTCGCCGGTGCGCTCGTTTTTCAAAGTCACCTTTCTCGAATTTATGTCCGAGAACGTAAGCGCGTCAATTTCGAAAAATTTCTTTTTAAGCGGCAAAACCTTTGAGTTTTCCATTATATGCGTTGTCTCATATCCCAAGAGATTTCCGTCCAGGTTCTTTGCATTCAAAGTCTCGGTCTTGTCAAAAATCACGCTGTATTCCTCAATCCCGTTCGGGCATGCATATGCCTCATGCGCACCGATTGAAAAATACATTGTTTTGTTGTCAACATTTTTTACATCGTATTGAACTTTTATCGTACTGCCGCACAGAGAATATGTTATTCTAAGCTCAAATTCAAACGGATATTGCTTCAAGGTTTCCTCGTCCGCCTTTTGCAGGAATGTCACCCTGTCATCTTCCCTGCTTTCAACCTCAAATTCGCGCAGCTTTGCAAATCCATGCTTTTGCAGGCTGTATTCCCTGCCTTCAAAAATATACTTATCATCGCGCAGACCGCCGCAAATCGGGAAAAGCACCGGGGCTTGTCCCGGCCACACCTCCGGGTCTCCGCTCCACAAAAATTCTTTTCCGTTTTTCTTAACGCTTTTCAGTTCCGCACCGAAGCTTTTTATCTCAACTTCAAGCTCGTTGTTTTGAATCTTTACAACCATTCGAAATACCTCATTTCAGCTATATTATATAGATATTATACCACATATTTTCCCAAACTTCAAGAAATATATTCTATTCGCCGTCATATTCACCGATCACATAGCACGCGCGTCCGTTTTCCTTAGCACGATATAAAAGCTCGTCTGTTTTGTCCATAAGACGGGTCATATCCGCCGGGAAATCAAATCGGCAGACACCAATGCTGCAGCTGACCTTGTGCCGCTCGCTTATATTCGCAATCCGCAGCAGGAATATGTCAAGCATATCACAAAGCTCACGCCCGGACAGCTCCTTTTTGTCTATCATAACCGCGAACTCGTCTCCGCCCATTCTCCCGGCAATGCCGAAATCAGCAAACAACTCCTTTAATGTCAGCGCAACCTCTCTTAAAACATCATCGCCGACACTGTGTCCCAGTGTATCATTAATCGATTTGAAATAATCAACATCCAAAAACAAAAACCATCCCCGGCGCAAATTCTCGGAGTCAAAACGTTTCTGAGCTCTTTCGCAGCAATTTAAAAATATTCTTCGCCCCATAACTCCGGTAACCGCGTCAAGCTCGCCGAGAAAGTTTTTGTAGCTGGTGTACTGATATCCCAGTATCAAAATCACGACACTGATAATATTTAAGGAAAGCATCGCCGCCATAAACTGCGTTTGCAGGTGCATGAGATCGCCGCTTATCTCCTCCGACACGTGCACATCGTGCATATTCAGCATATATGACATACGGTTAGAAAAATACAGCGCCGCGGCAACGGTCATACCAAAGGCAAAAATCATAAAAGCCGCAATAAATTTATTCTTTTTTCCCGAACCGATATAAGAAATGCTTCCCGAATTGTCCACAGCCGTTTTCAGCTCGCCGAAAAATGCATTGTTTTTAAGCTTAAGGATAATTTCCATGATTATCACGCACAAAACCGAGGAAATTATGTTGCTCACAATAAGATAAGGAATTTTAAGATATCCCAAAATATTTTCCGGGAAAAACATTTTCATTGCCAAAAGCACAAAAAAGGCATGCATCTGCGGCGAAAGTGCAGAAACAACACCCACCCACGTTTTTGAATGCCTGCGCCGCATCGCCGCTTTGAGTATAATTCCCGCCGCCAGTCCGAACAAGGCTCTCGCCCCTATCGAAAGCACCACGCTGCCGACGGGATTTCCGCTTAAAAGCGGTGAAAACAATTTATCCGCCGCCAAGGTATACCCCGATGTCGATTTATACATACTTGCAGCGCCGAAAATCACTCCGACGGCAGTTGCCTCAGCCGTTCCCAAAACGCATGCGGCAATCAAAATCGGGATATATGCAAATGTTACCGATATCGGCACTATATGAACATACCCCAAAAAAGTAAAGGACATTAATATTTCAAAAGCTGCCAAAATCAAAAATATGTATAGATTAAATGCCGAACAACTATGTTTTTTTATAATTTCCATGAACCTTATAACCCCTTTTTCCGATGTTTTCAGCACTAAAGTTAATTATATCACAAAACATCGGAATTTGCAAGTCTAAAGTGTAACTCCGTCCTTAAAAATCGATATTTCCTCATAGCCGTTTTCTTCATTTTTGGTCTTTTGTCCGTTTGCAAACCTCAACACAAGCTCAAAAAAATCATCGGTTATGTCAATTCCCTTTGCAACAGGGCTTGCGTCAAAGTCAATCCAGTTTTTCTTTTTCTCGGCAAGAGCGTGATTCGATGCGACCTTAACCGTCGGCACAGCTCCGCCCAAGGGCGTACCTCTGCCGGTTGTGAAAAGTATCATCTGAACTCCTGCCGCTACAAGATTTGTCACCGCGACTATATCGTTTCCCGGTCCGTTCAAAAGCGAAAGTCCGCTTTTTTTCACAGTATCGCCGTAGTCCAATACATCGGTAACGGTCGAAAATCCGCCTTTTTGCACACATCCGAGCGATTTTTCCTCCAATGTTGTGATTCCTCCGGCTTTATTTCCCGGAGACGGATTTTCGTACACGACCTGATTGTGACGCGTGTAATAGTCCTTGAAATCATTTATAAGTCTGACCGTTTTTTCGAACACTTCCCTATCTGTGCAGCGGTTCATCAAAAGCTGCTCCGCGCCGAACATCTCCGGAACCTCGGTCAGCACGCACGCTCCGCCGAGCGCGGTCAGCTTATCGCAGAAGCTGCCCAAAAGCGGATTCGCCGTTATCCCCGAGAATCCGTCACTGCCTCCGCACTTTAAGCCAATCTTCAGCTCGGACAGGCTTATCGGCTCTCTTTCAAAGCCGCCGGCATAGTCCTTTAGCTCATTAATAAGCTTTATGCCCTCCTCAAATTCGTCCTCCGCATCCTGCGCATTTAAGAACTTCACACGTCTGTCATCCCAATCGCCAAGTACCTTTTCAAACTCAGCAATATTGTTGTTCTCGCACCCGAGTCCCAAAACAAGCACGCCCCCTGCATTTGGGTGATTCACCATGCCTCTGAGGATTTTTTGAGTTATTTTCATATCATCGCCGAGCTGAGAACAGCCGAACGGATGCGGAAAGCACTTCACGCAGCACTTTTTTGCAAGTCTCTCTGCAAGCTTGTTCACGCAGCCGACAGTGTTCACAATCCAGATATCGTTTCTGATTCCGACACCGTTTTTTCTGCGGTAGCCCATAAAGGTTCTGTCCGATTTTCCGCCCACAGACACACTTTTTTCCTTATTATATGCATACTCCTCCCTTTCGGAAAGGTTTGTTTTGAGATTATGCGTATGCACATGCCCGCCCTTTTTAATATTTTCGGTCGCATGCCCTATCGGCTGTCCGTACTTTATTACGTTTTCGCCCTTTTTTATATCCCGAACGGCGTATTTATGCCCGTTTTCGAGATTCACTTCAACATTGTCAAGCTTATTAATCAGCATATTTTTCAATCCCGTCTTTCAGATATGATAAGTCCTCACCCCAAAGCGAAGTATTTTTGAGTATTTCCTCAACCGACGCCTTTTTCATGAATGTCATAACCTCGGCATCGTCATTCGGCATATCGGTCTTGTAAAACTCAATCAGCTTTGCAAATGAGAAAACCAAGGTCTCGGGCAGCTTGTCAAAGCGCTTTATATACTCCTGTATCGACGGCAGAACTCGCACCTTGAATTTGCTCACCGAGTTGAGTGCAATCGATGAAAGATAGTGCTTTATGTACGGATTTTCAAATCGCGTCATAACACTGTCGGCATAGCTTACAAGCTCCTCCCTCGGCAAATCGAGAGTCGGTATAATTTCATCGTAGACGCATTTTTTTATATGTTCTCTCATTACCTTGTCATCCATGCACGACTTAACGGTATCAAATCCCGAAAGCAGCGCATAAGGCACAAGCGAGGTATGCGCGCCGTTTAAAATGCGCACCTTTCTTGTCCGATACATCCAAAGCTTATCGGTGACTATCACATTAAGTCCGCACTTATCAAACGGGATCTCGCTGAATATGTCATATCCCTCTATAACCCACAAATGGAAATATTCCGAGGTGTTGAGCATCTTATCGTCATAGCCCAAATCCCCGTCCTTAGGATAGCCTGTGTTGATTCGGTCGACAAGCGTGTTGCAGAAGATATTTTCCTTTTCAATCCAAGTCTTAAAGTCATCGCCCAAATCCCACAAATCCGCATACTTCAAAATGCATTTCTTTAAAATATCGCCGTTTTGCTCTATCAGCTCGCAGGGCAGAAAAACAAATCCGCGCATGCCTTTTTCAAACCTTTTCATCAGCAGCTGCGTGAGCTTTCCCGGGAATGTTTTCGCCGGGTGGTCGTCCTTTTTATCCCTCTCGTCAAACGCAATCCCCGCCTCGGTCGTGTTCGATATCACAAAGCGGAAATCGGGATTATCAGCAAGCGCGATATATTCGTCAAAGCTGTCGTACGGCTTTACGCACCGCGAAATAACACTGATTTTCCGCGAGTCTACGCCCTCCGCACCGCGGCAGACATGTATATATTCGCACCCCTGTGCCGACAGTACGTCGCACATTCCTTTTTCAATCGGCTGCACAACGACAGCCTTTCCGCCGAAATCCGTTTTTTCATTTACTATCTGCAGCATCCAATCGGCAAATCCACGCAGGAATCCGCCCTCTCCGAATTGTATTATTTTCTCTTTCATACTCTGTCTCCCTCGTTTGTTTAACAATATTAAGCGAAAGAAAGCAATCCTCAGCACCGAAATTCTCTCAAAATCGAAGTTCGCATTGATTTCATTCGACTTTAGTTCCGACCGATACGGCAGACTAATTGAAATATTCTTTTAAGTATTCCTTTGTATTTTCCACCATTTCGTCAAACATTTCTCTCGCCTTATCTATCGGCAGACGTACCAGCGGATCATTCGCAAATGCGGAAAATACACCGTCAAGGTCTCTTTTTGCCGCTGCGTCCGCAATAATTTCCTGCTCGCCCGATATCCTTGCAATCAGCGGATAAATCGATTCGGGAACATTTCCGGCAAAAACAGGCTCAACCGAATCGGCTCTGAATACTGCATTTGTCTCAACAATCGCACCAATCGGAAGATTCGGAATCTGTCCCGCATTCGGGATATTTACATTCGTAATCAAATCGGACAATCCCAAAAGCGCACGCATCTGGTTTACTCCCTCTTCGCCTGTCTCGTTAATCGTGAATTTCTCCTCTCCCGATACGAGTCTTGCACTGCGCTCAAGGCGTTTTACCAAATCTTCCTTACGCCATTTTACAGTTGTGAGTCCAAACTTCCAATCCTTAACCTGCTCGGGATTGTCAAGATACCAGCTGCCCTCGCAAAACTCCGCCAAATGTCTGTCGCCTGCCGCTGCAATATAGCCGTAGCGTCTGAACAAATCAAGCTTCACGCGCTCGGCGCATGCAAAGGAATTGTTCATCCAGTTTGTATCCGCCTTTTCACGATACCCCGTCTCAGCATATTTATCCGCAAACTTTTTATAGGCGTCAAACAAATCTATGTCGCGGTAATGCGCCTTTGTAAACCAAGTGAAATGATTCACTCCGACAACATTTATCTTTATTTCGCCTCTTTCGACATTCTCGATTCCGCACACATCTTTAAGCACCAATGCAAGCAGCTTCTGAGTTCCGAACACTTCGTGACAGCAGCCGAATGCCTTTATTTTCGGGAATATCTTATAAAGTGTTTTTACACAGAGCGTCATCGGATTTGTGTAGTTGATAACCCACGCATCCGGGCAATAGTCTCTGACCGACTCGGCGATTTCCTCCATCATCGGGATCGTGCGCAGCGCTCTTATGATTCCGCCCGGGCCGCTTGTGTCGCCGACCGACTGATAAATCCCGTATTTCTCCGGCAGATGCACGTCCGATTCCATTTCGTCAAATGTTCCCGGGAGTATCGAGATTATAACAAAATCCGCGCCCTCCATTGCTTCTTTTCTTGTCTTTACCGCCTTGTATTTCCAATCGGATTTGCAATCGGGCAGCTCCTTGATTTTGTTGCCGATAATCTCGTTGTGCTGTGCCGCTTCATAGTCTATATCATAAAGATACACCTCGCCCGACATGTCCTCTGCCTTTGCCAAATCGCTCATCAGTCCCCACGCCCAGCCGCGCGAGCCGCCGCCGATATATGCGATTTTTACATCTTCCGCTTTTGTTCCGTTATATTTCATTTCAATTCCCTCGCTTTTTTTCTTGTTTTAATCATTATATCAAAACTTTTCATCAAAATCCTTAAAAAAAGTGTCAATTTTGGAAAAGAGGAAAAAAATCATAAAATATACTTTACTTTTTCTCAATTTTGTTATATCATTAATATATAAAACAGATTGTAAAAAATATTAAGGAGTACCTCTATATGGATTCACGACTTTTCGATAACCTGCTTGGAAAGCAGCAAAACTATATTCTCCCCTTTTTATGGCTGCACGGAGAGGATACAGCACTTGTAAAAAACGAGCTTCATCGCATATACGACTGCGGCATCCGCTCGGTCTGCTTAGAATCGCGCACACACGAGGATTTCTGCCGCGATAAGTGGTGGAGTGATGTCAAATTTATTTTTGAAGAGTGCAAAAAGCTCGACATGACAGTGTGGATTCTGGACGACAAGCACTTTCCGTCCGGATATGCCAACGGCGTTATCGCCGACAAGCACCCCGAGCTGCGCCCGTTCGGCATCTGCGAAGAGCATGTCGACATCTGTGGTCCCGCAAGCGACTGCGCGCTTATGGCTGATTCTCACCTGCGTGCGCCGGACGATGAAATCGTGGCAATCGCCGCAATGCGGCACATACCAAGCTCTGAGCTTTACGATGAAGTGATAGACATAACCGACGGACTTTCGGACGGGCTTGTATATTTCACTCTGCCTGAGGGAATGTGGAGAATCGTATTTATGATAAAAACGCGCCGCGGTGCAAGAGAGCCGTTCTGCGACTATTGCGACATGCTCAATCCCGATACAATCGACCTGTACATAGACGAGGTTTACGAGGGGCATTATAAGCATTTGAGCGAATATTTCGGCGATCCGCTTGCCGGATTTTTCTCAGACGAGCCATGTTTCGGCAACAACACCGAGAAAGCGTTCTCTACCCTCATCGGAATACCCGGCTCGCAATATCCCTGGCACAAACGCGTGTATGACCGCCTTTTCGCCGCTCATGGGGAAAGCACACCTGCCGAGCTTGTCAAGCTTTGGTTTGAGTTTGCTGACCGTTCGGACGCCGATATAAAAGAGGAATACATGAATATAATAACCGACGAGTACCGCACCAATTTCTGCAACAAGCTCGCCGCATGGTGTCACGCACACAAGGTCGAATACATCGGGCACATCGTCGAGGATAACAATGCACACTATCAGACCGGTGCATCGGCAGGACATTTCTTCCGTGCCCAGGATGGACAGGACATGGCAGGTGCGGACGTTGTTCTTCATCAGATAATCCCCGGTCTCACCGAGTGTTCAAGCAGCGGACTTGTCTGCTACGAGCATATGAATAACAACTTTTTCCACTATTATCTCGCAAAGCTTGCCTCCTCGCTTGCGCACATCGACCCCAAAAAGCATGGCAGAGCGTTGTGCGAGGTTTTCGGAGCGTACGGCTGGGCGGAGGGTACAAAAATAATGAAATATCTCACCGACCACATGCTTGTGCGCGGAATAAACCGCTTTGTTCCGCATGCATTTTCGCCTAAATTGAATGACCCGGACTGCCCTCCGAATTTTTATGACAGCGGCAGAAATCCGCTCTACAAGTATTTTAAAAATCTGATGGCATACATGAGCAGAATGTGCCACATATTGAGCGATGCAAAACATGTTCCGACCTGTGCGATTTTGTACGATGCCGAATCCAACTGGCGCACCCGGGACAATCTGCCGCTTGAAGATGTCGCAAAGGTTCTTTATGACAATCTTCTCGACTACGACATCGTACCGATAGATTATCTCAGCCGCGTGAAATATCCTCTTCTGATAATCCCGTACACCGGGAATTTATCGCCGAGAGTGAATCCCGATAAGCTGTCAATACAGACGATATGCGTATCGGAAAACGGGAAAGAAATTGACGGATTTAAAACTGTTGCTCTTGAAAAACTTGCAGACTATTTAAAGGATTGCAATCTGAACGATGTTTCCTCCGATTACGACGGAATATATTTGAGATACTGCCACTACATGCGTGACGGAGCGGATATATACATGTTCTCAAACGAGGACGCCGCAAATACAATATCGGCAAATGTCCGTCTTTCCGCACTCACCGGCAGCAGCTATGCAATCTATGACGCAATGACAAATACCGCATATAAATCCGAAAGTGCGGACGGAAGCGTGCATATTGACCTCGCTCCCTATAACTCGATTGTTATAATCTGCGGAGATATCGACTACCACGGTCTGCCCGAGCTTAAAGAAAAGAGGCTTATATTCGAAAAGGAGCTTGCACCTGTCTTTGAAATATCTCTGCGCCGCGAGCAGGAAAAAGACTATACGCCTTACAAAACCACCGACACCCTGTTTAACATCACCGGCAGGGGCGCGTTCACAAGTTTCGCCGGGAATATTAAATATGACACAAGCATAGAAATATCCGATATCGGAAATTATATTCTTGACCTGGGCTATGCCGGCGAGGCAGCAAGCTTATATGTGAACGACCATTTGGTCGGCTCACGCCTTGCTCCGCGTTATCGCTTTGACATATCCGAATTTGTAAAACCGGGCAAAAATTTGATTTCGGTTATAGTCTCAACAAGCAGCGCCTACGAACGCCGCGACGAATTTTCCGAATATCTCAAATTCGAACCCTGCGGACTTTTGGGTCCTGTGAAACTGATAAAATACGAAATCTGATTTTGGGAGGTGCATTTCGTGAATTATCCTGATCGGGATGATATGCTCTACTCTTTTATATGTACTCGTATAAAGGGTGACAACATGTCCGAATTTCACAGCCACGACGGCTATGAGATTTATTATGTTTCGTCCGGCTGCACCGAATATTATATCGGAGACAAGCGATACACTCTCACAAAGGGCGACATTATTATAATTCCGCCCTTTGTCGAACATCGCTGTATATATCCGTCGAACGAACGGACATATCGAATGGAGCTGAATGTTAAGAAAGAATTTCTCGACAATGAACATTCCGCGATTTTGAACCGCCTTGCGGAAAATGTTCTTTTTGAGGTCTCCGGAAAGTACTCCGACCGTCTCAAAAAACTTTTTCAGCTTTTGAATGACGAGCAAAATTACAGCCGCCCGTTTTCTGATATAATGACGCGAAATTACTTTTCCGAAATTTTGATTATTCTTTATCGCTATTCGCACCCCTGCACCGATTTTGAGACGGAGGATTCGATGCAGAAAGCGGTTGAATATATCTCGGAGCATTATTCCGAAAGCCTGTCGGTTTCGGACATGGCAGAGCTTTTGCATATGAGTGAGCGTTCGTTCATGCGCGGCTTTAAAAATCGTATGCATATGAATTTTACCGAGTTTGTCACCCACACAAGAATAGAGCATGCCTCAGAAATGCTCGTTTCGGGCGCATCTGTTCCCGATGCTGCGTTCAGCTGCGGCTTTAACGACAGCAATTATTTTTCGAGAGTGTTTAAAAAATATAAGGGAGTTTCTCCGAAAAAATATATTGCGGAGAACAAAAAATAATAAGAATCAAAAAAGCACAAACCGTTCAAGAAAAACGACCGCTAAATACTGACTTAAATCTGCATTCGGCGGGTCGGCCGAATTGAATAGTATGTGCCTTTTTATAATATGGAAAATTGCCTCTCACACAATGGTATATATATTTCCCGGCTTAATCCTGCATCCCCGGGCGCAGCTTTTATCAAAAGCTTTTTATATCTTATACAAAAATAAATTGTATCATCAGCATATACAAAACCGTCCCTGTAAATATGCTGATAAGCGTTTTCCTTTTCCATGCATAAAGTGCGGCTGTGACCGCTGCCGCAGCGACTTCCGGGATTCCATGCGGAGCTTTTGTGAATGATACGTTTTTAAAGCAATACACAACAAGCATCCCTATCGCGGCGTACGGCAGCACTTTTCCCAGATACTCGATTAATTTTGATTCCCTGCGCTTTCCCGAAAAAATCCAAAAGGGCAGCGCTCTTAAAAGGAACATAACTATCGCTATTACAATTATCCGCTCCGAATACAAGCAGGCAGAGTGCGCTCGATATCACACCAATGACAGCCGGCAGATGATTTTTCGTACTCATCCATTGTTCGGTGAAAATAACCACAAACAGCGCAGTCATCGAAAACTCCACTCCGGCACTGTTGAACGAAACCGCCGAGCCGAAAAGTCCGCCTGCCACGCAGCCGATAATCCAGTAAAGCTGATCAAACAGCGATACAAGAAAATAGTAAAGCGGCTTATTTATTCCCTCCGGCACATACGCCGAGCAGACCACCGAATAGGTCTCATCGGTGAGCGCAAACATGAGATACGGCTTATATTTCCCGGTGTCCTTATACTTATCGAGCATACTCAGACCATAGAAAAAATGCCGCGCGTTTATCGCGACAGTCATAACTGCTGCGGTAACAAGGCTCGCTCCGCTTGTCAAAAGGTCTACGGCGGCATACTGCATCGAACCGCCGTAGATTGTGAGTGCCATCAAAAACGCCCAAACAAAGTTATATCCCTTATCCTCCAGCAATATTCCGAATCCGAATCCGAGCACAATATATCCCATCATAATGGGGATTGTGTCATAAAATGCCTTTGAAACTGTCTTTTTCATCTTATCCATTCGTTCTAAACCGGCTTCACAACCGACAATGCGGATCTGTCCTTTCTGAAATGCTCCTCAAAGCGATTCTGCACATCTTCAAAGCTTATCTCACTGTAAACACTGTAATAATCAAAATAGTCTATTCCGAGAAAATTCATCGACATGAATTCATGCGCATAGTCCTCAATGTCGTTATACGAGCGTATATAATCGCCCCATATAACCTTTTTGATTCGTTCAAAATTATCCCTGTCAAGCTTTGTTGCGTCAAGCTTGCTCATTATAATTTCGTACACCTTTTCGGGATTTTCCGACTCTCCGTCAATCGCGGTAAAGCCATAGTCAATCTGCGGATTGAACTCTGCTCCGAAGCTTTGATTTATCAGTCCGGATTCGTAGAGCGTCGTGTAAATATCCGAGCTTTTTCCAAACAGCATGGTGAGCAGAATATTCATTTCTATTATCTTTTTAAGCAAGTGTTTGCCCGAGTATCCCACATCGCAGTCCTTAAATCCTATCATAAACATTGGTTTTGCAACGCTGAGTTTCTGCTCGGCATAGGTCTTTGCGAGCGCGTCCGGCTCCTTGGGGTATATGCGCTTTATTTCCTCATTGAACGGGTCGTTTTTTAAAATATTTTTTTTGATAACCGAAACTGTCTTTTCCACGTCCAAATCACCGGTCACAAAGAGCATCATATTCGACAGATTATAAAATGTGTTGTAGCATTTGTAAAGATAATCGCTGTTTATCTTTGCAATCGATTCAACAGTACCCGCGATTTCAAGCTTTACAGGGTTATTTTGATAGAGACAGCCGAGAAGGTTGAAAAATACTCTCCACGATGGGCTGTCGTCGTACATTTTTATTTCCTGTCCGATGATTCCCTGCTCTTTCAGAACGCTTTCCTCGGTGAAATGCGGACGCTGTACGTAATCGAGCAGCACCGCAAGATTTTCATACAGATACGACGTTGCCGAAAAGAGGTAAGCAGTCATATTAAAGCTTGTAAATGCATTTGCGTTGCCGCCGTATTTTGCGAATTTGTCAAACACATTCGAGCCGTCCGGCATATCGAACATTTTGTGCTCCAGATAGTGCGCAATTCCGTCCGGCACCTTTGTTATTTTCTTCTCGCCCGGGACTATAAATTCCGAATCCACCGAGCCGTATTTTGTTCCGAATATAGCATAATTCTGACTGTAGCCCTTTTTCGGCATTATATAAATCTCAAGTCCCGACGAATGTCTGCCACAGTAAAGCGTCTCGCCGGTTCGTTTGTTTTCACGTTTGGTCAGTTTCATGCCTCATCACCCTTTCCTGTCAAAAAATAGACCGTATCCTGCTCAACCCTGTTCATTGCTCTTACTATATCGCCCTTTGTCACCTTTTCGATTTTGCTTATATAATCCTCCGGGGTCATATTCGTTCCGGCAGCAAATTCGCCCAGCCATATTCCCTGCAAAAAGCGCGGGTCATCATATGCCGAGCGATAACTGTTCACAAGCGCACTTATCGACGATTCCAGCTCAAAATCCGAAATATCTCCCTTTTTGACAGCCTCCAGCTGAACCAATATTTCATCATATGCCTTTTGGAAATTTTTAAACTCTATCCCTGCATCGACTACCATAAGACCTTTTAAACGGTCAAGCTGACTTGCCGCATAATAGCAAAGACTCAGCTTTTCGCGCACATTGTTGAAAAGCTTTGAATGTGCTCCTGCGCCAAATACGCTGTTCGCCGCCATAAGTGCGATAAAATCGTCATCATCCGGCTTTATATTCGTTCTGAAGCCGATCGAAAGCTTGCCCTGGGTAATTTCCATTTTCTCGGTTATGTGCCGTACGTCGCCGGATTTCTTCAATATATCTGTCTTGGGGCGCTCTGCCTTTTTAAGCGGTATATCTATTCCCTTTATTTCAGCGGCAATTTTCTCAGCATCCGCCTCTCCGCACACAAATATATCTATCACCGATTCGGACACCATTTGGCGGTAGTAATCATAAAGCGATTCGGGAGTGATTTTTTCAATGCCCTCAATCGTCCCGAGACCCGAGATGGCGTAAGGCTCGCCCTTGCACATCTCCTCGGTGCATCTTTGGCGTGCATATCGTCTCTTATCATTAATAACGCTCTTTATTCTGTCAACCGCGTTCTTCTTTTCTCTTTCGACATATTCGCTCTTGAAGCCCCCGTTTTCACAAACCGGGTCGAATATCACTGACAAAAGCAGGCGGATAAGCTCGGACAAAAGCTTTTCGCCGTTTGCGGCAAAGCTGTCCGATATCGTCTCCGCGTCAAATGCAATTACATGCTCCTCGCCTTTTTTCATAACGCCTGCCGAAAGGCTTGCACCGTACAGATTTTCAAGATACCGCGCCATTGTCGCCGTATCGGGGCATAATCTGCAGCCCTGCTTCAGCACGTATGGCAAAAGTGCGTTAAAATCCGCCTCGTCCTCGGTCAGCGTTCTGTGAATATATACTCCCACCGCTGTTGTTTTCAGCTTTTTCATGGGTATATAGTGCAGTGAAATATTATCGTTCACTCTGTAAGTTCTTATCATATTGAAAAGACCGTTCCTTCCTGAAATTTTTCTGCGGCTCAAAATTGACCGTACATAATTATTTTACCTCTAAATGCTTGATTTGTCAATGTCTCTGCCACCGATTTTTCGATTATCCGACAAAGCTTTCTATATCTTCCAAAGAAAGTTCCCTGTTGAGCGCCATATTTATGCCGTTTGCCACTGTTTTTGACGCACGCTCTATAACCAAATCTATGTCCTTGGGAGTCACCACCATACGGCGCAGATTATCGGAAAGAATTTTTTCCGATATTTTCTCCGCGTCCTCGCCCTCAAATGCGGCCTCGATGCTGTCGCGGACGATTGTCGCCGCGTCCACAACCGTCGGTACTCCTATTGCAATCACCTTTGTGCCGAGCGTATTCTCATCCAGTCCCGATCGGCGGTTGCCAATCCCGGCGCCCGGCTGAATCCCGGTATCGCAAATTTGTATTGTCGTGCTTATTCTCTCGGTCTTACGCGCCGCCAGCGCATCGACCGCTATCACCAAATCCGGCCTTACCTTTCCCGCAACTCCCGATATAATATCCGCCGTCTCGATTCCTGTCATTCCCAAAACCCCCGGCGCAACCGCGCATGTTGTCGGAAATTCACTTCCGAAGCTTTTGCCCATATGCTCCTTCATATGCCTTGTCACAATAAGGCGCGAAACAACCGCCGGTCCGAGCGCGTCGGGTGTGATTTCGGAATTTCCCAGCCCGGCAATTAAAATTGTCTTGTCTGTCACATCCCCCGTCATCTCAATCAGCGAGTCGGAAATTATTTTGCATGTCCTTTCATATTCTTCGGCGCTGTATTTTATCTGGGGAGATTCAATCGTTATATATTTTCCTATCGGCTTGCCCAAAGCTTTTGCTCCGTTTTCGTTTTTTATCTCGATTTTTGTGACGGTCACACTCCCTTTTTTTTCGCTTTTTGCCGTCACTCCGTCCGCCTCCGCCGCCGAATTTGCATTTTGAAAAATTTCTCTCGCCTCCGCGGCGAGGTCAGTTCTTATGCATGTCATACCTATATTTCCTCCTCTTTTTGTGCACTTTGTATATCGTGTAGAAAATGCTTTTTTCAGTACAGATACTGATATTATCGCCGCAAAAAAATCCGATTATGCAGCTGTATTATTTTGGTAATTTTTCTTTGGTTATTTTCAACCATAAACCGCCGCAAAATGTGCAAATTTTTTAACTTGAAGCGTGCATTTCGTTATTTCTGCTAAAAAAAACATGTTTTTTTTGTTCAAAAAAAGACTATCAATTTTCATTTAAATGTGTTATCATATATATGTAATCAAAAAATGGTACTGAAAAAAAACAGGTACATAGAGAGGAGCTATTTTAAGATGGCTGATTTGCAATTAAAACATATGTATAAAAGATATCCGGGCGGCGTTACCGCTGTCGGCGACTTCTGTCTCGATATCGAAGACAAGGAATTTATCGTATTGGTCGGACCTTCCGGCTGCGGTAAATCGACGACTCTCCGAATGATTGCCGGACTTGAAGAAATCTCCGAGGGCGATCTTTACATCGGCGGAAAAAGAATGAACGACGTAGCACCTAAGGACAGAGATATTGCAATGGTTTTCCAGAACTATGCACTTTATCCGCACATGACAGTATTTGACAACATGGCATTCGGTCTTAAGCTCAGAAAGACTCCGAAGGCTGAAATCAAAAAGCGCGTTGTTGAGGCTGCAAAGTCACTCGATATTGAGCACTTGCTCGAAAGAAAGCCTAAGGCTTTGTCGGGCGGTCAGAGACAGCGTGTTGCTTTGGGTCGTGCTATCGTTCGTGAGCCTAAGGTATTCCTTATGGACGAACCTCTTTCAAACCTCGATGCAAAGCTCAGAGTTGCAATGAGAACAGAGATTAACAAGCTGCACAAAAAGCTGCAGACAACATTTATCTATGTAACACATGACCAGACAGAGGCTATGACAATGGGCAGCAGAATCGTTGTTATGAAGGACGGTATCATCCAGCAGGTTGATTCGCCTATCAATCTTTACAACAAGCCCTGCAATGTGTTTGTCGGCGGATTTATCGGAAGTCCTCAAATGAACTTCATCAACGCAACTCTTAACCAAAAAGCCGACGGCTTGTATGTTGAGTTCAGCAACGAGTCAATCAAACTTCCCGAGGGCAAGGCTTCAAAGCCCGAGCTTAAGGACTACATCGGCAAGGAAGTTGTTATCGGTATCCGTCCTGAAGATATTCACGACGAAGAGGCTATGCTTGCAAGCCAGCCGGATTCTGTCGTAAATGCATTCGTTGACGTTACCGAGCTTTTGGGTGCTGAGACATATTTGTATCTCACAATCGCAGGTATGCCTATCACTGCAAGAGTAAATCAGCGTTCGACAGCTAAAGTCAATGACACAATCAAGGTTGTTCTTGATGCCAACAAGATTCATATCTTCGATAAGGACACCGAATTAGCTATTATTCATTAATTTTTGTACTATTGCCGGACACCGGATTTTTTAAGAAAGTTCTACCAACCCCTATAAGGATTTTCTTAAAATCCGGTGTTTTGGTATTTAAAAACTTTTGTTCAAATCCCTGCCGGCGTGAAATCAAGGCAGCATTTTTAATTTTTCATAACTTCATTTATGCACTTTCCTGTTAATAAAAAAAAACGGCACATTGCCCAATCAATCTGCCGCCCGATATATGTCAGCGGCAGCTTCCGCATGCCGCCGCCCTAATTTTAATCTGTCTTTAAACCATCGCAAAGCTTGAAAAATTCCTCCCTGCTCATAATCGCATTGACCGCGCTTATCAGCATGTTCGCCGAAATTTTCCCCGGCAGGTTAAGCTTTTGACAAACCTTTGCGCGCATTTTTGAACTTTCTCCCCCGCCCGAGAGTCCGAGCAGAAAAAAATCGCTTTTGCTGACAGGCGTCCTCCGAACAAGCTCCTCACCGGAGTCAAAACTGCAGCCTGCATTTTTCAGCGCGTTTATGATAATCTCCTCCGAGATTCCCTCAACGCCCAAAATCCCCTCTTTGCCCGGTTGGCTTTTTCGCCGCTCCTTGCCCTTTATTTCCGGGATATACGCATGCTTAACACACTCTTTCGGCAGCGACTGCTTGATATAACTGCGGATTTTAAAGCCCGCCGCGTCCGAATCGGTCAGAATAACCACACCGCATTTTTTTGCAAAAGTCTTTATCGTCTCCATGTCTTTTTTATTATTGAATATCGAAAATCCATGCGTGACAAAAATTGCCGAGCCGATAAATCCCGACAGCTTTATTTTGTCATATGCTCCCTCAACTATTATACATTCTTTCAGATAATACACTCTGCCACGCTCCCTTATTTATTATTTATATGAACTCCGACATATTTGTTCCGAAATCGCGTCGGACTTATTTCCTCATGGTAAATAAAAAATTTTATAAACAAATTTTCCTCGCGAAAACCGAGTTTTGCCGCAATTTCCTTGACCGACAGACCGGTTGTCAGCAGCAAATCCTTTGCCGCTTTCACCCTTTCCGCGGCTATATATTGCTTTAATCCCACGCCATGATTTTTTTTGAACATTCTGCCGATGTAGTCCGCATTATAGCCGAAATGCCCTGCCACAGCCGCGACCGATATGTCCTTTTGCACATTTATGCGTATGTACTCGTCAATCTTTCCGAGCAGTGCACTATTCCCGGCAGCCGCTTTTTCCACCATATTTGTATACTCGCAAAACGCGCACAAACCAAGCACATCCGCAGTTTCGGGCGGATATGTATGCGAATTTGTAATATGCAAAAGCTTTTTCAAAAGATATTTTAAGTCATAATATTCGCCGCCGCTATAGGTCTTGCCCGGAATTTCCATATCGGTACGAAAATGAAACCAATAAAACGATGTCGGAGATGTACTCTCCCTCGTTCCGCCATGCAGCCTGCCCGGCTCCAGAATAAGAACATCGTTCGTGTTCAGCTCATACTCCGCCCCGTCCTCCTCGATAAAGACAGTCCCGTCTATAACAAATATCATTTCATAGCTGTCTATCCGCCGCGTCGGATGAATCCACACTCCGTCCGATTGAAATTCGCCTATGATTTCGTATTCAAAAAATTTGTCGTCCTTTGTTTTTAACATATCGAATTTTCTCACTTTATCTCAATATTTTGGTATTGAAAATACAATTCATTTTTATTATAATATA
>CAKSQL010000018.1 GCA_934486735.1 uncultured Clostridia bacterium | reverse complement strand
ATGAGGCAGCTTAAAACTGCCTCAAAAATTCCATATAGGATTTTCTACCCCAACTATTGACAAAGAGCCTTTTTTTATGGAAATTACTCCTTGCCTGCCAATTTTGCAAGCTTTTGATACTTAGCTTCAGCGTCAGCCTTAGCCTTTGCGAACAGCTCCTTAGCACGCTCCGGATTTGAACGAGCCAATGAGTTATAACGAACCTCGCCCATGATGAAGGTTTCATAATCTGTTACCGGCGGCTTTGAATCCAGCTGGAACGGATTTTTGCCTTCAAGCTCAAGTCTCGGATCATAGCGGAACAAGTGCCAGTAGCCTGCTTCAACAGCCTTTTTCTCCTCGGTCTGAGCAATGCTCATGCCGCCCTTGATACCGTGGTTGATACAGGGAGCATATGCAATGATGATTGACGGACCGTGATAGCTTTCAGCCTCGATCATAGCTTTTAAGCACTGGTTGTAGTCTGCGCCCTGAGCAATCTGAGCAACATATACATAGCCGTAACTCATTGCGATAGCTGCAAGGTCTTTCTTCTTTACAACCTTACCTGCTGCCGCAAACTGAGCAATAGCACCTGTCGGAGTTGATTTTGATGACTGACCGCCGGTGTTGGAGTAAACCTCGGTATCGAATACCATGATATTTACGTCCTCGCCGGATGCCAGTACATGGTCAACGCCGCCGAAACCGATATCATAAGCCCAGCCGTCTCCGCCGAATATCCAGACGGATTTCTTCGCAAGATATTCTTTATCCGCAAGTACATCCTTTGCTTCCTTAGAGTTGAGATTTGCGATAGCCTTGAGCAGCTCGTCTGTTGCAACTTTGTTTGCACAGCCGTCGTCCTTTGTTTCGATGAATTTATCGATTGCAGGCTTAACCGAAGGCTCTGCTTCGGAAATCTTTTCGAGCTTTGCAATATTTGCGTTTCTCAGTGCTTTCTGACCGAGGAACATACCGTAACCGAACTCTGCATTGTCCTCAAACAGCGAGTTAGCCCAAGCCGGACCTCTGCCATTTTCGTCAGCGCAATAAGGTGTTGACGGTGAAGAACCGCCCCAAATTGATGAACAGCCTGTTGCGTTTGCAATATACATTCTGCTGCCGAACAGCTGAGTGATAAGCTTTGCATACGGAGTTTCGCCGCAGCCTGCGCATGCGCCCGAGAACTCGAGATAAGGCTTTCTGAACTGTGAGCCTTTAACGGTCTTCATCGGGAATTTAGCTGCAACTTCAGGTTTCTCGGGAAGTTCGCCTGCATAATCAAAGGTTTTCTGCTCATCAAGATGCTTGTCCAACGAATCCATTGTCAGAGCCTTTACGCCCTTCATGCCCGGACATACATTTACGCACGAGCCGCAGCCTGTACAGTCAAGCACCGATACGGCGATTGCATAGTACATGCCGTCCATCTGCTTCATATTTGTATAAATAACTCCCTCGGGAGCATTGTTCTTTTCTTCCTCGGTAAGAGTTACCGGACGGATACAAGCGTGAGGACATACGAATGAGCATATGCCGCACTGCAGACATGTATCGGGATTCCAAACAGGAACATCGATTGCGATACCGCGCTTTTCAAATGCCGATGAACCGAGAGGTACTTCGCCGGTTACATATGGCTCAAAGCTCGATACCGGCAGCTGCATGCCTCTGAATTGGTTTATGGGAACAAGAATGTTGTTTACATAATCAATCAGCTTGCCCTCGCCGTCGAATTTAACCGACAGATCCTCAGGCTTAGCATCTTTCCAGCTTGCGGGAACGTCTACTTTTACAATCTGCTTTGCCCCTGCATCGATAGCGTCGTGATTCATCTTAACGATAGCGTCACCCTTCTTTGAATAAGAAGCTGTAGCAGCGTCTTTCATGTAGCGGATAGCGTCATCGGCAGGAATTATATTTGCAAGAGTAAAGAATGCCGATTGCAGGACAGTATTGATTCTGTTGCCGAGACCGATTTCTTTACCTATTTTAACACCGTCTATTGTATAGAACTGAATGTTATTGTCAGCAATATACTTTTTAACCTGACCGGGGATATGCTCCTCAAGCTCTTTTGCGTCCCATGAACAGTTCAAAAGGAATACGCCGCCCGGCTTTACATCGGATACCATATCATATTGTCTGATATAAGATGCCTTGTGACAAGCAACGAAGTCAGCTTTGTTGATAAGGTATGTGGATGTGATTTTTGCATGACCGAAACGCAGATGCGAAACTGTCAGACCGCCCGATTTCTTTGAATCGTAATCGAAATATGCCTGAACGTTCATATCTGTGTGGTCGCCGATGATTTTAACAGAGTTCTTGTTTGCTCCGACAGTACCGTCAGCGCCCAAGCCCCAGAACTTACAGCTTGTGATGCCCTTAGGAGTTGTATCCGGGTTTTCTTTGATTTCCAAAGAAAGGTTTGTAACATCGTCGTTGATACCGATAGTGAAATGTTTCTTTTCTGTGTTGTTGTAAACGGCGATAATCTGAGCCGGAGTTGTGTCCTTTGAACCCAAACCGTAGCGTCCGCCGAATACGGGGATACCGGCAAATTTCGAGCCCTGAAGAGCTGCAACAACATCAAGATACAAAGGCTCGCCGACAGCACCTGATTCCTTTGTTCTGTCCAGAACCGAGATTTTCTTAACTGTTTCCGGAATAGCTTCGATAAGATGCTTTGCCGAGAACGGTCTGTAGAGTCTTACCTTAACAAGCCCGACTTTTCTGCCGTTTGCATTCAGATAATCAACCGTTTCCGAAATTGTATCGCATGCCGAACCCATAGCAATGATGATTTCATCGGCATCGGGTGCGCCATAGTAGTTAAACAGTTTGTAGTCCGAACCGATTTCGGCATTAACCTTGTCCATGTATTCTTGAGTCAGGTCGGGGATTGCCAGATAATGCTTGTTTACGGCTTCCTTTGCCTGGAAGAAAACGTCCGGGTTTTGAGCAGTACCGCGCTGTGCCGGATGCTCCGGATTCAGCGAGCCGCGTCTGAAGTCGTTAAGCGCGTCCCAATCAACCATTTTTGAAAGTGTGTCATAATCCCAGCAAGCAACCTTTTGATACTCGTGAGATGTTCTGAAACCGTCAAAGAAGTGCAGAAAAGGAACTCTGCCCTTGATTGCGGTAAGGTGAGCAACGGCGCCGAGGTCCATAGCCTCCTGAGGGTTGGACGATGCGAGCATTGCAAAACCGGTTTGACGACATGCCATAACATCCTGATGGTCTCCGAAAATCGAGAGAGCATGCGATGCCAAAGCTCTTGCCGAAACGTTAAATACGCAAGGGAGAAGCTCACCTGCGATTTTATACATATTTGGAATCATAAGCAGCAAACCCTGAGATGCAGTATAAGTAGTTGTCAGAGCACCTGCCGAAAGTGAGCCGTGCACTGCGCCGGCGGCGCCTGCTTCGGACTGCATTTCAACAACCTTTACGGTCTCGCCGAAAATGTTTTTCTGACCGGCAGCTGCCCATTTGTCTGTCACCTCCGCCATGGTTGACGATGGTGTGATAGGATAGATTGCAGCAACATCGGTAAACGCGTATGATGCGTATGCTGCAGCATTATTTCCATCCATGGTTTTCATTTTTCTTGCCAATGGAATCTCCTCCTTAGTTGATTCGCGGCCTTTTGACCGGATTAGTATACATGTACCAATAGCGGATAAAAATCCGATATTATACATACAACTATATAATATCATATTTTTCACAAAAAATCAAGTAATATTTACAAAAAAGCGTAAATTTCATGTAAACGCAAGCAAGCAAAAAAATGCAAAAAATGTATTGAAAAAGAAATTGAGAAATAGTATAATAAAGTTGAAAGCCGATATTTCGGATTTTAAAATTTAAAGTAAAAAGGAAGCTGAAAAACATGTCGGAAAAGGTGGTAATCATAACCGGAGCAACAAGCGGATACGGGCTTGCTGCGGCAAAGAAATTTAAGGAAAACGGATATATCGTGATTGCGGCATCGAGAAATGCAAAAAAGGTCTCAGCGGCTGTTGAGGAAAACGGATTTGACGCAGGCTATGCAATCGATGTCACAAATTACAATGCGTGGGAATCTATGGCGAAATGGGGTAAAGAAAAATACGGACGGATTGACGTGCTTGTAAACAACGCAGGCGGCGGAGTGAAAATTGCCGATACCTGCGATCAGACGAAGGAGAGCATAGACGAGATTATTTCGCTTAATTTGAACAGTGTGATATACGGTTCAAAAGTTTTCGGAGAAATAATGAAAGATCAAAAATATGGAATAATCATAAATATTTCCTCGGTTTGTGCAAAACATTCATGGGCGGCATGGAGCGTTTATGCGGCTGCAAAGGCAGGCGTTCTCAACTTCACAAAAGGTCTTTATGTGGAGCTGCAAAAGTATGGCGTGCGGGCAACCTGTATAATTCCGGCATCGGCAAGTACAGGCTTCCAAAGCTCGGCAGGTATCGGCGAAACTCACGATTCGCTGATGGTCGGAGATATTGCCGATTCGATATTTTTTGCCGCGAACATGCCGAAACGCGCGGTTGTTGAGGAAATGACGGTCTGGGGGATTGAGCAGGTTGTTGAGCCGCTTTGATTATTATGAACAATATTAACAGTTTTAACAAAATAATAAAATATATAGAAGAGAATTTAAGCTCGGAAATAGATATCGGCTATCTTGCAAAGGAGTCGGGACTCTCGGTGTACGAATTTCGGCGTGTGTTTTCCTTTGCGGCAGGTCTGCCGATCGGCGAGTATATCCGAAAAAGGAGAATGTCGCGCGCGGCGGAGGATATAATTAATGAAGATATATCTGTGACCGAGCTTGCCGGGCGGTACGGCTACGATGCGCCGTCGTCATTTTCGAGAGCGTTTAAGGAATTTCATGGGGGATCGCCGAACGAGATAAAGAACGGCGGAAAAATAAATATGTTTACTCCGATTGAAATCGAGCTTTGTGTCGGCGGCGGAGTGGATATTTCGTATTCGGTGAGACAGGACGGAGAGTTTTTCATTGCAGGCATTGCCGGTGAATCCGATATGAGCGATACCGAGTGCTGCGAAAATGTCTGGTCTGCATTTTACGAAAATCCGCGTTCGGATGAGCTGCTTGCGATGTGCGGAAATGAGCTTTACGCGGTGTACGAAAACGGCGGCGAAGCGGTTCGATGCACCCTGGGAGCAAGAAATTACAGTTCGCCGGGGCTTGAAACTGTGAAAATTCCCGCTGCGACATGGATGTGCTTTAAACTGAGCGGAGCGGACGACGACAAGGTGAACGAGTTTTACAAAAACATACTTTGGCGATTTATGCAGGCGAGCAGCTGCAAAAGAGATGAAAGTTTCCCAAATATAGAAATATTTCCGAGTGATATGGATGACCCGGATTTTGAATGGGAAATAAGAGTGGCGGTCAAGGAAAAATGCTGACGTGAAAGTTCCGTTACTGTTAGTGCCGGCGAATGGCAGATAGGAGATTAAGGTGAAAGATTTATTTATTGAAGCGGAAAGCTTTGACAACCTCGGCGGCTGGATTGTTGATCAGCAGTCGATGGAGACGATTCATTCGTCCTATATAATGGCGCATGGAATGGGAATACCGGTTCGCGATGCCGAAACAAAAATCGGGATTGAAGAAACGGCGAAATATCATATATGGGCACTTACCCGCGACTGGACTGCTGTATGGAGCAAAGACGCAAAGGCAGGAAAGTTCCGGATTTTGATTGACGGTACCGAGTTTGGCGAGGTGCTGGGAATAAACGGAGCGGATTGGGCATGGCAGTATGCGGGAGAAACCGAGCTTGAAAAGGGCGGTCATATGCTTGCATTGCATGATTTAACCGGATTTAACGGTCGATGTGACGCTTTGTATATAACGGCATCGGACAAAAAGCCGTCCGATGAACAAGCTGCGATAGACAGGCTGCGCCGGAAGTTCAATTGGAAAGAGATAGAGGAGAATGAAAAGGAATACGATCTGATAATTGTCGGCGGAGGAATCGCAGGAATCTGTACTGCGCTGTCGGCACTCAGGAGTGGTGTGAATGCTCTTTTGATACATGACAGAGCAGTTTTGGGCGGCTGCAACAGCTCGGAGGTAAGAGTGTGCATGGGCGGAATGATAAATCTGCCGCCATACAAAAATCTGGGGAATGTTGTGCGCGAAATTGCTCCGGTTATGGGATCGCCGAGTACGTTTGATGGCAAATATTACGAGGATTTCCGAAAGCTCGGTGCATTTGAAGTCAGCGGATTTTCCGATTCGGTCGTTCTTCAAAAGTGCGTCACCGATGTCGAAATGTCAGACGGGAAAATCTCGGCGGTGATATGCACCGATGTGCTGACCGGTAAAAAGACAAAATACAGGGCAAAGCTTTTTGCCGACTGCAGCGGAGATGCGTTCCTTGCAAGAGCAGCAGGCGCACAGGTTATGTACGGCAGAGAAGCCGAAAGCGTATTCGGCGAGAGTCTTGCTCCGAAAGAGCATGAAAATATTGTCATGGGACATTCGATAAGATGGTATTCGGAGGAGCAAAAGGAGGAGACGAAGTTCCCGGACATTGACTGGGGGCTTGAATTTGACGACTCAACCTGCCTTGACGTCTGCAACGGTGACTGGGAACAGGAGTCGGGATTTCGCCGCGATATGGTCGGGGAGATTGAGTATATAAGGGACTTCGGTTTGAGAGCGATATATTCAAACTGGTCGTATCAGAAAAATCATTATAAGGATAAGGACAAATTTAAAAATTCTGCGCTTAAATGGGTGTCACCAATCGGCGGCAAGCGTGAAAGCTATCGGGTAAAGGGCGGATATATTCTCACTCAGCAGGACATAGAGGAGCATCGGATATATGACGATGCAACGGCATGCATGACATGGAGCATAGATATGCATTTTCCCGAGGTTGACAACGATGCTTGTTTTGATGAACCGTTTCGTTCGTTTGCATATCACCGGGGGATTGTAAAGCCGTACCCAATTCCGTATCGATGCCTTTATTCGGCAGATGTTGAAAATTTGTTTTTGGGCGGAAGAACCGTCAGCACAAGCCATGTTGCATTTTCCGCAATACGGGTTATGCGTACTCTCGGACAGCTCGGCGAGGTGGCAGGCATGGCGGCGGCAGTGTGCATGAAAAATAATTGCATGCCGAGTGAAGTCTATACAAAATATCTTTCCGAGCTTAAGGAAAGAATGGAAAAGGGCATTGAAATCCCGGCGGCATTTGACTGCGGGGTGGGGAGTGAGGAAGCCTATCATTTTAAGGATATAGGCTGGTTTTATTTAAATAATCCACACAGCGTAGACGAAAAAACGGCGGAGAAATTCAAGAGGGGTATAAAAGCTTTGGGAATAAAGCATAAATATCCGCTCCCGAATATATTGAAATAGCAAAATAACATGTAAAGCTTTTGACTTTACATGTTATTTTTTATGCTTAAAATGTGAAATTTTTGTAAAAATAAGCGATTTGTTGATATTTTATCTTGATTTATTTAAAAAAAAGTAGTATAATAATATAACAA
This sequence comes from uncultured Clostridia bacterium, assembly GCA_934486735.1. Taxonomy (GTDB): domain Bacteria; phylum Bacillota; class Clostridia; order UBA1381; family UBA1381; genus CAKSQL01. The sequence goes on along the minus strand of CAKSQL010000018.1, from coordinate 43,393 downwards.
GAATAACTATAAGTACAATTAATGTAAAGAAAACAACTTTACATTGGCATTGATTTTTATAATTAACGATGTGTCGGGAGGTGAGCAGGTTGGAAAAAAAGAGAGTACGCGTTGATATTATGGGACGTGGATTCAACTTGGTTTCGGGTGAAAACACAGAGTATATTTTAAGCGTGGCAAAGGAAGTTGACACAAAAATGCGCGAGCTTAAGGATGAGAATCCGAAGCTTACTTATGACACTGCGGCTGTTTTGACATCGCTCAATTTGTGTGATGAGCTTATGCGTCTTAAAAATGAAGCCGAGAATGACGAAAGACTTGACGAAATCAACAAAGAGGATAACAAGATAAGAAGTCAGCTGGTCGAATATTCAAAGGAGCTTTCGCGCGCAACGGGAACAATAAAAAAGCTTGAGCGTGAGCTTGAAAAGCTGAAAAAAGAAAGCCGCGAAAAAGAAGAAAAGGTCAAGCGAGAATATGAAGCCAAGGAAAAAGAAATACTTGACATGCTTGATTCTATGTAAACATGTAAAGCTATTCGCTTTACAATGAATGAAAGAAAGGAGTCGCAGCAATGGAAATACTTGCCCCGGCAGGGTCGGAGGAATCGCTGATTGCCGCAGTTCAGAGCGGTGCGGATGCAGTCTATATAGGCGGCAGAAATTTTTCCGCACGACATTCGGCAAAAAACTTTTCTTCCGATGACATGAAACGAATGATTGAATATTGCCATATACGCGGTACGGCCGTCCATGTTGCGGCGAATATACTTATTAAGGAAAAAGAGACGACGGAGTTTATCGACTACATCGGAGAGCTTAACGAAATCGGTGCGGACGCTGTTATAATTCAGGATATAGGCATGGCGGCAAAGGTAAAAAAGATTTTCCCGGATTTGCCTTTGCATGCAAGCACGCAGATGACCGCCGCGTCTTTGGATGCGGTGAAGTATCTTTCGAAAATCGGATTTTCGCGCGTGGTTCTTTCAAGGGAATTGTCGTTTGAGGAAATCGAGCATATATGCAAAAATACAAAAGCCGAAATCGAAGTGTTTGCTCATGGTGCGCTGTGCATGTGCTATTCCGGACAGTGCCTTATGAGCAGCATTATTGGTGGAAGAAGCGGAAATCGGGGAATGTGTGCTCAGCCATGCAGACTCTTTTATTCGGCGGAGTACGGCGGAAAAAGGACAGACGGATATTTGTTAAGTCCTAAGGATATGTCGCTGATTGACGAACTTGCACGACTCGAATCGGCAGGTGTTGCATCGCTTAAAATAGAGGGCAGGCTTAAAAGAAGCGAATATGTGGCTGCAGTTACGGAAATATACTGTAAATATAAAAACTTTACAGATGTGGTTTCGGAGCAGGATTATACAACGCTTAAAAATGCATTTAACAGGAGCGGATTTACCAAGGGATATTTTATCGGCAAAACCGGCAAAGAAATGATGAGTACAAAAACACCGGGGAATGTCGGGGACAATAAATTTGATGATGCCGTAAAAAAGAGATGCCGTCCCGATGCGAACGAACGCAGGGTGGGAGTCGATATATATGCAAGCCTTGAAACGGATAAGCCGATTAGAATAGATATGCTTGACAGTGATTTTAATTCGGTTTCGGCGGAAAGCGAAATGAAAGCACAGAGAGCGGAGACAAAGCCGCTGACTGCCGAGAGACTGACCGAGCAGCTTGCAAAATTAGGCACAACTCCGTTTTATGCAAAAAATATTGAAGTGACAATTGATGACGGAATCACACTGCCGATATCTGAAATAAATAATACAAGGCGCAAGGCAGCGGCTTTGCTTGAAAGTGCAAGAGCTGCTGTTGATAAAAGATGTGTAGCAAGTGTAAAGGAAAAAACTTGCCGGAAAAGAGAAAAGGGCAATATGAAATTTTCGGTTCAGATATATAGTGCGGAGCAGGCAGAGGCAGTTTTGAAATATGACGTATCGATTATATACGCGCCGTCGGAGTTGGCAAAAAAAATAAAAGAGCTTGCACCTGAAAGAACGGTTGTGACGGTTCTGCCTCCGATATGGAGAGAACGCGACCGGCATGGATATTATATTGCGGATGGTGTTTTGGTATCGAACATAGGACAGCTTGAATATTTTAAGGACTGTGATATTTACGGCGGAGCAAGGCTTAATATATATAATAATGAAAGTATAAAATTTTACGATAATCTGAAAACACTTGCAATATCGCCGGAGCTTAATATTCATGAAATATCGGAATTATCCTCATATCTGCCTTTGGAGATAGCGGTCTATGGCAGATTGCCGCTTATGGTGACCGAGAATTGCCCTGTTAAAATGTATTCGAAATGCGGAACAAAAATGAAACTGATTGACAGGCAAAAGGAAAGTTTTCCGTTTCGATGCGCCCCCGGCTGCTATTCGGAGCTTTTGAATTCAAAGCCGCTTTATATGGCAGATAAGTTTAATGATTTAAAACGCTTGCCTGTCGAAATATACAAGCTGGATTTTACGGACGAGAGCAGGAACGAATGTGATCGGATTCTTTCGTATTATATGGACGGAAGTAATCACAAGCCGCAGGAAAATACATTTACAAGGGGACATTATTACCGCGGAGTAGAATAATTTTACAAATTATGCAAAAGATATATTATGTCTGTGTGACAGGCAGTTAAAATGAAAGGAAAATATGATGAAAGAATATGTTTTGGCGTCGGCATCGCCCAGACGCCGCGAGCTGCTTGAACAAATAGGAATGGATTTCGACATTGTTGTGTCGGATGCGGACGAGAGCGGAGCTGACAAAACATTGCCTGTCGGAATGTATGTGCAGGAGCTTGCAATGCTCAAAGGCGCGGCAGCGGCAAAGTTTTTGAGAGAGAGGGGCAGAAAAAAGGCGATAGTGATATCCGCCGATACTGTTGTCGCGGCTGATGGGAAGATACTTGGAAAGCCGAAAGATGAGGAGGAAGCGTTTGCGATGCTGTCCGCTTTATCGGGAAGAGAACACGAGGTGTACACCGGCATATGTGTGATGCGTCTTTTGGACGGCTTTTCCGTTGCCGATTCAGTCAAAACCTCGGTGTGGTTCAACGAGCTTTCGGAGGATAAGATAAGAAGGTATATAAAAAGCGGTGAGCCGATGGACAAGGCAGGAGCTTACGGGATTCAGGGAAAGGGCGCCGTTTTGGTAAAGCAGATAGACGGAGATTATTTCAATGTTGTGGGACTGCCGCTTTCGAGACTGGCGCAGATTCTGGAAAATGATTTTGAAAAAACTGTATAATATACTGCCCCAAAAGGCAGGATGGAGGATTAGTGAATTATGATTCATCTTTTTTCGTCTTTGAAGATTGGAAAAAATATTGGCATAGACCTCGGTACGGCAAACACGCTTGTTTATGTGGACGGTGCAGGGATCGTGGTAAGAGAGCCGTCGGTTGTTGCGATAGATAAAAATGACGGTCAGGTGCTGGCGGTCGGAAACCAGGCAAACGAAATGCTCGGCAGAACGCCGGATAACATAATCGCAATACGCCCGATGAAAGACGGCGTTATAGCCGATTTCGACGTGACGCAGGAAATGATAAAGATACTTCTGAAAAAAGCGGCAGGGAAAAAAACAAGCATAGTAAAGCCGAGAGTTATCGTTTGCGTGCCGTCGGGGATAACCAATGTGGAAAAAAGAGCCGTTGAGGACGCTGTTCTCGCGGCAGGCGCAAAAGAGGTTCTGATTCTGGAGGAACCTATGGCGGCGGCAATCGGCGCAGGACTCGATGTCGGACGCCCGGCAGGGCACATGATTGTGGACATCGGCGGCGGAACGACCGAGGTTGCGGTGGTGTCGCTGAGCGGAATCGTTGTGTCAAGGTCGATGCGGCTTGCAGGCAATGCCATAGACGCGGCGATTGCTTCATATATAAAGCGTGCATATAATCTGACCGTCGGCGAAAGAACGGCTGAGGAGATTAAAATTGCAATCGGTTCGGCTCTGCCATACGATGATGAGCAGGATTACGAAATAAAAGGCAGGGACATGGTGTCGGGATTGCCGAAAAATATCAGCATTACATCAAAAGAGATAAGAGAGGCGATGACAGAGCCGCTTAAAGAGATAATCGGTGCGATTACAGACACACTGGAGGAAACGCCGCCCGAACTTGCCGGGGACATAATCGAAAACGGTATTGTATTAACGGGCGGAGGCGCTCTTATAAGAAACATAGACAAATTGGTAAATGTGATATGCGGCTTGCCGGTTAAGCTTGCGGATAATCCGCTCGACTGCGTCGCACTCGGAACGGTCGCGGCGGGAAGTGACGAAAAAATTATTAAGCGGTCGGGATTTTTAAAACTATAACAAAAGATAAAAGCAGGAAGTGATTTAGAGGTGTCAAAATTCAAAAAGAGAGCATTGATAGTAATAAGTATCGTTGGGGCTGTTATAATAATTTTGACTGCATTGGCAAGGAGCGGAAAAACACCGGTGGCGAACGCGCTCAATACGGTTTTCTCTCCTGTTCAGACGGCGGCGGCACATGTGTGCGAACCGGTTCGGAATTTTGTGACATATGTATCGGAAATAAAGGGTCTGCATGAAGAAAACGAGCGGCTCAAAAGCGAACTCGAAACCTTGAAAAAGGAGAGCCGCAACAGCGAGGAGTATAAAAGAGAGAATACTCGGCTGAAAAAGCTTTTGGAGCTGACCGATGATTTGGCGAATTGTCAGACTGTGCCGGCTAAGGTTGTGAGCTGCGAGCCGGGGAACTGGTTTCAGACGCTCATGATAAACAAGGGCAGCAGACAGGGCATAAAGGTGTCGGATGTTGTTATTACCGAAAGCGGTTTGGTCGGAAAAGTGACCGAGGTGGGAATAAACTGGGCGAGAGTGTCGACGATTCTCGACTCGGGAAACGCTGTCGGAGTGAAGCTGACGAGAACCGGCGATGCAGGCATTGCCGAGGGCGACGCTGAGCTTTTGAAAAAGCACAGACTGAAAATCGATTACATTTCAAAGGACGCAACAATTATCAACGGCGACCTTTTGGAAAGCTCGGGACTGGGCGGAATATATCCGCCGGGGCTTTCAGTCGGAACTGTTGAGGAGGTAGAGCTTGACAACACCGGCGAGCTGGTAAAGGCGGTTGTAAAGCCGGCTGTTGAGCTTGATTCGCTTTATGAAGTTGTGGTTGTTACTTATTGGGAGCCGGCGGTATATGACAAAAATCAAGTCATGATTGAATATGGCACCGGAAAAGAAGAAAAGGATACCGGACTGGACAGTTCGAGTCTTAAGAAAGACGAGCCGACACCGGATGAAGAGGATATCGATACAACCGAACCCGGGCAGGACGATACAAAACGGTCGGAATCCACGCCGTCACCGTCGGCATCAGCTTCGCCGTCACCGATACCTGATGATTCTGAAGATGTTACGGAGGGAACTTCGGAATGAAAAATTTAAAGCTAGCTGTATGGATTTTGATTTTGTGGCTTTTTCAGACTGTATTTTCCAAATATATAAGAATAGACGGAGTGAGTCCCGAGCTTTTGTACATCTTTGTGATATGCACTGCACTTACCGAGAAAAAGCCGCAGAGATATATCACTGTCGGGATAGTGAGCGGACTTGTGGCGGATGCGTTTTGCGGAACGGTGGGATTTTATCTTTTGATTTACACATGTACCGTTTTTGCGGTCGTGTGGCTGAGCGAGCTTATATATAAAGATATGTTTTTTATGGTGATACCGTTTGCGGCGGTGTTCACCTTTGTGGAGAACAGTATATTTTACCTGCTCAACAGCTCGGGCGTAATGAATTATCCGACCGCACTGAAATCGATAATTCTGCCGGTTGTGATTTATAACGCGGCAGCGGCGCTGATTATAAATTTTTTGCTTAAAAAGACGGCGTATGCAAGAAACAGAGGAACGCGAAGGAGATGACGGCGTTGGAAAGACGAGTACTAATAATAAAAATAATAGTTGCCGCCATGCTTTGCGCCATTGTGTGGCAGATGTTTTCATTGCAGATAATTCATGGCGAGGGATATAAAAAAATGTCTGTGCAGAAGGTCAGCACAACGACGACGGATAAAGCGCCGCGCGGCGAAATCCTGGACAGATACGGCAGACCGCTCATAACCAATCGAGTGGGATATTCTTTAAAAATGCAGAAAACCGGCGCAAAATCGGCGGAATTTAATCGAATGATTAACAGCCTTTTGACAGTGCTTTGTGAGTGCGGCTACGAATACGGGGATTCGCTCCCGATAACCTTTGCACCGTACGAGTATTCGTTCAAGGATGAGAATAACGACGGTTCTTCGGAGGACGAAAAGAATGCATGGTTTGCGAAAAGAAAAAAAATCACTCCGGAAATGTCGGCAGCTGACGTTGTGGAATACTATCGGAAAAATGTGTATAATATAGGAGAGGAATACACAGACGAGGAGGCGCGGAGGATTATCGGTCTGAGGTACGATGCTGATGTGAACGGGTTCTCTGCGACTGTACCGTATACCGTTACGGAGGATTTGAACATTGACGCTGTAACAATGATAAAGGAGCGCCGGGATGAATTCCCGGGGGTATATATAAGCACCGAGTATTTCAGAAATTACGAGCAGGGGGATTTGGCGGCACATATTCTCGGAGGAATCGGCAAGATGAACCGCGAAGAGTATGACGCGCTGAAAGACAAAGGCTACGGACTTAATGATATGGTCGGCAAACGAGGCGTAGAAAAGCTTGAGGAGGAATATTTAAAGGGTACGGACGGCAGAAAAAATGTCATGAAAGATTTAAGCGCCGACGCAGAGGTGACGCTGGAGGATATTCCGGCAGTGCCAGGAAATTATGTGACTCTCACGCTGGATATAGACCTTCAGAAAGCGGCGGAGGAGTCTTTGAAAAAGAGAATAAACGAGATTGCAGCAAGCGGCGCGGATGCAAACGCCGGAGCGGCTGTCGTGCTTGATATAAAAAACGGTGACGTTTTGGTCTGCGCGAATTATCCGACCTATAACCCGGCGAGCTTTAATAAAGATTATCAGGCACTTGCATCGGACGAGGCAAAACCGATATGGAACAGAGCGATAAGCGGAACATATACCCCCGGTTCGACCCTAAAGCCGATGATTGCCGTTGCCTGCCTTGAAAGCGGCGCGGTCGGCATTGACGAAAAGATAGAGTGCAAGGGAATATATGATTATTACAAGGACTATAAGCCGAAATGCTGGATATGGTCGTCGAGACATCAGACGCACGGCAATCAGAATATTACACAGGCGATAGAAAATTCGTGCAACTGTTATTTCTACGAAGCCGGAAGAAGATGCGGAATAGAGAAAATGGATGAGTACGCTCAAAAGTACGGACTCGGAGAGCTTACCGGGATCGAACTTCCCGAGGAGGCAAAGGGCGCGATGTCAAGCCCGGACTACAAGGCAAAGCTTGCAGTCAGCGACGAAGACAAAAAATGGTATGCCGGTGATGTAATTCAAACTGCGATAGGTCAGTCGTATTCGTTCTTTACTCCGATACAGCTTGCCGATTATATTGCGACAATAGCAAACGGAGGAACGAGATATCAGACACATATTATAAAAAGTGTGCGCTCGTCGGTGGACGGGAGCATAGTTACCGAGACGCAGCCGAATGCACTGAACACCGTTGATGTTAATCCGAAAACGCTTGAAGCGGTGAAGAAAGGCATGCTCGGCGTTGTGGATGAGGGTTCTGCAAGTGCAATCTTCAAAGACTATCCGATAGCGGTCGGAGGTAAAACCGGTACCGCGCAGGTTGGCAAGAACAAATCTGATAACGCGCTGTTCGTTGCGTTTGCTCCGTACGACAATCCGGAAATCGCGGTTGCGGTGGTGATTGAAAAGGGCGAGAAGGGCGCAAATGCGGCATATGTTGCCAGAGATATCTTTGATGAATACTTCAGATTAAACGAAAATACGGCGATAATTGATAATTTTAGCGAATTATTGCCATAAATTTTAAAAAAATTGTTTACAAGTCTGTACTTTTTTGTTATAATAGATAATGGGTAGTTGTAAAACGCAAATTTTACAATTATTTAATAATGATAATGAAAGCAAACTTTAGGAGGGGATTTTTTGAATATAGCATTGATTGCACATGATAAAAAGAAAGAACTTATGGCTCAGTTCTGTATTGCGTATAAGGGAATTTTAAGCAAACATTCGCTTTATGCTACAGATACAACTGGTAAAGTTATAATCGACAATACCGGTATGAGTGTTTACAGATTTTTACCCGGCCCTCAGGGCGGAGACCAGCAAATCGGTGCGAGAGTGGCTTATAATGAGATTGACCTTGTACTGTTTTTCAGGGATCCTCTGACAGCCGAGGCATATGAGCCGGATGTTTCCAACTTGCTCAGACTTTGTGATATGCACAATATTCCGATGGCAACGAATCTTGCTACGGCAGAGGTTCTTATTCATGGTCTTGACCGCGGCGATTTGGACTGGAGAGATATTGTAAATCCTAAATAAATTACTTATTAACCGCAGGTTATACAATTTGCTGCATTTTTTGAAAGGAGTTGTTCTTTCATAGATAAGTGGGGATTGGCATTGGCAGGCGGAGGTACGCGCGGCGCGTATCATCTCGGCGCGTGGAAAGCGCTCGGTGAGCTGGGCGTGGAGATAGGCGCGGTTGTCGGCACATCGATAGGGTCGGTAAACGGAGCGCTGTTTGCACAGGGGCAATTTGAAACGGCGGTTAGGCTTTGGCAGAGCATATCTGCCGCGGACGTACTTGATTTGGGTGACAGCTTTGCCAATTCGCAAAATCTGCTCGAACGCAAAAATATTATTCCGCTTGCGAGGGAAGTAATAAGAAAAAACGGCTTGGGAACAATGCCCTTTGAGGAAACCTTGAGGGGTGTTATTGACGAGGAAAAATTAAGAAACTCGGACATAGAATACGGCTTGAACACTACATCGGTGAGAGATATGGAATCATTGGAGGTATTCATTGAGGATATACCAAAGGGCAAGCTTATCGACATGATAATGGCAAGTTCGTGTTTCCCGGGATTTCGGAAAAGATACATTGATGATAAGGCATATGCCGATGGTGGAATAATGAATAATCTGCCGCTCGATATGCTTTTTAAGCGCGGGTATAAAAATGTTATAGCGGTGGATGTCGGCGGCGTTGGCATGTTCGACAGCTTTCGCTGCTATGACACAAATGTTGTGAAAATACATTGCAAAAAGCCGATGCTCGGGATTTTTGAATTTGACAGGCAGGCAATCGGAAAATCGATGAAGCAGTCATATTATGACACCTATAAGGCGTTCGGACGCCTTGTGGGAAATGATTATTATTTCAATACGAATGATTATTTCAGGGCAAGGGCAAGATATTCCGATGAGCTTTTGTCGGGTTTGGAAATTGCGGCGCGAGCGTTTGGCATAGAGGAAATTGCGGTCTATCGCGTGGAATCGCTGATAGACGGCGTGGTGCGGAAATATGAGCGGCTGAGCGAGGACCGGCAGGGCGCGGAAAGCACAATCGACGCGGTCATGCGGCTTGGAAATGACAGAGCGGTGATTGTTCGATTGGCAGATATGATTCTGAAAAGTCATGCCGACGGATTGAACAATAAACTGGTTGCAAATGTACTCGGAAATAGGCTGACTGCCGCAAATGCGGTCGCATATTTTGTAAATAATTTCAAAAAATGAATAAAGGTTCCCTTTTAAGGCATATAATAAAAATATTATCATGTAAGAAAAGGGGACTTTTTTATGTGGAAAAAAATAAAGCCGTATGTAATCTCGATTGCAGCTGCATTGGCGGTCGGGGGCTTGTCGGCGATTTTTACAAACGGGAATATGGATGTGTACAAAGCTCTTAATCAGCCGCCGCTTGCGCCGCCTGCGCCCGTTTTTCCAATTGTTTGGTCGATTTTGTTTGTGCTGATGGGCATAGGCAGTGCGCTTGTGTGGCTCAACGGCGAAAGCGGTGAAAGGAACAGTGCGCTGAAATTATACGTGCTGCAATTGTGTGTGAACTTTTTCTGGAGCATTATCTTCTTTAATATGCAGGCGCATTTGTTTGCTTTTATTTGGCTTCTTTTCCTGTGGGTGCTGGTTCTTGCAATGATATTAAAGTTTTTCAGGATAAGCCGGACAGCGGCATACCTGCAAATTCCTTATATTTTGTGGATCACCTTTGCAGGGTATCTGAATCTTATGATTTTTATTCTGAATTAATTGATTGTGATGCAAAATGTGCCGTCGGTGCAAAATACAGAGCATAAAGAGGTATCGGCGGCACGTTTTGCTTTTCTTTTATGCGGCTGTTTATATCGAAAACATGTTCACATAAAGTTAATAAATTTTATAAAAAATATTCATTGACAAATGACAGGGACAGTGCTATAATACAGTTACAAAGTCAAGGAAAGTCAAAGTCAAAGAGGTGATTGAAAAATGGGAGTAAGTGATAAAATAGAGACATTTATAATGGAGCTTTTAAAGGATGAGGATGATTGGGTTGAAATAGGAAGAAACGAGCTTGCATCAATATTCCATTGTGTTCCGTCCCAAATAAACTACGTGATAAGAACGAGGTTTTCACCTCAGCGCGGTTACGCGGTCGAGTCAAGGCGCGGCGGAGGCGGATGTTTAAAAATCCGCAGAGTCGGCACCGAGGATGAACTGGCACATGTAATATCGCTTGTGAAAGATGAAATTGACTTTGCCGACGCGAAAGCGCTGGTAACATATCTTTACTCGGAAGAAAAACTGAGCAAGACGTCATCGATGATTATACTGGCGGCACTCAGTGACAACAGCCTTTGCGAGGCGGGAGGAGCAAAAAATAAAATAAGAGCAAAGCTTTTGAAAAATATGCTGCTTGCAAGCGAGTGATGAATAACGAAAGGACTGATAAATAATGTTTGATTTATTTTCTGATTTTTTTGATAATTTTGATTTGTATCCGGTCTATCATGAAGAAAAGACCTGTCCGCAGTGCGGAATGACATATTCACGCCTGCAAAAAACCGGTAAAATGGGATGCGCAAAATGTTATGATACTTTTCGTACTCCGATTGAGGAGACGATAAGACAGGTTCATGGCAGCGCGGTTCATACAGGCAAGCTTCCGTCAAGATGTGCCGGAGAGCTTAAACAAAAGAAAAGGTATGAGGAACTGAAAAGAGAAATTGCCTCGGCAGTATCCGAGGAGGATTACGAAAAAGCGGCAAGGCTTCATAAGGAGCTTAAAGAGCTTGGAGGTGACAATCAATGATTTGGTACAGTGAAAAAAATGACAATGATATAATGGTCAGCACAAGAGTGCGCATTGCAAGAAATATAAAAAAATATCCCTTCCCGAACATGATGTCGGAAAAGGATGCAAAAGGTGTCTGCGATGACGTAAAAAGCGCGATATTCAACAGCAATTCATCGCTTGCCGGTGACTTTGAATATCTTGAACTGGCAAAGACAAACCCTGTCAATATCCGTGCACTTACCGAACAGCACTTTATAAGCCCCGACCTTGCAAAAAGCAAATTCGGTTCGGTGCTTATAAATAAGGACAGAACAATGAGTATAATGGTAAATGAGGAAGATCATATCCGATTGCAGGTTATTCTCTCGGGACTTAAACTTAAAGAAGCTTGGGAGACTGCAAGCAAGGTTGACGACTTGATTGAAGAAAGCGTTGAATACGCATTTGACGAGGAACTTGGATATCTGACAGCCTGCCCGACGAATCTCGGAACAGGTCTCAGGGCATCGGTAATGATGCACCTGCCGGCGCTTACAATGACGAGAGAAATTTCAAAAATAATTTCCTCGGCAGGAGGACTCGGCATAGCGGTTCGGGGAATCTACGGTGAAGGCTCGGAGGCTTTGGGAAACCTTTATCAGATATCAAATCAGATAACTATGGGCAGTACGGAGGAGGAGTTGATTGCAAAGGTAGAAAATATTGCAAAGCAGATAGAGGGTTATGAGAGAGAAGCAAGAAAGAATTTGCTCAAGAATAATAAGACAGCATTGGAAAACAGGGTTTGGCGCTCCTACGGAATTTTGAAGTATTCAAGAGAAATTTCATCAAAAGAAGCCAAAGCACTTATATCCGATGTAATTCTCGGCAAGGCTTTAAATATAATCGATGAAGAGGTAAAAGCACCGCTTGTGGAACTTATGGTAAAGACAGAACCGGCGGTTATAACCGACGGAAAGGACATGGGTGCGGCAGAGCGCGATATAAAGCGTGCCGAGCTGATAAGGACATCCATGTAAAGAAATAAGTAAATGATATTGCCTGAAAGAAAGGAATGATTTATATGTTGTTTTCAAATTTTACAGAAAAAGCAAGAATGGCACTGAGTCATGCACATGATATTGCATGCGAGCTGGGACAAGGCTATATAGGCAGCGAGCATTTGCTGCTCGGTTTGATAAGAGAGGGCAGCGGAGTTGCCGCAAAGGCTCTCGAAAGCGCAGGCGTTACTGAAGAAGCTGCAAAGGAAAGGCTTGTTGAAAGTATCCCTGCCGGCATGCCTCTCAGTCTTAATACAGAGCTTTCGCTCACTCCGAGAAGCAAAAAGATTTTGGAGATAAGCGCTATGGAAGCCAGAAGAATGAACCATAACTATATCGGCACAGAGCATATGCTTATGGCGATTATCAGAGACGGCGACGGAGTCGGAGCGCAGATCTTGACAGCACTCGGCGTAAATCTGGGTGATTTTTACAATGAGACAGCACGCACAATCGAGAGCGATGCGGCTGCACCGATGTCGCAGACATCAAAGCCGCGCGGAAAGACCTCCACACCGACACTCGATAAATTCGGCAGAGATCTGACAGCTATGGCGCATGAGAATAAATTCGACCCGGTTATCGGCAGAAGCAAGGAAATCGAAAGAGTCATTCAGATTCTGTCGAGAAGAACAAAAAATAATCCTTGTTTGATTGGTGAGCCGGGCGTTGGTAAAACGGCGGTTGTCGAGGGCTTGGCTCAGAGAATTGCATCGGGAGATGTTCCGGAGCTTTTGAAGGACAAACGTCTTGTGACCGTTGATTTGTCGTCAATGGTAGCAGGTGCGAAATACAGAGGTGAATTTGAGGAGCGTCTCAAAAAGGCTGTCGAAGAAGTTATAAACGCCGGAAACGTAGTCCTCTTTATCGATGAGATTCATACGATAGTCGGAGCAGGCTCGGCAGAGGGGGCGATTGACGCTTCAAATATCTTAAAGCCGTCGCTTGCAAGAGGTGAATTGCAGCTTATCGGTGCAACAACAGTAAACGAGTACAGAAAATATATCGAAAAGGACGCGGCTTTGGAAAGACGTTTTCAGCCTGTAATGGTCGGCGAACCTACAGTCGAGGAAACCGAACAGATATTAAAGGGTCTGCGAGACAGATACGAAGCGCATCACAATGTAAAAATATCCGATGAAGCACTTTCGGCAGCTGCAAAGCTTTCGGCAAGATATATCACTGACAGATTCCTGCCGGATAAGGCTATCGACTTGATTGATGAAGCCGCATCTAAGAAAAAGCTTTCATCACTGACTGCGCCTAAGGATTTGAAAGACCTGGAAAAACAGCTTGAAGCAATCGAAAAGAGCAAGCAGGAAGCAATCACTGCACAGGATTTTGAAAAGGCTGCAGAGCTGCGTGATAAGGAAAAGACACTGCGCGAGCAGGTAAAGACCGAGTCGGAGCAGTGGAAAGAGAAAAGCTCGAACACGAAGGATTTGGTTGTTACCGAGGAAGATATCGCGGAGATAATTTCAAGCTGGACAAATATCCCGGTTAAAAAACTTGCCGAGGAGGAAAGCGAGAAACTTAAAAATCTTGAAAAGCTGCTCCATGGCAGAGTTATAGGTCAGAACGAAGCCGTTGATGCGGTTGCAAAGGCAATCCGCCGCGGACGTGCCGGTCTGAAAGACCCGAAAAGACCTATCGGCTCATTCCTGTTCTTAGGTCCTACCGGAGTAGGTAAGACAGAGCTTTCAAAGGCTCTTGCCGAGAGCATGTTCGGTTCGGAAGATGCAATGATTCGAATCGATATGTCGGAGTATATGGAAAAGCATGCTGTTTCGAAATTCATCGGTTCGCCTCCGGGATATGTAGGATACGAAGAGGGCGGTCAATTGACCGAAAAAATCAGAAAGCATCCGTATTCGGTACTGCTCTTTGATGAAATTGAGAAGGCTCATCCGGATGTATTCAATATCATGCTGCAAATACTCGAAGACGGTATTCTGACCGACGCACAGGGCAGACGTGTTGATTTTCGCAATACGATTATCATAATGACATCTAACCTCGGAGCGAAGAATATCTTAAATACCGACTCTAAGCTCGGTTTCTCCAAAGAGGAGGAGAAAAAAGAGGAAGAGGACGAGTATAAGAAGATTAAGGATAAGGTTATGGAGGAAGTTAAGCATGCCTTCAAGCCGGAGTTCCTGAATCGTATTGATGATATAATCGTATTCCATCGTTTGACCGAGGACGATATCAAAGAGATTGCAAAGCTTATGCTCGGACAGCTTAAAAAGCGTCTTGCAGCTAATGAAATCAATGCGGAATTTTCGGATGCCGCTGTTGCGGAAATCGCAAAAGAGGGATTCGACCCGGTTTACGGCGCAAGACCTTTGAGACGTGCAATTCAAAGTAAAATCGAGGATATGCTCTCGGAGGAAATTATCGGGGGCAATATCGGAAGCGGCGATAATGTCGAAGTAGATGTTAAAGACGGCAGCTTTGTTGTCGAGAAAAAATAATAATAACAAATCGGACACTATCCGTCGGGACAGTGTCCGATTTGTTTATATGAACATACATGTTCCTGTAAAGCATATTATTATGGCGGTTATTTGATTTTTGGAAATTTTTTCTTTAAACAAAAATCCGGCAGCGGAGGAGAAAATGATACTTCCGCCGGTAATCAGGGGGTACAAAACAGTTGCAGGGATGTTGACCGCGCCCGAAAGCTGGAACACATATGATATACTGCTTGCAATCCCTGCAAAGCAGACTGCGGCAAGGACAGTCGGTTCAAGATGAAATTTTGCCGATGATTTTTTTCGCAAACGCGGGTAAAACGGAATGCATACAAGTGCTTTTAAAAAGTTCGTCCAAAATGCAAAGCTTTCCGAGCAGATAATTCTATAATCGGTATTGACTTGGTGTACTTTTGCAATAATGCTTGTAAATCCGTTTAAAACAAAGACAAGGAGACAGAGCAGAATTTGCTTTTTTGACGGCTTTGCCGGACCGGTATTCGTTATTGCTATTGAGATTGCTATCAGCACAAGTCCGATACAGGTCATGACCGAGAAGCTTTCGTCCAAAAAGATAAGTCCGAATATATACGGCAGAATCATGCCGCCGGTCATCAGGAAAAGCGTATAGAGCGAAAGATTCCCAAGCTTTAGAATTTTAAAGCTTATCAGCGTGTAGCTTGCAACGCAGATTGTTTGTAAAAATGCGCATAAAAGCGAAAAGGGTGTAATTTCAACGCTGAAACCGTTGACGATAAAAAGTATTATGCAACCGATTGAGCCGGTTAAAATATTATATAGGAGTCCGTTGGAAACAGAGTTATCGGTTTTCTGCGTGTACAGCTTTTGGAATGAAAAATTGCAGGCGAGAAGTATGTCGGCAATAAGTACAACTATGTAAGATTTCATGGTAAATACCTCTTTCAAAAATATTATATATAGTATATCATATTTTATTTCGTATTTATATTGACTTTTAGACAAAAAATGTGATATAATCGTCAATATCAGAGTTTTTTTGCGAGAGGAATACGAAAATGAGATTTAAGATGCACAGAGATATAAGCTTTGAAGGGATAGCCCCGTTTGATTTTTCGATAAGTTATTCGGAGGCGGAGAAAAAGAGTCATGTAATCGGAATTGATTCACATATCCATGACAAGTGCGAGATATACATAAATCTGACCGGGGACATATCATTCATGGTGGAAAACGAAATATATAAAGTGAAAAGAGGGGATGCGATAATCACGCGCCCGACCGAATATCACCATTGCATATATGACAGCGAGGCAAAGCATAAGCATTTTTGGATTTTGTTTTCCGGCGAGGGAAATGAGCGGCTTTTGGAAAAATTTTATGAACGCGAACATGGAAAAATGAATTTGATATGTCCGTCGGAGGATTCCGCTGAGGAGCTGATAGAAATATGCTTTAAGCTGGCGGAAGGTAATTTGCGAAAATCGGAGGAGTATATTAGTTTTTTTCGTATCATTGAAATTTTGTCGGAGAGCAGAGCGGAAAAAGGCTCGGATGAACTTCTGCCGCAGCCGGTGAAAAATGCGATTGAGTATGTCAACGATAATATAAAAGGAAATATCACGATTGAAGAAATGGCGAAAAGCGCACAGGTAAGCATCAAAACATTGGAGAGATACTTTGCAAAGGGACTTAAAATGTCGCCGAGGGATTTTATAAGATATAAGAGGATTAATATCGGAGCGGAGGAACTGCGAAACGGAGCAACCGTCACCGAGGCGGCAATGGCGAGCGGATTTTGTGACACATCGTACTTCATTATGGTTTTTAAAAAATATTATAGCATGACACCGCTTGAATATAAGAAAAAGACGGAGAAACGAGTTTAGCCGAAGAAAATCCGAACCGATACGAAAATGCATAATTTAGGTATTCTCCGCACAGAGTTCGAATTTTTTTCGGATAGCCGAAAAAAAGTAATCCGAATTCCGATTTTGATGGGTGAATTTCCGCTTTCACTGCGTTAAAATACTCGGCAATCCGGCAGGATTACCTCCGTTTTTGCCTTGTGAAATCAAAAATTCACTCTCTCAAAATTCTGCGACCTAAAAAGGATAGAATTTTGAGCCAGAATTTTGGTGCGGAGGATGCCGAAAGGCTGACGCCTTTCAAAGACGACAAGCCGAAATATGCCGAAATTATGCCTTTTCAGGCGGGTTCGGATTACTTTTCTTCGGCTAGGCAAGAGAGAATTGCTAACCTATTCCTTAAAACCGTTTCCCAGTACCTCTTTTGATGAATTTATAACCACGAATGCGGAACTGTCAACATCGCGCACAATGTTTACAAGCTGCGGCAGAGCCTTGTTATCAATCACACACAAAAGCATAAGTGAGTCATTGCCTGAGTACATGCCGCGGCAGTGTATTCCGGTGACTCCGCGATCAAGCTGCTGCATGACCATTTCAGCAATCTCTGTTGATTTTTCGGATATGATTTGAACACTCTTGGCGCTGTCGCCGAAAGTTATAATCATATCTGTAAATTTTGACGAAATAACAAGCGAAAGAACGGAATAGAAGGTGACCGAAACGCTTTTAAAAATAAATCCGGCAACAACTACAATGGCACAGTCGATAAACATTATCAGATAAGCGAGCGGAATATGCGGCAATAACTTATGCAGAAGCAATCCGGCAAAGTCGCTGCCGCCGGTGGAGGCGCCTTGACGCACCACAAAACCCACGCCGATTCCCATAAGCATACCGCCGGTAATTGATGCGATTATTATATCACCGGTGTATACGGGAATATGGCTTGTAAGCTCTAAAAACAAAGACAGGAATAGAATTCCCGATGCTGTTTTTACAACCGCATATTTTCCGAGACTTTTATAGCCCCAAAAAAATAGTATGAGATTACAAACGATATTTGTAACCGAAAGGCGAATTTTAAACAGATACAAAAGTACTGTGCCTATGGAGTTGATTCCGCCGGCGGAAAGCTTGTTTGGTGCGGAAAACACATTTATGCCGAGGGCAAGTATCATGCTTCCCAATATTATAAAAATATAATCATTAAAAATTGTTTTTTTCATTTGAGTATCCTCCTCGTATTATGTGGTATTATATTATCATTAAATGCGAAAATCCGACGGAGTGGCGCCGTATCGCTTTTTTATCAGTCTTGAAAAATATTTTTCATCGTCAAAACCGCAGCTGTGCGATATTTGCTTTATTGAATATTCACTGCCGATGAGCATATCTATTGCTTTATTGAGCCGCAGATTGTTTATATATTGCTTGCATGAGCTTCCGCAGCAGCTGAGAAATTTTCTGCGCAGGGCGGATTCGCTCATATGTGCAATTCTGCAGATGTCCGAAACGCTGAGTTCTGATTTGCAAAAATTTTGACCGATATAGTCTATGCATTTTTGAAAATCGGCATCCGAAGTGCAGTCGAAATTTTCTAAAAGCGTAAAAAGCTTATAAATCAAGGATTTTTGCTTGTTAAATTTGCCGGGAAGGTTTAAAATCTCATTAAACAAAAGCTCAAACGGAGCAGAATTTGAGGTTGGTATGTTTTCAAAGCTTGTATAATTGCAATCGACCATATGAACGACAACGCTTTCGCTGTCTGTGTAGCTGACTTCGTAATCCTTATCTGCAGGCACAAAAAGGATGTTCCCCGGAGAGGATTTGAAATTTTTGCCGTCGGCACAAAAAAAACCCGTTCCGCGCGTGCGCAGGCTGAGGGCAGAATACGGACGTCCGCGAACCTTGAAAAATCCGTCTGTATGCTTAAAAGCTGCAACTGTTAATATATTAAATGTCAGCTTTTCAAAATTATATATCATAATTAATCACCAAAATATAGTATATCATAATTTGAACGAAAAGTCTACCTTTTTGACCAAAAAGACAGTTGAAAGAGTTTTTGTTTATTTGTATAATATTAGATGTATTATAAAAGTGTGAATGAAAGGACGGATTGGAATGTCGATTAAAATTAAATGGGCGGCAAAATTTTTGCTCGATGAAAATGTTTCTGCAAAAGCAAATATGGCAATAAATAAATCGGAATTGATTAATTTATGGCATAATTTCAGCTTTGGAATGTCACGGCTGACAATTGAAGAAACGGATGAATTTATTTTCTCGGTCGGAAATGCGAAAAAGCCGGAGCTTGGTGACGGAGGATATGCAATCAATATTGATAAAGACGGAATTTTTATTTTGGCAGATAACGAAAAAAATCTGATATACGGATTTACGACGCTGTTGGACATGATTCGCATGACCGAGCCGGGGTGTGCGGAATTGGAATCCTGCACGCTAACGGGTAGTCCGAAAATAAAAATTCGGATGGCGCACTTTTGCGTTTTCCCGGATACCAAGCTTTGGGAACTTGAAAAATTTATAAAGCTATGCGCGGTGCTGAAGTATTCGCATGTTATTGTTGAGTTTTGGGGAATGCTGAAGCTTGCTTGCATGAAAGAACTTTCATGGGAGCATGGCTTTGATAAAGAGCGAATCAGACCTATAATTAAAACAGCAAATGAATTGGGACTTGAAATCGTACCGATGTTTAATCACTGGGGACATGCGGCAGTGAGCCGCGTTATGCATGGAAAGCATGTTGTGCTTGACCAAAATCCGTCTTTGCAATATTTGTTCAGCGATGACGGCTGGCGGTGGAGAATTGAAAGAAGCGATGTTAGGGAGCTTTTGAAAAAAATAAGAGCGGAGCTTGAAGAGCTTTGCGGCGAGGGTGAATATTTCCACATAGGCTGTGATGAGGCGTATGGGTTCGGACATACGAAAAATGAAACAGACGAAATTACAGCGTTTATAAACGAAGTGAGTGCTGAATTAAAGCAGGACGGAAGAAAGGCAATAATGTGGGCGGATATGCTTCTGAGTCCGAGGGAGGGCGATGCGTATGAATGCAATGCACCCGATATGGAAAGCGAACGCTATATAATATCGAGGCTGAGCAAAGATATCATAGTGGCGGACTGGCAGTACAATATTAAAAAAGTGCCTGTCAAAACCTCGCTTGCGCTTAAAGAAGCAGGATTCAAAGTATTGATTTGTCCGTGGGATGTCAGCGGCGAGAGCAGTGATGCCTGTGTCGGAACGGCAAAAAAATACGGGCTTGACGGGGTTATTCATACCACTTGGCACACGTTGAGCAGCGGATACCCATTTGTAACCCGAACGGCAATCGGATGCATGAATGATAAAAAAATGTCGTGGCTTGACTGTGCTTTAAAGACGGCAGAACTTATGCGCAGGGTCAGCCCCGGAAGTGATTACACAAAATCGGGCTGGGCAAGGCATGAGATAGGAACAAGGTGGTAAGAATGCTTCTTATAGGTATTATAATATTTTCCGCGGTTCAATCCGCTGCGGTGAAATTCTACAACCGCACCGACAGTGACGCATTTGTGTTCAATTTTGTTAAATCCCTTGCGGCTTGTGCTGTGTTGGCCGTGCTGTCGGCGGCTGATTTTCACATAAATGCATTGACTGCGGCATATGGGGGCATATACGGATTGTCGCTCGGAATATCAATGTATTCAGGCTACAAGGCACTTGCGATGGGACCTATGTCGCTGACAAGTCTGATTGTTTCGTTTTCGGTTGTGATTCCGATTTTCTATGGGGTGTTTTTCTCGGGAGAGACGCTGAGTAATTTAAAGATTGTCGGATTGGTATTTTTGGCGGCGGTGCTGCTGACTGCAAATATGAAAAAGCCGGAGATGAGCAGAAAAGGTTCAAGTTACGCGTGGTGGATATTTTATGTGGCTATGACGTTTATGAGCAACGGACTGTGCTCGGTGCTGCAAAAAATGCATCAGCAGAGATATCCCGGTGAATATTGCGCGGAATTTACGCTGATATCCATGCTGATATGCGGAGTGATATTTTTGGCACTGACGTTGGTACATCGCAGCGGTAAAGTAAGTACGAGAGGAAAAAAATATTCAGCCGTTTCCGGTGCGGCAATGGCTGCGGTAAGCTTTATGACAATAAAGCTGTCGGGGGCGGAAAATGCGTCGGTACTTTTTCCTGCAATTTCGGCAGGTACGATATGCGCGTCTCTGCTTTGCGGAACAATTATATTTCGGGAAAAGCTCAGATGCAATCATATCATCGCGCTTGTGTGCGGCATTGCCGCTGTCATTTGTCTGAAGCTGTAGTGTATACAGTGTCGGTATTGATAACGCAGCAAATGCGTGAATCCATTTTTTTCAGTCTTTTTTCTATTTCATTCGGGAGCTTATCGCCGTCCTTAAGACCTGCCGGGACTTCAAGGTCGAATATGAGATTCAGACGGTTTTCGCCGTCGGTCATTCTGAAATCGTGGATATTAAGTTCAGGATTAAGTTCTTTTAAAATCGATAAAACCATGCTCTTTATTTGGTTTGTGCGTTCGCAATTGACGGATATGGGGTCCATGTGTATAACCATGTGGATTCCCATTTGTGTCTCAATTTGCCTTTCGAGAGAATCTATTGTTTCATGAATTTTTATAATATCTGAGTTGTCGGGAACCTCGGCATGAGCGGATGCCATTATCCTGCCGGGGCCGTAGTCGTGAACAATGAGGTCGTGAACTCCGACTATGTTATCGCCCGACGAGATTATGGACGTAATTTTTTCGACAGTCTCGCGTGACGGGGGAGAACCTAAAAGCATGCCGATGGTATCGTGAGCTATTTCGATTCCGGAACGCATGATAATCACTGCAACAACCACACCGGCAGCGCCGTCGAGCCAAGGCAGGTGCACAAATTCCGAAAGAATAGCGGCAGCGATTAGCACAAGTGTGGAAATGACATCGTTTAAGCTGTCTCTTGCGGCGGCAGTCAGGATTCCGGAGTTTATTTGCCTGCCGAGATATTTGTTATATGAGTACATCCATACCTTGACAAGCACCGAGAGAGTAAGTATTATAATCATTGCGGGATTTAGCGTGATACTCTCAGAATGTACTATTTTCAGTGCGGCGGCTTTGAAAAGCTCGAATCCGACCAGGAGAATGATAAATGAAACTATCAAAGATGAGATATATTCAAATCTGCCATGTCCGAAAGGATGCTCGCGGTCGGGTTTTTTGTTGCTGAATTTTGCTCCGATTATGGAAATCAGTGACGAACCGGTGTCGGACAAATTGTTCAATGCATCGGAAACAATCGCTATACTGCCGATAAAAAGCCCGATAGAGATTTTTAAAGCAAACAGAAACAGATTGCATATAACGCCCAAAATACCGCCGAGAACACTGTATTGCTCGCGTACATGTGTATCGTTCGTATTATCACTGTCTTTTACAAAATGTCTGATGAGAAATTTTATCAAAGAAAACAACTCCTTTATTTGAGAAAAAAGACAGTCTGCGCTGCCTTTTAATTTATTCTATTTCGAGTGCGGATTTTGCAAGAGAATCGACCAAATCGTTGTACTTGTTTCCGGAATGACCTTTGACTTTTTTAAACGATATCTTAACCTTTTTGGAGTATTCAAGATATGCATCGCGGTAGGCTTTTGTGCCGTCCTTGTTGGTTTTCCATTCTCCGCTGCACCACTTTTCTATCCCTGCATAATCATAGTATATGTCAACTGCCGGGATATTGTGCTCGGCGCAGTATTGCATGACAAATTCAGCGCCTTTTATTTCGCCTGCGACATTGCGCATCGATGCAAGTTCGGGGTCGGAAAAGGCTTTTTTAAAATGCAGCTCTTCGCCGTCGGTAAAGATGACAGCCCCAAAAGAGAATTTTTTTGAGGAATGGAGATAGCTGCCGTCCACATAGGCAGCAACACCGCCGAGCGATTCTGCGGACGGTGAATCTTCACGCGTTAAGTATGCTTTTGCTTCATCGAGGGTCGCAAAGCTTTTAAATTCCGCACCTGAAAAGCCTGTAACCTGCTTTTGACAATCGCTCCATGTGTTGAAAATTCCTATTTGTCTGCCGTTGCGTACGGCGTAATATTTCTTTGGCATATCGGCACAACCTTTCATCAGAACGATATCGGGCGGCGTAAAAAAGTCCGGAACATTTTTCTACACCGCCCGTCGAGAATTTATAATTCAAATCTTACTGCTGAGAGGGCATCTGCCCCTTTTTCAGCGAAAGTATATTTTTTTCCATCACATTAAAATAGCTGTCATCGGTGAGATTAATGACGAACGGGTCAAGTTCCAAAACGAATGCTTTTGCGGAGTTGAGCAGCTCTTTTAAAGCATATGCATTATTTTGAGGCTCGATATATATCGCGTGTATATTATGCTCATTGACAAATGCCAATATGTTATTCGCCTGCTCCGAAAGGAAGTTCCCCTGCGTGTCGATATCCCAAACCGGTGACTGCGTAAGACCGTATGCGGCACAAAAGCTGTCATAAACCGGCGATGCGACATAAATATTTTTATTTACAAACACTGAAAGTTCGTCCTTAATCATAGCATCAAGCTTTTGGAATTTCTCGGTGAATATGTCCATATTCATTTTATAGACGGTTTCGTTTTGGGGATTTTCTGCTTTTATAAAGTTATATATTTCGGTCATCTGAATAAGTGCATTGTTGGGATTGAGCCATATGTACCCGGTCGGACTTTCCTCTGTTATATCCTTTGAAGTGTTCACAAGCTTTACACCATGCGAAGAAAGAACGGGGAAGAGGTCATTGAGCCATGGCTCTGCGCCCTTGCCGGAGAATATAAACATATCGGCGCTGCACATTTTTTCTATATCGGCATCTGTAGGCTGCCATGTGCGAAAATCACTCCCTTTAGGGACAATGCAAAATACATCGTCCGATTCACCGCAGACCGAGCGTGTAAAGTCATAAATCGGGTATATTGAAGTGCATATCGAAAGACTTTTTTCCTCTTGCTCGGTGATCGGTTTGTCCTTTGTGAAGTGGTAGATGGCAGCAGTCGCTGCAACAATAAAACAAATTATTAATACGGTTAATCGTGATTTCAAAATATACATTCCTTTCTTTTGATAAACGCCGTTTGGCGCAGATAAACTTATATGGTTATGCGCAGCACAGTCACTGCGATTTTAAAGAATACCGCGAGTGTCACAACATCGACCATGGTGGAAAGCAGCGGATTCGCCATTACCGCCGGGTCGAAACCGATTTTTTTTGCAAACAGCGGTAACATGCAGCCGACCATTTTTGCAAGCGCTACAGCTGAGATTATCGCGAGCGCGACAACAATTGCTATTTTAAATTCTATTCTGTCAACAAGTATGAGCTTTGCAAAAAGGGTGACGGACAGTGTTATTCCGCATATAAGCGCCACTCTGAGTTCTTTCCAGATTACGCGGAAAATGTCCTTGAAAGCTATTTCGTTAAGTGAAATACCGCGTATTATTGAGGCGGAGGTCTGTCCGCCGGCATTACCCCCGGTACCGGTGAGCATCGGAATAAAGCTTGTAAGAATCGCATAATCGCGCAAGGCAGATTCGTAAGAGCTTATTATTTTTCCTGTAAATGTTGCGGAAAGCATAAGAAGCATAAGCCATGGTATTCTTTTGTAGTAGGTTTCGAATATTCCTGTTTTTAAATATGGCTTGTCGGACGGGGTGATAGCCGCCATTTTTTCGATATCCTCGGTGTTTTCTTCCTCCAGGACATCGATAGCATCATCGACGGTGACGATTCCGACAAGGCGGCGTTCCTTATCAACGACAGGGATTGCCAAAAAGTCATATTTTCCGAATTGCCTTGCAACATCCTCTTTGTCGTCTATAGTATTTGCGTATATAATATTGGTTTCCATGATGTCGGTCAGCAAAGCGGATTTATCGGCAAGAAGCAAATCCTTAACCGATATTAAGCCCATCAGCTTGCGGTTGGAGTCGGTCACATAGCAAGTGTAGATTGTTTCCTTGTCCACACCGGTTCGGCGGATGTGCGTAAAAGCGTCGTCAACCGTCATATTTTCCTTCAGGTCAACGTACTCGGTAGTCATAATGCTGCCGGCGCTGTCCTTGGGGTAGTTCAAAATTTCGTTTATGCTTTGGCGCATTTCACTGTCCGAATGGCGCAAAATACGCTTGACAACGTTTGCAGGCATTTCCTCAATGATGTCTACGGCATCATCGACATAAAGTTCCTCCCAAACTTCTTTAAGCTCGCTGTCACTGAAGCCGGATATCAAAAGCTCCTGCATGTCGCTTTCGAGCTCTACAAAAACCTCTGCGGCAAGCTCTTTCGGCAGCAAACGAAACAAAAGCGGCAGCTTTTCGGTCGGAACGCTCTCAAAAAGAATAGCAATGTCCGCTGCTTCCATATTGGTAAAACTTTCTTTCAGTTCTGCATATTTCTTATTTTCCAAAAGTGATAATATTTTTTCTTCCATGTTCTGTCCCTCCAAAAGTAGGGCAGAGGATGAGAAGCACAGATACATGGCATGCATGTATTTTTTAATGTTTCGCATCGCCCGCCAGGTTTCATGCCCGCATCACCGGGAATTGTATCCATACTGTCACATCCTTTCATATATATCACCGTTCGGGATTTTAAAAATATATTTAATTTCTAAAATCCCGTTTGTCTGAAAAAATCATTTTGGTTCATTTTGGTTCTCATCAGGGAATAACCGCGTCAACTCCGGAATCGAAATTATCGGACGAGCCGCCGGAATTGCTTTCGGGCGGATGTGTCGGTGTCCCGGATGATGACGAATCGGAGGTTTTGGAATCCTCCTGCTGAATTTCGTTTGTAACCGAATCGTCGTTTTCGCTTTCGGAATTGGGCGACGGCGAGGCAGTTTTTGTTGTTTTGTGCGTAGAGCTTGAACTTGAACCCGAGCTTGAGCCTGAAGAGCCGCTGTGCTTTCTTCCGCAGGATTTTGTCGGTTCGGTTCCGCTTATAAAATATTCCGTCGAGGCATAGCTGCATCCGGAGGAGGCGAGCTTGCCTGTTTTTGTACAGATTTCCGCTTCAACCACCGTTGACGGCTTTGCAAATTCGCGCATGGAAAGTCCTGAATGAACCTTTTCCATAACCTGTCCCCAAAGCTTTGCCGAGACATTGGTGGTAACGCCGGCTTTTCGGATTGAAGCGGGCTTGTCAAAGCCGTACCAAACAGCACCGACGTAATAGGGAGTATAGCCCACAAACCATTTGTCGTAGTCGTTGTTGGTTGTTCCGGTTTTGCCTGCAACCGGCATGTTTTCAAGCCTTGCCAGCTTACCTGTTCCGTTTTTGCCGGAAACAACCGATGTTAAAAGCGAAGTTATGATATAGGCGGTATCTGCCGAAATTACATTCTCCGTCTCAGGGGCATTTTCAAGCAAAAGCTTTCCGGTGTTGTCGATAACCTTAGTGTAAGTGTGTGGCTTGATATAGTGACCGGTGTTTGCCAAAACTCCGTATGCCGCAGCCAGTTCTTTCAGCGTGACTCCGTTGGTGAGACCTCCGAGACTTAAAGGACTAAGCGCTTTATCGGCATTTTCGAGCGTGGAAATGTGGAATTTGTTCTTCAGATAGTTGTAGCTGACATCGATTGTCAAATTCTGAAGTGTTTTTACCGCTGTGGTGTTGCACGAGATTTCGAGCGCACGTCTGAGCGGCATTTCACCCTTGTAACCGTTATAAGAGTTTTTCGGAGTCCAGTCTCCGATTGTTATCTTCTCGTCATCCAATATTGTTGCCGCAGTTATCTTTTTTAATTCAATTGACGGCGCATAAACCGAGAGCGGCTTGAAAGACGAACCCGGCTGACGCTTTGTTTGTGTTGCGCGGTTTAAGCCTCGGCTGTCGGTCTTTTTGCCCTTGCCGCCGACCATTCCTTTGATTTCGCCGTTGGTCGGGTCTATGATTATCATTGCCGCCTGCGCATTTTTTGCGGAGGGGAAGCTGGCAGTATTTTCAAATACGCTTTCTATTTTTTCCTGGATATCGTTGTCCATGGTGGTATATATCTTGAGACCGCCGTTTAACACCTGCTGTCTTGCAAAGGTTTCCGAGTATCCTTTTTTCGTTTGCAGGTCTCCGATAACGTCGTTAATAACCTGGTCAACAAAATATGAATAGATTTTTGACTGCTTTTCTTTGTGATTGCCGCGCAGTCCGATATCCGACTGAGAAGCCGAATTGTAGTCCTCCTCGGAAATCATGCCCAGTTCTTTCATTTTTGAAAGAACGATATTTCTTTTTGAAAGAGCGTTGTCGGGATTTTTTATCGGGTCAAAGTATGACGGACGCTGAGTTATTCCCGCAATCAGAGCAGCCTCTGTCAGATTCAAATCGGCAGCATGCTTGTCAAAATACATATTTGACGCTGCCTCGACGCCGTAGCAGTTGTTGGCAAGAAAGATTATATTTAAGTACAGCGTAACAATTTCATCCTTGGAAAGCTCGCGTTCGAGAGCAACCGCGCGCATAATTTCCTTAACCTTTCTGACGGGGGTACGATCCTTTTCGTGAGTTATATTTTTTATAACCTGCTGAGTGATTGTACTGCCGCCGTAGCTTGCCTTTTTGCCGCCGAGCTTTTCAAAAACCCAGTTCACAAATGCGCCGAATGTACGCTTTATGTCCACTCCGTTGTGGTCGTAAAAACGCTCATCCTCAATTGCAACGGCGGCTTTTTTCATTACATCGGGTATTTCGTTCGGTTCAAGCCATACGCGATAGCCCTCGTCTGAGAGCTGTTCAAGTTCGTGCGAATTGCCCAGACTGTCCATACAATATACAAATGAGGAATAGTTCATGGATAAATTCTGAATATCCATGTCTTTCATTTCGCGCGCGATTGCTGCATACATGCCCACCGCAATGCCGCAGGAGACAACCGCTGCCACAAAGACTATCATAAGAATGGCTGTGCGGAGTTTTTTTAAAAACGGATGCTGTTTTTTTTGCTTTTTAACCTTTGTTTTGGATGTCTTTTTCGCGGAGGATATCTCCGATGTCGGGATTCTGCGCGTATGCTCCGACAACCCCTTGTCCGATGTTGAAAACTCCGGTCTGCTCTTGGCGGTTGGAGTTTTTTTCTTTTGTGAAAACAGGGATGCCTTTTTTCTTTGTCTTTTCAAGGTATAGATTCCTCCTTAAAAGTAGAATTTTCGTATATCATAAGCTTCGATAAAATTATTCGATAAGGTCATACATATTTATTATAGTACAAATTTTGTAAATTTGCAACCGTTTCGCGCAAAAAAGAATAAATATTAATTGTTTTGTACCAATATGACGGAAATAAAAGGAAGAAAACAGCACAAAATCCAATAATTTTATAATGCTGTCCGCATTTGATTTTATGCCCGTATCTGCCTGTGCGGTGCGGCGTTTTAGTGAGTTCCAAGTATGGAGCGCGGATTATGATATATTTTGTCTAAAATGCACATTGATTTTTTTTTAACAAAGTGTTATAATTTTATGTAGAATAGCGGCAGAAGAAGCTGTTCGGATGCCGAGGCTGACGGATATATGCTTTGTATATATTAAATGTTATGACGGTATACAAAATATGTATTTGCAAAATCGGTCGAAATATGATATAATATTTCGGAGGACGGATTGCCTGATGAAAAAAACGGCGGTCTGTGCGAAATTTTGTATCGTATTTGATGCAAAAAAACTAAGAAAAGAGAAGGTGCGATATGAACAAAATATCAATTATCGGAACAGGAAGCGTAGGCTCAACAATTGCGTACACACTTACGGTTATGGGTATTGCTTCGGAAATTGTCATGATAGACATTAATAATGAAAAGGCGCTCGGCGAAGCTCTTGATATTCGCCAAGGAACACCGTTTTGCGGCGCCTGTTCAATTTATGCCGGTGACTACCGCGATGCAGAGGGATCGGATATTGTAATTCTTACTTCCGGTATTGCAAGAAAACCGGGTCAGTCGAGACTGGAACTTGCTCAAACGAATGTTAATATCACAAAAACGATAATTCCCGAAATCACAAAGCATGCTCCGGACGCTTCATATATTATAGTAAGCAATCCGGTTGATGTTCTGACATACACGTTCTGCAAAAGATCGGGATTGCCGGAGAACAGAATAATAGGTTCGGGCACCATTCTTGACACAGCACGTCTGCGTGCAAGATTATCTGAGTATTATAACATAAGCCAGAGCAATGTTCACGCATATGTGTTCGGCGAGCATGGAGATTCTTCCTTTATTCCATGGTCTGTTGCAAATATCTCCAATGTGCCGATTACCGAATGTGATAAGCTGATAACAAGTAACGGTGCGTCATATCCGAAATTCCATGAGGACGAGGTTGAACAATATGTCAGAAAATCCGGTGCAAGAGTTATCGAAAGAAAGGGCGCAACATTCTATGCGGTTTCGGCATCGGTTTGCCACATCTGCAAATGCCTGCTGACCGGTATAGATACAACAATGACCGTTTCGACAATGATGCATGGCGAGTACGGCGTTGACGATGTTGCTTTGAGCGTTCTTAATATTGTAGGAAAGGACGGCGCGAGAGCGAAGGTTCTTATGCCGCTTACAGATGAGGAAATCGCAGCTCTGAGAAAGAGTGCGGATACTTTGAAGGAAGTTATCTCGAGTCTTGATATATAAATAAAAGGTGGTTATTTAAAAATGGAATATCGTATAGAGCATGATTCGATGGGAGAGATGAAAGTTCCGGCGGATAAGCTGTGGGCGGCTCAGACTCAGAGAAGTCATGAGAATTTTGAAATAGGCGTCGGCATAGAAACAATGCCGCGTGAAATTACACATGCATTCGGTATTTTGAAAAAGGCTGCCGCTTTGGCAAACAATGAGCTTAAGCCGGAAAAAATGACCGATGAAAAGCTTTCGGCAATTTCAAAGGCGTGTGATGAGGTTATATCGGGCGCACTCAATGAGCATTTTCCGCTTGTTGTTTGGCAGACCGGCTCGGGAACGCAGTCGAACATGAATGCAAATGAGGTTATAGCAAATCGTGCAAATCAGCTGGCAGGAAAGAAACTCGTTCATCCGAATGACGATATTAACATGAGTCAGTCATCTAATGATACATTCCCGACAGCGATGCATATTTCGGCGGCTGTTGCAATTGAAGACAAGCTTTTGCCGGCAGTCGAAACTCTGATTGCCACATTTAAAAAGCTTGAAGAAGAAAACGAGGGCATAGTAAAATCGGGTCGTACTCATTTGCAGGACGCAACTCCGATTAAATTCAGCCAGGAAATAAGCGGCTGGAGAGCAAGCCTGGAGCGCGATGTGGAGCTTTTGAAAATGGCAGTAAAGCCGCTTTTTGAACTTGCACTCGGCGGAACGGCTGTCGGAACAGGCTTAAATGCGCCGAAAGGCTTCTCGGAATTGGTTGCCGCAAAGGTTGCGGAGCTGACAGGCAAGCCCTTTATTACAGCAGAAAACAAATTCCATGCACTTACTTCAAAGGATGAAATTGTGTTTGCACACGGAGCAATCAAAGCTACAGCGTGCGACATGATGAAGATTGCAAACGATGTCCGCTGGCTCGCATCCGGACCGAGAGATGGCCTGGGTGAGATATTTATTCCGGAAAACGAACCGGGTTCGTCGATCATGCCGGGCAAGGTAAATCCGACACAGTGCGAGGCTGTAACAATGGTTGCTGTTCAGGTTATGGGAAATGACACCGCTGTGAGCATGGCTGCGTCACAGGGCAATTTTGAACTTAATGTGTTCATGCCGGTTACGGCTTATAACTTCCTGCAGTCGGCAAGACTTTTGGCAGAGGTTATTGTTTCGTTCAACAAAAATTGTGCTGTCGGAATAAAGGCAAATAAGGAAAAGATGCATCACAATCTGCATAATTCACTTATGCTCGTAACTGCATTGAATCCGTATATCGGATATGAAAATGCGGCAAAGACTGCCAAAAAGGCATATAAAGATAATATTTCGCTCAAACAAGCATGCGTTGAACTTGGCTTTTTGACGGAAGAAAAATTTGATGAGGTATTCCATCCCGAGCAGATGGTGTGATATATTGCCGTGGAATAGGGAGCGCGGAAATACGCTCCCCATGTACGGCGGCATATTTGGTGAAAGGAGTAAATGGTTATAGCTATGAAGGTAAGTTATTTTCCGGGTTGTACCCTCCGTACAAAAGCGAAAAAGCTTGATTTTTATGCAAGAAAATGCGCTGAAATTCTCGGCGTAGAGCTTTGCGAAATAGAAAATTGGCAATGCTGCGGCGGCGTTTATGTCAGCGCTAAGGATGAGATTGCAACAAAGCTTTCGAGCGTGCGCGCGCTTGCGAGTGCAAAGGCTGCAAATCAGCCGCTGGTTACGGTGTGTTCTGCCTGCCATAATGTAATAAAACAAACAAATCACGAAATCCGGACAGATGAAGATTTTAAAAATAAAGTTAATCTTTATATGTCGCAGGATAAAGAGCCGGGTGAGGCATATAACGGCGAGACGGAGGTCTGTCACTATCTTGAACTTCTGCGCGATAAAGTCGGCTTTGATAAAATAAAAGAGGCTGTCAAAAATCCGCTTACAGGTAAAAAAATTGCCGCATATTACGGTTGCATGCTGCTCCGGCCGGGCAAAGTTATGAATTTTGACGATCCCGAAAACCCGACAATTATGGAGGAATTCATAAAGGCGCTGGGCGCAGAAAGCGTAATATATCCGGCAAGAAACGAATGCTGCGGCGGCTATGTCGTTATAGAGGACGAAAAGTCGGCGGAGAAAAAGAGCCGAATCGTTACGGACAGCGCAAAGAATCATGGAGCAGAGATGATTGTAACGGCTTGTCCGCTTTGCAGATACAATCTTTTGAAAAACGGCAGTGATATCCCGGTGGTTTATTTCACCGAGCTGCTTGCCGAGGCACTGGGCGTAAAGGAGGATAATGATGCAGAGTAAAAAGGAACGCGAAAAGGAACAAATCCTGCGCACAAGCGGCGTTAATCCGCTTAAGTGCATGAGATGCGGAAAATGCTCGGGAACATGCCCGTCTTACGATGAGATGGAATATCATCCGCACCAGTTTGTATATATGGTAGAGACAGGTGATATCGAGGCGCTTAAAAATTCGGATTCGATATATAAGTGTCTGTCCTGCTTTGCGTGCGTCGACAGATGCCCGAGAGGGGTGGAGCCGGCAAAATTGGTTGAGGCGCTGAGACTTTCGGTTATTCGCGAGAAAGGTGCTAATCATTTAAAACCGGAGCAAATTGCACAAATCGAAGACGATGAACTTCCGCAGCAGGCTGTGGTAAGTGCATTCAGAAAATATTCAAAGTAGAAAGGAGATACAAGCCATGCAAAGAATTGGAGTATTTGTCTGCCATTGCGGAACAAATATTGCCGGAACTGTTGATGTGAAATCGGTTGCAGAGGCTCTTAAATCAGAGCCGGGGGTTGTTTTCTCCACCGATTATCAATATATGTGTTCTCAGGCAGGACAGGATATTATAAAAAATGCAATCAAGGAGCATAAGCTGACAGGTATTGTGGTGTGCTCATGTTCACCGCGTATGCATGAGGCGACATTCAGAAAGACGGCTCAGGCAGCCGGTCTTAATCCGTATATGGTAGAGATTGCAAATATTCGAGAGCAATGCTCGTGGGTGCATAAGGAAATGCCGATAGGTACAGAAAAGGCAATTATTCTCGGAAAGGCAGCAGTTGCAAAGGTTAATCTTAATGCGCCGCTTACTCCGGGAGAAAGCCCGGTAACAAAACGTGCTCTTGTTATAGGCGGAGGTATTGCGGGAATCCAGACAGCACTTGACATTGCCGATGCAGGTTTCCCTGTTGATATTGTTGAGACCAAGCCGACAATAGGCGGAAAGATGGCTCAGCTGGATAAGACTTTCCCGACACTCGACTGCGCAGCGTGTATTTTGACACCGAAAATGGTTGATGTCGCTCAAAACGAAAATATCAGAATATTCTCGTACTCGGAGGTTACTGAGGTGGGCGGATTTGTCGGAAACTTCGAGGTTACGATAAAGAAGCGCGCAAGATATGTAAAAGAGGAGCTTTGCACAGGCTGCGGAGCTTGTACCGAGAAATGTCCTCAGAAAAATGTTCCGAATGAGTTCAATCTGGGAATGGATAACAGACGCGCTATTTATATTCCGTTTGCACAGGCAGTTCCGAAGGTTGCAACAATTGATGCAAATTACTGTACAAAGCTTAAAACGGGCAAGTGCGGAGTTTGTTCAAAAGTATGTACTGCCGGAGCTATAGATTATGAAGCAAAAGATGAATTTATCAAGGAGAAATACGGCGCAATTGTTGTTGCAACGGGATTTAATCCGATTTCAATGGATAAATTCGATGAATATGCATATTCACAGTCCAAAGATGTTATCACATCACTTGAATTTGAAAGACTTACCAATGCGGCAGGACCGACGCAGGGCAAGCTTTTGCGTCCGTCCGACGGAGAGCATCCGCACACAATCGTATTTGTACAGTGTGTAGGCTCAAGATGTGCGGCATGCGCTGAAAAAGGCAAGGAATATTGCTCAAAGATATGCTGTATGTACACAGCTAAGCATGCAATGCTGACCCGCGATAAATATCCCGACACAGATGTTTATGTGTTCTATATAGACGTGCGTACTCCGGGCAAGAATTTTGATGAATTTTATCGCCGTGCCGTAGAGGAATACGGAGTTCACTATATAAAAGGAATGGTCGGCAAGGTTTCGCCCGAGGGCAATAAGCTGAAAGTTCAGGCATCGGATTTGATAGCAAACAAGCAGCTGCATATCGATGCGGATTTGGTTGTCCTGGCTGCTGCAATAGAGCCTGATAAGTCGGCGCGTCCGCTTGCCACAATGCTGACTGCAAGCATGGATACAAACGATTTCTTCACAGAAGCTCATCCGAAGCTCAGACCGGTTGAAAGTCCGACTGCAGGTGTATTCCTTTCAGGCACATGTCAGGGCCCAAAGGATATTCCGGAGACGGTTTCCCAGGCAGGAGCAGCTGCATCAAAAGTTATCGGACTCTTGTGCAAGGATAAGCTTACGGGTAACCCGTGCGTTGCACATTCCGACGAAATGATGTGTAACGGCTGCTCAACCTGTGAAAAGGTATGCCCGTACGGCGCAATTACCTATGTTGAAAAAGAATTCAGAATGCCGGACAGAACAACAAGAGTTCGCCGTGTGGCTGTTGTAAATGAAGCGGTTTGTCAAGGCTGCGGAGCTTGTACGGTTGCCTGTATGTCGGGAGCTATGGATTTGAAGGGCTTTAAGAATAAACAAATTATAGCGGAGGTGGACGCAATATGCAAGTAAATAATTATAAACCGTTGATCGTTGCTTTCTGCTGTAACTGGTGTTCATATGCCGGAGCGGATCTTGCGGGAAATAACAGACTTAATTATCCGGCAGATGTAAAGATTATTCGTGTACCCTGCTCATGCAGAGTAAATCCGATGTTCATACTGCGTGCATTCCAAAGAGGTGCGGACGGCGTTATCATATGCGGCTGTCACCCCGGAGACTGCCATTACACATCGGGCAATTATTACACACGCCGCCGTATGGCATTGCTTTTCTCAATGCTTGACTATCTCGGCATCGAAAGAGAACGTACCCGTGTTGAGTGGGTAAGTGCGGCAGAGGGTGCAAAGTTTGCGGCAACGATGAATGACTTTGCCGAAAAGGTTGCGGCACTTGGTGAAAACAAGAGATTGGAGGATTTACGATGCAAGAAATAACACGTGAAGTTCTCATTAAAAAGGCAGCGGAGCTGCTTGAAAAAGGAACTGTTGACCGCATACTCGGCTGGAAAACGGGAGAATTTGACTATGATATAACCCCGGCGTTATTTACTTCTTCGGATGAGCTTGAAAAGGAGTTTGTATGGAATGATTTCTGCGGCGCAAATTTTTCCAAATATCTTGTTAAAGAGACAATAAAAAGCGACAACAAAGTTCTGGTATTTTTAAAGCCATGTGACACATACAGCTTTAACCAACTTTTGACAGAACATCGCTTTGACCGTGAAAAAGTATACGTGGTAGGCGTACCTTGTAACGGTATGATAGATATAAAAATTCTCAAAGATAAAGCAGATGGAATTGCAGCGGTTTCGGAAGACGGCGACAATGTTGTCATAAAAACTCTTTATGACGGTGACATTACAGTTCAAAAAGATGAGCTGCTTGCCGAAAGATGTCAAAACTGTAAATCCAAAAAGCATGTTGCATACGACGAGCTTTTGGGAGAGGACGGAGAAGTGTGTGATTCACACAGATTTGATGAAGTTGCGGAACTTGAAAAAATGACCCCGGATGAACGTTTTGCTTTTTGGCAGAACGAGCTTTCAAGATGTATCAGATGTAATGCCTGCAGAGATGTATGTCCTGCATGTACGTGCGAAAAATGCGTATTTGATAACCCCGAATCGGGCGTTGAGAATAAAGCTGCATCGAATGAATTTGAGGAAAAAATGTTCCACATTATACGTGCATTTCATGTTGCGGGACGCTGTACCGACTGCGGCGAATGTTCAAGAGTATGTCCGCAGCACATTCCGCTGCATCTTTTGAATCGTAAGTTTATAAAGGATATAGACGAGCTTTACGGAGATTATCAGGCAGGAGCGGAGGTTGGAAGCCGCGCTCCGATTGTGGATTACACTGTTGATGATGCAGAGCCTGCCGAAGCGGTAGAAAGAGGTGACGAGAATGCGTAAAATATCACTTGATAAATTGGATAGCATGTTTGCTATGATAGCGGAAAACAAAAGCCTTTATCTGCCGGTTGATACCAAAGCCGGAGCAAAGTTTGAAAAGTGGGAGGAGGGCAAAAAGCTCTCGGACGCACTCAACACCGTCAGAAGTGCAAAGGATTTCTTCTTTCCTCAGACTGAAAATCTTATGGATTTCAAGGTTGACGGAAAGTCGATAGAGGTAATAGATACACGCAGCGAAACCGAGGATTTTGTCATTTTCGGCGTTCGCGCATGTGATGTAAAAAGCTTTGAAGTTCTGGACAGAGTATTTTTGGCAGAGCCGGTTGATTCGTATTATAAAAACCGCCGGGAGCATGGAATAATTGTTTCGGCAGCGTGTTCAAGACCGGTTGAAACATGCTTTTGCAAAACGTTTGGAATAGATGCATCAGAGCCGGAGGGCGATGTTGTGTGCTATAAAACAAGCGATGCAATCTATATGGACGCAAAAACCGAAAAAGGTGAAAATCTGCTGAAACTGATTGAAAGTATAACCGAAGAAGATGACGGAAAAACAGCGGAAAACGAAAAAAATATCATTCGGGAGAGACTGGATAAGCTGCCGCTTAAAAATCTGACAGCTGATGCATTTGGTTCAGATAAGACAAGCAAGTTTTTTGATGCACCGGAATGGAAAGAGCTTTCCGAAAGCTGTCTCGGCTGCGGAACATGCACCTTTGTGTGCCCCACATGTCAGTGCTATGATATCAAAGACTTCAATACAGGTCATGGTGTAAAGCGTTTTCGCTGCTGGGATTCATGCATGTACTCTGACTTTACCAAAATGTCGGCAGGTCAGCCCCGCCTCACTCAGCTTGAAAGATTTCGCCAAAGATTTATGCATAAGCTTGTATATTATCCAACCAATAATGACGGACTATTTTCCTGCGTAGGCTGCGGCAGATGTTTGGCGAAGTGTCCGATACAGATGAATATAGTAAAGGTTATGAAAAAATTAGGAGGTTCGGCTGAATAAAATTGCCCACAGCACTACTCTGACGCTCGGGGCAGTACCCATGTACGGCACCGCTCACGACACAGCAGCCCTGTGAACAATTTTCTTTCAGCCTCAGGGACGAATAAAATTGCCCGCAGCACTGCTCTGACGCACGGGACGGTATCCGTGTGCGGCGCTGTGCCTGCTGCTTGATGCGGCGTTTTGTCAGAATAATATGCTTATGAAAATTTATTTATGCAGACTAAGAACTAATATTTTGTGCCAACGGCACGGAAAGGAATGGTTATAGCAATGGTTAATATTAAAGAACCTCTTATTCCGGTTATCGGAGAGGTGACTGATATTCGGATAGACACTCCGGATGTAAAAACCTTTCGTGTGGTAACTCCGGACGGAAAAAAGGCATTTGAGCATATGCCCGGACAATGTGCAATGCTTTCTGTTCCGGGAGTGGGCGAGGCAATGTTCTCCATAACATCTTCGCCGACCAATACGGAATTTATGGAGTTTTCTATAAAGAAATGCGGCTGTGTTACCGAATGGCTTCATTCAATGGAGGTGGGGCAGCAGATTACAATTCGCGGGCCTTACGGCAGACCGTTTCCGGTGGATACCGAATTTGCCGGACATGATATGCTCTTTATCGCCGGCGGTATCGGTCTTGCACCTCTGCGTTCGGTTATAAATTACTGCCGTCACTACCGCGACAGATATGGAAAAATCGATATTGTGTACGGCTCGCGCAGCATGCAGGATTTGGTTGATTATAAAGAAATTATAGACGAATGGTCAAAGGATGCAGGTGTAAATGTTCACCTCACAATCGACCGCGAACAGCCTGAATGGGACGGACATGTGGGCTTTGTTCCGAATTATGTAAAAGAGCTTGGTTTCTCGACCGACAAAATTGCGATTCTCTGCGGACCGCCTATAATGATTAAATTCACTCTTGCCGGTTTGCAGGAGCTTGGATTCGATAAAACTCAGGTATATACAACAATGGAGCTTCGCATGAAATGCGGAATAGGCAAGTGCGGCAGATGTAACATCGGTGCAAAATATGTCTGTAAGGACGGTCCGGTGTTCAGATGTGACGAACTTGATGAGCTTCCGGATGAGTATTAATTAAATTTAATTGCCGGTTAAACACGGCTGAATGGAGGATTTTATATGGATAACATGGTAAATGTGTATCTGTTTGGCAAAAAGTACAGCGTTCCGGATAACCTGACAATTATGCGTGCAATGGAATATGCAGGATATCAGCTTATACGAGGCTGCGGCTGCCGAAACGGATTTTGCGGAGCTTGTGCGACAATCTATCGTATAAAGGGCGATAAAGAGCTTAAGACATGTCTTGCGTGCCAGACAAAAGTAGAAGATAACATGTATGTGGCAACACTGCCTTTTTTCCCGCTTGTAAAAGAAGTATATGATATAGAAAAGGTAAAGCCGACAGAGCAGATAATGAGACAGCTTTATCCGGAAATCTATGCTTGCGTCGGTTGTAATGCCTGCACAAAAAGCTGTACACAGGGACTCAATGTAATGCAGTATATAGCATATGCTCAGCGCGGCGAATTTGAAAAGTGCGCTGAGGAATCTTTTGATTGTGTTATGTGCGGAGTTTGTTCATCAAGATGCCCGGCAGGGATATCTCATCCGCAGGTGGCAATGCTTGCACGTCGCTTAAACGGAAAATATCTTGCTCCGAAGTCAGAGCATTTGGAAAATCGTGTAAAGGAAATTAAGGACGGAACGTTTGTTGAGCTTATAGAAGCATTAATGGGCAAGCCGATTGAAGAACTCAAAGAGCTATACAACAACAGAGAAATTGAGAAATAGGAGGTAGAAAAATATGTATTCAGCTGAATTTCAGGAATCGCTGAAGGCAGTCGAGGCTGCGCGTGAGGCGAACATTGCGTATGAACCGACCCGTATGACAGCTAAAGAAAAGGACGACCTCCTTGCGGCGTATCATCCGGATTATAAAAAGGGCGAATTTTCAAAATTGAAAATAGGTCCGAACAAAGGAGAGGAAGTACCTCATGAGCTTTGTGAAATGCTCCAGGCAAAGAGCAGAATATCGGCAGAGGACGTTGACCTTTCCGATATAACATATGATGTAGATGTGCTTATAATCGGCGGCGGCGGTGCAGGTGCGTCGGCTGCGATTGAAGCAGACAATACCGGTGCAAAGACCATGATTGTGACAAAGCTCAGAATCGGAGATGCAAACACAATGATGGCAGAGGGTGGTATCCAGGCAGCAGATAAGGAAAATGATTCCCCGGCGATACATTTCTTGGATGCATTCGGCGGCGGACACTTTGCCGCAAAAAGAGATTTGCTTGCAAAGCTGGTGTGTGATGCTCCGGAGGCTATACAGTGGCTTAATAACCTTGGCGTTGAGTTTGATAAGGCTGAGGACGGAACTATGATTACAACGCATGGTGGCGGAACGTCTCGCAAGAGAATGCATGCGGCAAAGGATTATTCCGGTGCTGAAATTATGCGTACCCTGCGTGATGAGGTTTTGAATCGCGGCATACCTGTGGTTGATTTCACCTCGGCAATCGAGCTGATTCTCGATAAGGACGGCAAGGCAGCCGGTGCGGTTCTGATGAATATGGAAACAAAAGAGCTTATGGTCGCAAGAGCAAAGACGGTTATAATTGCAACCGGCGGTGCAGGCCGTATGCACTATCAGGGCTTCCCGACATCGAACCACTACGGTGCAACAGCCGACGGACTTGTTCTCGGGTACAGAGCAGGTGCAAAGCTTTTGTATGCGGATACACTCCAATATCATCCGACGGGTGCGGCTTTTCCGCAGCAGATATTTGGTGCGCTCGTTACCGAAAAGGTTCGTTCGCTTGGTGCAAAGCTTATAAACCGTGACGGCAAGGTGTTCATGCATCCGCTTGAAACACGTGATGTTGCGGCAGCATCGATTATCCGCGAATGCTCGGATAGGGCAGAGGGTGTTGATACAGGCAGCGGCAAGGCTGTATGGCTTGACACTCCGATGATTGAGAAAATCGGCGGAGAGGGCACAATTGAAAAACGTATTCCTGCGATGATGCGTATGTTTATGAGCTATGGAATAGATATAAGAAAAGAGCCGATTTTGGTATATCCCACATTGCATTATCAAAACGGCGGTCTTGATATAAACGTTGACGGCATGACGACGAATGTTGAGAATTTGTTTGTTGCCGGTGAGGCTGTCGGCGGAATCCATGGCAGAAACAGACTTATGGGTAATTCGCTTTTGGATATAATTGTATTCGGCAGAAATGCAGGAACAAATGCGGCAAACAAAGCAAAGACAACCAAGGTTGGAGAGCTGACTCTTGACCATATCGCAAAATTCAATGAGGAAAGAGAAGCGGCAGGCATAAAGACCGATATGGTTTCGCCGAAGCTTTTGCCGGATTACAGAAGAAAATAATTATTTAAAAAACAAATGCAAAGGTATCATGCAAAAGCGTGATACCTTGTCCTGCATTTTTTAAAATTTAGAAAGAGAGTTTATAAAAATGATAACAGATTTACTTGAGGCTTTAACGATTTTTTGTTTCGGTTTGTCATGGCCTATTTCAATTCATAAGTCTATCGTATCAAGAACAGCAAAGGGAAAGAGCCTGTTTTTTGAAGTATTTTTGCTGATAGGCTATGCCTGCGGAATTGCAAGAAAAATAATACAAACAATGGACGGAGGCTCAGGATTTATATTCTTTTTGAGTTTCTTCTTCTACGTTTTGAACTTCATTGAAATTTCAATTGACGTAGGTCTTTATTTCAGAAACAAGAAGCTTGATGAGGCAGCTGACCGCGCAGCAGCGCAGGCGGCATAAAAAAAGCAGCTTGTTTGGGGCAGAACAAAAAGAATATGGTGTTTTGTCTTATCTAATAGAAAGGATGACAATATAAATGAAAGTTGTTGTATGCATCGGCTCATCATGTCATGTTAAAGGCTCACGTTTTGTGGTAGAAGAGCTTAGACGGCTTATTGACGAAAATAAGCTTGCCGATAAAGTAGAGCTTTCGGGAACATTTTGTATAGGAAAGTGTGAGCAGGGAGTGTGCGTAACGGTTGACGGAAAGTTTTTTTCGGTAACTCCGGACGAGACCGAGAAATTCTTTGCGGAAAATATTTTAAGCAGTTTGTGATATTTGCTTTCCTGTTGCCGAAATAAAAGATAACTTATCTTGTGCGGCTTGCACAGAAAGGAATGGTAATTTCATGAGAAAATTTGATACCAAAGTTCAGCATTTGAAATATAAGGTTTTGCGTGAAGTGGCAAGACAAGCGTGGAATGGTACTTTGCTTGAAAATATTACGGAGATTCCAAAAACAATTGTGCCGGGAAACACGCCTACAATGAGGTGCTGCGTATATAAAGAGCGTGCCATTTTGAGCGAACGAGTAAAGATGGCAATGGGAGGTCACAAGGAAAACTCCAATGTTATTGAAGTTATAGAAATAGCGTGCGATGAGTGTCCGATGTGCGGATATGAAGTTACAAATTCATGCAGGGGCTGTCTTGCACAC
Organism: uncultured Clostridia bacterium; assembly: GCA_934486735.1. Taxonomy (GTDB): domain Bacteria; phylum Bacillota; class Clostridia; order UBA1381; family UBA1381; genus CAKSQL01. The sequence continues at coordinate 2,402 of CAKSQL010000018.1, read as the reverse complement.
CGGTGTGAGGATGTGTGCAAAAAGGGAGCGCTTTCGTTTGACAGCAACCATGTAGCACACATTGATAAATCAAAATGTGTAAATTGCGGAGCATGTGCAAAGGTTTGTCCGTTCTCGGCAATTGTAAACATGAAGCGCCCGTGTCAGAGTGCATGTAAAGTAAAAGCTATTTCAATGAACGAAAACCTGGCAGCAAAGATTGACAATGATAAGTGCATCGCATGCGGAGCATGCGTGTATCAGTGTCCGTTCGGCGCAATTACCGATAAGTCATATATTTTGGATTGTATTGATATGATACAAAAGAGCGAGAATAATTCAAAGTATAAAGTGTACGCTTTGGTTGCTCCGTCTATTTCGAGTCAGTTTACCTATGCAAAGCTTGGTCAGGTTATAACAGGACTCAAAAAGCTCGGATTCCATACTGTTGTCGAGGCGGCGCTTGGTGCTGATATGGTGGCATATGCGGAGTCTGAGGAATTGGCGGAAAAGGGATTTTTGACAAGCTCATGCTGTCCTGCATTTGTGGATTTTATAAATAAATCCTATCCTGCTCTTAAGCCGTATATTTCGCACAATTTGTCGCCGATGGCAACAATTGCGAAGTATATCAAGGAAAAGACCGATAAAACAGCAAAAATTGTTTTTATAGGTCCGTGTACGGCTAAGAAAATGGAAGTTCAAAAGGATGAAGTCAAGCCGTATGTAGATGTGTGCATAACATTTGAAGAATTGCAGGCATTGTTTGACAGCCGTGATTTGGATATAACAACATTAGAAGAAAATTATCTTGATAACGCATCGTATTTCGGCAGAATATTTGCACGCTGCGGAGGTCTTGCCGATGCAGTTAAAGAAGGCTTGAAAGAGCATGGCTATGATGATTTTGAGCTTAAATCACATTCTTGCGACGGAATCGAGGAATGTAGGGTTGCGCTTATCAAGAAAAGCCGAAACCTGCTTGATGCTAACTTTATTGAGGGCATGGCATGTGTGGGCGGCTGCATCGGCGGTGCAGGTTGCTTGACTCACGGTGAAAAGAATAAGGCTGAGGTTGATAAATATGGCATGGAAGCACATGAAAAAACGATTACCGATGCTATATCCGTACTGAAATAAGATGAAGTGGTGATTTTATGACAACATTGTTTTTCGTGATTTTAATATGCTTTATCGGTGTCGGATTGCCGGACTCTGTATTGGGTACGGCGTGGCCGGTTATTTATAGGGAACTTAATTTGCCTATTTCACTTGCAGGTTATATCACATCGACGGTGAGTGCGTGCACGATAATATCCAGTCTTGTAAGTGCAAGAGCGATAAAAAAATTCGGAGTTGGGGGAGTGACAGCGATAAGCACTGTCATGACGGCAGCGGCTTTGTTTGCTTATGCCATCGCCCCAAATCCGATATATTTCTTTGTTGCGGCGATTCCGCTCGGATTGGGGGCAGGCTCCATTGATACGGCTCTTAATAACTTTGTGGCATTACATTTCAGCGCAGCTAAGATGAGCTTTCTGCATTGCTTTTACGGATTGGGAGTGGCGGTGAGTCCGTATATCATCGCATCTGCATTGGGTGCGGACAATAATTGGCGAAAGGGATATATAATTATAGCTTCCATTCAGAGCATTATCTCGGTAATTGCAATTGCGGCGCTTCCTTTTTGGAGAAAATGTACGGATTGCAAAGCGGGAGATGATACCGATTCGGAGATAAAAATATTGAGCGTGCGGCAAATGATGAGAATGCCTAAAGCACGTGTGAGCGCATTTGCTTTTTTAACTTCATGTGCGACAGAACTGACTGCCGGCGGATGGTGCAGCAGTTATTTTTGCGAGGCAAAGGGAATAAAGCCCGGAAGTGCAGCGCAGATAACAATGATGTTTTACATAGGAATGACAGCCGGAAGATTTTTTTCGGGAATCTTTTCAAAAAAATTGGGGAGACGAAGAATTATAGCCATATCGGCAGCGATTGTATTCGTGTCGCTCGTTACTCTTGTTATGAATTTATCTGCATGGATAGCCGCGGCGGCTTTGTTTTTGCTTGGCTTGGGGATCGGACCGATATTTCCGAATCTGTCTCATCTTACACCGAGCCTGTTCGGCAGAGATATCTCGGGAGCAATTATGGGATTTCAGCAGACTGCGGCATATATCGGCATAATGGCTATGCCATGGCTTTTTGGAGTACTTGCTCAAAGGCTGTCAACGGCTATATTCCCGTTTTATCTATTGATATTATTCAGTCTGTATATAGTGTCACTTGTGCAATTATTTAAAAAATCAAAAAATACACTGTTCTAAAATTTTAGGACAGTGTATTTTTTAGTATGACGGGCATATCAATGCTCTGTGGTGAAAGTCCACCGAGGCGTAGTTACCGACGAACTCTAAAGC
>CAKSQL010000017.1 GCA_934486735.1 uncultured Clostridia bacterium | reverse complement strand
GCGTTTCCGAGCATCGCGAGGAAAATTTCGCATGGGCGATTCAATCCGCCGGAGGCAGACGTGAAAGAAACTTTCACGCCGTCTCCATTCCGCCGCCCTGCACCGGCTTTAATATTTAATAGTTTATCTCTTATCCGCAGGGTAAGGAATGATAAGAGATTCATTTAATCAAACTTTTAAAGTATTTGTTCCGCGTTCCAGGGCAATCATGCCGGTACGCGCAATTTCCTCGATTCCGTAGGGCGAAAGCATCTGCAAAAATGCCTCCAGCTTTGAATCGTCGCCCGTAAGCTCCGCCGTAATCGTATTCGGCGAAAGGTCAACTATCTTCGCCCTGAAAATGTCCGAAATCTGAATTACTTCACTTCTGTTCTTCGCTGTGGTCTTGATTTTAACAAGCAACAGACCGCGTTTAACCACGTCATCGCGGCGCAGCGTTTTTATCTTGATTACATCCACAAGCTTATTCAGCTGCTTTGCAATCTGCTCCACCGTAGCCTCGTCTCCGAGCACCTCTATGGTTATTCTCGAAATGGTCTCGTCATTTGTCACACCAACCGCCAGCGAATGGATGTTGAAGCCCCTCCTTGAAAAAAGTCCCACAACCTTTGAAAGGACTCCGGCATGGTTTTCAACCAGTACGGACAATGTATACTTTTCCATAATATCACGCTTCCTTTCCGGGCAGCTCATTCTCATTAAGTGCGTCTCCCGTCGGCTCGGACGGATTTACCGATACCACCAAAAGGTATGAGCCTCTGCCTTTAAGCAAGCGGTCTATCGCCGCGTCCGCTTCACTGTTTTCGCTTATTTTCTCCGCAGGGATTCCATACGCCGCCGCAAGCTTGCAAAAATCCGGACTTCCGTCGAGGTTTACGGCATAGTAATTCGAATTATAAACAAGATATTGATGCTCGTGCACCATACCCAGACGCTTATTTTCAAAAACTACCATTTTAACGGGTATGTCCCACTGGCACATGGTCGCAAGCTCGCAGAAATCCATCTGAAAGCTGCCGTCTCCCATAAGTGCCACCGTCTGTTTACCCGATGCAGCCGATGCCCCGATTGCCGCCGGCAATCCATAGCCCATTGTGCCGAAGCCTGCCGATGTGACAAAATTTTTCGGCTCTTTGAAATTATAGTAATTCGCTGTCCAAATTTGATTTTGTCCCACTTCGGTTGATATGAATGCGTCATCGTCTGTCTTTTGTGAGAGCAGCTTGACGAAATATCTCGGATTTACATATCCGCAGTCCTCATGCTTAGGCTCGCAGGTGTTTTCTTTTTTAATCTCCTGCATATGCTCTATCCACTCTTTGGGCGGAGTATGGTCAGCCATAAGCGGAGTTATACGCTTTAAGGCGTCCTTTATATCCCCCACGACCGGGATATCGGGAATTATATTCTTTCCGATCTCGGCAGGGTCTATGTCGATGTGTATCAGCTTTGCATGACTTTTCAGATTCTTTGCGTTTGCAATTGAGCGGTCGCCCAGTCTTGCGCCGAGAATCATGACCAAATCGGCATTATTGAGCGCCAGATTCGCCGCTTTTACTCCATGTGAGCCTATCATTCCGAAATAGTTCTCATCATCGCAGGGCAGCACGCCTATAGCGGTCATGGTGGACACCACAGGCACTTTTAAAGCATCGGCAAATTTTCTGAACCTGTCAACCGCCTTTGACGAAACTATTCCGCCGCCGGCAAGTATCACCGGTCTTTTCGCCTCGTAAAATGCTTCTGCCGCCTTTTTTATCTGCGCTTCGTTTGTCTTTTCGACAAAATGATATCCGCGTATGCTTACAGGCTCGTCCTTTTCCGGATAATCAAAGCTTTTCTTCAATATATCCATCGGCATATCTATGAGCACCGGTCCGGGTCTGCCCGTTCCCGCGATATAAAACGCTTCATTTATGACACGCAGTATATCTTCGCCGTCTTTTATTAAGTAATTATGTTTTGTAAAAGGTATTGTTGCACCGGTTATGTCAACCTCCTGAAATGCATCGCTTCCTATCATCTTCGACGCAACCTGCCCGGTTATTATAACCATCGGAACAGAGTCCATAAACGCCGTTGCTATACCGGTGATAAGATTTGTCGCACCCGGTCCGGAGGTTGCAGTGCAGACTCCGACCTTGCCGGTCGCCCTTGCATATCCAGATGCCATGTGCGCAGCTCCCTGTTCGTTTCTGACAAGTATATGCTTAATTTCAGAATCCGCAAGCCTGTCAATAATCGGGCAGTTCGCCGCGCCGGGGTATCCGAATATCATCGACACTCCGTTTTTTTCCAAGGCTTTGACCGTCATTTGTGCCGCAGTAAGAATCAAACAAAATTCCTCCTTTTTTATAAATACTGTTCGGGTGGTTGTTTCCATGCCGCCCGATAAATATTTTTTGCTGCCGCATGCCGGAAGCATACCGCCGCAAAAGACCGCGTTGTACGCTGCTTTTCATTCCCGGAGAGCCGCTCTTTTTTTCCCTTGCGGTTCGTCTTGCCGTCCGGTGTTGACGGCATTGCCCCGGGTACAATAAATAATTGGTTTATATTATATTTTACAGCTATTTTTTGATTTTGTCAACCTACAAACGCCAATCAGCGAAAATTAACACAACTTTTGGAATAAAATCAAGAAAAACATGTTTTTTCTTATTAAATTTTAACAGTTATTACTATTTACATTTTGATAAAAAAGTAGTATAATACAATTAGTATTACAAATTGGAGGTATTATATCATGGAAATTTCAATAACAAAAACGACCACACCGAAGCAAAAGCCTTTGGATCAGTCCAAGCTCGGTTTCGGAAACTATTATACAGACCACATGTTTATGATGAACTACGACGAAGGCGAAGGCTGGCACGATGCAAGAATTGTTCCTTACGCTCCCATTCCCCTCGACCCGGCTGCTATGTGTCTGCACTACGGTCAGGAAGTTTTTGAGGGACTTAAGGCTTACAAAACCCCCGACGGCGGCATTCAGCTGTTCAGACCGGACAAAAATATGGCACGTCTGAATGTTTCAAACGACCGTCTGTGTATCCCTGCGGTTGATGAGGCGTTCTGCGTTGAAGCAATCAAAAAACTGGTGGAAGTCGATGCCGACTGGATTCCGACAGCGCCCGGGACATCGCTCTACATAAGACCGTACATCTTTGCTATTGATCCGCAAATCGGCGTTCATCCGGCACACCACCTCTTATTCGTTATAATCCTTTCGCCGGTCGGCTCATATTTTGCCGACGGCTTAAAGCCGGTTGACATCTACATCGAGCAGAAATATGTTCGCGCGGTAAAGGGCGGTACAGGCTTTGCAAAGACAGCAGGAAACTACTCTTCCTCGCTTAAAGCTCAGGCAGATGCCGAGAAAATCGGATATTCGCAGGTTCTTTGGCTTGACGGCGTAGAGAGAAAATATATCGAAGAAGTCGGCGCTATGAACATTTTCTTTGTAATCGGCGATGAGGTTGTTACTCCCGAGCTTTCCGGCAGTATCCTCCCCGGTATAACAAGAATGTCAACCATAGAGCTTTTAAAGAGCCAAGGTTACAAGGTATCGGAAAGAAAAATCACCGCAGAGGAACTGTTTGAGGCTCACGACCACGGCGACCTTAAGGAATCTTTCGGAACAGGAACGGCAGCTGTTATTTCGCCTATCGGCTCATTCGAATGGGACGGCAAAAAGATTACCGTTGCAGACGGCGGAATCGGCAAAATTTCGCAAATGCTTTATGATACAATCACAGGCATTCAGAGCGGAAAACTTGAGGACAAGTACGGCTGGACAGTAAAGGTTTGCTAAATTATATATCTATGCAAAAAACAGGTTAGAATCTGAAAAAATGCGGATTCTAACCTGTTTTTATCTAAAATTTGTTTTTTTATTCTTCTTTTCGGACATTTTTGCCGGATTTGCGACCATTTGCCTTTACCTGCGTGTTTTCCACTTCTCCCGATGCACTGTGATTCGGTCGAACAAACCGCCTTGAACTGCGTGCCGATTGAATAGGAACACACAGAATTTGTCGGAAAAACCTCCCCGAGGATAATCCCGGAGAGGTTTTTATGCATTTACTCACCCAGTGATATTGAATTTCTGAGCGGTTTCATCTCTGTGCCGTTCCACAAAAATGCCTTAGCTGTATATTTATCATCCGTTTTGATTTCCGGTACATTCACAGAAGCTGAGAATTTTGCCGGGAAAGCCGTACCATCACTGATATCGGGTGTTATTGTGGAAATATCGACAAGTCTGCCTTTATTATACAATGCCACAGCGAGGAATGCGTCTGCATCGATATATGCACCGTTTGAAATTGTTACGCTTGCACCAAGCTTACCTGCCGTTATTGTATTGCTGTCAAAGCTCAAGGTAAGGGTTTCAGGCACTTCCGCACCAAAATAGCTTTCCATTTCAGCCGATTTTACCTCATTCTCGTTCAATGTCTCAACCGCAAAATCATAGCTGCCGCCGGCAAGTCCCGTAAGAACCGCCGAACTGTTATTTCCTTTAACTGTCTTTAAAAGTCTGTTTACACTTCCGTCTAAGTTAAGCTCATAAATGTTGATTGCCGCTATATTTGTAACTTCATTGCCCGGCAAATTCCATGTGAGAATTACATTGCCTATTGTGTCAACCTCGGCATCCAGATTTGTCACATTCGGAACTTCAACACTCGGATGAACTCCGTCCGACTGTGCGCCCCACGTTCCGAAGCCCTGTGTTCTGACCGTTGTTCCGTTTGTGATATCCTCAACGGTAACATCGTCAAATATCACGCTTATGCCGCTGAAAGTGAACCAGCAATGATCATCGTCGCCCTCATTTGAAGTATATTCATAAGTGAAGGTCTTATAGCCCGATGTGACTGCCGTATCAATATCAACCTTTATGCCGCGGCCGTTTACCGGCTCAACATAAAATTCGGCATTATCCGATGTCTTGTATATATTATACTTAAAGCTCATCTTATAGGTCGATCCGGCGTTTGCCTTTATTCCATGCTGTCTGAACTTCAGCGTAACGCCCTCCTCGGCTTCATATCTTGCGCTCCAGTTCTCGGTTGCATCTTCGTACACTTGGTTGTAGAACGCGCTCTGATACGACTTTCTTCCGCTTTCGCCGTAGTAAGCGTCATTGCCCATAGCGTCATTTCTGCCCTTTATCACAAGTCCGGTCGTTGCCGCTACAATGCTTGACGCTCCGCCCTTTGAACCGTCTGCCATTATCGGCACAAGCTGAAATTCATACTCGCCCGATTCGACATCATTCAAAAATTTTGTCTGCTCCGGCAATACAGTTGCAATTTTTTTGCTTATGCCCTTTGCTGACTTATAGATATCCACCGCTTTATATTCCGATGCATCCTTTCCGTAGTTCCATGTGAGCGTTACGGTATCGGCACTTGCCGACGCTGCTAAATTTATAATATCCTCTGACTCTATCGAAGTCATGGCAAGAGTCTCTTTCATATTTCTGCCCACTGTTGCAATTGCAAAGTTATTGCTGCCGCCCTCAGCCGGTGTAAATGTTGCTGTTGTTTCGTTATAGTTTACGCTCTTTACATGTCTCCATGCTCCGCCGACCGACTGGTAAATCTTAATCTTATAGATATCGATGCTGCTCGATTCTGGCAGGGTATAACTTACTGTAACCGTTCCGTCATCATTGGCTGCAGCTGACGGAGCCGTAACAGCCTCCGGTGCGTCCTTATTAAGTCTCCACCAATCGTTTGACGGGAAGGTTCTCAATACATTAAATGTACCGTCGTCCGCTACAGTTCCGAATTTCACGTCGTCAAAGCTTACATCCACATAATCCTTAACAATTATTTTTGAATATTCTATATCCTTATATGTGTAATCATATGTGAATGTATTCCAGCCTGCCTCTACCTTTGTCGGCACATTCACAATTATACTCGAATCATCCTGATACGGGAAAAATGCAATTGCTTTTTCCGCTGCATTTTTATTATTGATTCTGTACTTGAATGACACTCTTACACTGTCACCCTCCGACAGCTTCTTTTTCAGGTCATGGTAATAACCCAGCTGGAGGAACTTATTCGCCTCATATCTGCCCGGGAAAATTACCCGAGTTGTCCAGTCATCTCCGTCCGGAGCGGTTGTGTCATAGGTCGGCTGCAGCAGATATCCCTTTACCGTATCATTGCTGACCTGGCAGACGGTGTAGCAGCCCGAAGTCGGCTCTTCGGCAAGCCAGTTATCGGTTGCCGTGTACTCATTCGGGTCGGTCTCGGCGACAACTGCGCCGTAATCAGCGGTTTCACGTGCGGATTCCATGAGATTTTGTCCCAGCGACGACACTGCGAAGCGATAGCTTTTATCGGTTCTGTAACCTGAAATCACTGCCGACGATGCGTCATAATCGGCAGTTGTTTTCAGGATATATTCTCCGTCAACAACTTCATAGATATTATACTTATATATTTCCACACCCGTTTCTGTCGGCGGAGTGAAACTTATGACTGCATTTCCCTCAGATGTTACCGTTGCACCCACACCGCTCACAGCTGCAGGAGTGCTTGTATTGATCGGCCAAAATGTAGATGAATTTGTCTTCAGCACATTGAAATTATTTTCATCATCCAATGTTCCGAACTGAATGTCATCAAAGCTGATTGTGATATTATCTTCAATGAAAAATGTCGAATTATCGTAGCCTGCATAATCAAAGTCATACGAAAATTCCTTCCAGCCGTCGGTAATATCGGCAGGTATATCGGCAGTTACACTATTCTGTTCGGCATTTGCGCGAAATACCACCGCACCCGTATTTCCTGCGGAATCCACTTTATATTTAAGCTTCATTCTGACTTTTGTTCCGACAGCAACATCATCAAGGCTGTTATACTGAGTAAGCTGAATATATTTGCCGTCTGCTCTCTGCCCCGGATAGATGATTTTCATTACCCAATTATCTCCGTCCGGTGCGGTAGCGTCATAAACCTGCTGTGCAAAATAACCCTTTACCGAATCGCTGTCGGTATTCTGATTGACCACATAGCAGTCTCCGCCGAGATTACCTGCTACCCAATTTTTTTCGGCAGCAGCGGCAGGCATTGTAATCATTGCCGCCAGCATTGCAGCGCTGCAAGCTGCGCCCAAAATTCTTTCTTTCATTTTTGCCATTTTTCTTGTCCTCCTTAATTTTTAAATTTTTACAAATGAAATGTAAGCCGGTATGACCGCGCTTTTTTGCAAAATCAAAGATAAAGCGCCGCCACACCTTTTTACAATTGCTTTTACAGGGAAATCGGGCAATGCCCTACTCAATATTCAATGTGTTTTTACTTGCCGCACCGCTGCTGTCTTCTACGCTGATTCTCAGGCGGCAGCCCTCGGCGGGGATAGCCACGGACGCACTGAACATTATATTTTTTCCCTGCGCGACATTCTTTGAAAAGCTTGCGTCTTTCAAAATAATGCCGTTTATATCAGATAATTCTGCTTTTAAAGTAAGCATATCATCAGACAATGTTGTATTGGTCGCCCTGACGGTGAAGCTGTAATTACCGCTCAAGACTCCCGAGCTTTTGATAAGCTCAATTTGATAATCATTATCATTAACCGGTTCGGCAAGGCGTATAAGTCTTGATTCAAAGGGCATGAGCACTGCCGGCGTTTCGGTATCCCGATTCAGAATATCCTCCTCCGGCGCAAGCGTTTTTCCGCCCCGGACAATCTTTATATTCTTTGCCTCCTCCGATTTGATATTATCCAATCTGCATATATTGATATACGGCGTTTCGCCGATAAAGACCGCGCGGTAATCGCAGTCCGTTATATCCTTTCCGGTACTTGTATCTATGACACGAATCCTGTATTTATCTATCGTGTTCAGAACCGACGAAATTGCATCCGACATATTATCGCTGCCGTTATACCACCTTGTCTTAATATATTCCTTATCGGAATTATCAAACGTTTTATGCCATTTATCATAGGTCAGACATTCGCCGCCGAAAATAATTCTGCCGCCTTGTTTTGCAAACTCGGCTATTTTTGAAACTGCTGTTTCCGAGCTTGCCGAAACCTGCGGAAGAATAAGAATTTTGAAATTCTCATCCAGCTTTCCCGACTCTATTTCCTTATCCGATACCACTGCAACTCTTTTTCCGAACGATATCGCCTTTTCGTAATCGGACAAAAGTCTTGCCATATGTGCTCTGTCGTAATTTCTGGTATAGTCGCTGAAGTATATCGCTATCTCAGGCACCTGATTCTGAAACGCAGTCACCTTATCCGACAGTCTGTTTAAATCAAGCGCTGTCTTTCCCGACATTTCAAGAACGTCCGGGCGGTCCAGTATGCTGTCCTGCAAAAGGCTTGAAGTGTCATAGGTGCGTTCATAAACCCACGTTGCCTGCATACTGCGCCCATGCAATGCGCCGAGCCACATATTTGCTCTGTAATGCGTTGCCTGATATTTTGTATAATCCTTATTCCGGTCGGCAATTATATGGTCCTCCGAATTGAATATCGGCTTTTGAGATATCGAGGCAAGATAATCATACCACATAAGCTCGCCGGTGAACGGTGCCCAGCTGACATTATAATACGAATGTGCGTCATTCCCATGATAGTCGCAAAATTCATCGAACAGCTCCGAATCGGTTCCCAAATCCATGAAATATCGGTTGTAATTGCCCCGGCTCCCGTCGTCGGCAAATCTGAGATAATTCATTATTTTGGAATGTACAGGGATTCCCGGAATTATCTTTTTTATCTCCTTCGCCGCCTCCCTGTGCCAGGCAGCAAACTTAATATTATTCCACGTGCGCCAATCGGCATATTCCGGAGTGATGCTCGCATTCGTCTTTGTCATCGGGACATCGGCAAAGCTTGCATAACTCGCTCCGTACGCCGTATTGAGATTTTCAACCGTCCCGTACAGGTCTTTCAGATACTCTGCATATTCGGCTTTGTAATATGAAGAATTATTTTTGCTCGTGTAACCCGGCTCATTGCTTATGCATATCGAATTAAGCGAGCTGTAGCCTTTAAAATACGGGAGAACTTCATCTATATACGCTTTCATCGCCGCTCTTGACAGATCATGATATATATTTGCCGAAAAATTCTCAATACCGGTCTGCTTATGCTTCATATCTCCCAAAGCATTTGTCAGAAAATCCGGAAAATAGTGCGGCGCAAGCAACACGTCCACACGCACATCCGCCGCTTCGGCACGTCTCAGTGTATCCGCTGTTGTAAAAACAGGTGTGGGGTCAACTCCGAAAGTCACTCTGCTGTTTGTGTAGGTTTTTAAAGGCTTTTTCGCATCGCCGTTATGTATATAATTCTTTCCGTTCGCCTCTACCGATATATCATCAATATAAAAATCGGCTGTGCTGTTGATTATTATATACGGCGTTATGCTGTACTGCTCCGCTCCGCTTGTATAGCTGAATGTCGTTGTTTTATATTCATCGGAATCGGGAAATACATAGCTGCCGCTGTTCCAGCCGTTCGGCAGGATGCACGCCCCGCTGCCCTTTCCCTTTGTTTTTACCGAAACGGTATATTTTGTTGACGGCTCACACGGAACGGTTTGATAAAGCTGAACAAATTTTCCGTCCTCGTACCCGTTCGGATTCACGATATGCAGGCACTCGCTGTTGTCAACTCCATTTGTTTCCTCATGCGTTATGTCTGCAACCACTCCTATATCGAGCCGTCTCCAGCCCTCCATCGGGGCGGCGTTCGGGTCTACCACGCAGTCATACATAACAATCTCCTGCTGAATTATATTCACGCCCAAATCCTTTAATATTCCGATATCCGCCGCCACCGTTCCGAAATGTCCGTAACCGGTGAATATAACCGGCTTTTGCGATATTTCCCCGGTTTTATTATTCTTTACATCCGCAATCAGACTGTAACCGTCGGCTGTGACATCGCCGTTTACATATCTGTCCAGCTCCGGCGGCTCGGCTTTCCCTTGCCGATACTTAACCAAAGTATCCGTCGTTTCTGCCGCAATTTTTTCAAGGCATTCGGCTATATACTCAGCTCTTTCGGTCTTGTCGTGCGCAATATCGTCCTTTCCGAACGTGATAAATTTTTGAAGAACTCGATAGCTCACACGTTCGTAGTCTGTTGCGATTCCCTTTTTTTCACATGCCGCAAGCAGATTTTTTATCTGCGAGCATTTACTTTGCAGCGCAGAGTATCTTGTTGTCAGATCCGCCGCAAGCACACCATGCGATGCGCATACCGCCGCCGCTGCAAGAACCGCGATTATCCCTTTCTTCATAGGCTATTCCTCCACTCTGAGGCTGTCTTTTAAGGAACGCATATCCAAAATTCCGTCCCAAAGGAAAACCTCGGCATAACCTCCGCCCGTTATTTCACACTCGGCAGATACAACACGTTTTTCGCCTTTTTCTATTGCAATCTTGCCCGAGGATGTTACTTTTTGCAGCGTTCCGTCCGCATTGTACGAAAGGACAACAAGTTCTGCCGAAAAATTATCCTCGGTTACGTTTTCCACCTCCGACGAAACAACTCCTGAGCTGTATTCATAATCCGAAGCCGTATATGTTGCCCCGAGTGAACGTGCTGTTATGATGACTCCGGCAGAAGTATTTGCAAGTGTGTTATCCACCGTTTGCAGGACAAATTTATAATCCGTCCACTCCGCAAGTCCGTCTATCTCTGCCTTTTCGATTCCCTTTGCAATCTCCCTCGGCTCGCCGATTTTATTATCCTCGCTGTCGTAGGTTGTCAGAATAACCTTATCAAAATCTTCGTCCGCAGGGTCCTGCCATCTCACTGTTATGCTGCCGATTCCCTCCGTTGCCGACAAGTCGGTAACTTCAGCCGGCGGAGTTCTGTCTGCACCCTCTTCAAAGTCGGCATTCTTCAAAAGATTCGCAGTGTCTCCGCTTTTGACAAGCGACAGATTATCAAGATAGAGCTGCTCCGTTCCGCCGCCGACTACTATTTCCAGCTTTGCCGAATCGGACGCTGCTGTCCATTCCTTTTTCAGCGCTCTGTACTTATTGAATGTTCCGTTCGGAACGGTCAGCTTTTCTCCGTCCGCCGACACATATACGCCCCTCGTTTTGCCGCGCACATTTACCGACATTGTATACTTTTCGCCCGGAACAAGAGTCACATTCTGATAAATCACATATTCGCCCTCGCCGGTTTCGGGAGTTATTTTCATTGCTGCATCGCCGTTTTGCACATATGCTTTATCATAAACAATTTCGGCTTTTGCGCCGCTGCCGTCATCCGCAAATGACCAGCCGGGGAAATCCGACTCTGCCGCATACGATACCGATGCACCGAGCAGCATTACCGCCGCTGCGCATGCTATTATCTTTCTCATTTGCCGACACCTCCGTTTAAGATATTATATATCATCACTGCCGCTTCCGCTCTGGTTGCAAATCCGTTCGGATTTATATTTCCGTCACTGCCCGAGATTATGCCCTTTTTATACAGGCTTTCTATGCTCTCTCTTGCATACTCCGCTATCGAATCGACATCCTTCATGCCTTCAAAACTGCGTACGTCTTCAATGCTGAGTTTTTGCTTTTCTATTATTCTGCTCAGGATAACTGCCATATCCTGTCTTGTGACATATTGCCCGGTTCCGAATTTGTTTTCTGAAATTCCGCTTATTATCCCGGCGTTATATGCCTTTTTAACTGCGTCCGCATACCATGCGCCGTCCGCAACATCGTCAAAATCAACATTGCCGTTTGCTCTTATTCCGAATGCAGCCGCTGCCATTACCACGAACTGCTCTCTTGTGAGCTTATCATTCGGCCGGAAAGTGTTATCCTCAAAGCCCAAAATTATTTTTTTATCGCGCATTGCGTAAATTGCGTCCTTTGCCCAGAAATCCTCGCTTACGTCCCCGAAGTTATTCACAACCTTTCCGCTGTCGTCGGTTGAAATATCCGATTTTGGGGTAAAGCTGTCCTCCTCCTTTTTGGAGAAATCAACCGTTGTTCCTGTTCCGACAAGAATTGTTGAGCCGCTCGTGCTCTTTTTTCCTGAGCTTGAACCGCCCCCTCCTCCTCCGCCCGAGGACGTTTTTTTGCCAAATTCTTCAGCCGCCGACAATATTGCCGAAACCAGCTCATCCGCTGTCCTTGCCGGTTTTGAGGTCAAAGACGCCACTGCCGTTTTTGCAGCTTTTGCCTTATTTGACTCAGAAAGCGATTCATATGCCGAATATTTTTCCTTTATCTCCAAAAGAGCCTCATTTTCTTTCAGCAGCTTATCAAACTCATTATATGCGCAGTTATTTATTTTATAAAGCGCTTCCCCGCAAAGCAATGCATCTTCGACATCTTTTGCGCTCTTTATCGCACCTGCCGCGGTTATATTTGCGCCGCACCACGCCTTTAGCTTATCATCCGCAAGAAGTCTTTGATAAAGCTCATCGCCGATTATTATTTCATGGTATTTTTCCAAATAGCCGGCAAAGCCGTTCTCTCCGCAGGTATTGGCAAGAGCCGCCGCCATTCCCTTATCAAATGCCTTTATCATAGCGTCGTTATCGGCAGGCTTTTCCGATGCGAACACCGCCGCCGCTGTTTTTTTCAACTCATCCGTCAGCTTATCATACTCCGAGCAGTCAAAGCCTGCGTATATCATTTCATCACCGCTTTTATCAAACAGAGCTTTCAGCGCCGCACCGCTTGCATCACTGCATGCGTTTTTTATTTCATTGTAAAACGCGCCAAGCTTTTCTTCCGAAATATACACAAAAGACTTGCTTAATTTATCCGCACTGCCCTCGCGCACATAAAGGTCAACCTCCGTTCTATCCTCTCCGGTCACAATCTTGAAGCTGTCACCGTAAGCTCCTTTATCGTCTGCATAAAAATCAAGCATTTTGTACACGCTGCCAAGCTCCGAGGCGGACGCTCCTTTTTTTATCGCCAGAACGGTAATTTTATTTGCCGGCTCGGTTTTACCCTTGATTCCGACAACGCCGTTTTTAAGCGTCATGTCAAAGCTCGCCTCTGCCGCACCGCCCGACAAAAGCGCCGCCGCAAGAGCAATGCTCAAAATTTTTCTTTTCATCACCTATCCGCTCCTTTATTGTTTATACACGATTATTCTTGTTGCCACCGAATACGCATACGCTATGATTACATAATCTCCGACACCTATATCGGTTGATTTTCCGACCGTTATATAATTCTTTCTGTCGTCCTCGTTGACGGTGTAGAGCATTGTTGTTTCATCGATTGCGATTGATTTATATATCTTCTCACCCGATTTTACATATCCGTCATCAACCAGGAGCTTTCCGTCATACGGGTCCGCTTCGGTCACAAAGCCCATTATGGTTGCAGAATCATGGATTCCGCCATGGTCCAGCTTGGAGAGCTTTGTTCCTATCTGAGCCTTTGTCACTATCGGCGTATAATCATAAATTTCACTGTTGTTGTTCAGCTTTAAATCATAAATTGCGCCTCTTTCAAATGAATCGGACGACACGCCCTCTGCCATCTTGACCGACACGCTGCAGTTTGCACCGACAGCTCCTTCGACGGTTTGATAAACTTCATTATTCTCGGTCATTGACGACTGCTTATTGAATACAAATGACTTTGCGGAGAAATTACCTATTTCATCACCGTTCTGAACATATGTGCAAAGCGGAGAATAGCCGAATTTATCATAGTTATAAACATCTACCTTATACGTCTGCCAATCTTCAAAATATCCGCTTTTATAAACCGAATAAAGACTCTCATCCATTGCCTTTGCACTGCTGCTGTCCGGCACAACAAACACACTGCAATCGTCGGTTATATGATAAATCGAATCAAACGAACGGTTATTTTTTCTGTATATCTGATTTATCGTCTTTTTTCTGAATTTATCATAATTCTTGGAATTCGTGCTCGCTGTGTTTATCTGAGTTATTTCCCCTGCGGCATTCACTTTATATTCCAAAAGCTGGCTTATCGCCGTAACTCCCATATCATGCGAAAGCTCCGGGTCTTTTATTGCGTTATTGCTCTGCCTGCTCTGACCGTTTACCTTTACTTTATTCCTGAGTTTTAAAGTTACCCATTCTTCATCGGTTGTCAGCATGCGGAACGCAATGTTCGCATCGTCCGCTTCATCAATTATGAACTTTCTTAAATATCCGTAGCGATTATTTTCAATATCGTTTCTTTCTATCGCCGCAACATCGCCGAAACTGTCAAAATAAACCGTTACCGTATCATTTGCCGAAATATCTTTTATTTCCGGGTCGGATGCATTTTTTATTTCAATATATATCGGTGATATATTATACATTTCGTCGTCAATATATATTTCCTCTTCAGCATAATCGATTTTCTTTACCGTTCCGCTGAGAGTGCTGTTGACAACCTCAATTCTGTATTCCGTCTCACCGCCCGAAACCGATTTGTAAACCATCAATATATCGTTTTTTCTGAGTCCGGACAGTTTACATTCCTTGCCATCCTTTGTTATTGTATATTCCATATCCTCCGGAAGCTCCAGCGACGGCATTGCTGTTCCGAGAGTATATTTATTAAATATTTTCCGATTGACGGTATCAACATAATTGACTCTGATTATGTCATACTCGTTGACCAGTACAACCTCATATGTCCCGTCGTCATTATTATCAATGAGTGTGATTTTTCCGGTCTTTGGCAGCAGCTGCTCCAAAGTATATAACGGGCAGCCCTTTTTGTTACAGACCACATCCGCAAGCTCGGCAAGCTTGGCATATAAATATCTGCTGCCGCCGTTATCGTAATATATCCTTGTCAGCGAGCTTTCGCCGGGGACAAGGTCTCTTGCGTTCAGCTCCAGCACATTATTGCGGTACGGAACTGCGCAAATGCACACTTTATCCTCATTTACAAACGCTCTCACTCTTTTGCCGAGGAAGTCCGATGCGTCAAAGGTACAGTCATACACTTCGCCGTCAATCGAAATTACATTTTCAACATAGTCAAGCTCTCCGTCGAAGCTTGTTCCGGTAACTCCGTCAACAACTCCCTCGACCAGGTCGGCATCGTAATATCTGCTCGCAACCGTCTCATCCTCGGAAATTCCATATCTGATTTTGTTTCCGTCCATCTCCACCGTTATTACCGGTGCGCTGAGCAGGTTTGCAAAAAGAATCATGACATCCTTATTCTGTAAAAATTCATTTCCCGACGCCTTATCTATCCCTGCGCCCAGCTTTATATCCGACGCAAGCTTTCTGTAGCCTGTCGGATAACCGCCGTTATTTTCGGCATATTCACGATAGTTCAAAATTGCAAGAATCATTGTTGCCGCTTCAATATATGTGATACCTTTTTCCGGCCGGAAGGTTCCGTCCTCATAGCCCGACACTATTTTTAAATTCTTTGCATACTCGGTGTATCTTGCCGCCTCGGTTGACGGCTGGATATCCTTAAATACCGGTTCTTTAACGTCGTTTTCAAGCCTTACGCCCATTACATTCAGCGCCCAGACAAGAAAATCGATTCTTGTTGTCTGCGCTTTCATATCTATCTTAGCTGTGTCGATGCCTATATCAAACATATTAATCACAGCTATCGCCTCATCGGCAGACACTGTACCGAGGCTTTTTGCCTCTGCCTGCGGCAGAACAAAAAGTCCTGCCGCAAGAACAAAGGATAAAATTATGCTGAGTATTCTTTTCATCTATCCTATTCCTTTCTTCATATTCTGAGCATAACCGGCTCATATGGCTTTAAATCAATATTTCCGTTATATGTTTCCTCACTTCTCAGCTCCTCAAAGCTTTCAACTTTGACTCCGTCAACATAAACCGACACATTTTTGGTCGTGTTCCAATCAAAGCTCATCATGCTCATCACAAGCTTTCCGTCAAGATACTCATATGCCCACTCGACATCACGCACAAGCTCTCCGGTTGAGTTATCCACTATCTTCACCTTATTCAGACCAAGCTTCTCTGTCTCATTCCAGACCGTATTGCGAAGCACGTCGCCCGACGGCTCCACAAGCTTTGTTCCGCTCGTGCTTATCGGCAGAACCGCTGATTTATCATATATCGCCTTGATTCTTGACTCATCATATGCAAAGCCGTACTCATTTCTCTTTAAGGAATCCTCGCCGAGAATAATCACTCTGCCGCCGTTTGCCAAAAAGGTCTCGACCGCCTTTAATGCGTCCTCGGTCAGTCGATTGACCTCGGGAATCAGCAGCAGCTTATAATCATTCAGCTTGCCGTCCGCTGCCATTTTCTCGGTTACATATTGAACCTTTTGTCCCGACATTATGCCTGCTTTCCATGCGGCAAAGCTTGTATTTACAAATGACTTGCTTTCGTTTCTTGCGCCCTCCGAATCAAGCACCGCCACATATGAATCTCTGTTTGTTATTGCATCAAATTCATACGACATTCTATTCATATCGAGAGCGATTTTTCCGTAGCTTGCAACGATATCCGGTCTTTCCAGAATGCTGCCCTTTAATGCTCCGTCGCTCCAGCTTCTTTCCCACACCCACGAAACTGTCATTGTTCCGCCATGCAGGGCGCACTCCCATGCATTTGCGCACCACCATGTTCTTTGCTCGGGAGTATAATCCTTATTCGAGTCTCTTATGACATGGTCCTCTGTGTTATAAACAGGTGCGTCGAATATCGATGTCATGTAATCGTTTGCGCGTATCTTTGTAAGAATATTTACTCCGTCCGAATCATCGACATATGCGTGATTATCGCATCCGTTATATTGGATATTATCCTTTAAAAGCTCAAAATTGACCCCGCGTCTCATTCCCTCACGGTTATAATTGGAATCGAGTCCGAAATAGTCGCCGAGGGTTTTGAAATGTACAGGGATATCCGGAGCAAGCTCATGCACTGTATCGGCAAGATAATTGAAAAATTCCATTACCGTCTCATCATTGAATTGGATAAAGTCATAGAACTGCGGCCGTTTCTCCTGCTCGCTCAGATCCAGTCCGAAGTCTACCCAACTGTCGGCGGATTTCATCTTTACTTCCTTAAAGGTTATTTCATCAAATGAATTATAATTTGATGAATAGCACTTATTAAGCGCCTCTATTGTCCCGTATCTGTTCTTTAAAAATTCCCGGTAATCGGGCAGGAACACATCCTGGTCGCAGCAATATGCCGGTTCGTTCAAAAGGCATATACTGTTTAACGACTTATAATCCTTTATAAGCTCTATGAGCTTTTCAAGGTAGACACGGCACACCTTTCGAAGCTTTTCGGATTTTATATTCCATGGCATGAAATGTCCGCTTGCGTCTCTCATATCATTGTCATCGCCCAAAAATCCCGGCATATAATGAAAGCTTGTGAGCACATTATATGTCACATTATTTTCCTCCGAGCGTTCCAGTGCATTCACTATCTCAAAGAACGCAGTCGGGTCATACTTTGCGTCGATTTCGTCTATATATTCAAGATTTGCGCCGTATTCAAAGTCGCCGTTCTTTACAAGATTGGTACTGTCGCCCACCTCGCGCACAAACAAATCATCAAAATATGCTTCCTCAATTTCATCCTCAAAGAAAATGAAGAATGTCATTTTGGTCGTGTCCGCACCGGTTGTATGCTCATATTTGAAATCGGTCCAGTCATATGTACCCGAGAGATATTTTCTCGGCGTATTCCAGCCGTCTACCGATATCCACATTGTCTTTGCATTTTTCGCCTTTACGCTTACGCCGTACTCGTAAGTTGTATTCGGCTTTACGTCATAGCTTTGATACAGATATCTGTATTTATTTGCGCCCTGTGTATCGTCGCTGTGCACCTTGAGCGACGCCGCTCCGTTATGCTTCTCATCCAGCGTCTGAGTAAAATCACAGTCGAATCCGCTGTTCAATATCTCCCAGTCGGCAACGTAATCCTTTGAGAAGAACACCATGAGCGGTCCGGACTCATTTTGGATATTGGTAACTCCGAATTTTCCGAAGTTGGGGATATCCCTGCACGCCTGGCTGAAGTTTCCGTAACCTGTTCCGATAAACGGACGTCTTGTCACCTCGCCTGTCAGGCTGTTTCTCATATCAGCCCACACCGTTGTGCCGTCGATATCTATTTTGCTTGTTTGGTAACGCTGGGCAACATGATATTTTTTGCTTCCGTCCAGGTATCCCGAAAGCGCTGCTTTTGCGCTCTCATAAAGCTCATCGAGGCAGTCGAGAACATAATTTGCTCTTTCCTCCTCGCCATGCGCCATATCGTCCGCCGCATACTCGGCAAAGCGTTCTATTGTTGCGTAATCCACCATTTCGTAATCGGTAGGAATGTTTTGCTTTTTACATTCCTCCAAAAGCTTATTAAGCTCGGGAATATATTCGTTTATAACCCTCTGCCGTGCCGCTTCAAGCTCCTCGGCACTCCTCGGTGCACGCGCCACGTCGGTTTCGAGCGGAATATTATATATATTTCCGCCGGTCTCTATCTTTACATCCATATTTGTCTTGCCTTTCTTTTCGGCAGTATATGTAAAATCGGTTTTTACAATCGTTCCCTTTTTCACTGTCACTTCACTGCCGGTTCTGTCTACTTTAAAGGTCTTATCATCTCCGCAGTTCGCTATCATGAGCGAGTATTTATTTTCCTCATTCAGATAACTGTTGACATCACCGCTTATCCATGCGTACCAATCCTTATTGTCACCCAGGAAATCCAAAACAAGAAAATCCTTATTTACCTTGCCCTCGATAAGTCCCGGTGCCATTTGCAGCGCCTGCTTTCGTTTGCCGCTGTCGTTATCATTAATTGCAGCGCATATCATAATCGGGACGGAATCGTTAAATCGTTCGAATGTAATTTCCCATGGAATCGCCGCTTCGTATATTATTGTATCACCGTCTGCCTTTGCCGCCGTCTTTATCTTTGAAAGCTTATCCCCCGATACCGATGTTGAATAGCAATTCACTTTATCATTCTCGATATCGTAATTGAATCCGAATTCATAGCCGTAGCCCGACGTGTTCTGTCCGAACGCCAGCTGCAGGCAGTCCTCCTGCCAATAGGTCGCATCGTCCACTATCCTATGCACATCATCCTTAACCTTTGCTATCATATAAAGATAGTTATAGTCATAAGAAAATCTGAACTCGCCGCTCAAATCCTCCTCGCCGCCATATACGAAATTATCAAAGGTATACAGCTGTGCATCACTTCTTGGCAATTGATACGACGCTTCATTTTCCCATTTTGACATATCCGCATCGACAGGTCTGTTCTCGGTATAAAGCGCCGGGACATGTTTTTCCAGCGACATCACATCGTTGAACTCGTCGATGCTTATTTCCGATTTTGTCATCAGCTCGTCATGCAGTTTTTCATATTTATCTCCAACAGCCGAGCTTGGTTTTTCCGCATCGCTGCTGCCGCCGGCGGATATACCGTCCTCAAAGCCCGGATTGCTGTACAGATTCTCGCCGACAGGATTTCCGTCATCATCAAGCTCATAAAACTCCACATCATCCAGCCAGATTCCCTCAACCGTTCCGTCCAGGGTGAACTGAACCTCTGCCTGATTTTTATCCTTGCTGTCCCAATACATTTCGTAATACTGCCAATCCGAGCTTGTTCCTATTGTGGGGACCGACATTCTTGTGCCCCAGCTGATTGACATAAATGTCCCGTTTGCACGCTTTGCCTTTACCCATGCCGAATAGCGGTATCTCGTATTCGGCTTAACGCCTATATACTGTCTTGTCTGATAATAGTCCTTGCCGCCCTTCCAAGAGAAGAACGCCGACGCATTTCCGCTGTGTTTTTCATTTGTGACAACCTCCGCATGCACCGCTGCCTGCGGCAATACAATGAGCTGTGCCGCCGTCACCGCGGCAACCACCGCCGCTGTTAATTTTCTTTTCATTTACACATTTCTCCTTTTTTAGTTTAAATATTCGTTCTGAAATTTTTCATTTGCTTCATGTACTATTGCTTTTATGTCAACATCCTTGTTCGTCATGACTTCATCGATACATTTTCCCAAAATTTCGTAAAGCTTTTGGCAGTTGACCGAGACCTCGGTTTTAAGCTCCGTATCGTCAAAGTTATTATAATATCTGACCCGAACATCATCCTCACTGCCATACTTTTTAACCAGCGACTCTATCACATCGTTTCTTTCCTTTTCGTTCTTCCAGACATACGGCACTCTGAGTATTTCACGTCCCTTCCACTCCAAAAGCTGCCCTATCCACTTTTGTTTTGTCTCCTTGGTCAGCCTTGCGGGGAGCTCGTCGTTAAATTCCGCCCATTTTATGCACGCTTCTATCTGCTCCGGCGTCGCATACGAGGAAATGATTTTTATCGTGCCGCCGGTCAGAGCATATCTGCCTCCGTCTCCGCGCGGCATCTGAAAATATATAACCTCCTCATCTCTTCCGGCTGCAACCCCCCAGCCGGATTCCGGAGATGCCACTGTCATCCCGACCTCATGCGAATCAATATCATTTCCGCCCTTCGGATTCACACGCCTGTCATAATATATTGCATCATAATCCCATTTGAGATGATAAATCTCATTCAATATATCACACAGTCTGTCATCATCAAAGCTTGATTTCATAATCCCGTTTTCTTCGCTGATGAACTCAACGCCGTAATTCCATGCCACATTGCAAAGCTGCCAGCCTGCGCTGTTACTGTCCGTCCTTATTGCATAGCCCGGCTTGCCGGTCTTTTCTCTTATTATCCTTGCATATCTCCACACGCTGTCAAAGTCCTGCGGAACCAACACATTTCCGTCATCATCCACAAGTCCCGCCTCGCGGAAAAGCGGCTCGGACAAGGTCATGCCCATTGCATAAACCGTCTGCGGAATCCCGTAAATACGCTCATTATAGCATATTACATTTTTTATCTCGGGCGCCATTTTATCTATATATTCCTTTTCGGTCAGATACTCCGTCAGATCGGTGGCAAAACCGTTTTTTATCATTCTTTCCATTTGTGAAAACCATGTTGAAAAATACATCGGAACCGATTTGTTGATTGCCGCAGCATCAAAATAATCCATATAATACGAATAATCGTAAAGCTCGATATCTATATCGGGATTCTTTTTTTCGAACTCCTCAACTCTTTTGTTCAGGCTTTTCAATTCATCGTCAACAGCTCCGTCGGTGCTTACGGTGATTTTTATTTTTTCGCTGTCCGGCGGAACATAAAATGCTTTTACATAGAAATATCCGAAAAGACAAACAAGCAGCGCAAGCGTTGATATGTAAATCCTTTTCACTCGGCTTCACCCCCTCTTATTCGCTTGCTTACAATACAATTATATCTCTTTGCCGATTCGATTACCACCCCACAAAAATACAAAAAACAGGACAATTATACAATTGTCCCGTTTCCACGCTGCTTCTCTTTGTTTTGCCGTAGGAAAACTCCGAGTCTGCCCGAGAAGGCATACTATGCATCCTCTATATTAAAGTTAATATTTTTCAGCTTTATCGTAACCCTTGTACCTCCCTGCGGCACATTCTCGAAAAACACTCCGCAGTCCTCTCCGTATTCGAGTGCAATTCTGTCACGCACATTCTTTATTCCGTATCCGCCGATATCCTCGCCTTTTTTCGCCTTTTCCAAAAGCTCCGGGTCCATTCCGCAGCCGTTATCGGTGACGGTGAAAATTATATAATCCCCCCGGCAGGTACCTCCGATTTTTATTACGCCGTTGCGGCTTCTTCCGACAAATCCGTGCTTTATACAATTTTCCACAATCGGCTGCAATATCAGCTTCGGAACGGTTTTTTCCATTGCCGCCGACTCAACATTATATTCACACTCAAACTTGCCCGGGAACCGCATCTGCTCTATCACTATATAATTTTTAACATGCTCGATTTCATTTTTTGCAGGCACAAACCTATCCCCTTTATGCAAGCCCAATCTGAAATAATTTGCCATTGCACAGCAGAAATTTTCTATCTCGGGCTGCTTTTTTACTCTCGCCATCCATCTGAGCGAGTCCAGGGCATTATAAATAAAATGCGGATTTATCTGCTCCTGCAATACAGCGATTTCAGCCTTTCTCCGTTTTCTTTCCGCTTCCTCATTCTTGCGCATAAGTTCGTCCGTTTCTATGATAAACCGATGAAAACGGCTCTCCAATGCGGCAATTTCGTCATTACCGTCCTCTTCATCAAAGGAATAGTTATTATCCAGCTTTTCCTTAAAGTCGGTTATTTCCTTGACCAATCTGCGCGATATTACCTCCGCAAGAATATAGCCCAAAACAACATCTACAAATATTATCAATATCGTGAGCTTATTGAAATTGTCATATGCATTATATATCAGCTTTTTCGAAATATTGCTGTAGATGGCAAAGTCCGAATCAAACACACCCTGAATCTTATATATATCGAGCCGATAGCTGTCATCCTCTATCCTTTTATCGTTTATCAGGCTTTGATTCAATATCACCTTGCCGAGCTTATCGGCATCATTGTGCGATATGATTGTATCCTTTACAACAAGGAATATATCCGAATCGCTTAGGACGGAATTGTTATACATCGAATGAAAATCCTTTTCGTTTATGTACAAAAGCAGATATCCGTTGTCATAGCCTGTATTATAATTTATAAATCTGCCTCCGACAACCACGAGTTTTTCGCCGTATTCGTCCTCGGCAAGTCCGTCATATATACTCAGACCGTAGGCATTGCTGCTATATATAAATCCGGTATCCGCTTTTTTCTTAAACTCCCTGTTATCGCTGCTGTAAAAATAATGCTCTCCGTCCTTCGATACAATCTCGAAAGCCTCTATCGGCTTATACGAAAAAATCTCATCCGAGGTATATTCCCGGAGTTTATCATACTTTGTCCGATACTCCTCATCCGACAGCAATATATCCGTAATTCTGTTATCCGTATTCACATTGATTGTATACTGCTTTATGCTCCTGTACATCGAATTGACGGACACCTTGAAATCATCATGCACGCAGTCGAGGTAATTATCCAGATGTCTGTCGATTATGACATAGTATGTCATGCCGCGCGCAATGTAAAAGAACACCAGCTCGAGAATGACCGAGAATATAAAAACCATTATGAAAATGTTTTTGCTGAGCGCTCTTTCCTTATACAAAAATCCCGGCAGTCTCATTCGGCATCTTTATCCTTTCATATATTTTTTCGGCGTGACACCCGTAACCTTTTTAAATATCCTTGTGAAATAATCCGAATCCTTATATCCGACCATCTCACTTATCTCATAAATTTTATACTCATTCTTTTTCATCAGTTTTATCGCCGTTTTTATCCTGTATTCGGTCAGATATGAATTGAACGTTGTCCCCAGCTCCTGTTTGAAGAGCATCATGAGATAGGACGCGCTTATATCAAGCTC
The DNA here is from genome assembly GCA_934486735.1 of uncultured Clostridia bacterium. Lineage (GTDB taxonomy): Bacteria > Bacillota > Clostridia > UBA1381 > UBA1381 > CAKSQL01. The sequence continues at coordinate 29,664 of CAKSQL010000017.1, read as the reverse complement.
GCGCGCAACGCTTTCCACCGACAGCGGCTCGGAATAGTACATCATTATTATCGAAACTGCCTGCTGAATTTTCGGATTATATCCGCATTTTAAGAACACATTCGGATTTTCAAAAATTTTATTTATGAGCCTTATTACACCGTCGTGAACCTCCTCGGCAGTACCGTACTCCGATATTGTTTTATGGACATTGAAGCCTTTTCCGAATATTTCATCGAGCACATGTTTATTCTTGAACACCGAGAAAAGCGTGATTATCATCATCTCGGACGCAAGATTTTTCACCTCGCCCACATTCACTCCGTCCGATTCGGCGGAAAAGACCTTATCGATTATTCTTTTCGCTTCGGCATAATCGACATCGTTTATCGCGGTTATGAGTCTTTCCACATCCGAATAGGAAAACGACGCTTCCTTTTTGACTCTTCCCGGGGTATAATAATGAAGTATCTTCCCTTCATGATGATTGCCGAGCACTTCGTTTGCCTCGTCATAGCCCTGCTTCATATTCTCCCTTGACTTTATGACGCTGCTTATCCCGAGAACCGAATCCACAGCTGTAATATCCTTTATTGCGTCATTCAGTTCGAGCAGCATATTTTTCAGCGCAAACTTTGATATTTCCTCCTCATTTGCATTTATAATCAGATAATATCTCTCGCCGTCGAACCAAAAATCACATATCTTTTCATGCGCATCGGAAAAAAGCTGAACCGTTGCGCACACTTCATCATTGTTTTTATCGTTCTCTATGGCGCAGATCACAAAGCTGCCGCCTATCTCATCAATATTATATCTTTGCGTTTTTCCTTTCAGAAACTCCTCGCCGCCGTTCATGAAGTCATTGTAAAATATCGATTTCAGCGCCGGCAGCTGCATTTCCATCATCGCAAGACTTTCCTTTATCCGCCGTTTTTCATGGATTTTGTCCCGTACTCCCTCTATCGTCTCTATCAGCTTATCCGCCTCTATCGGTTTCAGAAGGTATGCAAATGTCCCGTTTTCAAACGCCCGTTTTGCGTAATCGAACTGCTGATATCCGCTGAGTATTATAAACTCCGTATCGGCATTTTCGTTATGGATTCTGCTTACCAGGTCAAGCCCGTTCGTTTTCTCCATTCTGATATCGCTTATAATCAGCTGCGGCCGCAGTTTTTGATAAAGCTCGTATGCCTCCTCGGCATCGGCAGCATCGCCGACTATATAAAATCCGTACTTCTCCCAGTCTATCGTTGTTTTGAGTCCTTCCCTTATCCAATATTCATCATCAGCTATAAGTACACCTATCATAAAGCTCTCCGTTCCGCCGCATCGGCACATTTAATAATGAAAATTTTTATCGGCAGGACAATTCGTTACAAAAACGATCTGCCCGTTTTCAGCCCTGTTTTTTATCTATATAATCATCCATTTGTACAATCAGACTCGTAAGCCGCCGCACAACACCTTTTATAAAATCATTGATAAATATATTTATAAGTCCGAACAGGACAACAAATGCAATGAGCGATATTGTTACAAGCGCCATGCTTTCGTAAAAAACAAGTTTCCTGGAAATTACAAATACTATATCCGCATTCTCGCCCTGCACCGACCGGGTAAGGCTTCTGTCCGCCCATTCGGGTTTCCTGCCGTCCCGTATCGCAAGGACGGAATTATTATCCTGCTTCATTTTAAGACCGTTTCTCACGCACAATATTCTGTTGTCCTTATCGAGCATATATATATTTGAATACTTCAAAAATATACTCTTGCTGACCCTCGGCTGATACGGCGCGCGGAAAAATGCAATTGCTTCATCTCCGTCCCGTATGGGTATCAGATACTCAAAGGTATTGTCATAAATTCCCCACGACGGTTCGCTGCAATATCTTTCATATCGTTTGAAAATCTCCGGGCTTTCTTCTCTTATCCCGCGCGAATAAAAGCGTCTGCCCGGGACAACCAGGTCGACATTGTAATTTGTGAGTGCAAATTGTCTGAATTTCTCGGTGACATAGGCAGTATCGTCATTTTTCAGCGCATCTGCCAAGTCATCTATGTAAAAGCGTTCCACTCCCTTTTGCAGCATCGAGATATCAGCGTTTATCATCTGCGCATACTGCCGTGTGGTTTGGTCGGCTTTATCATCAAAATCACGTCCGAACACATATATTTCATACGGGATAAGCGATGCAAAGACTATAAGCATCATCATAATCACAAGCGCCCGTATTCCGTTCGTTAAATTTTTCTCCAGTCTTTTGAACATGCACTATCCCCCTCTCGGTCATCTATAATATAATTTTAGTCTTTTTTCATGATAAAATCAATGTCAAAAACTACAAAAAACAGGACAAAACTATTATTATGCCTGAGATTTGTATAAATTTTTCTCATTATAACCTGAACAAGCCCCATGCTTATTTCCTGCACAGAGCTTGTTTTTTTATAAAATCTTTATTTATACATTGATTATACCCTCGGCAACACCGGCTCCCATTCTGAGCCATTTTTCCATATCAGCCCTTGACAATTTTTCCGGAACCGACAATTCCAGCGAAAAAACTCCGTTATAGTTTATATCCTTGATTGCCTGCGAAAAATCATTCCAGTCTATAATTCCGAAATACGGCATCATATGCAAATCTATTTCGCATTTATTATCATGAATATGAAATACACTTATTTCCTCTCTCAACCGCCTGACCTCATCGCCGACAGACAAGCCCGGAAATACCGACACATGTCCGGTATCAAGGCAGATTTTGAAATTATCGTCATTTATTTCTTTTACAAATTCCAAAATTTTCTCCGGAGTTGCCATTGAAAATTTATGCATCGGCATATTTTCAATGCAGATTGTAACCCCGTTTTTCTTTGCCGTTTTTAAAAGCTCCGACATGAACCCGAGATTCATCTGCCAAGTTTTCGGCTCATTTTCTGTTCCGATATCCTCTGTTCCGAAAGGCATTATCGGATGAACCACCCAATTTTTGCACCCCAATGCGGCTGTGGCTGCAATGGATTTTTTCATTTTCTCCATGCGCTCCGTGCGGTCGCTTTCTTCAAAATCAAACGGAGGCCAGCGCCATGGCCCGTGAACCTGGAATATTTCCGTCCCGGCTTCGGCGGCAAGCTTTTTCTCGCGCAGGAGCATTTCTTTAAACTCATCCTCCCCTGCCGAATAAAGCCGCATATCGGTATCTGCCATATTAAAATCGACTGCCGAATATCCAAGCGTTTTTACCATTTTATACTTTTCATCGCCCCAATATTTTTCGGCAGCTCTGAGCATATCAAAAGAAATTCCTATCCGCACTTTCCTCAGGTCCTTTCTATTCCTCAAAAATGGCCTTGGCAAAATCCTGTGCGTCAAATTCCTGCAAATCGTCTATTCCCTCGCCGACTCCGACAAACTTAACCGGTATTTTCTGTTCCTCGGAAATTGCAATCACGATTCCGCCCTTTGCAGTTCCGTCCAGCTTTGTGAGAATTATGCCGCTGATATCGGCAGCTTCTGAAAAAAGTTTTGCCTGGCTTACCGCATTCTGACCGGTTGTAGCGTCGAGGACAAGCAAAATTTCCTTTGATGCGTCCGGAATTTCACGCTCGATAACCCTTGATATTTTCGCAAGCTCTGCCATAAGATTCTTCTTATTATGAAGTCTGCCGGCGGTATCGCATATCAGAATATCCGCGCCCCTCGCCTTAGCGGCATTGCATGCGTCAAAGACCACCGCCGCCGGGTCGCTGTTCTCCTTTTGCTTTATTATATCGCAGCCGCAGCGCTCCGCCCAGATATCCAGCTGGTCTATCGCCGCCGCTCTGAAAGTATCCGCTGCGGCAAGCAAGACCTTTTTGCCATTTGCTTTATAATGCGCGGCAAGCTTGCCTATGCTTGTTGTCTTTCCCACACCGTTTACGCCTATCACCAAAATGACAGACGGCGTTGTTTCAAGATGCATTGTGGTATCAATCTCGCTGAGCATCTCGCTTATAACGGCTTTCAATTCATCCTTGACATCGTTTCCGTCTGTGATTCTCTTTGTCTTTACACGGTCGCGCAGGCGCTCTATTATCTCCCCCGAGGTCTCAACGCCTATATCCGCCATGATGAGAGCTTCTTCAAGCTCTTCAAAAAATTCCTCATCCACACGCACAAAGACCTTGAACACATTATTGACCTGTTCGCCTATTGCCTCCTTGGTCTTTCCGAGGCTTTGCTTCAATTTTTCAAAAAATCCCATATCCGCTCTCCAATCTGCCTGCAAGCCGACTTTCTCCGTCCGCAGCCGCAGGCAGAACATGCGGACGGGATTTATTATTTCAGCATATCGTCATCAACGTCATCTATCTTAAGCGACAAAAGCTTTGATACGCCTTTCTCCTGCATGGTGACGCCGTACATTATATTCGCGGCTTCCATTGTTCCGCGGCGGTGAGTTATTACTATAAACTGCGTCTGTGCAAGATAATTTTTGAGATATGTCGCAAAGCGCGATACGTTTACATCGTCAAGCGCTGCGTCAATCTCATCAAGAATACAAAACGGCGTAGGCTTGACCTCGAGTATCGCAAAAAGCAGGGCAATAGCGATGAACGACTTTTCGCCGCCCGAGTAAAGGCTCAGATTCTGCGTGCTTTTGCCCGGCAGCTGCGCCACAATCTCTATACCGCTTTCCATTGCATCGTTCGGGTCGGACAAATACAATTTTCCGCTGCCGCCGCCGAACAACTCGGTGAACACATGCGAAAAGCTTTTATTTATCTCCTCAAACTGCTTTTGGAAATGCTCCTCCATTAATTCCTGGGTTGAGTCTATGACCTTATTCAGATTTTCTCTCGATTCCTCAAGGTCATTTTTCTGCTTTGTGAGGAACTCATAGCGCTCGGAAACCGATTTATATTCCTCAATCGCGTCCACGTTTACGCTGCCGAGAGCCTTTATCTTTCCTCTCAGCTCCTGCACCTTGCGCGCGGTCTCCTGCTCATCCTCAACATCGCAGCGAACCTCCTGTGCAGCTGTCGGCGTAAGCTCGTAATCATCCCAAAGCCGATTAATAATATTCTCTGTGTCCGATTCAATCTTCGTCTGCTTGTTCTCTGCGCGCGAAAGCGCCTGCTGAAGTACGAGCATACGGTCGGTTACATCTTTATTATTATTCTGAATCTTTTTGAGTCCCTCAACGATTCCTGCCTTTTCCTTTTCTATCTCGGCAATTCTTTCTTTTATGCTCTCCGAAAGCTTTTTGGCAGCCTCAATTTCTTCATTTTTGGCATCTATCCGCTCCGAAAGCTCTTTGTTCTTCTCCGCAAACGCTTTTTTATCCTCGTTTTTTTCAATCAGCAGAGTTTCATTGGAAGCAATTCTTCTTTCAATCTCCGCTATGCTGTCCTTGCCGCTTCTGATGCTGCCCTCAAGCTCTTTAAGACGCAAAGTTTCATCCATGAGTTCTTGAGTTTTATCATCCTTTTGCTTTGACAGGTTCTCGCATTCCTCTTCCTTTTCGGCAACAAGCTTATTCATTTCCTCAATTTCATTTTCGATTCTTCGACTCTTTGCGATAAGCTCCGCAATTTCATCGCCGCTTTCGGAAAGCTGTTTTTCAATCTGCAAAAGCTCATCCGCAAGCGCTTTTTCCGAGCTGTCGCTGTTTTCGAGAGTTTGTCTCAAATGTCTGCATGTGTTTTCCAGGACAAGCAGATCATTTTCGTACTCTCTCACAAGCGGCATACTGCCCGAAAGCTGAGTATTTATGCTCTTTATATCACTTTCGGTCTCCTCATTTTCCTCTCGCATATCACGGATTTTAGCCGTAAGCGAGGCAATATCCGCACCCAGAATTTTAATCTCCCCGGCACGTGACAAAAAGCCCGCGCTTTTGTTAACACTTCCGCCCGACATCGAGCCGCCGGCATTCAATATATCTCCGCCGAGAGTAACCGTTTTGAATTTATATCCGAATTTTCGGCTCAGTGCTATGCCGTTATCGATATTATCCACAACCACAACACGTCCCAAAAGGCTCTTTATGATTCCGTCATATTTTTTATCATAACTCAGTAATTCCGACGCAATTCCGACAAAGCCTTTAAATGCCGAAACCTCTTTGACATTATCGAGAGTTCTGCCCTTTACCGAGCTGACCGGCAAGAATGTTGCACGACCCGAATGAGTCTTTTTAAGATATGCAATTGCCTCTTTCGCATCCTCTTCGCTTTCGACCACGATGTTTTGCATTGCTCCGCCGAGAGCTGTCTCTATCGCTGTGACATACTCCCTCGAAACATCGACAAGACCCGAAAGTGTTCCGTAGATTGACAAGCGTTTCAGCTCCTGTGCCTGCAAAACCGTTTTTACGCTTTTTGCATAACCTTCATAGGAATTTTCCATTCCCTCCAGCATACGCTTTTGTGAGGTCTTTGAATTGAGCGAAACATTCATTTCATCAATTTTTCTGCGTTTCTCATCATAATCTGTCCGATTCTTTTCAAGCTCTGCCGAAAGTTCGTCTATTCTGCTCTTTAATTTTTTGCACTTTCCCCTTTTTTCTTCTATCTCTGCCATGTTTTTATCAAGCTCCGACTTAACTCCGTCAATGCTCATTCCATGACTTTTTTTCTCTGCTTCGACAGCTTCGCGGCGTTCGAGAAAGCTTTTTCGCATCGATTCCATACCGGCTATCCTGGCTTTCTCTGCCGATGCGGCATTCATTTTTTCGATGATATCGCCTTTCAAGCCGTCAATCTCATCTCGCAGGGACGATATCCCGGAAAAAAGGCTCTCGTTATCCGCGCGGATATTATCGAACACCTTCAAAAGCTCGGCGGATTCCTCCTCCTGCGTTTTGATACGTTCCCTTATTTCCTCTATCTGCTTTTTTGATTCGTCGTTTTCTTTATTTATCGCACTGATTTCATTATCTATTCTTTCGCTCAGTGCAATATTGTTTTTAATATCGTTTTCGGCAATCGATATCTCGTTTGCCGCAGCCATACCAACCGATTCGCTCTCTATCAGCTCATTATTTTTCTTTGCCTGCTCTTCGTCCTTTTCACCGCTTTTTTCATAAAGCTCGTTACGTTTTTTCTCGATTTCGGTCTCCTTGGACTTTAAATCCTCGATTTCGCCGGAAATACTTTCATATTCTTCCTCGGCATTTTTTAAAAGTCCTTTATTCTTTTCAAGATTTACAAGGCACATGCTGACGTCCAGTTCCTTATATTCTCCGTACAAAAGCAGGTACTTGTGCGCTTTTTTTGACTGATTTTCGAGTGGCTTTAACTGTCCTTCAAGCTCGGAGGTTATATCGTTTATACGCACAAGATTATCATTGACCGCCGAGAGCTTGCGCTCCGCCTCGTCTTTCCTGTGCTTAAATTTGGAAACGCCTGCCGCCTCCTCAAAAAAACTTCGTCTGTCCTCCGCCTTTGTGGAAAGAATCTGTGACACATTTCCCTGACCTATCATGGAATATCCGTCTCTGCCGATACCGGTATCCATAAAAAGCTCCACAATGTCCTTTAAGCGGCAGTTTGCCTTATTTATCTGATAAACACTTTCGCCCGAACGGAAAACGCGTCTTGTGACCATTATTTCGTCAAATTCGATAGGGAACATCCTCGCAGTGTTATCCAAAACAAGGCTGACCTCCGCAAAATTGACCGGCTTTCTGTTTTCCGTGCCTGCGAAAATGACATCCTGCATATTCGAGCCTCGGAGCGATTTTGCACTCATCTCGCCCATAACCCATCGTATGGCGTCGGAAATATTGCTCTTTCCGCTGCCGTTCGGTCCGACAACTGAGGTTACGCCCTGTCCGAACTCCAAAACCGTTTTATCGGCAAAAGATTTAAATCCTTGAAGTTCTATTCTTTTTAAATACATTCTCTCACCTGCCCTCCGCTGTGATTTCTCCCCGGTTCAGACTGCTGTCCGATTTTATTTTTATCTTTTTCCCGAGTGATTTTTCCGCTTTTTCTATATTGCATTTTTTATGTCCTGCCGCTTTTGACGCATCGTGCGGATTTACCCTCACAACAATATTTTCCGACCGAATCGGCAGAATTTTTTCTTTTATTTTATCAAAGTAAATTTCGGATTCGACAAGTTCTCCGAATGCGCTGTGATAAGGACCTGCGACCACCGACCCGTCCGGCGATATTTCATCGGTATTCTGAAGTCCCACACGAATCACCTTGATCTCGGCGGCATTGAATTTTCGCAAAAGCTTATGGCAAAGCTCCACTGCCTCGGAAACCGTCTGAGGTCTGTAACTGCCGCTTTTGTACATATCCTCCAGTGCGGTTCCCTTTATAACAAGTGTCGGATAGATTCGCACAAAATCCGGCTTAAGCGCTATCAGCTTATCCGCCGTTTCAAGCGATTTTTCATCTGTATCTCCCGGGAGTCCGGTCATCATTTGCAAGCCAAGCTTTATCGGATATTCCCGTATAAGACTTACTGCTTTTTCAACATCTTCGGCAGTATGTCCGCGGCATGATGCCGAAAGCACCTCCGGCGACATGCTCTGAACACCCAGCTCCAGTGTGGTTGTCCCGTATTTCGTCATCCGTTCCATGACTTCGCGGCTGATATAATCCGGTCTTGTGGAGGCTCTTATCCCCACAATGCCATGTCTGCCGACATATTCATATGCTGCGCCCAAAAGCCGCTCCTGCAAATTTTTGTCAATGCCTGTAAAGCTGCCGCCGAAAAATGCAATTTCAATCTCGCACTCATCGGCAGGCAGCTGCTTTAAATGTTCTTCTATTATCTCTTTTACCTTTTTTTCATCAACATCTTCGCCGCTTGTTCCCGTTATCCTACGCTGATTGCAGAACACGCAGTCGAACGGGCAGCCGAGATGCGGAACAAAAACAGGTATATTAAAATATTTCATATCTCATATCCCATATCCGACAATGCTTGTTTTGCGGCATTCTGCTCGGCATCCTTTTTGTTTACTCCCTCGCCGACAGCTTTCTTTTCATTGTTTATCAAAACCTCCGCAACAAAATCCTTATGGTGATCCGGTCCTGTCTCGGACACGATTTCGTATGTCACTCTGCCGCCCTGTTTTTGTATTGTCTCCTGCAAAATGGTTTTATAATCGTGATATGTCTTGCCCTCAAGCGCAAGCTTAAGCGCCGATGCCATGGTATCAAGAAGCCACGCTCTCGCCGTTTCCATATCACTGTCCAGATAAATAGCGGCGAGAATTGCCTCAAATGCATCGGACAGTATTGACGCTCTTTTTCGTCCGCCGGTGCTTTCCTCTCCGCGTCCGAGACGAAGTCTTTCTCCGATTTTCATCTTCACCGCCAGCTCTGCCAGCGATTGTTCACACACCAACGACGCGCGTATCTTTGACAGCTCCCCCTCGTTGACCGAGGGCATGTTTTTAAAAAGATAGTCGCTCACAATTACGCTCAACACCGAGTCGCCCAAAAATTCCAATCTCTCATTATGTTTACAATGATTTTCATTTCCGTATGAACTGTGCGTGAGCGCAGTTGTCAGAAGCTCTTTATTTTTAAAGCTGTATCCTATCATGTTGTCTCCCTTTCTAAAATTTTGCGGTTTTGAATCCGATATGTAATCGCAGCGCCGGCGGCAACGCATGATGCCGCCGGCACAATTAAGATTGCAAGCCTCTTTTAACGAAGAAATTCGAAAAATTCGCTTTTTAAGGACCATTCCGCCTTATAACTTTTACGCTCTTTCTTTGATGTAGTTGACCGCATCCCCTACTGTTGTGATTTTTTCCGCGTCTTCGTCAGGAATTTCAATGTCAAATTCAGTTTCCAATCCCATAATCAATTCAACTATGTCCAAAGAATCGGCACCCAAATCGTCTACGAATGACGAATCCATTGTGATGACAGACTCGTCAACACCCAGCTGTTCCATTAATACGTTTTTTACTTTTTCAAATTCCATGCCGTTCACCTCCTCTCAAGCAGGCTTTTATATAGGAGCAAATTTTTTGTTTCCTATCCGCCAATATCTTTTCGATATCAAAAATAATACCGACCTCTAACATTATAACTAAGATTTACGGATTTTGCAATATATTTTCGAAAAATTTTTTGTAAATTTTTCATCTATTATAACATATACATGAAAAGGGTGATACTTATGAGACGAATTTTGATAATTATAGTTATGATTTTGGGGCTTACTTTTTTTCTTCCTTACTTCATTATAAGTAAATTTTCGGTATTTTACTCCCCTCCCGGGAGCAAAAATGGCGAAACCTTTGACAAAATTTCGGTTTACATAAAATCGGAGGACCGCGTTGCCGAGATGGACATGTCGCAATATTTAAAAGAAGTAGTCGCCGCCGAAATGCCTGCCGAATTTCAAATCGAGGCATTAAAGGCACAGGCGACCGCGGCGAGAACCTATCTTGTGAACAGAATCAAGGCTCAAAACGAGCAGGCAAAGGAAGAGCACAAGGGCGCAGACATCTGCACCGACCCGACCCATTGCAAGGCGTGGCTCGGCGAAGAAGCGAGAAAAAAGGCATGGGGTTCCGACAAAGCGGACGAATACTGGGCAAAAATTTCCGACGCGGTGGAAAGCACCGCCGGTGTTTTGATTACTTACAACGATTCTCCGATTTCGGCTGTTTTTCATTCCACTTCATCGGGCTTTACCGAGAATGCAAAAGACGTCTGGGGCGGCGATGTCCCGTATCTCGTCAGCGTCGAAAGCAAGGGCGAGGAAGCATCGCCGAGATATCACTCCGAGCGCACGCTCTCGGCTGACGAATTTAAGGCAATCGCGGAATCGAATCTTGACAATCCCGACTGGAGCCGCGGACTTTTTTCCGATATCGTCCGCAGCGATGCAGGCGGCATAAAAAGCCTTTCAATAGGCGGCATTCCGGTCAAGGGGACAAAATTCCGCACCATGTACGAGCTGCGTTCGACCAATGTTGAACTTAGCGAGGAAAACGGGAATGTCGTTATGCGCGTTACCGGCTTTGGGCACGGTGTGGGAATGAGCCAATACGGCGCGAATTATCTCGCCGAACAAGGAATGAACTATGTGGATATTCTTAAAACTTACTACAGTGGCGTGGATGTGTCGTAAATATTATAAAAATTGTACATTTATTTTTTAAAAGCTTGCCTTTTTCCCGAATTTGGAGTATTATAAAAATATAATATGTACATACGGAGGAATATTCATGATATTATTCGGGAAACAAAAGGCATACGATGCCTATTTTAAAATACTTGAAAACGAAAAAGACAGCGGCGCGCTCTCCGAAATTATATCGGCAGCCGCAAAATACAATTTCGGCGGAAAGCTGTGGCAGACATTTATCGCATGGCTGATTATCAACGACGAAAATCCTTACAGTCTTGCATGCGAGCGCAGAGAGTGCTCATCGCCGTCGCTTTGTGCAATTGCCGAGCTTGACATGAAAGAACTTTTTGATGCTTTCAATATCAGGCACAACGGTATTCTCGGAAGTGATTTCTGCGGCGGAAAAGGTTTCGGCGGGCAATGCGAATATATCGGCAATCTTGCATCACAGCTTGCTTCACACCTGTCAGCCGCTGCGGATATATCCGAATTTAAAGGCTGTATTGACAGCTTTTTTGCCGAATACGGCGTTGGACTTTTCGGACTTAACAAGGCGTTCCATATAGAAAACCACGCTCAGCTGACGTTAAAGCCTGCCGACAGCTTTGACCCGGTACGTTTTTCCGACCTATGGGGATACGAAATACAAAAGAAAGAGCTTATCGACAACACCGAGCTGTTTTTGAGCGGCAGATCGGCGAACAACGTGCTGCTCTACGGCGACAGCGGTACGGGCAAATCCACTGCAATAAAGGCACTTTTGAACGAATATTCCGACCGCGGTTTGAGAATTATCGAGGTGTACAAGCACCAATTCGGACTTTTGCCGGAACTTTGTGACATGCTGAAGCACCGCAGCTACTTCTTTATAATATTCATGGACGACCTGTCATTCGAGGATTTTGAAATAGAATACAAATATCTGAAAGCATTGATTGAGGGCGGTCTTGAGCCTAAGCCGAAAAACATTTTGATTTACGCCACATCGAACCGCCGCCATTTAATCAAGGAAAACAACAGCGACCGCGATGATTCGGATGACCGCCACCGCTCTGACACAATACAGGAAAAGCTGTCGCTTTCCGAGCGCTTTGGGGTCTCGATATACTATCCCAAACCAATATCCGCCGAGTACAACGAAATTGTGCTGCATTTGGCAGAGCTGAATCATATTGCTTTCGAAAAGGACGAGCTTTTAAGGCAAGCGCACATTTGGGGCATGGAACATGGCAGACTGTCAGGCAGGACTGCACAGCAATTTATTAACAGTCTGAAAAAGACGGGCTATGAAAAATAAAAATTTATATTGCTTAAGTGTTGAAAAAAGAGATTTTTTGTAGTATAATATATATGTTTAAAACAACTATTATTTATAAAAACGGAGGAATAACTCATGAAATACGATACACCGGAAAACAACGGAATATCGACAGAGTACATAAAAGAATACATTAACAAACTGGAAAATGCCGGATTGGCAACTCATTCCGTTATAATAGCGCACGGTGAGAACATTGTGTTTGAAAAATATTGGAAACCGTTTGACCGTGATTTTTGTCACCGTCTTTATTCGGTAACCAAGAGTCTTGTTTCTCTCGCTGTCGGTTTTTGCGAGCAGGAGGGGCTTATCAATCTTGACGATACCGTTGAAAAATATTTTGAGGACGAGCTTAAAAATCAAAAAGACGAAAATATGAGAAATCAGACGATACGTGACATGCTTATGATGTGCACTGCCAAGCTTGAGCGGAACTGGTTTCAGGCAAGATGCAATGACAGAGTGAGATTTTATTTTGAAAATGATTTGGAAAATTCAAGACCATCGGGAACAATATTCAGTTATGACAGTACCGGTTCATTTGTTCTGGGCGCTCTTGTTGAAAGAGTTTCGGGCGAAAATCTTACCGACTTTCTGCAAAAGCGTTTATTTGACGCTTTAGGAATTACAACCGCATATTGCCTGCATTGTCCCGGCGGACATTCATGGGGCGACTCAGGATTTTTGATGCGTCCCGTCGATCTGCTTAAGATTGCCCGCTTTGTAATGAACAGCGGCAAATGGAACGGCGTGCAGATTCTTAACGAAGATTACATCACCAAGGCAACGGCAAAACAGGTCGAAAGCACAAATTTCGGCGAACGAGAGATAGAAAGCTACGGATATGGATATCAGATTTGGCGGACAAGAGAAAATTCATTCTTTTTTAATGGAATGGGACAGCAATTGGCCGTTTGCATGCCTGAAAAAGATATGATTTTGGTTTATACCGGAGATAACCAGGGATATACAAATCCAAGATCGCTTATTATGGACGGCTTTTTCGATATTGTATACAAAAACGCAACAAATCATAAGCTGCCGCCATACGTCGGGGAGACACTTCCCGACTTTGAATTATTCTCGGTCAAGGGAAAGAAATCGACCGAGTACACCGGCATTGTCAACGGAAAGAAATATATACTCGACAAAAATCCTATGGATATTACGGAGTTTGAGTTATCTTTAAACGACGATGAGGGCGAGTTTAAGTACACGAACAAAACGGGCGAAAAATGCATTAAATTCGGAATATGCAAAAATGTTTTTTCAGAATTCCCGGAAGAAGGATATTCCGATGATGTCGGTACTGTTTCTGCACCGGGGCACAAGTATAAATGCGCCGCTTCGGCTGCATGGTGTCAGGAAAATCAGCTCTTTATCCGAGTACAGATTATAGACAAATACTTCGGCAATCTGAGTATTGCGCTCGGCTTTAAGGGAGAGCAGGTCGGCGTGCGAATGTTTAAAAACGCGGAGGATTTTCTCAATGAATATAACGGTTACGCAAACGGGAGAACTGTAAAATAAGATATAAAACACATAAATGGGCTGTAAAAAAGCGCAGACCGTTTAAGGGCATAAATAGTTATAGCATTCGCTTAAAAGGTAGAAATTCATATTAAAATCCGCAAAACTGTGGATTGCTTTCTGTTTTTTTGCTCTTGAACTACACTTCAAACGCACCGCTTGGAGTACTCAGAGTACGCCGTCGGGTGCGTTTGAAGCGTTCTGCACTTTTTTTACACCCCTTTGATATGCGGCGTTTGCCATATCCGAAATGCTTTTATAAGCTTATCTCGGGAAATGCTTTCACCGGGGCAGGGGTATCGGGATGTTCTCCGATATGCTTTTCCATCCAAACCATATCATACCAGCGTCCGAATTTATATCCGCATTTATGGAATCTGCCGACCAACGTATATCCCATATGCTCATGAAATTTCACGCTGTCTGCCGTTAAATGCCTGTCCTCTTTTTCGGCAGGGTATGCTATGCATGCATTCAGATTGATTATATTCTGCTTTGCAAGTGCGTCCTCAAGCGCAATATAGAGCGCTTTTCCGACTCCGTTTTTGCGGCAGTCTTTATCCACATAAACCGAAGTCTCGATTGCCCAATCATATGCCGCTCTTTCCTTGAACGCCGACGCATATGCGTATCCGATTATTTTTCCGCCGTCCTCCGCAACAATATACGGATACTTTTTCAGCGTATCGGCAATTCTTTTTTCAAATTCGGCAAGTGTCGGAACGTCGTACTCAAAGGTTATCGCCGTTTCCTCCACGTACGGAGCGTAGATTTCCAAAAGCTGCGGCGCATCCTCTTTTTTTGCAGCTCTTATATTATACATGTCAATTCACAGTCCTTCTATATTTCTATCATATTATTATATTTCCTTGAAAGCCCCTCGCGATATATATGTGAATCGTTCGACAGCTGAAGCACAACCGGTATCACGCTTTTTTGCTCCGGCGAAAATTCGATTACTGTCATACTCGAATGTGACAGGTCAAAATGTGTGCAGAACATCGGATAGGGAATATCGAGCAATGTGCTCAGAAATGCCATGCCGATTCCCTGATGTGCAAACACCGCGATTTTTTTATCGTTTCCGCCCTCGGAGAGGTAGCAGTTTTCTTCATCGCTGTGAACATACCCCTGCTCCGCCATCAGTCCGAACACGTCCCTGCGCATATGGCGGACACCCTCGGCAAAATGCGTATCGCTGAGCTTTCCCGACTTATGCCAATTATGCCCCAATGCGCGTATTTCGTTCGAATTAAAGAGCTTTCGGTAGTAATCGGACTGAAACGCCCACATTCCGTCTGCGGAAAAGTATTCCCATGCATGATTTTCATTCAGCCAATCGAGCCGAACCGGCTCTTTCCCGAGCTTTTCGAGCGTAGGTTTCGCTGTCAGATATGCGCGGTTCGACGTTGACACATATATCTTATCAAAGTCGCACAGCGCCAGTCTTTTTGAAAGCGCCTCCGCCTGCTGTTCACCCTGCGGCGTGAGCGAATCGGGGTTATATATCGGGTTTCCATGTCTTATATAATAAAGAAGCATTATTTTTCCTCCGTTATTATTTCAGCAATTTTTCATCTTATACTATATCTGCTCCGCCGAACATGCAGAAGCCGTTTATTGTGATGGTCGGGGAATTTTCGTCTATGTTTTTGACCGCTCTTTTATCGGATATTCCGCCGAAAAGGCAAAATGTATTCAGCTTTACTTTTACATTATCCGGCACAATCACGGTTGCTCCGCCGAATATGCAGCAGAGGTCTACCTGCTGCACAACTTCATCATGCGATATATCGCACTTTGTCGCGCTGAAGACCGCGCCTGCCTTTACAACCCTTTTATCATCCGAAAAAGTCTCATTTATAACGACATAATCATTTTCTTTATGTACATTATCCGGGCGTATTGCCTTTACAATCAGCTTTATTCCTATCACTACCACAATTATGGGAAGTATCAGCTTCCATAAAATATCATAGGATATGATATCTCTTGCTCCCAAAAGCAGGAAAATTCCCACCGCCAAGCCTATCAGGCTGCCGGTTTTGTCTCTGTCTGTAAAAAGTCCGCCCAGGCAGGGCACGATTATAAAAAGCGTCCACCAGCCGTCAAATGAAATATCAAGGTTCGTTATCCCAAGCACGTTAAGCGCGTACAAACTGCCGCCCAATATGAGCAACGCTCCCAAAATTATTCCGAATATTCTTTTCATATTAACCATTCCTTTCTCAGTCGGGACACTTCATTCTTCCAAAGCTATCCCGAACCCCTGTTTGATAAATCTATTATATTCCAATTTCATTATAATTGCAATATTATTTGAAAATTTTTTCAAAATTATCTTGACATATACCCCCAAGGGGTATATAATATAAATGAAAATGAGTTATACTTAATATAGAAAGGACTGTTCTTCCAATGGAATGTTGCTGTCACAAGACAAAAAAACGAAGTGACGAAGAGTATAAAAAGCTTATCAACCGTCTGAACAGGCTGGAGGGGCAAATCCGAGGAATAAAGGGCATGCTTGAAAAGGATGCTTACTGTGTGGATATTCTCACTCAGACAGCCGCGGCGCGTGCCGCGCTCGAAAGCTTTGTCCGCGAGCTTTTGGCGGACCACATAAAAACATGTGTGGTTGACGACATCAAGGACGGCAAAGAGGAAACGGTTGACGAGCTTATAAATACGCTGTACAAATTTATGTAGAATCCCGTTAGAGAGGAATGAAGCGGATATGAGACAATTTATAATCAGCGGCATGAGCTGTGCCGCATGCAGTGCAAGAGTTGAGAAAGCTGTATCTCAGCTTCCCGGCGTTGAGGAATGCTCGGTCAGCCTTTTGACAAACTCCATGGGAGTGAGCGGCAGCGCATCGGATTCCGAGATTATAAAGGCTGTTACCGACGCCGGCTACGGCGCGCGTGTCAAGGGCAAGAAGCAAGCCGCCGAGGACGACTCGCTTGCCGATACCGAGACGCCAAAGCTGAAAAAGCGGCTGTTATGGTCGTTAATCTTCCTAATTATACTTATGTATTTTTCGATGGGGCACACCATGATGCACCTGCCCGTTCCGCCGTTTTTTTACGAAAATGCCATGGCAATGGGACTTATGCAGCTCATTCTGACCGTCGCCGTTATGGTTATAAACCAAAAATTCTTTATAAGCGGCTTTGAGGGCATAATGCACCGCGCGCCCAACATGGACACGCTTGTCGCTCTCGGCTCGTCGGCGGCATTTATCTACAGTTTATATTCCCTGTTCGCCATGACGGGCGCATACATGAACAACGACCCGGATTTGGCAATGGCGCACATGCATGGGTTATATTTTGAGACGGCGGCGATGATTCTTGCATTGATTACCGTCGGGAAAATGCTTGAAGCACGCTCGAAAGGCAAGACAACCGACGCGCTGAAAAGTCTGATGAAGCTTGCGCCCAAATCGGCAACGCTTATAATCGACGGAAAAGAAACCGTCGTTCCGATTGAAAGCGTGAAAAAGGGCGACATATTCGCTGTACGCCCCGGAGAGAATATTCCTGTTGACGGAATCATCACAAAGGGTGGCGGCGCGGTGAACGAATCCGCTCTGACCGGCGAGAGTATCCCTGTTGACAAATCGGAGGGCGACACCGTTTCGGCTGCAACGATAAATCTATCCGGATATATGGAATGTGAAGCGACGCGCGTCGGCGAGGACACTACTCTTGCGCAGATTATAAAAATGGTGAGCGACGCATCCGCCACAAAAGCGCCCATCGCAAAGATTGCGGACAGGGTTTCGGGAGTTTTTGTTCCGGTTGTGATTGCCATAGCCGCGCTGACCTTTATAGTATGGCTTGCAATAGGAAAAGGCGTCGGCTTTGCATTAGCGCGCGGAATATCGGTTCTTGTTATAAGCTGTCCATGCGCTTTGGGTTTGGCAACTCCGGTTGCGATAATGGCAGGCAGCGGCGTGGGTGCGAGAAACGGAATTTTATTCAAGACCGCTGCGTCGCTTGAGGAGACGGGCAAAATAACCACCGCCGTATTTGACAAAACCGGTACGATAACGCGCGGCGAGCCAGAGGTTACGGACCTCATCCCATTCGGCATTGACGAAACGGCGCTGCTTGAAGCGGCATACACTCTTGAATCAAAGAGCGAGCATCCGCTGGCAAAGGCAATAATCAAGGAGGCGCAAAAGCGCGGAATATCGGCAAAAGATGTGAGCGATTTTAAAATCGCTCCCGGAAACGGGCTTGACGCGGTTTCGGACGGAGTGAGCTTATCCGGCGGCAACTACAGCTTTATAAGCACAAAAGCCGAGATTCCGAGCGATATTTCGGACGCCGCTCAGCGGCTTGCCGAGGACGGGAAAACGCCCTTATTCTTCACCGGCGGCGGAAAGCTTTTGGGAATAATCGCGGTTGCCGATGTTATAAAAGAGGACAGTGCGGCTGCGATTGCCGATTTGAAAAATATGGGTATAAGAGTTGTTATGCTGACCGGCGACAATCCCAAAACCGCGGCGGCAATAGGCAGAACGGCAGGCGTTGACGAGGTTATCGCCGGAGTTCTGCCCGACGGAAAGGAAAGCGAGATTCAAAAGCTTTCAAAAAGCGGCACGGTGGCAATGGTCGGGGACGGTATCAACGACGCTCCCGCGCTCACACGTGCAGACATAGGCATTGCGGTCGGCGCAGGTACAGATGTGGCAATCGATGCGGCGGACGTTGTGCTTATGAACAGCTCGCTTGCCGAAGTCCCCGCCGCCATACGCCTGAGCCGCGCAACTTTGAAAAATATAAAGGAAAATTTATTCTGGGCATTTATATACAATATTATAGGTATTCCTCTTGCGGCAGGAGTATATTCCGGAATATTCGGATGGGAAATGAATCCGATGTTCGGCGCGGCGGCGATGAGCCTGTCGAGCTTTTGTGTTGTTACCAATGCATTGAGACTGAATTTTGTAAATATTCACAACTCAAAGCATGATAAAAAAATAAAAAACAAAAAGGAGAGAAAAACCATGGAAAAAACAATTAAAGTTGAAGGAATGATGTGTTCCCACTGTGAGGGCAGAGTGCAGCAGGCTTTGGAAAAGCTGCCGGGCGTTGAAAGCGCTTCGGCAAATCACGAGACCAAAAGCGTCACGGTTGTACTGAGCGAGGATGTGCCCGACGGAGCGTTGAAAAAGACAATCGAGGACCAGGGATATAAGGTAATTTAAGCATAATATTTATTTCCATTTTATGGCAAATTTTCAACAGTGGGAAAAAACTCGAAATTCACTCATGTTTTAAAAACAGCCACAAACCGCACAGTTATGCGGTTTGTGGCTGTTTTTTTGTTTGCATGAAATTTTTTTAAAGTCACCAACACGGGGAAAATTTTATTTGGTATAATTATCATGTAATCTGAAATTGACGAGGAAATGCGAAATCACAAGCCTTATCAATTTCGGATATCCGATAACGCGGCCGCAGCATCGGAGGAAAGGAAGGAAGTGTGTGGCAAAAAATACAAAGTATGAAACACACGTTCTGCCGCATCTGCAATCGGTTGAGAGCTGGATTTTGGAGGGACTGGATGAGGAGCGGATAGCTCAAAGATTAGGCGTCAGCAGCCGTACATTCAAAAAATACAAAGAGGAGCATAAGGAGCTTGAAACAGTCCTTTCGCTCAGCCGCGACACCGTTCTTGCAGAAGTTGAAAAAGCGCTTTTGAAAAAGGCGCGGGGATACACATATGTTGAAACAAAAACCGTTGACAAGGGTGACAAGGTGGAAGTAACAACCACAGAAAAGGAGATGCCGCCGGATTTGAGTGCAATATCGTTCTTATTAAGAAACTATTGCCCCGAAAAATGGAGCGACAAACCGACCGCTCAGAAAGAGCAGGCTCAAAGCGGAGGAGTTGTGATTCTGCCCGATATTCTTGAAACGGACGAAGAAAGGGGGCTTGACAGGCTTGAAGCTGTTTGAGCTTGAGGACGGCGAGCAGGACTCGCTGCTGTACCGCGAAATGTCCAACACGAATTACAATGTCGTTTGGAAGCCGCAAAAAAGGCAGGCGGAGTTTATGTGCCGTCCCGAGTACGAAGCGCTCTACGGCGGCGCGGCAGGCGGAGGAAAAAGCGAGGCGTTGGTTGCCGAGGCACTGAGGCAGGTGCACATTCCGCACTACAAGGCAATCATCTTCCGAAAAACATATCCTCAGCTGCGTGAACTTATCCTAAAAAGCTTTCGCATCTACCGTTCGGCATATCCCGACGCGGTGTACAATTCCGCCGAGCATTGCTGGCTTTTCCCGAGCGGTGCGAGAATTTATTTCGGTTCCATGCCCAACCGCGACAGCTACGAAAACTACCAGGGATTATCCTTTGCCTATATCGGTTTTGACGAGCTTACTCATTTTTCCGAGGAAGAATATCTTTATCTGATAGGCAGAAACCGTGCCGACGGTGACGGACTCAGAATCTACATCCGTTCGACGGCGAACCCCGGCGGCAGAGGTCATGCATGGGTCAAGGCGAGATTCATAACCGCGTGCAAGCCGAACACGCCGCTTACCTACAAGGTAGAAGTCGAGAACAACGAGGGGAAAAGCATTTCGGTCGAGCGTTCGAGAATATTTATCCCCAGCTCGGTCTGGGACAACAAAATACTTCTCAGAAACGACCCCAACTACCTTGCCAATCTTGCAATGCAATCGGAGGCAAAGAGAAATGCCCTGCTCTACGGCGATTGGGACAGCTTTGACGGTCAGGTTTTTTCCGAATGGCGAAACAACCCCAACCCCAAGCATCTGCGCACACATGTTATCGAACCGTTCGAAATACCAAAGCACTGGAAACGTTACAGAAGTTTCGACTTCGGATACGCAAAGCCGTTCGCGGTGCAATGGTGGGCGCAGGATCCCGACGGCGTACTCTATCTCTACAGGCAGTTCTACGGCTGCACCGACTCGCCGAACACCGGCATACGCATGGAGCCGAGAGAAATTGCCAGGAAAATCCGCGAAATCGAGGACGAAAACGAAAAGGGGAACTACATCCACGGAGTTGCCGACCCATCAATTTGGGACGAAAGCCGCGGAATCGACGGTACGGTAATCTACATGATGGAGCGCGAGGGCATTTTCTTCGACAAGGGCGACAACAAGCGTATCCCGGGCAAAATGCAGGTACACTACCGAATGGCGTTTGACGACAACGGCAGACCGATGATGTATGTTTTCAGCACCTGCCGACAGTTTATCAGAACTATCCCGGCATTGGTATATTCGACATCGAACGTCGAGGACATCGACACCGACATGGAGGATCACGACTACGATGCCATGCGCTATATGTTCATGATGAACCCGATTCCGGCAAGAGAAAACAGACGTCAGAAACGAAAAATTTGGAGTCCTCTGGACTAAAGAAAGGAAGAAATTTATTATGAAAAGAAAAATCAGCAGCATGAACGACGAAGAATTTAACAAGTACATCAATGCTGCAAAAAATGCAGACAACACACCGCAGCAAACAGACGATGTTTCCGGAGCAAATACCGGCGATGAAAATCTTGAGGCACTCTTTGCGGCGGCAGCAAAATTCTACGGAATCTCCGACAGAGCCGAACTTGCGGCATTGATTGCACGCGACCTCAACGCTCCGGAGTCCGAAAACGAATATCCGACAGGCTTTGACATGCCGCAGGGCGGCGCAGGCTATGGCGTGCAGCAATTCAATGCAGGTTATGGCATGCAGCCGAACAGCATGGGCTATGGTATGCAGCCGGACGGTATGGGATTCGGCATGCAGGACGGCGCAAGCTACAGTCAGCGTATCGGTGACATACAAAACGACTGGGTAAGACAGAGCAATGCGCTGAAACAGATTATCCCGGATTTCGATTTGGAAGAAGCCTTTGCAAATCCTGATTTCTACCGCGCTGTGGTGGAGGAGCACAAAACGCTTGCAGAGGCATATCCGCTGCTTAAGAAAAAGCAGCAGCCGCGCCGCGCAATTTCCGAGGTGGGCAATCTTTCAAACGGGGTTGCCGGGAATATCAAGCACGACGTTAAGACCATGTCGGATAAGGAATTTGAAGAATATATCAGAAAAATCAAAAACTCGTAATTAAAGAAAGGAAGATCAGATTATGACAGATACAGAACAGATTTTGAATTTTAACTCAACAACCTCCAAA
Organism: uncultured Clostridia bacterium; assembly: GCA_934486735.1. GTDB lineage: Bacteria > Bacillota > Clostridia > UBA1381 > UBA1381 > CAKSQL01. Next base: position 7,547 of record CAKSQL010000017.1, on the reverse strand, counting down.
GGCTCTGCGCCGCTTTTTCAGGAGGCTTTGAACAGACACATCGTTACAAGAGCAAAGCCGAAGCTTGTGCATCACCAGTTCGGTCAGCTTACAAAGATACCCAAGGGCAGAACAAAGACAATCACATGGGACAAGATGAGTCCTCTGCCCAAGGCGACAACTCCGCTTACCGAGGGTGTTACTCCCAAGGGTACGGCAATCAATATATCACGTGTGACGGCAACTCCGCTGCAATACGGTGCTTACATCTCGACAACCGACGAGTTTGACTTCTACAAGAACGACCCGTCGCCCGAGGTTCTCAGACTCAACGAGATTCTTGCCGACAACGCAGGTGAGACGCAGGACAGTCTGACAGCCGACATTCTTTCAACCGGCACAAACGTTCAATATGCCGGCGGCAAGAGCGCACGTTCTCAGCTTACAGCCGACTGTGTGATGAAGGTTGAGGAAATCAGAAAGGCGGTCAGAACTCTTAAGAAAAACAAGGCAAACCCGATAGACAAGGACTTTGTTGCCATTGTCGACCCCGATGTTGCATTTGACCTTATGAGCGACAGCGCATGGGAAAATGTAAAGACCTACAGCGACCCCAAGGACATGTACAGCGGCGAAATCGGCAGACTCTACGGCGTGAGATTCGTCGAGACAACCGAGGCAAAGGTTTTCCGCGGCAGCGACCTTGCCACAAACAAGAGCGAGCTTGTTGTAAAGAGCATAAGCGGTTCAAAAATTTATGTTTCCGACACGCTGACCGCCGACGAGGCAACAGCTCTTGCAAGCAGAAAAATCGCTGTGAACGGCTTTATCTACACCGTTTCCTCGGCAACAGCCGGCGAAAACGGCGAGGCGTATATCACATGCTCGGCAGCCGTATCGACAAGCATCACCGAGGGTATGAAGGTTTATCCCGGCGAGGGCACAGCCTCGGGAAAACCGGTTCATTCAACTCTTGTTATCGGCAGAGACGCGTACGGCGTAACCGACCCGAAAGCCAACCTTGAAACAATCGTCAAGGAGCTGGGTTCGGCAGGCAGCGCTGATCCGCTCAATCAGAGAGGTACTATGGGCTGGAAGTGCCACCACCTTGCAAAGATTCTTGTTGACGAATACATGGTTCGTATAGAATCCACAGCTACGGCAGACGCTTAAATAACTATATTTTACACAAAACCTCAATAATTTTACAACTGCCGGGGAGGGCAAAATGCCCTCCCCAAAATCAAAAAGGAGAGTATGCAATATGAAAAAAACAAATCTTGAAAACGAACTGGAACAATATTACGAGGAAAAGGTGCCTGTTATGATAAGACGTCCGGCCGACACACCGATAGGTGCAAGTCAGACGGTAACTGTGAACGGAACCAACTACCAGGTTATGTTTGACGAGGAAGTCATGGTGCCGAGAAAAGTCAAGCTTATACTCGACGAAAAGGCAGCAAACGAGCGTGCCGCCGAACTGAGAATGGCAAAAATTGCAGGTACAATACAAAGCCTTGACGGCGAATAAAGAAGGAGGGATGCATTTTGGGATATATCTCATTAAGAAATGCCGACTCGCTCAGAAGCTTTGACGGAAAAAGCTTTTTGGGTCTGAACCGCGGCATCAAGGTATCGGCAGGCGAATTTTGTGACATGCAAAACATGTCCTCCGACGAATACCCCTACATTGCATCGCGCAAGCCGAGAGAAAAGTCCGCATCGTTCAACACGATATTCACCGACTCGGGCAGTCAGTCCATATCGGCACAAGCCGAAGACATCCGCGCCGTTGCAGGTACGCGCGAGGACACAGCTCCAACCGGTTTCTGCGGAGTTATCGGAACAACATTTTACTACAACGGCAAGGCAAAACCGATGAAAATAGCCGCCGAATACGATTCTGACGGCAATTATCTCTACGGCATGGAGCTCGCCGCCGACGGAAAAATTCAGCTTTTATGGGCGAATCGTATATTGATAATCCATGGCTACGGCTCTGCCACCCGCGATCCGTACATTTACTACTACGACACCGATCATGAAAACACGCGCACCGACTATGTGAGATCGAGCGAATATGAAGCAGTCGGAAATTTCGCTTCAAACACTATATCGTTCAAAGCCGACGGCACCGGAACAATGAGTTTTACTTACAAAATTCCGACCGGTCAATTCAGCGGCGGATATTTCAACTTCAAAGTCGGCGATTCGGTTTTTATAGACCAAGTCATGACCTATGCCGACAGCCGCTGGAGTGAATATTCGAAAAGCGACATAACATCGGCAACGGTAACGAGCTATTCCGAAACGCGGTCCTCAACCTCGGGCGGTTATGAATTTTGGAACATCAACATAGCATTTTCCTTTTTAAATTCCAAAGGCAAGCAAGCCTTTGACACCGCATCCAGCCAAACAATAAAGCACATTTACAAAAAGATACCGTACATGTCTCAGCTTGCCCTGCACAAGGGACGGCTTTGGGGTGCAAACCCCAACGGCGAGTACGTCTATGCGTCATCGATTGAAAATTTATTTGACTTTTTAAGCTTCGACGGCTTAAGCAGCGACAGCGCATTTTTGGAATCATCGAGTCAGGGCGGATATCTCGGTGTGGTATCCTGCGGCGATGCGCTTGTGACCGCTAAAAAGAACGAGCTTGAGGCAATCTACGGCGAGCTTCCGAACGAATTTGCCGTCGGCAAAAGCTACAACGGATGCGGATGCGCGGATATCGATTCATGCGTCGTCATTGACAATGTTTTGTATTTTTTGGGCAATGACGGATTTTACATGTGGAACGGCTCAAAGCCTCAGCTTATCTCCAAAAAGCTGAACACAAAATACAAAGCTGCATTCTCCTTTACCGACGGCACGCACTATTTTGCTTCCTCCGAATCGGACAAATGCGAAAATCTTGTATTCGACCCGAGATACGGCGTTTGGCACAAGGAGGACGAAAACAAAATATGCGGCGCATTCAGCTACGACGGCGGCGTGTATCTTCTGATCGGCGGCACAATATACAAAACCGACTCCGGAAATGAAAAGCCGAAATGGTTTGCACAGAGCGTGAGATATTTCTTTGACGAAACCGATTTGAAGCGAATCAACGAGTTATGGCTGAAAGTTATGCTTGACAAGGATTCGAAAATCACCGTATATGCATCCTGCGGCAGCGGTGCATGGGTACGTTGTCTCGACAGTCTCACCGGCAGGCATGACAACGAATTTAAGACGATTCGCGTCCCGGTGCGGCTTGATGAGGGAGATTTTTGGCGGTATCGCATAGAGGGCAGCGGCAAATGCTGCATAATGGGCTTAAAATTCATCGGCGACGTCGGCGGACGGAATTACAAATAAGTGAAACGGAGGTTTATTCCAATGAAAATTATCGAAGTGATAGAAAGCGCCGATACCCTGTATCCGAACAGCTACAGCACAGCGGAAAAAATCAAATGGTGCGATGAGCTTGGCGCTATGCTCAAAGAAGAATACGCAAAAAGCTACTCGGACGGCAAGCAGGAAAGCTACACGCCGATTTCCGACATATCGGCTGACGAGACGGTTATACCTGCTCCCTACAACCTAATGTACATTGATTTTATCCTGGCGAAATGCTGCTATTACCAGCGTGACTATGATGCCTACAATCAGCACATAACCGCATTCAATTCGCGCCTTGACGACTATGCAAGGTGGTTTATCGAGCGCAACATGCCGGTGAGAGAATCGAAAAACAGGGTAAACAACTGGTGGCAGTGAAAAGGAGAATAACGCTATGGCAAACTTCACACTCAGAGAGCCGCCCGAGGAGAGCGGCGTCTCATCAGAGGACATAAAAGAACTTATGCTGTGGTGCAGAGAACTTTACGACAGTATTTGGCTGGCGGAATTTTCGGCAGCGCAGCAAAGAAAGAAAAAGAAAGGGACGGATGATGAAGGATAAAATTATAAAAATATCGCTGTCCGCAATAGGGGCATCGGTGAGCGCGTATCTGAATATCATGTTTATTCCGATAATCGTGCTTGTCGGATCGATGCTGATAGACTATATTTCGGGCGTTGCGGCAGCATGGATGACAGGGACGTTAAATTCCCGAATCGGCAAGCACGGCGCGCTGAAAAAAGTATGCTACATGCTTTTGGTCATAACTGCCGGAATTACCGACTGGGTTGTGCATTACGGATTTTTACAGATCGGAATTGTATACGAAGTAAAATACTATTTCGGACTCATCGTGACGATTTGGCTGATACTTAACGAATTACTCAGCATTCTCGAAAACTGCACAACCATCGGGCTGCCCGTTCCGTCGTTTATAAAGCCGATTGTTATGAGGCTTAAAATATTAACCGAAAACACAACAAAAACAGAGGAGGATGACAATGCCAAAGAGTAAAATCAATCCGGAATTTATTGAAAAGGCTCTCGGGATGTACGAAACTTACAAGAGTGACAAGCAGTCGCTGAACGACCGCATATGCGAAAATGAGCGCTGGTACAGGAAATGGCACGAAGCAAACAACGCAGGCGCATACAACAGCGAAGAAAACGCTCTGACCTGTGCGACGGCTTATGTCTTTTCCGCCATCGAGAACAAATACGCCGACGCCATAGACAACTATCCGCATCCGAGGATTTTGGAAAGAGAGCCGCAGGACTCGGAAACGGCAGAGCTGCTTTCCAGGATTCTCCCGGTGCAGCTGGACATCAGCGGTTTCAAGCGCTGTTACAAGCGAAACTGGCGAAAAAAGCTGAAATACGGCACCGCGGTCTACGGCGTGTTTTACAACGGGATAAGCGGCGAAATCGAGATAAAATCCTTAAACATTCTCGGAATTTATTGCGATATGAATTTATCCGATGTTCAGGAATCTCAATTCCTGTTCATAACGCAAGCCTTTGACAACGAGCTGCTCAAAAAGCACTATCCCAAATTCGCACACCTTTTTGAGGGCGATTCGGCAGTCGACACTTACACCGGCAGAGCGACGGTCCGCGACAGAACCGAGGTTATCGACTGCTACTACAAAAAGCCCGACGGCAGCGTGCATTTGATGAAATTCGCAAAAAGTACAATGATAGAAGCGAGCGAGGATATCCCCGGATACGAAAACGGGCTTTACGATCATGGGAAATATCCCGTCGTGTTCGACACACTCTATCAATGCGATGACTCACCTTTCGGCTACGGCGTAGTCGATGTTATACGCAATCCGCAGATGTATATAGACAAGCTGGACGGAATCATTCTGAAAAACGCGGCCCTTGCAGGGAAACAGCGCTGGCTTGTCAAAGACAAGGGCGCAATCAACGAGGAGGAGTTCAAGGACTGGTCAAAGGATATAATTCACGTTGACGGCAGTCTTGACGAAACCCACATCCGCCCGTTCCAGGCTCAGTCGATATCGGATTTTGTTTTGCAGCACAGAGCAGAAAAAATTCTCGAGCTTAAAGAAGTTATCGGAAACCGAGACTTTCAGCAGGGTGCAACAACCGGCGGCGTAACCGCGGCGAGCGCGATAACAACACTTCAGCAATCGGGCGAAAAACTCTCGCGTGCAATGATTGACGACAGCTTTGACGCATATTCCGAGGTCATATCGCTTTGCATCGAACTGATCCGGGAATTTTACACCGATGAGAAAATATACCGAATCACAAACAAGCTGGGTAATGTGGAGTTTGTGGAATTTTCCAACCGAATGATGCAGCGGATAGACTATAAAAGGGATTCACTCGGATTTCCGATATCGGCGCAGTACCACAGGGCGGAATTTGACATCGAGGTTATCCCCGAGAGGCAAAGTCCGTCGTCACGTGAGAGCAACAATCAGCTTGTGCTTGAACTTTGGAAAAACGGATTATTCACAAACACTCCGCCCGAAACAGCTGTCATGATTCTGGAAAGCATGAATTTCGACGGCAAGGAACGTATGCTGGAACGATTGAAAAAATTACAATACAGAGAGGATGAAGAAAATGGCTTACAGTCTGATGAACAAACTGATCAAATTTCGCAATAACAAGCTAAAGCAGGCAGCGGCATCCGCTGCAAATTCAACCCCAAAGGCGACAAGTGCGCAAACAAACATATCCGGCTCGGTGTACACCTCGCGCGCAAAGACGGCGGTGCCGAGAAACGGTGACAGCTACGGAGTGCGCGCCGAGATGAACAACATGGGGCTTGATAACTCAAAAATAGGCTGGCAGGACGGCTATGTGACCTACAACGGTCTTAAGCTGAAGCCGTCGTATGTCAAGGATGACACAAGCTATGCGTCAAAGCAGGACATACAAAGCTTTGTAAACGCCGCATACAAAACCGAGGGGAAAAATCCGGTGCGCATAACCGACTACGCCGCGCCTGCCGGGATGGGCGGAATTTCGTATTCGGCCAATGGGATGGTATCGGTCGCCGGCGAGGACATTCCTGTGCTTTACATGGACGGCGACAGAGCCGTTGTGGACAGCAAAGCGCTCGACTCGGCATATGCAAAAGCTAAAAACCGTCTCGGCATCAGCACCGCCGATGAGCTATACAAAAAGTGGAACAGTCAATATAAAAATCCGCTAAAAAATGCGTATCGGAGTCTGGCGGACTACGGCGACTGGAAATACAACCCCGCGCAGGACCCGGCATACCGGGCATACAGCGATATGTACCGCCGCGAGGGCGAAAGAGCATACCGCGATGCCGCCGCAAAATTCACATCTCGGAACAACGGAAATATGACAAGCGCGGCTCAGAGCGTTGCAAATCAGCAGCTGAATTACTACATGAGTCAGCTCGCCGACAGGATTCCCGAGCTTGAGAAAAACTCTTATGAACGTTACAAAAACGGCTTTGATATGAGAAAACAGAGCTACGACGCATTAAGAGCCGAGGCCGAAAACGCATGGAAGATGCTGAGCGAAAAAAACACCACCGCCAAGCAGGACTACGCAAACCGGCTCGACAGTGAAAGAAAGCGTACCGAAAACGCACAAAATGACCTTATGGCAAAACTCAATGCGGAGGGAAAACAAATTTCGAACGCCGCCGAGCTGCAAGGCATAGATACGGCAAGGCTTGAAAATGCATGGAATAACGCCATTCAGCGCGGATATTTCACCGATGCCGAGGCAAAGCTTTTAAATATCCCCAAAAAGGCAAACGGCGAATACATGAGACCTATCGATGTTAAAATTAACAACGACAAGCAATATTATAATGATGTTACAATGCCGCAGCTTAAATATAAAGCAAAGCTCGACTCCGAAGCTCAAACACGTGCGCTGAATTTGAAGCATGAATACACCAATCAGGAGCAGCAGGCCGCATTCGAATATGATAAGCAGCTCGCGGCATATCGCGCATCGCTTAAACAAAAGTAATAAAATGCACAACTCCTGTGAAAAGCTTCTGACAGAAGCTCCGCACATAAGCGTGGAAATAGGGCAGCAATTTAAAATACAGCTCATTGCATTTTATGCAATGAGCTGTACAGACTGTAGACAAAATCGGTTGCAAACTCAAAGATGCAACCGATTTTTGTATTACTTGAGTCAATATTTGAATAAA
>CAKSQL010000016.1 GCA_934486735.1 uncultured Clostridia bacterium | reverse complement strand
TAACAGTTTTAGCAATAAGATGGATATATACATGACCGGTTGCCATGTATTTTACCCATAAATCTATTATAGTAGGAAGTGTTATAAAAATTATGTATAATGCAAATAAAAACAGATACGGAGAAATGAAGTATAACAGATGCGGAAAAAGCGGACTTTTGCTTCCGGCAGTGTCTCTCGGTCTTTGGCATAATTTCGGCGATAATTCGGATTATTTTAACATGAAAGAAATGTGTTTTTCGGCATTCGATAACGGAATCACACATTTTGACCTTGCAAACAATTACGGTCCGGCAGCAGGAAGTGCCGAGAAAAATTTTGGAAAGATAATAAAAGAAGAAATGAGTGCATATCTTGATGAAATGATAATAAGCACAAAAGCGGGATATGAAATGTGGGACGGACCGTATGGTAATAACGGAAGCCGAAAATATATTCTTGCAAGCCTTGATCAGAGTCTCAGGCGTTTGGGACTTGAGTATGTTGATATATTTTATCATCATCGTCCCGATTGCAGCACTCCGCTTGAGGAAACTATGGGAGCACTTGCCCAAGCCGTGAAAAGCGGCAAGGCTCTTTATGTCGGAATATCAAACTATGACGGAGAACAGCTTGAAAAAGCCTGCAAAATTCTTGATGAACTCAGATGCCCGTTTATAATAAATCAGAACAGATATTCAATATTTGACAGAACGATAGAAAGTAACGGCTTAAAAGAAACAGCAAAAAAGTGTCAAAAGGGTATAATTGCTTTCAGCCCTCTTGCACAGGGTATGCTTACAGACCGATATTTAAACGGAATACCGTCCGACAGCCGTGTAAAAACCGATGGCAGATTCTTAAAAGAATCGGCAATAACGGATGAAAAGCTTTCACAAATAAGGGCGCTGAATGACATTGCGGCACAACGCGGGCAAACACTTGCGGAAATGGCTCTTGCATGGGTGCTTAAAGACGGTGTTGTAACATCGGTTCTTATCGGAGCGTCAAAAAGCGAACAGATACTTGACAATATCAAGTGTATTAATAATACGGTATTTTCAGATGAAGAAATAAGGAAAATAGACGAAATATCTCAGTGATACGTAAGGTTGTATTTTATTCAATTTTTTTCTTAATATAAATGTCTTTTTGCTACGGAAAAACCGAATCTCTCAGAGTACACACGCACGCTGCCGGGTTCGGTTTATTCATTCCGAAGAATTTCATCCTATTCGCTTGAAAGGAGCTGAAAAAAATTTTTTTACAGCTCCTTACACAATTTTTTGAAGGGTGTAAAATATCTTTTTTATATTTTACCTCTTATTTTTTTCTGATATTTTTGACGCACGGAAATATATTGTAAAATGAAGAAAAAGCCCGGATTTATACGGGCTTTTTCAACAGTATGAAATTTTAGGGGAGCAAATTTAAAATTTCATAAAAAGAGGGATATTATTATATTAAGCTTCTGTAGATTTCAGCAATTTCTTCTACGTTTGTATCTCTGGGATTACCGGGACGGCAAGCATCTGCATATGCCGATTCTGCAAGGGCGGGAATGTCTTCTTCTTTAACAATGCCCTTCAGACTTGAAGGTATTCCGACATCCTCCGAAAGCTTGCGAACTGCGTTAACAGCAGCTTGGCGATATTCGGCGGGAGTCATGGAGTCTGTGTTTTCAACTCCCATAGCTTTTGCGATATCCTTGTATTTTTCGCCGGTATATTCGGCATTGTATGCCATTACTGCGGGGAGAAGTATTGCACATGCTTTGCCGTGCGGAGTATCATAATAAGCGGAAAGTGTGTGAGCCATGGAATGGTCAACGCCGAGCCCGACATTAGAGAATCCCATTCCGGCAACATACTGACCGAGAGCCATTCCGTCTCTGCCGTCCTTTTCGTTTTTTACAGCATTGCGAAGTGAACGCGCAATTATTTCAATTGCCTTGATATGGAACATGTCCGAGAGCTCCCATGCACCTTTTGTTATATAACCCTCAATAGCATGAGTAAGAGCGTCCATACCGGTTGCTGCGGTGAGCGATGCCGGCATTGTTGACATCATATCAGGATCAACAACAGCGACAACGGGTATATCATGTGCGTCAACACACACGAATTTGCGCTTTTTTTCGACATCTGTAATAACATAGTTAATGGTGACCTCTGCTGCAGTTCCGGCAGTGGTCGGTACTGCAATTATCGGCACGGATTTATTTTTTGTCGGTGCTACGCCTTCAAGCGAGCGCACATCGGCAAACTCGGGATTGGCAATAATTATTCCGATGGCCTTTGAAGTATCCATGGATGAGCCGCCGCCGATTGCAACAATGCAGTCTGCACCGCTGTCTTTAAATTCTTTAACGCCGTGCTGAACATTTTCGATTGTGGGGTTCGGTTTTATGTCGGAATACAGAGTGTAGTCGATGCCTGCCTTTTCAAGTATATCGGTAACCTTTTTTGAAACTCCGAACTTGACAAGATCGGGATCTGACGCAACAAATACTTTCTTGAATCCGCGGCTTTTTATTTCATCCGGAATAGCATTAATGGCACCGGCACCGTGATACGATGTTTCGTTGAGCATAAACTTGTTCATAACAATCTCCATTCCGCCGCCCTGCATCAGCTTAAATATTAATTAGATTTCTCTTATCGGCAGGGAAGATAATGATAAGAGATTTTTTGCTCATGTGTGTTTTGGATAATGTGAAAAACCCGCACGGGCAGTTCAATCTGCCGGAGTAGGGACGGGAAGAAATTTTTCCCGTTCATCCGAACAAAACATATAAATCACAAAACATACTATGTTTCATAATTTATATTTATATTATAATGCTCAACTTCTGTTTTGTAAATGCAAAATTATACTGTAATGGTTAGAATTTTTAAGATTGTTTGTTTAAAAGGAATCAAATTATGCTCTGGGGTGTGCTTTTGCATACACATCCTTTATTTTGTTGTTTATAAGTCTGGAATAAACCTGCGTGGAGGCGATATCGGCATGCCCGAGCATTTCCTGGATAGACTTCAAATCCGCGCCGTTTTCGAGCAAGTGTGCCGCAAATGAATGTCTAAGCACATGCGGAGTTATATCGGTTTTTATATTTGCTTTTTTCTGATACTGTTTCACAATCTTCCAAAAGCCCTGGCGTGAAAGCTCGCCGCCGCTGCAATTGACAAAAAGCAGCTCGCTCTCGGCTTTCAGCAGTTCGTGTCTTGCTTTTTCTATGTAGACCGAGACGGCATCTTTAGCGATGGTGCCTATCGGAACGATACGCTCGCGCCGCTCATCATGGCAGCGGACAAACCCGATTTGGAGATTGACATCGGACATTTTCAGGTGTATCAGCTCGGACACGCGTATCCCGGTGGCGTAGAGCAGCTCAAGCATGGCTCTGTCGCGCATTCCCTTGGCATCATGCGAATCGGGCTGCTCCAAAAAAAGCTCCACCTCGCGCGTGGTGAGTATATTAGGCATGCGCCGCTCTATCCTGGGCACTTCGAGTCCCGAGGTCGGGTCGGGGAAATCAAGTCCGCATTCCGATATCAGATAGTCATAAAAAGCGCGCAGCGATGCGACTGTTCGTGATACCGTTGAATTTGCGCGCCCTGTCTTTTGCAGGTAGAGCAGATATGTAAGAACCGTTGTTTTTGTTGTTTTTTTATAGTCAAAAATGTTATTTTGATTCAGATAATCGGTGTAGTGGTTGATGTCGCTCTTATACGACGCGATGGTGTTGTCCGATTTTTTTAAAAATTTCCCGAAGCTTTCAATATATTCTCTCACCGAGAGTCAATCCTCCATTTCAAAATCGATATAATAATATAATAACACATTTTTTTCGATTTGTACAGTATTTTTATATTTTTTTAACAATGAAATTAATTCCGCACAAGTCAAAATTGCTGATTATTAACAATAAAAGGCTTTAACAATTTCATAAATGTTGTGGTTACATATCCGTCCATGAACGAAATGACACAAAATATAGTAAGAAAAATCAGCGACAAAAGAAGATACGATCCGACGCTGTTTTTTTCATTTTTTTTGAGCGAAAAGCTTGCCGAGCATGCCGAAAAGAGTATAAACACCGGGATGAACAGGATTGTGGACATGAGCGACGAGAGCGGAACCAAAAGACCGCGCAGGGAATAGTATCTGACAAAGGCGGCGGTGGTAAAACCGCTGACAAAGCCTTTTATGGCGCAGCAGGCAAGTGTGCCGATAATTCCGAACTTGAAAAAGCCGCAGGCGGTCAGAACAGCCGCGATTTTGAAATTATCGGCAAGCGAATTTTTAAAGACGGAAAAACGGTTTTCCGCCGCCGGAAATCCGGTGAGAAATTGGGAAAGATACGAATAAAGACCGTCATCGGTGCCGGAAAAAGCCATATAAAGCATACCGGCGAGTGCGCCGAGAAAAAGTGCGGCGGCGGATGAGATAAGCATGATTTTCTTAGTGTTTTTCAAAGTAAAGCCCTCCTGTGTATAAAAGTAATTATTTTATATCTATTCACAGGAGGGTTTGAATATACTATTAAATTTTCAGTCTGTATTAAAATTTGTGAGCAAGGAATTTTTTGAGTCTTTCGAGACCCTCGACTATATTGTCCATGCTTGTTGCGTATGACCATCTCACATAGTTCGGAGCGCCGAAACCGGTGCAGGGTACAACCGCCACCTTTGCCACGCGCAGGAATGCTTCGGCAAAATCGTCCGAGCTGTTGATAACAGTTCCGTAGAAATCCTTGCCGATTAGCTTTTCGATGTTCATCATTATATAAAAAGCACCGTGCGGATTCAGACATGAAACATTGTCCAGACTGTTAAGCGTTTCAACCATGAAATCACGTCTCTTTTCGAAGTGACGCTTCATGCGCGCAACCTCGTCCATGCCGCCCTCGAGTGCCGCAACGGCAGCAGCCTGTGCAATCGAGTTGGGGTTCGATGCCGCGTGCGACTGAATATTTGCCATTATTTTTGCGATTTTGTCATTTGCGGCGGCAAAACCGATTCTCCAGCCTGTCATTGCATACGTCTTGGAAACACCGTTTACAACAATTGTCAAATCCTTTATTTTGTCGCCGAGTGAAGCAATGCTGACATGCTTGCCTTCGTAAATTAAATGTTCATATATTTCATCCGAGATAACAAAAATGTTGTTTTCTACAGCAATGTCGGCAATAGCGCGCAGTTCATCTTCGGTATAAATCATACCTGTCGGATTGGACGGACTGTTTATGATAATAGCCTTTGTTTTGTCGGTGATGGCATTTTTTATATCCTCCGCCGAAGCCTTGAAATTGTTCTCTTCTTTGGTATAAAGCGGTTTGGGAATACCGTCTGCAATTTTAACCATTTCGGGATAGCTTACCCAAAACGGAGCGGGGATAATAACTTCATCACCCGGATTCAGGATTGCCATAAATGCGTTCACCAGTGAGTGTTTTGCACCGTTCGAGATAACAATGTTTGTGAAATTGTAATCAAGCCCGTTTTCTTCCTTGAATTTTTTTGCAACAGCTTTGCGCAGCTCGACAGTTCCTGCTGCGGGAGTGTATTTTGTTTTGTTTTCCTCTATTGCACGGATGGCGGCAGCTTTGATATGTTTAGGTGTATCAAAATCCGGCTCGCCTGCGCCGAAGCCTACAACGTCCTCGCCGTTGGCTTTCATTTCCTTGAACTTTGCGTCGATTGCAAGTGTGGATGACGGACTGATTCCCATTGCTTTCTTTGATAACATGTTATCTACCTCCGATAAATTTTGAATTTTTAATGAATGTTAAAATTCATTTTATACGTAAATCACAGAAATATTATAGCACATTTCTATAATTTTTGCAAGAGTTATATTAACGAAATGTCAAAAAAGTGGATTTTTGTGCTAAAATCGGCTTGTCTTTTGTCTAAAAAAATCAAAATTGACGGTGAGATGAAGAAAGAATCTCACTGCCCGAAGAAAAAGAAGCCGAACGGCTTTCGCCGGAATCGACTTCTTTGCATGTCACGAATTTCTGAAACGTGATAAAAATTCTTTTGTTTCGGAATGCTCCGGGTCGCCGAAAATCTTTTGCGGAGAACCCTCCTCCAAGATCACACCGTCGTGCATAAAGACAACGTGATTGGATACATCGCGCGCAAATGCCATTTCGTGGGTTACGATAAGCATTGTAAGTCCCTCCATGGCGAGCTTTTTGATAACCTCCAAAACCTCTCCGACCATTTGGGGGTCAAGAGCCGAGGTAGGCTCGTCGAACAGGATAACGTCCGGGTGCATCGAAAGTGCGCGTGCGATTGCGACTCTCTGCTTTTGTCCGCCGGATAATTGCTTTGGCTTTGCGTTGATATATGGCAGCATGCCGACCTTTTCAAGATAGGCAAGTGCGACTTTTTTTGCTTCTTCCTTGCTTTTTTTCAGAACCTTGATTTGTCCGACCATACAGTTTTTCAGCACTGTCATGTTCTCGAACAGGTTAAAGCTTTGGAAAACCATTCCCACCTTGGTGCGGTACTGCGGAATGTTCTTTGTTTCAAGAACGTTTTCGCCGTTGTAGATAATCTTGCCGCCGGTCGGGGTTTCCAAAAGGTTTATGCAGCGCAGAAGCGTTGATTTACCCGAGCCGGACGCGCCGATTATACAGGTTACATCGCCGGTATTGACCGAGAAATTGACATTTTTCAAAACCTCGTTGTCGCCGAATGATTTTTTCAGACCCTTTATTTCAATGATTTTACTCATTTTCAGTCCTCCTTTTTGCAACAAATTCAGTGTTGGGCATGGTGGAGGATTGGTGAATCACATATGATGACGGCCCGTCGAGCTTGCGCTCAATAAATCTGAGTATGCGCGTTATTGTGAATGTCATAATGAAGTAGATAACGCAGGTGACAAAGAACACTTCGAATGTTCTGAACAGAGTACCCTTTATGTCCTTTGACACGTAGTAAAGCTCGGAAACTGCGATAACGTTCAAAACCGATGTGTCCTTGATGTTTATGACAAACTCGTTGCTGGTTGCCGGCAGAATATTTCTGACAGTTTGGGGAATGATTACATTCACCATGGTCTGCCAGTGAGTCATGCCGATTGCGTGCGCCGCTTCAAACTGACCCTTGTCGATTGAGTCGATACCGCCGCGGACGATTTCCGACATGTATGCGCCGGTGTTGATTGAAACTATCAGAATAGCCGCACTCAGGGGCGCGAGGTCTATCTGAAAGCCCTCCATAAGTCCGTAGTATATAACCATGGCTTGTACAATCATAGGCGTGCCGCGGAAAACTTCGATATATGCGGACAGTATAAAGTTGATAATGCGCGCAAATACTTTTTTTATTATATTGTCGTTTTTATTTATGGGTATAGTCTTGATTACGCCGATGATAAGACCGATGCAAAAGCCGATGACGGTACCGGTCAGCGCTATCAAAAGCGTTGTTCCGGCACCGCTCAAAAACTTTGGCCAATATTTTTCGACAATCAGAACGACCCATTGCCAAAATGTTCTTTCCATAATTTATTACTCCGCTGAAGGCTGATTCTTGATTGCGTCGTTCATGAGCTGCTCACGCTCGGATTCGGGGATTGCGCTGAGTGCCTCGTTGATCTTAGCTGTAAGCTCGCTGCCCTTTTTAACGCCGACTGCGATTGAAACTTCGTCTGTGTCGTACTTGAAGTTGCCCTCGTCGCCGAACTCAACAAATGTCAGCTCCGGGTTGGTTGCAACTGCCGAAAGTGCGCCCGGGCGCTCAGATACATAGCCGTCGATTTTGCCCGATGACAGAGCAACGATCATTGTCGGGAAGTCCTCCAAAGCTGTCTGCTTTTCGATTCCCTGCATCTGGTCGAGCACGTCATAGTGGAATGTGTTGAGCTGACCTGTGAGCTTTGCGCCTTTAAAGTCGTTGATTGTCTTTGCATTTGCGTAAGGACCGTCCTTTTTAACGACGATTGTCAAATCGGAGGTGTAGTAGTTGTCTGAAAAGTCGATGCTTTCCTTTCTTTCAGCCGTTGCTGACATACCTGCGACGATCATGTCGATTTTGCCCGATGTTACCGAGGGGAGCAAGCCTTCCCAGTCGGTCTTTACGATTTCAAGTTTTTTGCCCATCGAATCGGCAATCTTTTTTGCGATCTGAACGTCGTAGCCGTTTGCATACTCGGACGAACCTGCGATTTTAACCGCGTTGTTCGAATCGTCTGCTTGAGTCCAGTTGAACGGAGCGTATCCGCACTCCATGCCGACCTTTAAAGTGTCGGAAGAAGCAGCGCCGGTATCTGCGCTTTCCTTGGGTTTGTCACCGCCGTTTGAGCCGCAGGCTGCAAGCGGAATCATCATTGTAGCTGCCAAAAGCATTGCAAGTATTTTTTTCATTTGAAAAACCACCTTTTTTTATTTTTTCTTTCTTACACAATCCTCACAAGCAAAAAAATGAATGCCTGTGCAGGGCATTCATTTGAATATAATCAAATCTGATAGCGCTCCACACAAGTGACAGTGTATTACATATTTTGCAAGACACCAGCAAAAGCGGATTCGGACAAACCCTCACTTTCGCTTCGGCGGCGTTTCCTTTCGGCGTATTATTGTCCGCTGTTTTATACGCTTACTGATAAAAGCCGCGCCTCTATCTCAAATTATTGACTTTTGTTGTATAAGATATCTTTATTATTGCACGCTTGTTTCAAAATGTCAATAGTATTTTTAAATAAATTTTAAAAATTCTGCATTTTTTGCTAAAATAACAAAACAATTATGAATTTTTTGTAAAATATGTCAGCATTTAAAAATCAAATGACACTATTTTTGTTTTTTCACTGCCGCCCCAGTTGCTTATCGGAATGAGAATAAGCTTGTCGAAAGTCTCGTTTATCGGGAGATGATATGAGCGGCGGCGGTTCTCGGTGATGTGCAAAAGCTCGGTGCGAACGCCGCCCCTTTCGCCGATCAGCTTAAATTCGCGGCAGAGCGTGGCCGGCATGTGCACCTGAGGGCTGTCAAGCCGCTTGTTTGCGCGCGTGGAGTGCATCCGCTCGCAGTCCGAGACGGGGAGGGTGCGGCGGTTTAAGTCGCTGCAAAATACGATGTGCGCATGTGTCGGCTGTACATCGGAGGTGATGTAGCTGATTTCTTTTCCGTTTTCGGCAGCGTATGCGCATGTCTCTTCGGTCGTTTTGTAAATCCTGTGCGCCCTGTCCTCTCCGTTCCTTATTATATCCGACGCGCCGGAAAGCAGAGCATTTTTGCATGCGTCGGAAACCTTTCGATGCCTGTTCGGCAAAAAACAGTCGGCGTCCATCAGCATGTCCTGCAAGGTCTCGATTTTGTCGAGATATACTCCATGGGGAGACAAATTGTTTTCGCATGCGAGATATGCCGCCGTTCCGACAGCCTCGCCCAAAAGTGCGCAGGTCGCCATAACGCGCGTGCTGCTCATCGCCATGTGCGTCGCGCTTATGTTGCGGCCGGCAAAGAACAGATTGTCGACATTTTTTGAATAAAGACATCTGTACGGAATCGAGTAGGGCGCGGGAGTGGTGAAATTCGTGTTCGGCACACCGCGGTGGTAAAAGCCGTCGGGGAAGTGGTCGTCCAAAGGCCAGCCGCCGTATGCTATTTCATCGTCAAAGCGAACTCCGTCCGATATGTCGCATTGAGTTATCATATACTCTCCGCACATTCTGCGCGATTCACGCTTGCCCGGCAGAAAGCCGAGAAAGTCCAAATCCCAGTTCGCAGAGTTGAAATTGCCCGAATTCTTTATGTAGTCCCATGTCCCTGCGGCAAGCGAAAGCAATTCATCGCGGACGTTTTCGCTTTCTTCGGTTTTCCTGCCGCCGCCAAGCTCCAAGTACCAAAAATTCTCGTAATCACTGCCAAGGTCGGGCATGCGGTTCTCAAAATCGCTGTCCGAAAGTTTTGCACTCCACTCGGGCGGAATGTAGTCGATTTTTTCCGATGTCTCGCGCCCCTGGATAAGGCAGGACATTCCCATTGTTTTGCTGTCCGCAGTCTTTGCCGAGGCAAGCTCGCCGTATTCCGACGCAGCCTCGCGCCCTATCTTAAACTCCGCCTTGCAGAGCGGTGCGGTTATGCTGTCGCCCGATGAATCGCAGAAAAATTTCGCGCTGACCTCAATAAAGGTCTGCGTGGTCATCTGATACCCTGTCACGCTGTCGATTTTTCTTGTTCTGCCATGCGCAAAATTTCCTTCGTGTGACGATGCGTCCATGCAGGTGCAGTTCAAAAGCAGGGTGATATTTTTTTCGCGGTGTACAAAATCGTAGAGGACGGTGTCCCATACTGCAAAGCTTTTTGTCGGATTGCGGTAGAGATTTTCAAGCGCTATTTCCTCGGGAATACCGGTCTCACGGTTGTCCTCGCCCTGCGCTCCGCATATCCACATGCGTATTTCGGAGGATGCGTTTCCGCCGAGCATCGGGCGCTCATGCATAAGCACCACACGAAGTCCGCACCTCGCCGCGGCAATTGCCGCCGACATGCCTGCAAGTCCGCCGCCGATAACGCATAAATCACAATCGATATGTCTTTTTGTAAGCATAATTTTCACGTTCCTTTATTGACTTTGAATATATTTTATGATACAATTATACTATATTTTTAAAATAAAATCTTGCGAAATATTGCATAAAAATATAAAATTATTGCATGGAGGGAAGAAATGTATAATAAATGTGAGGATATAGACCGATATCTGGATTATCTCAATAATGAAATGAAGCTGCCGGTCTCGGTGCACTTCAAGCCGGACATCTTTGCGGCATTCCCGAAAAAGGTGATGGATATTTTGTGGAAATACAATTGCCATAACGACCCTTATTGCATCATGGTGAAAAGTACGCAGATGAGAAAATGCCTTTGGTGTCAGAGACGGATTTTAAAAAGGCACGAAAGTGAATTTTTCGGAGTCTGCCATGCCGGAGTGCCGGAGTATATTCATTTGTTCGACGGTAAAAACAGGACGGCAGGGTTCATATCGGTGAGCGGCGAGCCGAAAAAAGGGGATTCGCCGGGGGAAATGCCGGACGAAAAAACGTGCCGCGCGCTTATTCCGCCGCTTGCAGGCATGATGAGCGCGCTTTCGGAAAATATCGGCGAGGGCGAGGACGTGGAGTATAAGCTTATGCTTAACTATATCGCGATGAATCATCATGTGACGCTCGATGATTTGTGCGGACAGTTTCATCGCAGCAGGTCGTACATAAGCCACATGTTCGGAAAAAAATGCGGCATGACCCTGCCGGCGTACTGTAATCGCTTAAAAATAGAGGACGCAAAGGAGCTTTTGAAAAAAACCGATATGCCGATAACCGAAATCGCGTATTCGGCAGGGTTCGGAGATGTGAGTTATTTCATAAATTTATTCGGAAAAATGACGGGAATTACTCCGCTTAAGTGGCGAAAATTGAATAAATAGGGGTTTGAATTGTCCTAATTAACTGTTTTGCATGCAATGCATTGACAAAATTTCGGGTGTATGATATATTTTATCATGAAAAATATAAAATCGGGACTGTAAAAAAAGAGTCCGGAACGCTTCAAACATGCCCGGTGTACCGGAGTACTGCGAGCGGTTCGGCGATGGCGTGTCAGAAAGTTGTTTAAGCATGAGAAAATCATGGTTGACATCAGAATATCATGCTATATCATTTATATAGTACATGCCTTTTTGCGTTCGGGAGTTTTTTACAGCCATGAAAAAAAGGAGAGAGGTAAGCAAATGGCAAAAGAATACAAAATGCATGTCATAACCGGAACCCATTGGGACAGGGAATGGCGGCACACAGCGGAGCAGTCAAAGCTCAGACTTATGGACCTGATCGATTCCATCCTCGACATTCTGGAAAAAGATCCGGAATATAATTCGTTCATTCTCGACGGCGGAACGATTGTTCTGGAGGACTACTTCACCGTTCGCCCCGAGAAAAAGGCACTTATTAAGGAGCTTATCGAAAAGAAAAAGCTCTTCATCGTAAGCTGGTACACACTCCCCGAGACGTATACGGTCGCACCCGAGGCACTTATAAGAAATCTTCAGCTGGGACGCAAAATGGCAGCCGAGTTCGGCGGAGCAATGCGCGCGGGATACACCGCAACGGGCTACGGTCAGACAAGTCAGCTGCCGCAGATTTATGACGGATTCGGAATCGAGACCGCCATGTTCTACCGCGGAACAAACAAATACGAGCTGCCCGAGCTTTTCAAATGGGAAGCAAAGGACGGCACTCAGATTTATGTTCACAAGACCTTTGACGAGGTTACAAGAACAAACTGGTACTTCTATGTGTACGACCTTATCGCACTCGGCAAGGGTACAAAGGATTTGAGCTATACATATAAGAAAGAAAACGTTCCGGTACATCTTTGTGACGATGTGCTTTACGAAAAGGCAATCAAGCAGACAATCGACACCCCGACCTTCGACAGAAGCGAGGAGGGACTCAAAAAAGCGCTCGATAATATCACCGAGCAGGTTATGCCTTACGCAATCGGCAAGCATCTTTTGGCGCTGAATATGGAGGATAATGCCGAGCCGCATCCGCTGCACTCGGAGATGATTAAGGCGATGAACAGCGTGTCCGAGAATATCGAAATCGTTCAGGACGATATGGACAGCTACATGGACACGATAATAGACGAAAACAAGGATAAGGATTTGTTTGTGCATAAGGGCGAGCTGCGTTATGAAGCTGTTGATTTGGGCAGCTGGAGCGGACTATACGGCGTAACGCACGCATCGAGAGTAAAGCTTAAGCTTGTGAATGAAAATGCCGAGACCAATCTTATCAATCTTGCCGAGCCGCTTGCATCCTTTGCTGCAATGTACGGAGCGGAGTATCCGAAAACAAACCTCGACCGCGCATGGAAAGGTCTTTTGGCAAACCACGCTCACGACAGTATAGTAGGCTGTGCGGTGGATCGTGCTCATGAAGACGCAATGTATAACTTCTCGGTTGCAAAGACGGTTGCCGAGGAGGTTATGGGCAGAAGTATAGTAAGCCTGTTCGGAAAGATAGATACGGCAAAGGATTTCAATAAGGATACCGATTTCACTCTGACAGTGTTCAACACACTTGCACAGCCGAGACACGGAGTTGTTGAGGTGGTTGTTGACCTGCCGAAGAATATGTCATTTGCAGGAACTGCCGATTCGGTCGGCGTAGGCAGCGGCGCGGACGCAGGCATGCTTTTCTATGATATAGTGGATAAGGACGGCAAGGTTATTGACTTTGTTGAAATTTCGGCTGAAAATATCAAGATGAGCGTTGAAAGAAAATATGACACCGCAACCGCTTTTTCGGCGGTAAGACGCAGAATCCTTATAAATGTTGACATTCCGCAGGTGGGATATGCAACATATGCGCTGAGACTTCGCGAGCCGCATTTTGTATACAAATCAACGCTTGCCGATAACCGTGAATTTATTGCAAACGACGCAGGCACAATGGAGAATGAGTATCTCAAGATAACAATAAATCCGAACGGCACATTCACAATGCTCGATAAGGAAAATAACAAAACATATGAAAATATGCATTACTTCACCGATGAGGGTCAGGTGGGTTCGGCGCATAAATATGTTACTCCGGTGAGAAACCCGATGATAACAAGCCATGGCTGCCACCCGAAAATTACATTGGTTGAAAATAACGCACTCAGAGCAATTTTCAAAATCGAGTTTGTTATGGAAATCCCGGCTGCCGCAACACTCGACGGCAGAGACAGACTGCATGAGACAATCGAGCTGCCGATAACAACCAAGCTTATTTTGGAAAAGGGCAAAAAGTATTTGAAGATTAATACAAAGCTCACAAATAAGGCAAGAGATCATAAGCTTTATGTAAACTTCCCGAGCAATGTGGACACAGATTTCGACTATGCCGAGTCGGCGTTCGCGGTTGAGGAAAGAAGCGTCAAGCACAAGCTTATGCTCGATAATACAGAGCCGTTTGCGCCCTGCCACCCGATGCAGAATTTCTGCGGAGTGAGCGACGGCAAGACGGGACTTGCGTTCTTTGGCGGCGGTCTGAGAGAATATGAAATCCGCGACGATAAGGCAAGAACAATCGCAATCACACTTTTGAGAACTCACCGCGCGTACATGACGGCTAACCCCGACATGACTCCCGATGAATTTGACAAGTACACAGGCATGCATTCGTTCGGCGATTTGGAGTATAACTATGCGATATATCCGCATAAGGGCGGCTGGCAGGACGGCGAGGTTCAGCAGAATGCTTATGACTTCAAGGTAGGCATAAAGGCTATCCAGGGCGTTCCGTCGGAGGGCGAAATTTCGTCAACGGGCAGTTTTGTCGAGGTGTCGGACGCGAATATCGTTCTTGCGGCTGTTAAGGCTGCGGAAAGCGGAGACGGATTTATCATCCGTTTCTGGAACAAGTCGGATAAGGATGTCAAGACCGATATCAAGCTGAACGTTCCTCACAAAAAGGCGTACAGCGTGAAGATGGACGAGACAACCGATTCCGCCGAGCTTGACCTTTCAAAGAAGGTTGAGATAGGCAAAGGAAAGATATACACAATTAAAATCAGCCAATAAGTTCTTTCTTGAAATTTCATAAAAAGGCGCGGGCACGAAGAATTTCTTCGTGCCTGTGTCTTTTTTAACCGGTGTTTTTGTGGCAGAAAATGTAAAATGCAAAACGATTAAAAAAAACGAAAATGTTATTGTTGTGTGCCGGAGCTTGGCTTTGTTCAAGAGGTGATTGCGACAAAAACCGCGGTGAAAAAATTCCTGCCCGATAGCCGAAGAAAAGTAATCCGAACCCGCCTAAAAAGGCATAATTTCGGCATATTTCGGCTTGTCGTCTTTGAAAGGCGCCAGCCTTTCGGCATCCTCCGCACCAAAATTCTGGCTCAAAATTCACCTCTCAAAATCGGAGTTCGGATTAGTTTTTTTCGGCTACCGATGTGGTAATTGAACTCGGCGGCGAGGATGCAAAGATTTTGTACCTCACCAACGGACTGGAGCAGCGAATGAACGGGACATGCGCCGGCGGAACGGGTTCGTTTATCGGCCGGATGGCAATACTTTTAAAAACCGATGCGACCGGGCTTAATGCGCTTGCAGAAAAGCATACGCACATATACAAAATCGCGGCGCGCTGCGGCGTGTTCGCAAAATCCGATGTGCAGCCGCTGCTGAATGAGGGTGCGGCAAAGGAGGATGTTGCATTTTATATATCCGTTCGTGAACCTGGACGACAGAAAATCGTTTGTCAAGCAGCTTTCCGACGCGTTTGGCGATATCGGAAAGGCGGAAATTGAAAGAGCGGCAGAAACCCCTGAGGCGCAAGGTGTTCTGTAGCGGTTGCGATTTGCCGTGAGATTTGCTCTTTGCAAGCCGGGCAGGAGCGTTCTTCGATTAAACCATAAATATATGGGTAATGCCGTTCGGCTTGTTCATTTGGTACTGTTTTTCGGAATATCAAAAGAGCTGCATCAAAATTAATTTGTTTTGATGCAGCTGCTCCTTTGATATGTTTTTTTGAAAATCATGATTTCTTTTTAAACTGTTTCCTGTATTCTGACGGAGAGATTCCGTTATTTTTTTTAAATGCACGAATAAAGGTGGAAACAATGGGATATCCGACTTGCTGACCTATTTCGTTTATGGATAAATTTGTTTGTACAAGCATGTTTTTGGATTGATTTATGCGACATTCCGTAAGGTAGCTTGTAAAGGTTATGCCGGTTTCTTCTTTAAATTTACGTGAAAGATATTTGGGTGATATTCCGAAAATATCAGCAACGTATTCAATTCCGCTGTTGCTTTCCTGATAATGCAAATCAACATATTTTTTTATGATATTAATATCGACTTTCATATCCTTTTGCACATTGTTTGATATTATTTCAAGCAGTTTTTCGATAAACGAAAAAATTTCTTGTGTTTCCTTTTGCACGACATTATCTATTAATTCGGAATCCGACCCGAATTCAATCTCGTATTCGATATCGTTGTTTCTTATTATATTTAAAATCGTGCTTATAATTCGTTTATAAAGTTTTTCGAGGTTTTCGGAGGAGATGTGCCGTTTGATATTATTCAAGACAATATTTTTTATCAGCTTAAAAGCTTGAGCCGTCTGACCGACCAGGCAGTAATCGTTAATCTTAAGTTCATCTTCATCTGACAACAAAATTTGTTTTTGTTCTCCGGTTTTATAAAGAGATAAATTCAATCGGTTACGTTCCAGGTTGGTTTTGTTTGTAATTTCTTTTGTGGCATTATAATGAGATTTGCGCAGTCCTTTTATATCTTTGTATACTCCGCCGACCGCAATATATATCGATGCGTACAGAGCGTCCTCTTTTAAAAGATTTTTAATGGTTGATATACAATTTGCAATGGTATTGTTCTGGTCGGTATCCGGCAAATTAAGAAGAAGATAGAATGTGTCGGATGTTTCACTCGGTATAACATATGTCTTAAAGTGTTCCGAAAAAATACATTTAACAACAGTAATAAATCCATTAAAAATACGGGTGTATTCCATTGTGTTATATTCGCTGTAAAATTTATCCGTAAGACTGATATTGAATATAACCGAACAAAAATAATCGTATTCAAAATCAAACGGATCGTCCTGCAGCAAATAATTTGCCGCGTCTTCAATATAATATTCGTTTTGATTCAGCAGTGCAATAAGGTTTCGCTCCTGAACAAGCGAGAGCGAAGACAGCAGCTGAGATTCCAATTCGTTGTTTTTATCCTGAATTTCGTTGAACAAGTTGTCAAGCCTCATAACAGGGTCGTCATTTTTTTTGCTTTCGATTATATCGGAATCTGAATTGCTCAGTCTGTTAATAAGCTTGTTTATCGGCTTATAAACCTCGGTAACGCTGAATTTTGCGAAATAGAGAACAGCTATGATGACCAAGATTAAAGCCAGGAACAACGCCAATAAAAATCCGATAATTTTGGCATGTATATCTTTATAAGGCATGAAAATAACATATGAATACCCTAATACCGAATCATACGGAGAATAAGATATAACAACGTGATTATCCCCGTTAAGGCGATAATTAAAGCACGAATTAACATTATTTATGCAATTGTTGAAAAATGTTTTGTCAAGCTCGTATGGAAACAATGAAGTTTTGTCATATGCTTTTGACTGATGCTTATTTATAATGTTAAAAAAACTGTGCGGTGTAAGCTTGTTTTTTTCAAGTACGTCAAAAAACTGTGATATTTTTATATTTATGACTATTATGCTGTTTAAAGGAGTATCATTTATTTTTGTAAACACTATCGGAATTACATTTTCATCACTGGAAAATTTTTCGACATTTGACGGAGACAAAATCTGATGCTGCGTCATCGGACTTTGATATTTCTGCCAATATTCAATAGGATAATCCTTGTAGGTATATGTATTGTTGAAAAATTCATCAATATTATATTTGCCTATTGTACCGTAAACGATATGCTGAGTACGATTCAGAATAAATGCGCTGTCAATAATGCGGCTTGTCTGATTTAAATAATTCAAAACAGTCGCAGCCTTGTAAATGTCCTCCTGATCCACGTTGTTTTCGTTTTTTGTTACAACGTTCATAAAATCACTGTCCAGATAAAGCATGTTAACGTTATTAATTAAATTGTTGATTGAATTTTCGGTTTGCGAGCAAATGGAAACAAGGTTGGTGCGATAGCTTTCGATTAATATATCTTTATATGTCTTTGTGAAAAAAGATACAGACATAAACATAAACAGTATAAAGATAATTGAAGGTATAAGAACCAAAATATAGTTTCTCAGGAAAAATCTGTTCTCGAGAAAATTCATAAATTTTTTTACAATTTTCATACCGCTTTCAGCTCCGTGATATAAAATTTATATAAAAATTATATCATAATAATATTTTTTTGTCAATATATAAATATTGCCAAAGTAGAAAAATGCACATAATTTCAAACATCAATGAATGCGGAATGTCGCATGATAGGCGGCTTGGAGAGCAAAAGTGGAAAATTGCGCAATCAAGCTGTTGTGTCTGATGTGGGAAAATGCAATTGAAAGTAGGAAAATGCACCTTGACAACGGGGATGATGTAATGGTATTATGAAAACGTACCAAAGAGGTTTTCGACAGTATATGGAGGAAGATATGAAACATAGAAAAAAATATATAATTATCTCGGCAATTGCCGCACTTGCAGCTGTTATTTGCGGAAGTGTTATTGCAAACCAAGGTTTGTTTAAGCCGAAAGTAACCATAGCTATAGGTAATTGGCCGAAAGGGGGTACCCCGGAAATAGAAAATTTTGAAGCATTAAAAGCTTTCTATGAAAAAGTATATCCCAATGTTGAAATCATTCCCGATACATATGATTTTTCAGTCAATACATTTGAAGAAATGGCAAGAGAAAATAAGCTGCCGAATTTATACGGCGTTTATTTTACCGAAATAAATAAAATAATCAATCGGGGATATGCAGCGGATATAACGGACGAGCTGGAGGAGATGGGTTGGAAAAGGTATATTAATCCGGATATATTGAGTATGCTCTCAGACAGTGACCAAAGAGTATACGGAGTGCCGGATGAAGTGTACGTACAGGGACTTTATATTAATAAGAAGATATTCAGACAGGCAGGCTTGGTAAATCCGGACGGAAGCATTATGATTCCGGACAATTTGGACGAGATGGCAGAATATGCCCGAATAATAAAAGAAAAAACCGGTAAAGCAGGATTTTGCATACCTACTACCGAAAATGGCGGCGGCTGGCATTTTTTAAACATAGCCTGGGATTTTGGTACGAAGTTTATGAAATCTGACGGAGCAGGTAACTATATTGCAACCTTTGACACCGAAGAAACAAGGCAGGCACTTCAATATATTAAAGATTTGGAGCATGTATACCATGTTCTTCCGAATGAAAAAATAATAGACGTTAATGAGGCACGAAAGCTTTTTTCAACAGAACAGGTAGCGATGATGTTCATGAACTTGAAGGAAAACTTATTCCTGACAAAAAGCGGCATGGCTAAGGAAGATATCATGGTTGCGAGAATGCCTGAGGGAAAAGCGGGAAGATATGCGCAGATCGGCGGCAAGGTATGGATGTTTTCAAAAGATTCTTCAAGCGAGCAGATATTGGCGGGATTAAGATGGCTGGACACAAGAGGCTTCGGACCGATTCTGAACGAAAGTCAGATTGCGGAATTTGAAAAAATGATTAACGGATACAGAGAAGAAGGACAGATAGTGCTTGACAGACAGTTTTTTGACATGTGGACCGACCCCGAAACAAATGCAAAGGTCAATGGCATTTATCAAAAATATTCCAATACCGAAAAAAGCGATTATGAAGATTATCTGAATTTTAAAGGGGTTATACTTCGTCCCGAAGAACCGTCTCATTGTCAAGAACTTTATGCAATATTGGATAAGTGCATACAGAAGGTCATTATTGATGAAAATGCAGACATTCCTTTGCTTGTAAAGAATGCAAATACGGAATTTCAAACGCAATATTTAGATAACGATAAGTATTAATGATAAAAAAGCTTTGAGGGGGTGAAAGCATGAGAGATATAAGATACGGATAAATAATAGGTAAGCGTTGACCGTTAAATGTCCGGAAGGGTTAAAAAACAAAATCGGACAGAGACAATAACAGGTAAATAGGGTAATTATATTTTGATATATTTACCATATTTATATATTAAAATTGCGGTGTTGTATTTTATATATGCGCAATTTTTAAAAAAATATTTTAGAAAGAAGGAAAAAAAATGAAGAAAAAAGTATTGTCAGGAATTATGGCAGGTGTAGTTTGCCTGAGTTCGACAGCATTTGCAGGTGTTTCTCCGGTTGACCGCGGAGCGGATACCTCCAAATATTTTTCAAATGCAACGAATTTGGAATATGTAGCAAAACCGGAGTTCAAAACATATCCCGAAGGTAAAAAGGTTACCCTGCATGATGCGGCATATACGTTTATGCTTGCCGAGGGTGACGGAGTCAGCGAGATTGACGCACGTAAGCATTTTATAGTTCTCGATGAGTTCGATATGCAGGACGGCAGCGGCAGAAAAGAATACTTGGTTATGACATATGAAGGCTACGGAGTTCAAAAATTTGACGAGGATCCTTCATACGGTAAATTTGATCCTACAAGACCGCAGAATATAGGATATCGTCTTAATTCTCCCGACGGTACGTTTACAACCGATTTGCAGCGTAAAGTAGGCGAGGATAATCCGGAGAATAAGGTGAGTCATTCACTGATGAGCGATGAAGGCTGGATAAGTGAGCCTTATTTGGGTGAACCGTACTCGGTACGAGGTGAGGATGGTTACGGCGGTTTTACACTCCCGAAAAGTATAAGAAATTATATTAATACTGAGCATGAGTGGCAAAATGACGGATGCTTAAACAATCCCGAGCCGTACACGTTCAAAGCCGGAATAACATTGCCGTCATATGCTGAAATGGAAAAGTATATGGGTATATACGGTGTTAAGGACAATGTGCAGGGCTTGAAATTTGACGGGCAGCACGCCTGTGTCACATATGGAGGAAACGGTGATTCATGGGGAGCAGACTGGGGAGAAGTTTGTTCATGGATGCTGAGAACCACAATGACGGAAAAAGATAAGAATAACCCCGAAAACGATACCGTATGCTTGGCTGCTATTCCTATGCATGATAATGTCAATCAGCCGTGGGGAGATCAGCACGCAGACCATAAGAAGGTGATAAGACCGATTTTCTGTCTTACAGAAGATTTCTTTAAAAATGTAAAGCTGAATGTTTCAAAGGGCATATATGACGACGGAATTGCTTATAACGCCAATGGCGACGAATTCAGATCCGGACTTGCAACAGGACCTGCTGTTCGTGAAATCATGAGAAAATACAACACTGAGGCCGATTTGAGAAACTTTGGATATACTGAGGATGAAATAAATCTTATTGTACCCGGACTTGAAAATCAGAAATGGAGCAGATGGGATTCCTTGGGTGCAAAGCACTACACTGATGAGGAATACATATTTAAGCTTGCAAACAGCGATAAGAAGTTTGTATTGCTTGATGAAGAAGACGATACTCATGAAATGTTTGTAATCACATACGATACATACGGAACACATAAATATTATACAGGACCCGTGCCGGAGAATAATGTTTATATGGATTACGAGCAGGACGGTAAAATTTATAAGTGGCTTGAAAATGAATTTTTGACAGAAGGAAATACAAGTGACGGCGTTACATACAAACTGCCGGACGGTATTATTAATCATCTGGTACAAAGCACATGGTATTCCGAGCCGGGAACACCGTGGGATGGTAAATATAAGTATACTCAAAAGGCAACGGCAAGAATTTCATTGCTAAGCGAAACCGAGTGGAAGAGATACAACCACTTCTTGGGTGCAAGAGATAATTTCGGAAACGATGATGCGTCAAGAGCCGATTTGTCGGGATGGTTTATAAGAACAGCTCCGATATTCAACGCCGGTAACAACCTTGGATTTGTCAGAAGCACATCTGTTAAGAATGACGCATCACAGTGGGAAGAATACCCGATAGGTGCCGTTGCAAGATGGTGGTACAATACTTCGCTTTTGGTAAGACCTTGTTTCTTCCTTGATAACGAATTTGTATTAAGCGAAAAGCTCGATACTGAAGCGCTCGGTATGAAGGTTAAGGAATATATAAGAAAGTATTATACAAGAGATCAGTTTAAAACATTGACTTTTGCCGATGGTTCTTCATATTCGGAAAAGGAGATAACTGACATCTTCGGTAAGCCGATTGAAATAACAAAGGTAGAGCTTTTGGATGAAAACGGTAATGCTTTAACAGCTCTTACCGGAGGCGCAAAGGTAAAGGTAGTTTACACAGTTAACAACAGCGGCGACGCTGACCGGGATATGACAGCTATCATTGCATGCTATAACAAAACAGTCGGCACAATGAAGGCTGCAGGATGCAGTTCTACGGAAAATATTCAGGGCGGAAGCAGAAATCGAACAATCACAGCGATTATGCAGCTTCCTGATGATGCCGGAGACTTGAGAATATCAGCTTATCTGTGGGACAGCTTAAACGGAATGACGCCTGTCGAACCGACAACACCTTTTGAAGTTTAAGAGAATATATGTATGGGAGCGTATCGTGCGCTCCCATGCAATTTACAAGTTTGGAGGCATATATGAATAAATTTAATAAAACTATTATTTATGCAATTGTTATATCGTTATTAAGCGGATTTTTTGTAAGCGTACAGGCTAAAACAACAATAAATAATCAGTCTGAGCTTGAAACTTTATTAACCGCACTGGATATAACATTAAGCAAAGATACCGATACAAATAAAGAAGTAACAAGATCCGAAGCTGCATATTTAGTTTCAAAATTTATGAATTTCGAAAAGACAGATTTTGATGCGACAGCTGAAATATTTGCCGATGTGAACTCTGAAACCGATTATGCGGGTTCTGTTGAATGGCTTTACAGAGCCGGTATTTTGTCGGGGAATGGCAATGCCATGTACAGACCGGACGATATTATCACATATTCGGAAATAATTATTATGATGGTCAGAGCTATGGGATATAAGGATGCAATGGCCGGTGCTGAAATGGCGGATTATGTAAAAAAAGCAAGTGATATCGGATTCACGCGCGGAATCCGTGGATTAAAGCTCGACACCGGTGTTACATACGGTGTTTTAAAAACGATTATCTATAATGCACTCAAGTGCAAGATTTTGAAAATAGACAGCTTTGCCGATTCTAAGGTAGAGTATAAGCCGGGCGATACGGCACTTAATGAATATTTTGACATATGGTCTGCAGAAGGGGTTGTTACCGAAACTGAGGTAACTGCGATCATGGGTGAAACGACCGTTTCGACCGGAGAAGTAATGATTGGCGGAGAAATATATCAGGCAGATTACAAATTGGTTGCGGAATTTTTGGGACAATATATAAAATTTTATTATAAATCAGACGATAAATATAAGGATAAAACATTCTTGTATGTATATGATACAAAGTCAACCTCGGTAGTGTTCAATGCTGATGATATTGATGATTATTCGGAGGGAATTTACACAGTATGCCGGGGTGATTTGCAAAAAAAATATAAGCTTGACAAAAATGCCGATGTAATCTATAACGGACGATTTATATCCGATTACGGCGACAGCACACTGTTTGTTCCGGATGTCGGAAACGTTAAGCTTGTCGACACGATGGATGACGGAAGATATGACCTTATTGTGATTAACTCGTATATAATAATGTCGGTTGAAAAAGTTGATGATGATGGCATAATATATGACAGAACAAATTATAACAACAGGTTGGATACAGACACGGAATATTTGACAGTAACAGATGAAAGCGGTTATGCAAGCTCTGTTTCTCTGATAAAACGCGGAGACGTTATCTTTGCCGCACAAAGTATAGACAGAAAAGTGACCGACATCAAGGTGTCTAAAAATACAGTATCAGGAAAGGTAGAGAATATTTTATCGGAGTATGGCGATGATTATTTTGTAATTGACGGTGACAAGTATTATATTTCCGATTATTTCTACAAGACGAATGATTACTTGCAATCTAATAAATTTATGTCATACAGGGACACCGTACAGAGTTTTCATCTTGATCCCGACGGAAAGATAGCTACATATATAAATGAAGCAACAGCAACGGAAATCGAACCGGGATATCTCCTTAAGGCTTACATAGATTTGTCCGGCAATGAAGACGAAGTATGGCTTAAGATTTTGACAAAAGATAATGTGAAAAAGAGTTTTCAGGTAAAGAGCAATGCTAAGGTTGACGGACGGAAAATCGGAAAAAAAGCGGAGGAAATGCTCAGCTGCTTTGCAAATGAAGTTTTTGAAGACGGAACCTGCATAACACGCCGCAGTGTTATTACATATAAATTAAACAGCGAGAACAAAATAACCGATGTGGATTATCCGTATTTCGGCTCGCCCGAACCGGGAGAATCGGCGGACTCTTTCCACAGATACGGAACATATATGAATAATGGCTTGCAGCAGAGAAACGGAGTGCTGAGCGGCAGAATTGTTCTCGGAAGTCCCACATGGGTCTTTTCCGTTCCTAACAATGAGCAGACGGCAAACGATGAAGAATTTGAGGCGTTCAGCTATAATTTTGAGTATGATAAATGGGTAAAATTTGATGCATACAGCTATCGGAAACCGGCAGTGATTATGGATGTAATGGTTACACATGAATCAAAGCAGGAATCAATGAAAGACGGCGGAGGCTATCAGCTTGTTACCGATATAAACCAATGCCTGGATGAGGATGAGAAACCGGTAGAAGAAATTACAATAATGGAAGGCTCCGACATTCATAAATATTTTGTTGCCGACGATTTAGACATAAGCAAAATTGATAAGGGAGATATTATAAGATTTGCTCTTAACAACGAAGGAAGAATATCTTCTATTGCAAAGTACTACGATTGCAGTGAGGACAAGGTTGAAAACAATCATTACAGCTACATGTGTGATATTTGGTCAATGAATGCGGATTATGCTACTTTTGTGGGCGGAATTTACGATATTAACAATGGTATTGCAAGAATGTTCTTTGGTGATACCGTTCCGACGGCAGATACGGTTTTCCTCATGAACAAAGTCAACAGTTTTAAAAAGGTTGTTTTTAATACTAAGACCAGAAAGGCTGAGGTTGTTAATGATTTAAGCACGGTAACAACATATGAAAGCGGCAGAAGCAATTATACGAGAGTAGCGGTTTCATTCCGTTACGGAGCGCCGAAGTATATGTATATTTATGAGACAAAATAGTAATGCATTAATGATTGTGAGGGTTGATAAATTAATGAATTGTCATCTTTCGCATTAGACTTTGCGCATAAAGATACAGAAAGGAATTATCATGAAAATTAGTATTAAAAAAATTATATCGATTTCCTTAATTTCGGTAATGCTGACATCATTATGCCCGGTTGTACTCGCCAAAAACGCTGTAGGAGAAACAAAGCTTAAGAATGTTAATAAAAGCGCTCCGCAGACAAATTTGTTTTGGTTTGAAGATTATGAAGAACCGTTTGTTCTTTTGAATGAAAAGGACGGAAAAATACTGGTAATGAGCGACAGCAGCTGGGGAGAAACTGCATTTGACGAAAACGGAGGTCAAAAATTTGCACCGGATAAAGAGGGAAATATTGCAAAATGGCTTGAAGAAAACAATCCTTTGCCGGAATATATTCAAAAATATATTCTGGAAAGCAATTGGCCTACCGAGGCAGGAGCGGACGAAGGAGAATGTCCGAACGAGTATACAACGGAAAGCAGACTGGCATTGCTGTCCGCAACGGAATTGATTAAGTATTCCGCAAAAATAGGTGCTTCCGATACTTCGGAATCGGGATGGTGGCTCAGAACGCCCGAGGGTAAAAAGAATAAAGTATCGGATGCAATGTACTGTGATCAGGAAGGAACAATTACCAATTCCTCGGTTGGAGATATGCGCGGCGTAAGACCGGTTTTCTGCATGGACTTGAATTTTGTTAAAAATGTCAAGCTGGATGTAGAGGGTATGGGAACTTCGCTGAAGAAAATTATTAATAAGAATTTTTCAAAAAATGATTTGAAAAATGCCGGCTATTCCGACCTGGAAATCAATTCAATTGTAAGTGAAAAGCCGGGAACGAACGAAACAATTGAATATATCGAACCCAGAGCTGTTCTCGGTAAAATACATGATATTAACGACAATACCTTTTCGCTGAAATTTACTGTCTCCGGCTCGGAACCGGCAACATATCGTGTTGAATATACGATTGACGGTAAGGACCCGTATTCAAAAACGCTGACAGTAACGGGAAATGATGAGTATGAGTTTGAAGTCCCGAGAACGTATGGAAAGCATGATGTAAACATAAAGGTTTACAAAGGCAGAAAAAAGGTATATGACGAAACACAGGTAATAACTTATTTAAAGGATTATGAAAAGCAGTTTATGCAGGATTTTTGGCGTAAAGGTTTTGCAATGCATATGGGCTTCGGATATATGCATGACCTTGATATTGACTATATGGAAAAGGTCGGAATATATTACAGACGTGACGAAGTTCCGTGGAACTGTATGCAATACGACAGAACAAAGTATCAGTATCTTCCGCAATGGTGGTATGCTAATGAAGAGCTTTGGGAAAGAGGACATCAGAATGCCGCTATTGCTCAAGCCGGAAATGTTTTTTTCCTTGCCGATGGTGACGCGGACGGAGATGCTCCGCATGAACGCTGGCAGCTGGATGGATTTGCACAATATGCATATACCATGTATACAAAAAAACATGCCTCATTCCTTGAAGTATGGAACGAGCCTAACGGCCGCGGATTCTGGAAACCCGAACCTGATGTTGAAGATTATATAAATCTTTTAAAACATACATACAGCTATGTAAGAACAAGAGACGATGAAATTGAAATCGGTTCTTTTGTTACTGCGGGTACTGATACAAACTTTATAATAGACGGAATGGAGCTTGGAGCTTATCCATACAGCACCGCAATAGTATTCCATCCTTATATCTATCCGGATATGCCTGCCAACAACGGACTTTTATATAACACCTTGAAAAAAGTAGATAAAATTGTTATGAACTACGGCGGCTGGAGAGATACGGCGGTAACCGAAATAGGCTGGCCCACAGAGTACGGAGGCAACACACAGGAAGAACAGGCAAGAGCAACTATCCAAAACTTTGTTATCGGTGACGACGCAGGGTTGAGATATAATTTTTCCTATGATTTGAAAAATGACGGAACAAATGATCTTGATCGTGAGCATCAGTTTGGAATTTATACATTAGATATGACTCCAAAAAAAGCTTATGCTGCTGTCAGTGCATACAACTGTGAACTTGAAGGTGCTTTATTCCACGGCAGCGTTGATTTGGGATTCGGTGATAAAAACAGTACATATGTCTATTCAAAGGAAAAAAAGCCTATAATAATTTCATGGATGAATGACGGCGAAGGCGAATATGATTTTGGCGCCGGTGCAATTGTAAAGGACATGTACGGAAATGTAATCGATGAAAACGGAAAAGCCTCTATGGGACTTGACCCGATTTATGTTACAAATGTGGACATGGATTGGTTCAGAAAAAGTGCGGAGCAAAATATAATCGATAAACAGAATGAATGGCTTAAACAATACGGAGAATATTTCTCTGCGGCAAATATTAAAAAGGTAAGTAAAGTATTTAATGACGGTGTATTGAATTTGAAAAACAATACTGTCGGTGCTGCGGAATTGAAAAATTGCATCGATGAATGTTTTTCGATAGGTGATCTTATAAAGACTGAATTTCACAGCGGAAAAATGGATAATGAAAAAATGTCATCCATGCTGTTTGGAATTTATAAAATTGCCGAAAGATACGCATATTATATGATGATTCCGGACGACGCAACCCAAAATTTCATTGATGAAGCGGAAAAAGATTACGCAACTTCAGAGCAGCTTGCAAAGGAAAATCACAAAAATGACGGATACACATTAATTTATACCGATAATATTCTTCGTTATGCAAAGCGTCATATTGAAGACGCAAAAAAAGTAATGCAAGAGGCAGAAAATGCGACAAAACCGGGAATTATATCCGGCTGGTCATATTTGGGATTAAAGCTGTGTGCATGGTATAATTCTTTCTATACCGAGGAAGAGGTATCCAATCTGATGATAAATATGCTTTTGGATAAATCTCAAAAGAAAGTATATTATGGAGAAAACAAGGAATTTTCTTTAAACGTTGCTAACTTTGGTAAAAAAGACATTAAGGCAAAAATCGAGTTATATGACCAAAACAATAATCTTCTCGGTACAGGTGACGAAAGCGTAATTAAAGCAGAGGGAAATGTTGACATGTCGGTACAGGGATGTATTGTGCGCGACGGCTTCGACAAAAACAAAACTTTAATTTTCAAACTGATTGAAGACGGAAAAGTTATAAAGACAGAAAGCTATAGTATTATGGTTGAAGATTTGGTGGAGGTTAACCTGAATTCGGCAAGAAAGCCTATTTCCGAACTTAACGAAATAAGCTTTACTCTGAAAAATCCGTTTCAAACGAATAACACCGTAAGGGTGGAATTCAGCTGTCCGTATATTCAGTTCACTTCAAATGAATTCCGGTCGACCGTACCCGCAGGTAAGTCGGAAGAAGTGAGAATTAAGATAAAAAATGCCGAAAATACAGAATACCATTATTATCCGTTCTATATAAATGTATACAACGAGTCAGGTGAATTGACTTCAAGCATAACTAAGCTGTTGGATTTCTGGCTGGCGGTAAAAACGGATAAACCGATTGATGTTGATCAGACGAGCAGTATAGAAGATTGGAAAGACGCATATCCGATTTATGTCAATTCGCCGGAAGAGCCGGATAAAAAAGAACAATGGTACAATATGGACCTTGGAGCAAGAGCATTTGTGAAATGGGATGAGGAGAATCTTTATTTCCTGACCGATGTTTATGATGAAAAATTCACACAGATGGCGGTTTCCTCATCTATCTGGCAGGGCGACAGCGTACAGATAGGTATAGACAGTAACAACTCCGGGCAATTTAGCCTGGACGCCAATGAAATAGGGGCGGCAAAGACGCCGGTTGGAGTGCAAATGTATATGTGGACGTCGCCTTTTGGAGCATCGGAGCTGCCTTCATCATGGTCTGAAGTTACAAGAAGTGATAACGATAATGTAACTCGCTATATAATGAAGATGCCGAAGGGACAGCTTGCGTCGAACAATATTTACGAAGGTCAAATTATGGGAATCAATGTTGCTCTTAATGATGCCGATGAATTCCTTCGAGATTATTATGCCGAGTATACTCCGGGAACGTCTGTGTTTAAAGATTCATCTTATTATGCAAAGTTTAAAATGATTAATAAGGAAAATACGAAGTTTCAAAATAATGTGGCAAATACCATTTTCCCGGAAAAATTGAACAACAGTCAAAACACAAATCAATCCGATGAGGGTTCTGTCTTTGTTGATATGGCGGGACATTGGGCGTTGACATCTGTGTTTGAACTTAAAAAAAGAGGAATTGTTTCCGGAGTTTCGGAAACTGAATTTATGCCCGAATCGAATATAACCCGTGCTGAGTTTGTTTCTATTCTGACAAGAATAATAGGTTTGACCGGAAACAAATCGGGATACAGCGATGTTTCTGAAAATGATTGGTATTCCGACTCGATAGGAGCGGCGGAAAAAGCAGGAATTATAAACGGACATTTTGTTAATGCTGATAACGGATTTGAGCCGAATAAGGCAATAACAAGAGAAGAAATTGCGGTTTTGCTTTACGACGCTGCAAAGCTTGCATACGTAGAATTTCCTAAATACACCGACCCGCTGTATAAATTCAGCGACAAAGACAGTATTTCATCTTATGCGCAGGAAAGTATCGGGGCAATATATATGTCGGGAATACTTTCGGGATACGATGATAATACAATAAAACCACAAAGTACGGCGACGAGGGCTGAAGCCGCACAGATGCTGTACGGATATTTGAATTTGCTTTAATGCAGAAAGGAATGGTAAGAAGATGAAATTAAGAAAATTGATTGCTTCTTTGTTAAGCTTGACAGTTTTATCGGCATCAATACCTGCATTTGCAGATATTATTCCGGGTCCGGTTGATGTTGGAAGATTACCCGACGGATATATAATGATGGCAAGCATGGATAATATGTTCAGAATGAAGGATGATCCGAGCAAGATGTTTGTAATGCTGAATGATAATCCTGATGGAGACAATTCTGCATATTATGTTATGACATATGACGGATACGGATATCATGAATTTGATAAAAAAGGTTCACAGCGTTTTAATCCCAACAATCCGGATAATATGGCATATTGGCTTAACAATGATTTTAAGTTAAACGGAAACAATAAGGGACCGCAGGAGAATACCGTATATAAGCTGCCGGATAGTATAATAAACGGAATAGATTACGAGCATGAGTGGCTCACGGAAAGTGGAAAAGCCGATTCGGACTGCGCTGATATCAACGGAAAAGGATATTACATAGAAAAAGCCGGAATAGGTTTGCTTTCATATTCGGAGGCAATAGAATATAACGGAATATACGGATGTAAAGATAATTTCAGAAACGGTTCTTCAAATACGGTAGGTCCGGATGACGGTTGGTTTTTGAGAACTTCAATGCCGGCCGGCGATATGCTTGCAATACGTCCGGATCTTGAGCCGGGTGGAATTTTGTCATGGAATACAAAGGCTTTATTAAGTATCAGACCGACATTTTATTTGACCTCTGATTTTATGACAAAAAACGGTGCTTTGCTTGATATGAAATATATTGGTAAAAATGTTAAGCAAGCTATTGTGAAAAACTGCACAAAAGAAAGCCTGGAAGAAGCAGGATATTCAAAAAGTGAGATACAATCGCTTTACGATACCTCTCAAAACTCGCTGGAAAGCGTAACGGTAACAGTAAATATGGGAGTAGACGAGAATCCGTATGCAAGTATTGATCTTGTCGGAATTGCAAATACTCCATATAAGGCAGTTTATGGAATTGAAGGAGAAAACGAATATTCATTCTTCCTGAAAAACAATGCTGCAAACCGTCTTGAGTTTGATATGGGCTTTGATGAGATAAAGAAAATATTTGTAGAAGTTTACAGTGATGACCAAGTGATAAAAAGAGTAAGTCAAAAGGTTTCAAAAATAAAATCATATAAATCTCAGCCGCTGGAGTCGTTAAGGCAGAGAGGATTTGCTACTCATTTTGGACAAAACAAAAACTTGGATGCGGATTTAAAGCTTTTAAAGATGGCAGGCGTAAAGCTTGTAAGAGATGAAGTATACTGGGATGTTGTTGAGCGGGAAAGGGGCGTTTATCGCTTTGACACAAGCATGACAAACTGGGTAGATGCGCTTCAGTCTAACGGAATCGAATCTATTGTGGTTTTGTCATATGGAAACCCGTTGTATTTTGATACGCGTGCACCTGTGACGGAAGACGGAATTAAAGCATATGCAAATTACTGCAAAGCAGTTGCGGCGCATTTCCCCAACGTAAAAACATTTGAGATATGGAATGAGCCGAATGTAGGCGGATTTTGGAACGGCAAGCCCAATGCGGATGAGTATTCAAATATGCTTAAAGCAGCGTCAAGCGCTATAAGAGAAGTACGTTCGGACGCAAAAATCGTAGGAGGCGTTGTATCGGACTACAGAACAGCTGAAAGCTTTATGAAAAAAATGCTTGATAACGATACATATGCATATATAGACGCTATTTCAATTCATCCGTATTATTTTTACAAAGACCAGGATCAAAACTTTTATGAAACACGTATTAACGTGAATAAAAATTTGGTTGATAATCTGGGCGGATTTAAAGATTTGCTTATAACGGAAATCGGATGGTCAACTCTTACAAGTGATAAAATATGGAATTCTGATAAATACTACACAAATATGAACGGAAAACCGTATTTTGAAAAGGACGGTAACCCATGCTTTACAGTTACCGATGAAGAGCAGGCAGCAAAGCTTGTTGCTGCGCAGGTGATAGCTGACTACCACGGAGTTTCGGATTATACAAGCTACGATTTTAGGGATGACGGGAAAAATCCGTATGAATTTGAAGACAACTTGGGTGTTGTTGAATATGACGGTAATGTAAAACCGGCATATCTGGCAATAAAAGCACTTAATCAATTTGTAAACGGAGCGATATATTGCGGAAGAGTTAAAGTTGACGACCTGAATTCGCAGGTGCATGTGTATAATAAAAATGGAAAAGCCGTTGCTGTTGCATGGAATGAAAAGAAGAATGCCGAAGTGTCGCTGGGCGATGCGGCTGTTAAAAATATGTACGGCAATGACTTGGGTCAAATGAACAAAGTAACCTTGTCGAAAGAACCGGTTTATCTGACCAATATCTCAAATGATTGGCTGTTTAAAGCCTCGGCAGAACAAACTTTGCATTATCTGAACAAAGCTCTGTCATGCTGTGATGATAATAAAAATCTTTCTGATTTTGTATATGAAGTAAGTTCGATTGTTGAGAATATGGAAAGAACCGCACAAGGTAATATACCTACAGAAACATCGGCTAAGCAATATATCGAGAGGATATTTAATGCCGGTGAAAATCTGATTAACGCACACGCTAACGGAAAAGTGATACTTGCCGAAGCGAAAATCAGTCAAATTTTAAGCTATCTGTTTAATGCAGGAGAAAGTGCATCGAATATGTATGCGGCAGCTGCAAAGGAATTATCGATTATAACCACTCAGCTCAAAGGCATGCAGGAGCTCGAAAAAGCAAGAGAATTATTGAATAAAACCGAGGATGCGTCAATTTATTCAGAAGCTATTTTCAGAAAAGCAAATGATGTATATGACGATTTGGAAGTTATTATATCTGAGAAAGATGTAGCAAACAAAAACGGATTGGCATCGGCAAAGGATTTGGTCTGTGCACGTACAGCAATGTGGGCAAGAATGTTAACTTTCTGCGAGGCAGCAGGTGATACCGTTTATTTTGAAGCATCTATTGACACAGAAGGAAATGTAGTTATAAGAGGTGCGTCTAATGTAAAAAATGACGTTGTCACGCTGATTGTTTTACCGCCTGACGTTGACTATAAACCCGGAACATTAACAGATATGTCCACAATTGACTATATAACAGAAATCAATGCAAATAATCAATCGGCATTTGAAGTAAAATACAAAACAGACGGAAAGTTTGGCAAATATACGGTAGTTGCGTTGGCATCGTCATGGGACGGAATAAAAACCTGTGAAGCAACGTATATCAGCGATTCATTAATATCGGATATTATTAAAGCTTTGCAGAATGCAGCCACATATACAGAATCGGCAAATATAATCAGAGAAAATCTGTCTACATTAAAGGCATTGGCGCCTCTGTTTGAAAAAGCTGTACAAAACAATATTCCGATTGATGAAATAGCTAAGGTTGTTTATGAAGACAAGGCAGAAATTACAGACTCAAATACACTTGTTCGTGTAATGGAAAAAGCGTCCGGTATTGCTGCGCTGAATACGGCAAAAAATGCAGAAAATATGAAGCGTGCGCTTGCAGATTACAAAAAGATTATCGGCTTTGAAAAGTTAAATTCATATTCAACATACAATTCATCTGCTTTGTCGGATAATGACAGAAATGCAATTCTTGCTTCTTTTGCAGGTAACAATTTCATAAAGTTATCCGATTGGCATAAGATGATGGAAGAAGTTATCATTTTATCAGCTATTGAAAAAAGCTCTTATACAAATGTAATGGAAGTAATAAATACAAACAATGATAAGCTTAATATTGATTTGAGCGAGTATAACAGTCTTAGCTCAAATCAGCAGATTATAGCCAAGAAACAGTTTGCAGGAAAACGATATAACAGTTATCAGGCCGTAAAAGACGCTTTTGATAAGGCAGTGAAGGATACAAAAACATCGAACAACAATAATGCATCAGGCGCATCAGGCGGTTCGGGCAGCTCCGGCAGAGGCAACGGAAGCGGCGGAAGCGGTACTTCCGTGAACTATGTTCCGGATGCAAATGTTCAAACGCATACATTTAATGATTTGGGCAGCGTGCCTTGGGCAGAAAAGAGCATTGCCGAACTGTATAAGCTGGGTGTTGTCAGCGGTAAGAGCGAATCGGAGTTTGTGCCTCAGGATAATGTAACAAGAGAAGAATTCTTGAAAATGTTGCTTTCGGCATTTAATGTTTCAAGTGAAGGAGAAAACGTTTTTGAGGATGTTGATCCGAATGCATGGTATTACAAGTATGTAATCAGCGGATATACTCTTGATATTATCAGCGGAGAAAGCGAAACAGTATTTGGTGTGGGAAATAAAATTACCCGCGAACAAATGGCAGCAATGAGCTACAGACTTCTTAAGAGTCTGAAGTATGAATTGCCGGCAGATGCAACCTCTAAGTTTAATGACAGCGATAATATAAGCAGCTATGCGGTAAAACCGGTTGGCGTACTTTCGCAGCTGAATATATTAAACGGAGTCGGAGATAACAATTTTGCTCCGAAAGACTTTGCAACACGTGCAGAAGCTGCTGTTGTAATATATAAGCTTTATAACAGTTTTAAAAAATAAATTCTGTAGAGTGCGGTTATAGCACAATTAAGTAGGATAAAATTGCTGTTTAATAAGAATAAAAAAATAATAAACCCATCCCGGTGATTAGCCGGGGATGGGTTTATTATTTTTCTGAGATTGATTTGACCGAATCGAGAAAACGGTCGATTTTTAATTTTTCTTGAGTCTCTTGTCCGACTTGACGGCGAGTTTTGTGCCGACCGCCCGGAAAATCTGAACCGGGATAATAAGGAAAATAACCGCTATTATCATAACAAGATATTTATATCTGTATTTTTATAAGTTATTTTTTAATTATATATGCATCGCCGGGCTGCCAATCGGAAAAATATTCGCCGATCGGTTTGATTGTCAGCGAGCTGTCGGAAATTTTCATGCAATATGTACCGCCGGACGACAGCTTGATAATCTCGTCTCCGTCAAGGCAGCTTTCGGAGGTTTGGATTGTCCCGTCATTTGCATTTATGTTTACCGAAGTTTGGATATATCGCTCATCCTCGGGAGCGCCTGTGGGATTCACAAATTCATGCAGCAGACCAAAGCAATTTCCACCCGAAACGCCGTAAATCGAAAGTCCGATAATACTTCTGCCGCTTTCGGCAGGGGCGATGCTGAATGTGTTGGTTACATTCCCGGATTCGTAAACGGTGATATCAACCTGTTTTGCATTGTTTTCGCTGTCACTCAATTTGGGCATGTAGGTCGCATTTTCATCGATCAGATATCCTTTCCGCTTTTCTCCGATTATCTCGGCAGCTGCTTTGGACAGGTCGATTTCAGCGGTGTACGCCTCCTCGATATCGGTAAAGGACATTATCAGCGTGTTATTTGCCGTTGCATAAAAATTCTTCACAAGTCCGACATCGGAAAAACTCAGCGCCGACACGTTCTTCACATCACCGTTTTCTGCGGTTATAATGGCGTTGTTGTGTCCGTCGAGCAGATACATTTTGCCGTTTTTGCATGTGAGCCTGAATGCGGTCAGCCCTTGATCGTCTAAATTTAAATCGTATTTTTCCTCGAAATTCCCGGAATTATCATATTTCAGAACAGTTCCGTCCCTTTGCAGGATATATACATATCCGTTGTCAATCGCAAAATCCTTTATTATTCTTTCGTCACCGTAGTATCCGAAATTAAGCTCGGCATGCGCGTCCGCGCTCAGCGAGATGTCGGCACTTTTCTGCGCCGGAGCGCATGAACTCAAAGCAAGCGATAGCGCAATTATTGCCGCACAAAAATCAATTGTCATATTGTTTCGAACTCCTCTCTGTTCCGCCGCTGCGGCGGAGGTCTGCTTTGTGATTGAATTATATCATAATTTTTTTGCATTGTCAGCGATTTAAACTAAAATGTAATGGTTTTGTAAAAAATGGAATTTGATTATCACTCCCAAGGCAGCTTTTTGTCGCATATTATTAAATCAATATCGTCTTTGCCACACAGTTTAAATGTCTTATCAAGTCCGAGTTTTGAGGAATCGCAAAGAAAAATCTTTTTTTTGGCACGTGCAAGCATTGCACGCCGTATCGCGGTTTCCTCTTCCGATGTGTCGCTTATTTCGCCGTCCGAGGAAAGCGCCTGACTTGAAAAAAAGCAGATATCCGCGCTTGTGCGATTTATATATTCTATAACCGAGCTGCCCAAAAATATATTGCTCCGGCTGTCAAAAAGCCCTCCTGTACAATATAATTTGATTTTGGGGTTGTTACATTCGTTAAAAATTTGTTGGTTGTATGTGATGATTTTCAGATTGCTGAAACCGCCGATGTATCTCATAATCCGCCTGACTGTCGATGAACCGTCCATAAATATGCCTGCATTGTCAAAAACATATTCCGCAGCCCTTTTTGCCAGCTCGTCCTTGACCGGTGAATTTGATGAATCGCGCAGACCTATCGGCACCACTCCGTTGGCGTAATCGGGCAGGGCAACGCCGCCGTAGAGCAGCGTGACATATCCTTTTTCGGCTAAAACTCTTACATCGCGCCTTACCGATGATTCGCTTGCCCACACAACTTTGGAAAGCTCCCGAACCGTTGAAAAATTTTTCTCCGACAGGTAATTTAAAATTGCCTGCTGTCTTTCATATGTTATCATAACACGTCCCTCGCATTTTGAAAAAGTATGACAAAGTTTCAATATTGCCGCCACACATTGACAATACAGGCTTTTGCCGATATAATAATATTATCATATTGACAAAACTTTTTCAAGTATTTTCAAAAAAATCGGGAGGCAATAAGATGGCGGTTATAACCATAGTCGGAGCGGGAATGATGGGCAGCGCCCTTGCATTTCCTGCAAGAGAGAACAAAAACGAGGTCAGATTGGTTGGCACTCACTTAGACAGGGAGATTATATCAGGCTGCATAAAAAATAACAGACATCCGAAATTTGAAAAGGATTTCCCTGAGGGAGTCAAGTTTTATCAGATTGAGGAACTGAGCGAGGCGCTGTACGGTGCGGATGCTGTCATCGGCGGAGTGAGCAGCTTCGGAGTCGATTGGTTCGGAGAATATGTTCTGCCAAAAATACCGGATAACGTGCCGGTTCTGACAGTTACAAAGGGACTTTTCGATACTGACGACGGAAAGCTTTTGACCTATCCGGAGTTGTGGAAAAGAAAGCTGCCTGAAAAGGTATCGCTCAATGCAATCGGCGGTCCATGCACAAGCTACGAGCTTGTCGCGCACGACCAAACCGAGGTTTCGTTCTGCGGAGACGATATCAAAACTCTCGAATATCTCCGCGATCTGATGAGGACGGATTATTATCATATAAGTATCACTACCGACGTTACGGGCATCGAAAGTGCCGTTGCGCTGAAAAACGGCTATGCCCTGGGGATTGCGCTCACAATCGGTCTCAACCGCAAGCAA
This sequence comes from uncultured Clostridia bacterium, assembly GCA_934486735.1. Taxonomy (GTDB): domain Bacteria; phylum Bacillota; class Clostridia; order UBA1381; family UBA1381; genus CAKSQL01. Next base: position 18,641 of record CAKSQL010000016.1, on the reverse strand, counting down.
TTCGGAAATGACACACTTCATTTCAATTCCCAGGCAGCGGTGTTCGGACAGGCTGTTCGGGAGATGTATAAACTTTTAAAGTTCCAAAATGCGCTGAGTTTGAATAATCTGTGCGTCGGAGCAGGGGATCTCTATGTGACTGTATACGGCGGCAGAACACGCCTGGTCGGAATACTTCTCGGCGAGGGACTGGACATTGACGAGGCGAAAGCGGAGCTAAAAGGCGTAACGCTCGAATCGCTTGTTGTTGCGGAGAGGGTCGCAAGGGCGGTTAAGGTGAATGTGAAAAACGGGGCGCTGAACGAGGACGATTTTCCGCTGCTGATGCATATAGACGAGATTTTGACTCGGAATAAGGCGGTTAATATTCCGTGGGAAGAATTTACATACATCGAAAAGATATAAAAAAATCCGGATGTCGTCGGCTGCGGCATTCGGATTTTTTTGTGGAAAACAGAAAATTTATGCCAGTTTCAAATGGAATCTTTAAATTTCAATTGCCGATTTCAGCCGGGGAATCGACTCATCCAAGGGAACGTTTTTTTGAAAATACTCGATGTCTCGGAGACAAATATGTTCGCTCCCGCCTTTGACATGGCTGCGGCGTTTTCAAAGCTGACATTGCCATCGGATTCGATTTCGACATCGGCATATCCGTTCATATCAAGCCATTTTTTCGCCTGTTCAATCTTTTTGACGGTTGAGGGAATAAGTCTTTGATCTGTAAAACCGGGGTCAACGGTCATGATAAGAATTGCATCGATATCGTCAATGATACTATTTATACCTCTTGACTTATGATGATTGACGAAAATGATACGCCGCCGCAGAGAGCAGAAGAAAGCTGTTGACCGGATGAAAAAGGTGTGCTATAATATAGTTGTAATTTGAATTAATGGAGAATGCTGAAATGTTTTGTGAAAAGTTGGATAAATATATGACTTTAGCCGGCTGCTCGGGCAAAAAATTGGCAGAGCTTTCGGGAATATCGGAGGCGACAATAAGCCGATATAAATCGGGTGAAAGAACGCCGAAAGCAAATTCGGAGGATATGAAAAAGCTTTGCCGGGGGATTTATGCTGCCGCACAGCAGGCAAAGGCGGATGTGTCGTACAAGGACATTTGGGATGATTTGAATGATATCGCAGCGGATGAGCCGTTTGATTATGACGCCATGCGGAAAAAGTTTGATTCACTTTGCAGCGCGCTGTCGGTCAATGCCTCGGATATGTCGAAAAAGCTGAAGTATGATTCTTCGTACGTTTCGCGGATTCGAAGCGGCAAGCGCAGACCTGCCAACCCGGGAAAATTCGCGTTCGGCGTAACGGAATATATTGTCAGATATCATGACAGTGAGAATGAGAAAAAGATTGTCGCCAGGCTTGTAAATACCGATTATAATAATATAAAAACAAAGGAAGCTTATGCCTGTGCGCTGGAAAGCTGGCTGGGCGAGGGCGGCGGTGACTTTGAAAATCCGGTCAGAAAATTTTTGAATGCGCTGAATGAGTTTGATTTGAATGAATATATAAAGGCAATCCGCTTTGATGAATTGAAAGTTCCGACGCTGCCGTTTCAGCTGCCGGTCACGAAAAATTACTACGGAATTGAGGAAATGAAACAGGGAGAGCTTGATTTTTTAAAGGCGACGGCGCTGTCGAGGTCAAAGGCGGACGTGTTCATGTGCAGCGATATGCAGATGGACGATATGGCGGCGGATTTGGATTTTTCAAAGAAGTATATGTTTGGCTTGGCAGCGATGCTGAAAAAGGGTCTGCACCTTAATGTGGTGCATAATCTGAACCGCCCGTTTGATGAGCTTATGCTCGGGCTCGAATGCTGGATTCCGCTTTATATGACCGGGCAGATTTCGCCGTATTACTTAAAAGGTGTGCATAATCATATATATTGCCATTTCTTAAATGTCTCGGACGCGGCGGCACTTGAGGGAGAGAGCATTTCGGGATATCATTCCAAAGGCAGATACCGCCTCACGAAACATAGGGAGGAGCTGGCGTATTTTCACGAAAGAGCGGACTGCATTTTGAAAAAGGCTCAGCCGCTTATGGAGATATATCGCGAGGATAATGCAAACGGATTGAAGGCTTTTTTGATTCTTGATGAGAAAACGGGAGGAAATCGAAAAAATATTCTGTCGACATTGCCGATATATACGGCGTCACCCGAGTTTTTGGAAAGGTTTTTGGACAGACGCGGCGTGGCGGGAGAGGGAAGAAAAAGAATTTTGGCATATGCGGAAGACAGACGTCGGCGTATGCTTGAAATTTTGCAGGATAATTTCGTCTCGGATGAAATTCCATGCCCGAATCAAGATGAATTTGAGAAAAATCCGATAGGTTTTTCGACCTCGCATATTTTCGGAGATGAAAATTTTACATACTCATATGAGGAATATGCCGAGCATCTGCGGCTGACAAAAGAGTTCGCCGCAAGGGTTAAAAATTATTCTTTTGTGGAAACAATGGTAAATGCTTTTAAAAATATCGATATTATGATAAATGAAAATAAATATGTCCTGATTTCGAAAAATAATTCTCCGTCGATTCATTTTGTTGTGCGATACCCGATTTTGTGCGCGGCTATTGAGAATCTGGAGTTCCCGGTCTATGAGTAGGGGCAGCCGAAAATAATCGGAATAAAAGGACATAAATTCGGCTTGCTGCCTTTGAATGACTATAGCCTTTTGCCGGTCATCCGTATTAAAAATCCGTTTCTCAAAATTCTGCGCCCCAAAAGGGGCGGGATTTTGAGAGACGGATTTTTGCTTTTACTGCGGTGAAATATTTGGTACTTTGATATTAATTATACTGTTTATAGTTACAAAAAAATTAAAATGATTTTAATCCCAAAAGCGAAGATTTTAAAAGCTATTTTGTCAAATTAATATAGAAAAAAATATCACAAATTAATGGAGGCTCTAAAATCGGCAGTCCTTCATTTTTGCCGTCTCAGCCTATATTCACCTATTTAGTGCCTAAAAGCCTCCTGATGTGTCTTATTTTGGCGTCAGAGAGTTGTTGTTTTTATATTCTAACGAACTATATTTTTCATTATCTTATTATCATGAATTACAAAAGATCAGTCAAAAAATCAGTCAAAGCCGATTTTGAGGGTTAAAATACAAAAGTAAAAAACAAGGCTATGCGGTACAAACCGCATAGCCAAGCCATTTTAGCTGTATTAAATTAGCCTTCGATTTCCGAAACGACACCCGAACCAACTGTTCTTCCGCCTTCACGGATAGCGAATCTCAAACCTTTTTCGATAGCGATAGGTGTGATAAGCTCAACTTCCATCTTAACGTTATCGCCCGGCATGCACATCTCTGTGCCTTCCGGCAATTTGATAACGCCTGTAACGTCAGTTGTTCTGAAATAGAACTGAGGTCTGTAGTTGTTGAAGAACGGTGTATGACGGCCGCCTTCTTCCTTTGTCAGAACGTAAACTTCACCCTTGAACTTTGTGTGCGGATGAATTGTACCCGGCTTTGCAAGTACCTGTCCACGCTCGATCTCTGTTCTCTGAACACCACGCAGCAATGCACCGATGTTATCACCTGCTTCAGCATAGTCAAGAAGCTTTCTGAACATTTCGATACCTGTTACAACAACTTTTCTCTTTTCTTCTGTCAAACCAACGATTTCAACTTCTTCGTTGACCTTAAGCTGACCTCTCTCAACTCTACCTGTAGCAACTGTACCACGGCCTGTGATTGAGAAGATATCCTCGATCGGCATCAGGAAGGGCAGGTCTGCCTTTCTGTCCGGTGTCGGGATGTAGCTGTCAACAGCGTCCATCAAGTCAAGAATGCACTTGTATTCCGGAGCGTTGATATCTGTTGAAGAAGACTCAAGAACCTGCAGAGCAGAACCCGAAACGATAGGTGTATCATCACCGGGGAAGTCATACTCATTCAACAGGTCTCTGATTTCCATTTCAACGAGTTCCATCAATTCAGGATCGTCAACCTGGTCAGCCTTGTTCATGAATACTACGATATAAGGTACGCCAACCTGACGTGAAAGCAGGATGTGCTCTCTTGTCTGAGGCATAGGACCGTCAGCAGCGGAAACAACCAGGATAGCGCCGTCCATCTGAGCAGCACCTGTGATCATGTTTTTAACATAGTCAGCGTGTCCCGGGCAGTCAACGTGAGCATAGTGACGATTGTCTGTCTCATACTCAACGTGAGCTGTAGAGATTGTGATACCTCTTTCTCTTTCTTCCGGAGCCTTATCGATCATGTCATAAGCTTCAAACTTAGCCTGACCCTTAAGAGCCAAAACCTTTGTGATTGCAGCTGTAAGAGTTGTCTTACCATGGTCAACGTGTCCGATTGTACCAATGTTTACGTGGGGTTTGTTTCTTTCAAATTTTTCCTTTGCCATTGTTAAATTCCTCCTTGTTTAACACAGAGCGGCAAGCCGCCCATGTTTATTAATAAAAAATTAACTAATACTATTGTACTGTATTTTTTCAAAAAAATCAAGTCTTTTTTGAAAATTTGCCATTATTTCTTTGTTCTTTCGTTAATAATCTTCTCCTGAATTGACTTCGGAACTTCAGAATAATGAGAAGGCTCCATAGTATACTGTCCGCGGCCCTGTGTTCTTGAACGCAACTCTGTAGCATATCCGAACATTTCTGACAGAGGAACCATAGCTGTGATTCTCTGTGCACCGCCCGAAATTGCTTCCATCTTCTGAATCATACCGCGTCTTGAGTTAAGGTCGCCCATAACATCGCCGAGGTATTCATCAGGCATGATTACGTTTACAAGCATGATAGGCTCTTTGATAACCGGATCAGCTTTCTTCATACCTTCTTTAAACGCCATAGATGCAGCAATCTTAAATGCCATTTCCGAAGAGTCGACTTCGTGATAAGAACCGTCATAAAGTGTAACTCTTACGTCAACAACATTATAGCCTGCCAATACACCGGACTGCATTGCGCCCTGTACACCGGCATCAACTGCGGGGATATATTCCTTAGGAATAGCACCGCCGACGATAGCGTTTACAAATTCGTAGCCCTTACCCTCTTCCATAGGCTCAAGCTTCAAGAGTACGTGACCGTACTGACCTTTACCACCCGACTGACGAGCATACTTGTTTTCGATGTTGACTGTCTTTCTGATGGCCTCGCGGTAAGAAACCTGCGGCTCGCCGACATTTGCTTCTACCTTGAACTCTCTCAAAAGTCTGTCAACAATGATTTCCAGATGCAGCTCACCCATTCCGGCGATAATTGTCTGACCTGTTTCCTCATCGGTATAAGTCTTGAATGTAGGATCTTCTTCGGCGAGTTTTGCCAAAGCGATACCCATCTTTTCCTGACCTGCCTTGGTTTTCGGCTCGATAGCAACGCGGATAACAGGTTCGGGGAAGTCCATGGACTCCAATATTATAGGATGCTTTTCATCGCAGAGTGTATCACCTGTTGTTGTATTCTTAAGACCTACTGCTGCTGCAATATCTCCGGAATAAACGATAGGAATATCTTCTCTGTGATTAGCGTGCATTTGCAGAATTCTTCCCATACGCTCTTTGTTGCCCTTGGAAGCGTTCAGAACATATGAGCCTGCTTCAACCGTTCCTGAGTAAACTCTGAAGAAACAGATTTTACCAACAAACGGGTCGGTTGCAATCTTGAATGCCAATGCCGAGAACGGTGCATCGTCGGATGACGGACGCTCGTCCTCCTCGCCTGTATCGGGGTCAACGCCCTTGATGTGCGGGATATCTGTCGGAGCCGGCATATAGTCGTTTATAGCGTCCAACAGCATCTGAACACCCTTGTTTCTGTAGGATGTTCCGCAGAGCATAGGAACAATTTCGTTATCGATGGTAGCTTTTCTGAGTGCTTTCTTAAGCTCATCAACCGTAAGCTCCTCACCCTCAAGATACTTCATCATCAATTCTTCATCGGTTTCGGCAATTGCCTCTACCATTGAAGATCTGTATTCCTCTGCCAATTCTTTCAGATCGTCGGGGATTTCCTCCTCGCGGACATCTTTACCCATGTCGTCGTAGTATACTTCGGCTTTCATGGTCATAAGGTCGATGATACCTTTGAATGTTTCCTCAGCACCGATAGGGAGCTGAATGGGAACGCCGTTTGCATGCAGACGCTCTTTAACCATGTTAAGAACGTTGAAGAAGTCAGCGCCCATAATGTCCATCTTGTTTACATAAATCATACGAGGAACATTATAGTCGTTTGCCTGACGCCAAACAGTCTCAGACTGAGGCTCAACGCCGCCCTTTGCACACATTACGGTTACCGAACCGTCAAGGACTCTCAATGAACGCTGAACTTCGACTGTGAAGTCAACGTGTCCCGGAGTATCTATGATATTGATTCTCTTGCCTTTCCAGAAACATGTGGTAGCAGCGGATGTGATTGTTATGCCGCGCTCCTGCTCCTGAGCCATCCAGTCCATGGTAGCGGCGCCTTCGTGTGTTTCACCGATTTTATGGTTAATTCCCGTATAGTAGAGAATTCTTTCTGTAGTTGTTGTCTTACCGGCATCAATATGAGCCATGATACCGATATTTCTTGTATTCTCAAGTGAATACTGTCTACCCATATTATACGTCCTCCTTTCCTACGTTTTTTAAACGAAGAACTCATTTTTTTGTAAATTATGTCTTTTGATTCGGATACTACCAGCGATAATGTGCAAAAGCTCTGTTAGCTTCAGCCATTTTATGAGTATCCTCACGCTTTTTAACCGAACCGCCGGTTCCGTTAAGAGCGTCCAAAAGCTCGTTTGCAAGTCTTTCTTTCATTGTCTTTTCGTTGCGTTCTCTTGAGTAGCGAGTCAACCATCTGAGTCCGAGAGTCTGTCTTCTTTCAGGACGAACTTCCATAGGAACCTGATATGTTGCACCGCCGACACGTCTTGCCTTTACTTCGAGTACAGGCATGATAGCGTCGAGAGCTTCTTCGAAAACTTCCAAAGGCTCGCGGCCGGTTTTTTCCTTTATGATGTCGAATGCATCATATACAATTCTCTGCGCAACACCCTTTTTACCGTCGAGCATGATATTATTTATAAGTTTTGTAACAACCACGCTGTTGTAGATAGGATCGGCGAGAACTTCTCTTTTTGCAATATAACCTTTTCTTGGCACGTTACTTCCCTCCTTCATAATAATTGACGGCACAAGACCGCCGTTTAATGAATATCACCGGTACTCTGAGCTTATTTTTTCAAAGCTCCGTATGTGCGTATACGATTTATACTATATTATAGATATAACCCGATATGCACTAATCATGTGATACGTTTTTTACAAGAGACTTATTTCTTTTCAGGCTTAGGTCTCTTAGCGCCGTACTTTGAACGGCTCTGCATTCTCTTTGCAACACCCTGCGTATCGAGTGTACCTCTGATAATGTGGTATCTGGTACCCGGAAGGTCTTTTACTCTTCCGCCTCTTATCAATACAACGCTGTGTTCCTGAAGATTGTGACCGATACCCGGAATGTAAGCTGTTACTTCGATTCCGTTGGTCAGCTTAACTCTGGCGATTTTTCTCAGAGCCGAGTTAGGCTTTTTCGGAGTTGCGGTTCTTACAGCCGTACAAACGCCTCTCTTTTGAGGAGAGCTGAGGTCGTTGGTCTTTTTCTTCAAAGAGTTAAGGCTCTTTTGAAGTGCAGGAGCAGTTGATTTCTTTACGGAAGTCTGTCTGCCCTTTCTTACCAATTGATTAAATGTAGGCATACCGTGTTACACCTCTCTTTCTTTTTGATATTTATTATAACGCGAAAAACGCGGTATAACCTAAAATTTTAACATGGCTGCACAGGACGCGCCGACATCTATTCCGCAAGCCTTTCCCAGCTCACGCATTGTTTCGGCATATTCAACGGTGATTCCCGCGGCATTTGCCGCTTCGAGAACAGGAGTCTTTATCTTGTCATCGCAGTCTGCTGCGAGTACAACCTTGGCGGCACGTTTTTCGGATATTAAATTCATAACTTCTTTAAATCCTGCCTTGAGATTTCTCTTTTCAGCGTCGTTTATCATTGCCGTCGGCTTCCTTTCTCATGTCAAATTCTGTCCATATTACAGTCCAGTATATATAAGTATACCAAAAAAATCAATGAAATGCAAGACTTTTTCCGAATTATTTAAAAAAAAAGAAAATTTATGTTATAACTCCCAAAAATCGTTGGCGAATATTTTGTTTTATTGTTCTTTTGACGATAAATCTATTCTTTTTTTAATTAAATTTTGCAAATTTTATTGACAGCAATTGGCATATATGATATTATTAATTTATGCGAAGTATTATTTGAACATAGATTTTTTTATATACAAATGTTTTGAGTAATATTTCACAATAAAGCATCTTGCGTTTAGTGCAGTTTAACTAAAAATTAAAAAAATAAAAAATTTTTGAAGAATTTCGGAATCTTTATTTGTTTTATATAGTGAACAGCATTTAATAAAAACGAAAGGAAGAACAAAAATGAAAAAACAACTAAGCATCATCATGGCAGCGGCGATAACCTGCTCGGCAATCCCGGCAATGGCGGAGGAACAAACGGCGTTCAGCGATGTTGCCGAGGGAGTATATTACGCTCAGGCGGCTAATTCGCTTTATGCGCTCGGTATTCTGTCGGGATACGGCGACGGCACATTCGCTCCCGAAAAAAATATCACAAGAGCCGAAATGGCATCGATAATATGCACGATTCTGGGCAAGGACAAATCAGATCCGACAGCCGGGGGAGAGTCGAAATTTACCGATGTTGAGGACAGTCACTGGGCAAAGGGATTCATAAATATTGCAAGCGCTGCCGGAATTATAAGCGGAGACGGGGACGGAACGTTCCGCCCGTCCGATAATGTCAAATATGAAGAAGCGGTGAAAATGCTGGTCTGCGCGGCAGGTCTCGGCAAGGATATTGTCTTTAACGAGGCTGATTGGTCGGCACCTTACATAACCGCCGCTCAAAACAGCGGAATCACTGAAAAATCCGAGCAGTCAAAAGGGCAGATTGCTGTTCGCGGAGACATTGCGATGATGGTTTTCAATGCGGCGGAAAAGCTGATTGCCGTTCCGGCGGCGGATCCTGCACCGGGCACATATACGTCGATTCAAAAGGTTAAGCTCAGCACTCCGATAAAGGGAGTAAGCATATACTACACCACCGACGGCACCGAACCGACAATAGTTTCCAATGAATACAACGGCGAAATCACTGTGTCGAAAAGCACTACAATAAAGGCTGCTGCAATAAAGAGCGGCGTAATTTCGAGCAAGACGTTCTCGGGCACTTATGCCATAAACGGCGCATATGCAGGAATAGGCAATATCAACTCGGGAAGCAGCAAGGGCAGCGGCAGCAGCGGAAGCGGAGGCAGTTCTTCTACGATAACAAGATACAACTTCTCATTTGCCGATGTTAAAAACGGAACGGTCAACACCTCGGCGGAGGGCAAGTATGAGCGCGGCGACAAGGTGAAAATTTCCGCAACGCCGAATGACGGTTATGTGTTCACAGAGTGGTATGCAGAGAACGGACTCGGCAGCTTTAAGGATAAGACATCCGCAAGCACAACATATACAATGCCGGGCAAAAGCGTATCGGTTACACCGATATTCGGACTTGCACTCGATAACTCGTTTGTAAATCCCGACAGCAAAAAGAGCGGCGAAGTGAGCAGACAGGAATGGATTGAAAGACTCTTGAACGCAGCGGGAATAAAAATCGTTTCGGATGCCGATTCCGCATTTACCGATGTCAAGTCGGACAACCCTTATTCGGACGCTGTCAACACCGCAGCGAAAATCGAATTGCTGGAGACCGAGACAAACAAAAGCTTCTATCCCGAATCTTATGCTACAACAGCATTTGCTGCCGTTACGGCGGTGAAAGCACTGGGCTATAGTTTCGATACGATAAACGAATGCCTTAAAATAGCCAAGGAAAAAGAGATTATAAACGATGCATCGATTGAAAGCAACATGACAGAGGAACAAGCTCTTAAGATATTGAAGAAAGTGCATGGGCTGAAGTTCCCGAACGAAAAAACAATCGACGGGGCAAAGCTGAATGCGGACAAGATAGAAATTTTCGATGGAGAGGGCAATATTTCGGCAAATCCGTCGATAAGCTTTTACGAAAATGACGAGACATCGACAAGATATAAATTGTCAAAGGATTTCAAACTGTTTGTAAACGAAGCGGAAGTTGAAATCAATTCGGCAAATATCGATAAGTATCTGAAAGCTGCAAGAGATATCACACTCGACGGCAGAGGCGACGGAACATATAACAAGGTCAGCGTTTCGTACTATACAGCTGCAAAAATTGCGGCGGTGAACAGCGGCAGCGTGGAGCTGATTCTGGCGGATGAGACAAAGAGCGCAGTCAATACCTCGGCAAAATGCAGCGTATATATGGACAATAAAAAAATCGCGGTTTCCGAACTTAAGGAAAATGATATTCTTCTCATTAAATATAATGTAAGTAAAGCTTTGAACGAATCTGATTTTTACGAGATTTATGCATGCAGAGAGACCAAAGAGGGTATTTTGGAGAGCATAAACACAGATAAAGAGACAATCACTGTTGACGGCGGTGAGTACAGCTTTGCGAACGGGTTCGGCGAAAGCGCAAAATTGCTTGTCGGCAATACATATAAGCTTTATCTCGACAGCTTCGGCAGAGTGTTTGCTGCCGAGGATGTGACTCCCGTGACGGCAGTCAAGAGCTTTGCGATTATAAATGATTATTCCGATGCCGACGGCGCGGTTGTATTCACCCTTGACGGAGCGATTGAGAAAATCGTTGTCGATGCGTCGGCAGTTTCGGAGGGCGAAAGCCTTGAAAACGCGATTAAAAAGCTTATCTATAACGACGACAATACGAAAAAGCCGGCGCGCGAGCGCGTTATAACATATGAAGTGTCGGATAATAAGATAATGAAAATCGACATTGCCCCGGCTGCCGAGTCGGCTGACGGTGCGGCATACTCAGCCGAGACAGGTTCGATAGGCGAGATAAAGCTTGCAAAGGATGTAAAAATAATCAATGCAGCCGATGAAGATAATCTTGTTATCGGTGCTCCGGATGATACGGCGGCATACACATGCTCGGTATACGGCGATAAGGATGAGGACGGAGCATATAAGCTGATTGTTTTCAGCAAAAAATAATTGATGAGAAATTTGGTTTTGGCGTAAAAAAATGTTAAGTTATTCTTCAATTTTAACAAATTTTTTGGCTAATACTCCGAATTTTTGAGAAAAAAAGGGAAATGTGATAATTTTAACAAAATAGACTTGTATATTTTGCAATTTTGTTGTAAAATATATTATGATAAGCATAGTAAGGGAGTACGCTTTCTTGCAGCTTAGTATTAAAACTAAATTTTAGGAGGAAATTAATCATGGCAGTTAAAGTTGCGATTAATGGTTTTGGACGCATCGGTCGTCTGGCATTCAGACAGATGTTTGGTGCAGAGGGTTATGAAATCGTTGCAATCAACGATTTGACAGACCCGAAAATGTTGGCTCACTTGTTGAAGTACGATTCTTCACAAGGCAGATATGACGGACATACTGTAGAAGCTGCAGAGGGCGCTATTATAGTTGACGGCAAGAAGATCACAATCTACAGCGAGCCTAAGGCTGCAGATTTACCTTGGGGCAAAATCGGCGTAGACGTTGTTTTGGAGTGCACAGGCTTCTATTGCTCAAAGGAAAAGAGCCAGGCTCATATCGATGCAGGCGCTAAGAAAGTTGTTATTTCGGCTCCGGCAGGAAATGACCTTAAGACTATCGTTTACAGCGTAAACGAAAAGACTCTTACAGCTGACGATACAATCATCTCGGCTGCTTCGTGTACAACAAACTGCCTGGCACCTATGGCTAAGGCATTGAATGACTATGCTCCCATCCAGTCGGGTATCATGGCTACAATCCATGCATACACAGGCGACCAGATGATTCTTGACGGTCCCCACAGAAAGGGCGACTTGAGACGTGCAAGAGCAGGTGCTGTTAATATCGTTCCTAACTCAACAGGCGCTGCAAAGGCTATCGGTCTTGTTATCCCCGAACTGAACGGCAAGCTCATCGGTTCTGCACAGAGAGTACCTGTTCCCACAGGTTCAACAACAATCCTTACAGCTGTTGTTAAGGGCAAGGACGTAACAAAGGAAGGCATCAACGCTGCAATGAAGGCTGCTGCTTCCGAGTCCTTCGGCTACAACGAAGACATGATCGTATCGTCTGATATCGTTGGTATCCGTTACGGTTCATTGTTCGATGCAACTCAGACAATGGTTTGCCAGATTACTGACGACCTCTATGAAGTTCAGGTTGTTTCGTGGTATGATAATGAAAACTCATACACAAGCCAGATGGTAAGAACAATCAAATATTTTGCTGAATTGAAATAGTTCAATTGTTCATTTTAAAGGGGGGCTGCATCAAAATGCTTTCATTTTGATGCAGCCCTTGTTTGATTTGCGGAAAGCTGCATTTTTCGCATGGAAATATATTTTAAAATTTTTGCCCTTGGGTTATAAGCTGACGGGAACGGGTTCGGCAAGCTGCCGCGCAGGACTTTTTTAGTACGGGCTGAATAGTCATGAGATTGACTTTGAATTTTATATTGGAGGAATTTGTTGAATGAGTAGATTCGAAATAGAGTATAATACTGAAAACGGCGGTGTTAATTCTTTGATAAATACAGAGGACAAGTATCGGATGAACTGGATTGAAGGTCGAGCAGTATGGGGAACGATAAAGGATGCGGCACTTAAAAGCGTTTCGGCCGGCAACGGTGCAATGAAAGCGGTTTTTGTACACAAAAAGCTTGAAATTACGGCAATCAGAAGTATTGAAGACGATAAATACAAAGAACGATATATATTTAAAAATATAAAGGATGTTCCTGTATTTATAAAGCGCGGCGAGATCGGAATATACACCACTTTTAACGACAGTTATGAAAGTGCGGATATCTGCATGACAAACAGATGTAATACGCACATTTGGTGCGGCAGAAATACAACATGGATAAATGCTCTGAAAATGGGTGTATCCGATATCAATCTCGGACTTGTGCTTACAAAAGGCAGTATTGATACATATAGCGCAGAACGCGAAATTACAAGTAATGACAGAGGTGATTTTCTGCTTCATCCCGAGGCGTTTTCTCTTGAGTCGGGTGAGGAATATGAAGTTGCATGGGAGCTGTTTTTTCACAGCGGAGATGATTTTGAGGATAAGCTTTCGGAGTATGATATTATTTTGCCTCGTGCCGAGCATTATACGATTTATGAAAATGAAGTCATAAAAATAAAACTCAATAAACCGGCGGATATAGAACTTGACGGAGTAATCTTAAAAGAGAACACAGCCGCTCTTGAATACATGCCCAAAAGAGACGGCGAACACAAATTTACAGTTAAATCGGGGGATTATACTACATATATTAATATTATGGTCGTTCCCGAGCTTAGTGAGCTTTTGAAAAAGAGAGCAGAGTATATTATAAAAAATCAGCAATATCATAAGACGGGAAGTGCGCTTGACGGAGCATATCTCATTTATGATATAAAAGAGCATTATCAATATTTTGACGATGATTGGTCAGACCACAATGCGTCGAGGGAACGTATCGGCATGGGACTGCTGTTGGCTGAGTATGTTAAGCAAACAGGGGATAAAACAGCTTATGAAAGTCTTATGAAATTCAAGAGCTTTGTATTTCGTGAGTTTGTGGATGTGCAAACCGGAAATGTATATGATACCATAAAGAAAAATCCGGAGAGATTAAGACTTTATAATGCATCGTGGGTTATAATGTTCCTGATTGAGCTTTATCATATAGATAAGGAAAAAGAATATCTGGCGGTTATGGTAAGAATTATCAAGAATTACTATGCTCAAGGCGGCGCCGGATTTTATCCGAACGGCTGGTTCCCGTACGAGACTGTTGAAGTTTTGAGAGAAGCGGATATGAATGAAGAGGCGGACAGCCTTGTCGCTCTGTATAAAACGCATGTTGATAATATGGTTAAAATCGGAACAAACTATCCTCCGCATGAGGTTAATTACGAGCAGACGATCGTAACGCCGGGAGCGACATTTATCAGTCAATTCGTTCGGATTTCGGGAGAGAATGACTATATCGGCGATGCGAAAAAGCAGATTGAAGTTCTTGCGAGATTTAACGGTCATCAGCCGGATTATCATATGTATGAAACGGCAATCAGGCATTGGGATGATTATTGGTTCGGAAAAAGCAGGCTTTACGGCGATACTTTTCCGCATTATTGGAGTTCTCTGAGCGGATTGGCGTTCTTGAATTACTATAAAATAAGCGGCGATGAAGTGTATTTGAAAAAAGCGGAAGACAATATCCGAAACTGCTTGTGCTTATTCTTTAAAGACGGCTCCGCGTCCTGTGCATATGTTTATCCATATTCCGTAAACGGGCAGAAAGGGGAATTTTTTGATGAGTGGGCAAACGACCAGGATTTTGCATTGTATTACGCTGTAAAATATCTATAGGCGGCTGTTTGTTTTGACTCGGGATCAACTGATTTATATTTAGCGAAAATTTTTTTGATTTATCTATTGATTTTCAGTGATTTTTGTGGTAAAATATACATGCATATAAAATTTTCCGGGCAAAGAATAAAGCCGAAAGAAAAACAATCTCAGCTGATTTTGCCCCGTTCAAAGGAGATATGAAAAATGATAAAAGCATTTGCAATGAAAGCGTCATTAAAATCAAAGACAACAGCAACTGCTCTCGGAGTAATCATGTGCGTGGCTTTGCCGCAGCTGTTTCATCTCATCGGAGAAATATCCGGGTTCGGGACAAATGTGGGTGCAGCATTTTTGCCAATGCATCTGCCTGTTATATTTGTAGGACTTTTGTCCGGTACGGCGGCAGGCTTTTTTTGCGGTCTTTTGGGACCGGCTGTGAATATGGCGTTATCGGGCATGCCGACGGCTGCCATGCTGCCATTTATGACAATCGAGCTTGCCTGCTACGGTCTTGCCGCAGCTTTTTTGTCAAATGCCAAGATGCCGACGATAGTTAAAGTCTTGATCATTCAGATTTTCGGACGCCTTGTACGGGCGCTTGCCATATTCGCGGCGATTTATATATTCGGAAACAGCTCAATGGCGGTATCGCAGGCGTGGAGCAACATCGCAGTCGGATTGCCGGGGATAATATTGCAGCTTTGCATTTTACCTCTTATTATGTCAAAGGTGGTGGATATTCGTGATTGAGACAGCAAGGGATATACTTAAAAAGGAAAATTGTACATGTGTACTCACGAATGGTAAAGTTGTTTATAAAAGTGATGAGCGCGGCATTATGACGATGATGAAATTTGTTCGCCGCGGAGTTGACTTGAAAGGATTTTCCGCAGCCGATAAAATTGTGGGCAAAGCGGCGGCGATGCTTTTTGTCATTGCCGGCGTAAAAGAGGTTTATGCCGGAGTTCTTTCAAAGAATGCGAAAGACGTACTTGAAAAGTATAAGATTTCGGTAAGCTATGATATACTTACGCCGCGGATTGAAAATCGTTTAAGGAACGGAATTTGTCCTATAGAAATGATGGTCGAAAATATCGACTATCCGCAGGAGGCATATTTTGCGCTGAAAAACAGAATTTTTGAATTGGCGCGTATGGGATATTGAAAAATAGGAGCTGCAAAAGTAATTTTTGCGGCTCTTTTGATATCTCGGCATGTGCAATTAAATGCGATTGACGGAAACTCCGCTTGCGGTTGCGAGAATAAGGCGACATTTTATAAAAAGCCCTGTCCGCGGGCGTGGGAATAATGCATCGATAAAAACGAAAAACAAAAACGGCAAGCCGAAAAGCTTGCCGAAATATGGAGCGGAAGACGAGATTCGAACTCGCGACGTTCACCTTGGCAAGGTGACGCTCTACCACTGAGCCACTCCCGCATGTGAATATATTATAGCATATAAAATGCATTTTGTCAATATGTTTTTGAGTTTTTTTGCAGTTTTTTTAAAAAATGCGATATAAGCCGGCCGAAGATTCGGGATTTGTTTTTTAACGGCAAAGAAATTAAATAATTTTGAGGGGATTGTTTTGTTATGAAAAAAATATTGTGTGGGATAAGCGTTGCTTTGCTGGGGGGGATGATGGTTTTTCCGACAGCAAACGCCGACGGCGGATATATAGTTAAATTTAAGACCGATATGAACGAAATCTGTGACCTGTCGGGACTTGATGAGATAAGCAGCGGCAAAAATTTGTATATTGCGGAGAATAGGGAAGAATTAAGCGGTTTGGAAGAGTATATAGAATATTGCGAGACAAATGACACTGCGGAACTTATTGAGGGTACAGAGGCGGTGAATGTTCTTTCTGTGCCCGATGATGAGTTTTACTCCGAGCAGTGGCAGCTGCGGCTGGTGAATGCCGATTATGCGTGGGAGCTTGAAACGTATGGCAACAGTGTAAATGTCGCGGTTATCGACAGCGGCTGCAATCCGCACATCGACCTGAACGGCAGTCTCGCCGGGGGATTTAATTATACAAATAATGCGGATAGCGCAAATTTTTCGGATAATATAGGGCATGGAACGCATGTGGCAGGCATAATCGCGGCTCGGATGAATGATATAGGTATCGCGGGGACGGCGCCGAAAGCGAAAATCTATGCCTTGAAATGTGTAGATACCAACTCGGGAAGCTCGGACGCTTTGGTTAAAGCCATTTATGACGCGGTCGATAAATACAATTGCAGGGTTATAAATATGAGCCTTGGAATAAAGTCCGATAAACAGGCTTTGCACGATGCTGTGCAATATGCGTACGAAAAGGGCGTTATTATGGTCGCGGCGGTCGGAAATGACGGCAATTCAGTTGTTAATTATCCTGCCGCGTATGATGAAGTTATAGGAGTAGGCTCGGTGGGGATGTCGAAAACAAGGTCGTCGTTCTCGCAAAAAAATGAAACGGTGTTTGTTGCGGCTCCGGGCGAAAATGTAAAAAGCCTTAAAGGAACAAATTCGTATACTAAAATGCGAGGTACGTCTCAGGCAACTCCGGTTGTTGCCGGAGCGGCGGCGATTGCGCTTTCGGCAGACGGGGATATTTTGCCGGAGGATTTTATGGAGCTGATAAAAGCAACCTCGGAGGATTTGGGGGATAAGGGCAAGGATATTTTGTACGGTTGGGGGCTTTTGAATATCCGCGGAATAATGGATGCGATTGCGGGGGAGATTTATGTGTCGCCGATAAATGACGATGAGGTGCTGATTTGCAATAATGGCAGTGAAAACCTGAACGCGCGGGGCATTTGGGGAGAGTTCGAAAACGGAGCGTATACCGGCGGCGCAATGAATGAAATTATGCTTCTGTCCGGGAAGAAAATCAAGCTGAAATATGAAAGAATGAGCGACAGACTTGAATTTTTCCTTTGGAAATCGGTAAATGATATAAAACCACTCGCTAAAAAGAGAGTGTCGGAGTGATTTTCTTCGCTTGTGGAATGATAGAGAATTTTTGCAGGATGACTCCGCCCGACATTTCTTTCGGAAATACTACCCTCCTTGGTGAGGAGGGCTTAAGGCTCCCTCTCCGAGGGAGCTGTCGGCGCAAGCCGACTGAGGGAGTTACACTCTTTTGGGGAGTTGCCTGTTTAACTGACCGAGGGAGTGTTGCCTGTTTTGAGTGAATGAATTGTTCATATCTTATTCATAAAAATAAAATTGAACTTTTCAGAAAAAGGAAGAAAAACAGAGAAAAAAGAAGATATATAAGAATAAATTATTGTAAAAGCCAAAAATAAGCATTGAAAAAAACTTTAAAAAGTGTTATTATATATAAGTCGTCTGATGACGCAGGTTAAAGCAGTCTCGAGAATCGGGATGTAGCGCAGTTTGGTAGCGCATCTGGTTTGGGACCAGAGGGCCGCAGGTTCGAATCCTGTCATCCCGACCAGATTAAAATTTCTTATGGACAGGCTATGGGAGTTTAGCTCAGCTGGGAGAGCGTCTGCCTTACAAGCAGGATGTCACAGGTTCGAGCCCTGTAACTCCCACCAACAACATAATACATGCTGGTGTAGCTCAATTGGTAGAGCAGCTGATTTGTAATCAGCAGGTCGCGGGTTCGAGTCCCATCACCAGCTCCATATGGGAGAGTTCCCGAGTGGCCAAAGGGGGCAGACTGTAAATCTGTTGCGCTTCGCTTCAATGGTTCGAATCCATTCTCTCCCACCAGAATTCGCGGTCAAAATAGATGCAATCTGTTTTGACCGTTTTCTTATGCGGTTTTTGAGCATTTTTGAAAAATTCGATTTGACTAAAAAACAGTAGCTGCATCCACCGGTTTGACCGGACTTGAACCGGGGACACCGTAAAAATCAAATATAAAATCAATTCAAAAAATGCTAATGTACAAAACAGATGCAATGTAGAACATAATGGTTTTGAACCGTAACACAACTTAATATGGATAAATTAAGACGATAGTTTCTAAATAGGAGATTATCGTCTTTTTTGTGGCTCTATAATAAATGTTGGGGTGTCTAACAAATAGAGCTTAAAAATTTTTAAAAAAGTAGAGCATATTTGTTCAA
>CAKSQL010000015.1 GCA_934486735.1 uncultured Clostridia bacterium | reverse complement strand
AATCGCACCGGCAGTTCGAAACTTGAAGTACCAACGTACGTCTGCGTTTCTCATACCGGCAATCTGCTTGCTTTTTTGCAAATTTGTGATGTGAGCGGAAGGGACGGACAGTTCAAACGGGGTGGCGAACAAAAAAACAAGTGCGCAGCGGTAGCGATGGGTTTTTTATAAAAGGCATTTCGATGTGAAAAAATAAATCAAAGGATGAGTATTCCGAATGAAAATCTGCCAAAGGCTAATGAGGAAAACAGAATACACAATCAAAAAAAATGCGCTTATTACAGAGGGCGACAAGGTGCTTATTGCCTTTTCGGGCGGCGGAGATTCGATTTTCCTGCTGCACATGCTGAGTCTGTTAAAGGACAAATACGGATTTTCGATAGCGGCGGCGCATTTGAATCACGCGCTGAGAGCCGAAGCGGACGCGGAGGAACAATTTGCAAGGGAAACCGCGCAAAGCGTGGGAGCGGAGTTTTATTCAAAAAAG
The DNA here is from genome assembly GCA_934486735.1 of uncultured Clostridia bacterium. Lineage (GTDB taxonomy): Bacteria > Bacillota > Clostridia > UBA1381 > UBA1381 > CAKSQL01. The sequence continues at coordinate 56,288 of CAKSQL010000015.1, read as the reverse complement.
GCGGACATAGAGCGATTGGCTGCGGAAAGCGGCGAATCCTGTGAGACGGCAGGGAGGCGGCTGCGTTATGAATTTTTCGGGCTGCTGATGAGTGAGCATGGTTTCAACAAGCTTGCAACGGCGCACCACCGCGACGACAACGCCGAGACGATACTCATGCATTTCCTGCGCGGAAGCGGCGCAAACGGCTTGAAAGGAATCGAGTACATGCGCGCGGACGGGATTATCCGCCCGATTTTGGACATCTCCAAGCAGGAGATAACCGACTGCTGTCATGAACAGGGGTGGGAATATGTTACCGACAGCTCAAATTTTGAGCCGATTTACACGCGGAATCGTGTACGGCTGGAGCTAATTCCGGAAATATTGAAATACAACCCGAATTTTGCGGAGGTTGTGACAAGAAACGCTCGGCTTTTTGCCGAGGATGAGGCTTTTATAAGCAATTACACCGAGAAAATTTTCAAAGAAAATTTTTCGTCGGACGGACTTTTAAAGTCGGCTGTCGACTCACAGATGCCCGCAATACAAAAAAGATTGATTCAAAGCTTATACCATGAGTATATTCCGCAGAATCTGTCAATAAAATATATAGACGCGATTCTGTCGCTCGAAAAATCGGGACAGCGGACAGAGCTGCCCGGCGGCATGACGGCAATCTTATCATATGGTAGATACAAAATGAAAAAACGAGAGCAAACGTCTCAAGAGTTTGAATATGACATTATTCCGGGGGAAGAACTTTACATCCCGGAGCTGAATCAAATTTGGATTTTGGAGCGTACCGAAAAGAAAGACGACAAATATGCGTTTTCGGCAAAGCTGCCATTTGAGGTGAGGTCAAAGCGTATCGGAGATGTGTTTTATCCGATCGGCATGCAGGGGCGCAAAAAAATATCCGACCTGCTTTGCGAAAAGAAAATTCCGCGCGATAAAAGAGACAAAATACCGATTCTGACATCGGGCGGCGAAATTGTAAATATAAATGGGAAATATCGTGACAGACGTTTTTATAAACCGGGGGAGGAAATGTATATTCTTAAAATAAAAAATGTAAAGTAAATATCTTTACACAAATCAAGAGGAGTGAAGCAAAATTGCAGAAAAAATTCAGCGGAATCGGCATGTGGATAGCGGCGCTGCTTGTATTTATGTTCATATGGTCGTTTGCCGGAGGAATGATTAATTCCAAAACACATACCGATTATTCCGACCTGATATCGGAATTGAAGCAGGGCAGTCTGCACAGTCTGACAATCGACGGAAATACGGCGACTTACACATTTACCGAGGAAAAGCGCGCAGACGGGACATATCCCAAATACACAACCCAGATCCCGTCGGCGGAGGTGCTGCGCGCGGACGTCGGAGACGACATTCTGAACTCGATAGCCAAAACGGGTATGATATACGAAGTGAAAAAGCAGGGAATATCGCTGTGGTCGATTCTGACCCCGATTCTGACAATCGTGGCGGTGATATTTGTTTGGATGATGATAATGCAGCAGCAAAACGGCGGCAAGGCAGGAGGCTTTACACGTAACCGCGCAAGGCTGGCAGTTGCGGATAAAAACAAAATCGGTTTTGCATCGGTTGCCGGAGCGGTTGAGGAGAAAGCCGAGCTTGAGGAGCTTGTCGAGTTTTTGAAAAATCCCAAAAAGTTTATAGCCTTGGGGGCAAGAATCCCGAAAGGAGTGCTTTTGGTAGGACCTCCGGGGACGGGTAAAACACTTCTTGCGCGCGCTGTTGCCGGCGAGGCTGATGTGCCTTTCTTTTCGATGAGCGGCTCGGATTTTGTGGAGCTTTATGTTGGAGTGGGTGCATCAAGAGTGCGCGATCTGTTTGAGCAGGCAAAAAAGAATCGTCCCTGCATCATATTTATAGATGAAATCGATGCGGTCGGCAGAAAAAGAGGTGCAGGCATGGGCGGCGGACATGACGAAAGGGAACAGACTTTGAATCAGCTGCTTGTGGAAATGGACGGATTTGGTGTGAATGAAGGAATCATAATGATAGCGGCGACAAACCGCCCGGATATACTTGACCCGGCGCTTTTGAGACCGGGGCGTTTCGACCGTCAGATTGTTGTTGACCTGCCCGATATTAAGGGACGAGAGGAGATTTTGAGGGTTCACGCGGCTAAAAAACCGCTTGCGGATGAAGTAAAGCTTGAAAAAATCGCAAGGGTAACGGCTGGCTATACCGGCGCGGACCTCGAAAATTTGATGAATGAAGCGGCAATTTTTGCAGCGAGAAGAAACAAAAGCAAAATAGACAATAAAGACCTTGAGGACGCAAATATCAAGGTTATGATGGGAACGGAAAAGAAATCGAGAGTCATAACCGAGAAAGAGAAAAAGCTGACGGCGTACCACGAGGCAGGGCATGCACTTTTGACAAAGCTGCTCGACCCGAAAGCAAAGGTGCATCAGATATCGATTATACCGCGCGGACGTGCCGGCGGCTACACAATGCATACGCCCGAGGAGGATAAGTACTATTCGTCAAAGCAGGAAATGCTTGATGATATCGTGGTTTTTCTGGGCGGCAGAGTGGCGGAGGCGATTAAGCTTGACGACATCAGCACCGGTGCGTCGAACGACTTGCAGAGAGCAACCGCGATTGCACGCGCCATGGTGACACAATATGGCATGAGCGACGCGATAGGCCCCGTGTGCTACGACTCGAACGAGGAAGTATTTCTGGGCAGAGATTTTGGGCATGCAAAGAATTATTCGGAAAAAATCGCGTCTGCGATAGATGACGAAATTGAAAGAATTATAAACGAGCAATATAAAAAGGCAACCGCGATTTTGAACGAAAACTCGGAAATGCTTGAAAAAACGGCGGCACTGCTCCTCGAAAAGGAAACTGTCAACGAGGACGAATTTGAAGCATTGTTTAACTAATCCGTATAAATTTGCGTTCTGTGCGGAGGCGTGCGTTTTTCCGAAATTTTCGGAAATGCGGCAGCCGTCTTGCATGGAATGGAATTTATAATATATTTGGTTGGCATGTAACTGTCGGCTGAAGAAACCGGCACAAGCTTGCATTTCCGACCTCTTGCGAAATCTTTGAGCAGGGGTGAGGGATAACAGCCGACTGCCGAAAAACCACACAAGAAAGGAAGTAATCAAAATGAAAGTAACCAAGGACATGATAATAATGGATGTGCTGAAAATCAATCCCGAAACCGCACAGTTCTTCTTGGACATCGGTATGCACTGCCTGGGCTGCCCGTCGGCAAGCATGGAGAGCATCGAGCAGGCATGCATGGTTCATGGGGCAGATGTTGATAAGCTGGTTGATGATATCAATGCATTTTTAGAGAAATAAATCCCGTAATATAAAAACGGAACGCAAAAAGGCAGATTGCGATAGGATATCAAAGCCCGATCGTTAAAATGCCTTTTTGACATGCCCCTCACCGGTTGGCTGTATACGTGTGTGCTGCCCGGACGGTGAGGGGTGTTTTTTGCGCTGTTTTAAAAAGGCTGTCATTTGTAAAAAGAATAAAAAGAGTCCCGTTCGCTCGGTGTGTTCCGCGCGTACGGGACTCTTTTACCGTGAAATGTAAAGGAAATAAATTCAAAATCAAAACGGCTGCTTTTACGGAATTGACACAAAAGAGGAAATATGCAACGCGTGCGGAAGAATGAAAATATAAGCAAACATGCGGCTTGCGAGGTAGTGCAGAATGAAAAAGAGGAAAATCGCTACCTCATAAAACAGGTGATATATATGGGAAAATGCGTCTTCAAAAAGGGAATTTGCATATTGACAGGCGGCTGTTATCATGGTATAGTGGACTTGTAAGACGAGGAACGGGGGATTGAAAAGCATCGTTTCCCGATTGATTAAATAAAGCATGAGTAAAAATTTAAGAAGTCACGTCAAATTAAAATAACTCAAAGACAAATAAGCCAAGGAGTGGTGAAATGAAAGACATAATTTTAAAGCTGTGCGTGTACTCGATGCCGGTTTTGTGTGCGGCAGCTTTGTCGGGGTGCAGCGGTACGGCAGCGACCTTCGGAAAGGAAAAGGTACAAATAGGAATAGGCGACTGGGTTCGTGATAACCCGGTTTTGACAGAGAATAAAGAAGTGTTCGAAAAGGAACATTCCGATACCGAGATTGTTCCTTATACATATGTCTTTTCACTTAAAACTTTTTATGATATGGCGGAGAACAAAAAGCTGCCGGATCTGTGCAGAGTACCTTTTACCGAGATGAACAAGGTTATCGAAAGAGGTTACGCCGCGGACATGAGCGAGGAGCTTGACAAAGCAGACTGGAGCATGTATATGAATCCCGAACTTAAGGAAATTGTGTCGGACAGCGAGGGACACATTTACGGAGTTCCGTACGAAGTGTACGCGCAGGGACTTTACATAAATAAAGACCTTTTCAGACAAGCCGGACTTACCGATGAACAGGGAAATATACTCTATCCCAAAACTTTGGACGAAATGGCACAGTATGCTGCGCAGGTACATGAACGAACCGGAAAGGCAGGCTTTGCGATTCCGACGCTCGATAATTGCGGCGGCTGGCACTTTTTGAACATTGCATGGAATTTCGGCACAGAGTTTATCGAAAAGCAGGGGGACGGGAGCTATCGGGCGGTTTTTGACACCGACGAGACGGCTGCGGCACTTCAATATGTAAAGGATTTGAAATGGAAGTACAACGCGCTGCCGGATATAAGTGATATAAATCTTGAAAAGCTGAGAGAGCTTTTCGTGACCGGAGAGGCGGCGATGATGATATCCGCGCCGCAGAGCTTTAATCCCGAGAAATATGGCATGTTAAAGGATGACATAATGCTTGTCGGAGTTCCGGCAGGTCCGGGTGGCAGCTTTGCACAGATGGGCGGAACGGTGTATATAGCGGTGAACGATTCCACGCCAAAGCAGATTGAAAGAATGCTTGATTGGATCGGATTTGTCGGCCGCGGACCTTACATGGATGAATACCAATACACGCTTTTGGAAAACGAAATGAAAAAAAGGCGCGACGGGGGAACGACAATCATTTACAGGAATGTGCTGGAGCTGTGGCTCAATGAGGAGGTAAATCGGAAAAAGCAGGAAATCCGCGAAAAATATTGCAATGTAGACCCCAGGGACTATGACGAATATTACAAGTTCAGCGGCATTCAGATACGCCCCGAGCCGGAGGTTCACTGCCAGGATTTGTATTCGGTTCTCGACAAGTGCATAATGCAGGTGATAACCGATAAAAATGCGGATGTGAAAGCGCTTATCAAAAACGCGAATGAGGAATTTCAGAGTAAATATTTATAATTTTCGGTAGATTATGAACGCATGCAAAAAGCCCCTTTTTGCGGCGTGTCATTTCTATATATAACAAGTCGACTTTAAAAAAAATCGAAAGGGAGAGGATAGAGACAATTTATTCTTTTTTATGAAATTATTTTATAATAGAAAGGACAAGAAAAATGAGAAATTTAAAAAAGACACTCAGCGGCGGACTGGCGGCGGTTATGGTGATGTCGAGCCTTGGCAGCTTGGCATATGCAGACACGCTTTCGCGGATGTCGGCGGCAAATATCCGCAAAAATTACAGCAGCAGAATCAAAACGATTACCGATACAGCGGATATTTTCACCGTAGACGGACAAAAATTTATTCTGCTCGATAAAAATTCGAATAATGAGTATTTTGTTATGACCTACGGCGAATATGGCAGACTGCCGTTCGATACCGACAATACTCAAAAATACGATATCACAGATGCGAACAATATCGGATATTATGTCCACAACACAGTCTGGAACGGCGGCGGAACCTCCGCATTACCCGACGTTGTAAAAAGCCACGCAGTCGAAAAAGAATGGGTGACAGAGGCAGGAACGAAGCTCGGTAATGCTAAAGAGGAATACAGCTTCACTTCACCGCTGGCGCTTATTTCCGCAACCGAGTATGTACAGTACATTGACAAAATCGGTACAAAGGACGAAATGCCGAATGTATGGGCAACAAGAACCGCCGATACACAGTGGGGAGACAATGACAAGAATTATAACTCTATTATCTGTTTCCCGAACGGAGCTGTTCAGGCATGGAATGCCAAAACCGGCAGCTACTATGTAAGACCGGTAATGTATCTCGATAACGACTTCTTCAAGGAAGCAAAGGTCGATGTTTACACAATCGGCGACAGCGTGAAGTCGGCAATCAAGGCAGGCTATGACATAAGCGATCTTGCAAATGCGGGCTACACTCAGGAGGAACTGAATATTCTTTTTGATATTCAGGAGGTGACAAAGCCGGTTATCAACTCACTTTCAATCTCGGGCGGAGACCTGCCGGGCGCAGAGCTTTCCTCGGAAATCGCTTATGATGAAAATACTCTGTCGGTAAATTATCAATGGCAGATGTCGGACGACGGAGAAAGCTATACCGCGATTGTTGACGCAACATCGGATAAATTCACTCTGACAAGTGCGCAGGGCGGCAAGTACGTTCGCCTTTCGGCAACTCCGGTCGGCGATAAGGGCGTTTTGGGCGAAACTGTCTACAGTAACGCAATTCTCGCTGAGGCTGCGCTGACAAAGCAGACCGCGGCAGGCGTTGCGGCAAACGGTCTCAAGACGGTTACAGACGCAAAGGACCTTTTCACCGTTGACGGCAAAAAGTTCATTATGCTTGACGCAAAGGACAGCGGCGAGTATTTCGTTATGGCATATGATTCGTACGGAAAGTCAAGCTTTGACCCGAACGCTACTCAAAAATATGATATAACCGATTCGAACAATATCGGATACTATGTGATGAACACTGTTTGGGAGGATTTGGGAACGAGCGTTCTTCCTGCAAAGGTGAAGAGTCACGCGGTTACAAAGACATGGCGCACAGAGCCGGGCACAAAGTACGGCAATGCGAAAGAGGAGTACAGCTTTGATGCTCCGATAGCACTTATCTCGGCAACAGAGTTTGTAAAGTACAAGGACATCATCGGTATCGCCGATTTGGGAGAGCAATGGACAACAAGAACGGCTGATGTTACTTGGGATGCGGCAGACCACAAATGTGTAATCTGCTTTGCAAAAAATGCAAACACAAACGAGTTCACAACAGGTCGCTGGGCGCTGACGGGCTCGTTTAATGTAAGACCGGTAATGTATCTCGACAATACATTTTTCAAGGATGCAAAGGTCGATGTATATACTTTGGGCGAGAGCGTAAAGGCTGTTATTAATGCAAAGTATACCGAGCAGGAGCTGGCACAGGCAGGCTACACAACCGAGGAACTTGACTATTTCTACGACAGACAGACGATAGTAAAGCCGGAGATTGAAAGCCTTAAAATCAAGGGCAACAACTTCCCGGGACAGACGCTCACTTCCGAAATTGCATATGACGACAACACAGCAAGCGTTACATATCAGTGGGAAATGTCGGCAGACGGCACAAGCTACTCGGCAATCGGCACAGCGGCAGCAGAAAACTTCACGCTCACAAGCGCGCAGGGCGGCAAGTACGTTCGCCTTTCGGCAACTCCGCTGAACGAAAAAGGTGTTGCGGGCGACAAATTCTACAGCAACGCAATCTTAATCGAGACCGCTCTTTCAAAGAAAAAGGCTGACGAAATAACGGCACTGGGCTTGAAAGAGTACACAGACGCGGCAGATATATTCACAATCGACGGAAAGAAATTTGTAATGCTCGATACAAATGACAATGACGAGTTCTTCGTTCTCGCAGCCGATGGCTACGGAAAAAGCAAGTATGATCCCGATAAGACGGCAAAATATGATATCACCGACGCAAATAATATCGGATACTATGTGATGAATACAGTTTGGGAGGACATCGGCGACAAGGTTCTGCCTGCAAAGATAAAGAATCATGCGGTTAACAAAATCTGGCGCACAGAGCCGGGCAACAATGCGAGCAACTGTAAGGCGGAGTATATGTTTGAAGCTCCGATATCGCTTATCTCGGCAACCGAGTTTATAAAATATAAGGACATCATCGGAATAAAAGATTTGGAGGAGGTATGGACAACAAGAACCGCCGACTCAACTTGGGAGGGCGCAGACCATACCTGCTGCATAGTTTTTGCAAACAATACTTCAAAGAACGCATGGACGGCAGGACGCTGGGGCTTTGACGGAACATATCAGACGAGACCTGCTATGTACCTCGACAAGGAATTTTTCCTTGACGCAAAAATCCCGGTTGCCGAGCTTGGAGCAAACGTTATCGAGAAGATGAAAAAGGTATACTCGGTCGGCGAACTTAAGACAATCTATTCAAAGCAGGATTTGAATGTGTATTTCGGAATCAGTGATTTTTCAATCACATCGGCGGAAATCACAGCGTCGGCATCAAATTCAAAGACCGTTAAAGCAGTTGTAAAATCCGATTCATCGGAGAGTGTGAACGCACTTTTGATAGCGGCTGTTTATGATTCGACAGGCGAGACCTTAAAGGGAATCACTGCCGAGAATATCACAACAGTACCTGGCGGAAGCGTTGACAAAACAATCGAAGTAAAGGCAGCAGCGGCTGACGGAGACATTGTAAAGGTTATGCTTTGGGACGGATGGGAAAACATCGTTCCGCTTTGCAATGACGTGACAGCACGATAATAGAGAATATATGCCGGGGGGCAGCTTTGCCCCCGGGGCATATATGGCATAAATGAGAAGAAAGGTGATTTGCTTGTGAAAAAGAAACTACCGGCAATATTTTTGGCAGCTGTGATGATTGCACAGCCGGGCGTGCAGCTCGGAGCATACGCGGCGGAATATTCAAACCATAGCTACACGCCGCACGGGGCGAGAAGAATTTCAGCTCCGGAGAACATTTTTTATACGAATGACGGAAAAGAATTTGTACTTTTGGACAAAAAAGAGGGAGAAAACGGAGGGTATTTCTGCATAGCCGCCGATTCGTACGGGACATTGCAGTTTGACCAAAACAACACGACAAAATCGGACTTGGAGGACGACAACAACATTTTGTACCGTCTGAACAAGGCGTTGACAGGCGAGCAGGAAATTAACGGCTTGCAGGCGCTCCCGGCGGAGATTGCGGAAAATATAGACTATGAGCATGTTTGGGAGTGCGACAAAGGACGAGGATATGATAATTATGAGGTCACCTGCGGAGTGAATCTGCTCTCGATGGGTGAGTATTTTGAATATATAGAAAAAATCGGTACAGACGATAATCTGACAATAGGCTGGTGGACAAGAACGCCCAATATCCAGTGGCAGACCCATGTTTTGTGGCTTGGCATCGGCACAACAAAGCTTGGCACCAGTGTCTCGTGGGACGCCAACGGAACAAGACAGGTGCGCCCATGCTTTTGGCTAAAGGATGATTTCTTTAAAAATACAAAGCTGTCGACCGACAAGCTCGGCAGCAATGTGAAAAAGGAAATAATTGCATCGGCGGACGATGCGGCTCTTGCTTCTCTCGGCTACACCGATGAGGAAATTTCGGAAATCCACAATACAGATTACGATACGCAGGAGATATTTTCGGTTACCATGCCGCCGTACGAGGGCAAGTGGTACGGCGTGAACAGCTTTGATTTTGAGCTTTCGCTGAATCTCACCGCGAACGAACCGAAAAATTACCGTGTTATCGGCTATCTCGACGATAAGCAGCTTATCGAGGACAATGTGCGCGTCGAGAAAAACTCGACCAAAAAGGTGACATATAACACAGGCGAAATGGGCAATGCGGATCATAAGCTGAAATTTGAGATATACGATGGCAAAAGGCTTGCCGGAAAGCTTGAAAAGAGTTTTTGTGTGATGAAGGATTACGAGCACCAATTCATGGAGGAGTATTCCGGAAAAGGCTTTAACCACCATCTGCGATTGACCACGAACTATCTTAAAGAGATAGCCGCGATGAAACGCATAGGCGTTATGGCGGTGCGTGACGCGGCGCAGTGGAACGGCATGGAGAAGATAAAAAAGCAATACGACTATTCGACGGATAAATGGATGCTGCCGACGCTTGAAAATGTTTCGGGCAAATTTTTGTGGGTGTTTGCGTTTAACAATAATCTGTATTCGCACCTTGACAATGTGGGCGACCCGATTAAGCATTCGGCACGAAATAAGGAAGTGTATGACAACTATTCGGAGTATGCCAATGATGTGCTTAATCATTATAAAACAATCGATTATGCAATGATTTGGAACGAGCCGGTCGGCGCAGGCTTTTGGAAACCGGGAGTTGATATTCCGTCGTATGCGTATCTTGCAACCGTTGCAGGCGCATATATCAAGGAAAATGCCGAGGAAAACAAGCTGAAAACAAAGACTATGGCAGGCTCTGCGCCGCCCGATTACGCTGCAAAGCTTGCGGAAACCGGCGCGTATCCGTTCATAGACGCATGGGGCGGTACATATTATTCGAATGACCCGTCGCATGAGTATTCCGCGCGCAGAGTGCATGAGGAATATATAAAGCGCGGCTTCGGCGGCTGGAAAAAGCTTGTTTCGTATGAGTTCGGATTCCCGACCTCGGTGGGGAGATTTACCGAGGATGAGGAAGCACGAAATATAGTTATTCAATATGTCCTGCAGGATGCACTGAGATATGATTTCCAGTCGGTTTATCAGTTCAATAACTTTGGATTCTCCGCAACCGACCGAGAGCAGAACTTCGGAATTGTTAAAAACGGCGGAGAGCCGAAAAAGGCGCTCTATTCGGTGGCGACATTCTACAGCCGTATCAACGGCGCGAAGTATATCGGCAGAATCCAAAACGATGATTTTGTATTTGTTTTGTACTGTAAGGACGGGAAACCGATAGGGGTGGTATGGAGCAAGGACGGAGTGCATGAGTTTGCACCCGGCTGCGATTTTTCGGCATATGACCTGAACGATTCGCCGATGAAGGTGGAAAACGGCAAGGTTTTAATCGGCGAAAGCCCTGTCTATATAACGGGACTCGGCAAGGATTTTCTGCTTAAGAGCGTGTCCGACTCGGTTCGTGACGAAGCGGAGACAATGCTTGACTACTATGCGCGTCTTTTGGGCGACGAACCGGAGTACGACAGCAGAAAATCAAGATTTGAGTCAATGGACTCGGAGAACAATGTCAAGTTCAATGAGGAAGTTTACAATGAATTGATGGATAAAAAAGAGGACGGAGCATTCGGATACAGACCGATTAAGGAAAAGCTTTGGGCAAAGCTTGCCGAATTTGAGGAAATCTCAAAGGACGGCATGCCGGACGCGGACAGCTTAAAGGCATATATAGACTCATATTACGCTCTCGGCGATGAGTTTATGGAGATGTATAAGAACAACGAAATTCATATGTCGATGCGCGAATTTTCCGGATTTATGTTCTCGCTGCACTGGATAGGCGAGTATTTCGCAAACCTCTACATGGCGGCAGTGCCGGAGAGTACAAATGTGCAGGCATCGCCCAAGGCGGCACTTACGGCGCTGAAGTCGGAGCTGCAGGCGGCAGAGGACAAGGAGGTCGGCGGAATTTACGAGTTCGGAGAGTCGATGTTAAAATATGCAACGGACTACGCAGATGAGGCGGAGGACGTGGCAGGCAAAAACGAATCGAATCCGCAAAAAGCCGGCGTTATTGCAAGCCGCGCGCTCATGGCAGAGAAAATCGGCGGCTGGATAAAGAAATTCCGCGATATAGAGGGAATTTCCGGCGGCAGAGTATTTTTGCAGATGACCCGAGACAACCGCGTGCTTTATAATTTTGCAAAGAACGAGGCTGTGTTCTCGCTCTATAACTTCGGCAAAAAGGATTTTTCGGGCGAGATAGGCTTTTACGACAGCGAGGGGAACGAGCTTTTCAAGACCCCGGCGAGCGTGAAAGCAGGCGATACATGCGAGGTTAAGCAAAAGTTCGATTTGAAGAATATGACCGAAAATCGAAAGCTCTACACCGTTAAGCTTACAAGCGGAGGCAAAGTATTTTATGAAGAAAAGATAGACGATATCACGCTTGCCGAGCTTTGCGCGGTGAAGATGAACTCCTCAACCGAAAGCTTTGAAGATTTGACCGAGGTATCGTTCGATGTGGAGAACACCTTCAACGGTGCAATAGATGTAACTCTCAAGGTCACTCCGCCCGACGGCTGGACCTTAAAGGAGACCGAGAAGAATGTCAGCGTTAAGGCAGGCGAAACCAAGACGGTTTCATTCGGAGTCAAGGCTAAGTCAAAGACTGACTTTAACGAATACTACTTTGACGCGGATGTTGTGGAAAACGGCGAGGTTATCGCTCACTTTGAGGATACTCCGCTCCAGTTCACATATGTGCCGAGGGCGCAGTTCGCGGTCGATGTCGCAGGCTTTAACGGAGACATTTCGGCATGGAAAAACTCATATCCGGTTATGGTGAACACTCCGGAAAAACCGAGCGATGAAAAATCGTGGGACAATGCAAATGCCGCAATGCGCGTATATACTCAGTGGGATGACAAGTATCTGTACGTTCTGGCGAGAGTAAACGACGATATACACTTAAATTCTCAGGCGCCGGGCGCGAATATCTGGAACGGCGACAATATTCAGATATCAATAGACGCCGACCACACAAGAACAACCGGCTACGACGACGGCGATTATGAGTACGGCTTCTCGCTCCTTGACTCGGGTCAGGCAAATACGGCTTGGAGAGGCGACAACGAGGCATTTAACAACATGGAATACAAGATAGTCAGAAACGAGCAGGACAAGACGACAATGTATCTTCTTAAATTCCCCGAACAGGCAGTTTCGCCGCTTAAGCTGAAATCAGGCAGCCGATTCGGCATGAACTTTGTACTGAACGAGTGCGATTATATAGTAAGAGACTACTATTACGAGCTGACCGAGGGAACGGCTAAAACAAAGTCTCCGATATACTATCACACATGGGTTTTGGGAAGATAGAGTGAAAGAGAGGACAATCGATGTTAAAAAGGATGCTAACAATTTTTGGGATATTGTGTCTGACTCAAACGGCGGCTTTTGCCGCCGGGGAGGTCGGCTACAAAATCGTTGACTACAACACCGGAGCGGTGGAGATCAGCGGAAAGGCGCAGTCTCAGCCGTCCGACGCGTTTGTCGGCGTGACGGTGTTCAATCCCGGAGCGGACATCGGCAATGTGAACGCCGCCGCGGATATTAAGTATCAGTCTCAGACCAGACTCGGCGCGGACGGATATTCAATAAAAATGAAGATAGACGCGACCGACGCGGACAAATTCTACACCCTTGCCGCGAGCGTGGACGGCAAAAAGTATACAATGCCGCTCTATTTCTTCGGCAAGGCTGCGACAGACGCTTACATAAGCGAACTTAACGCTCTCGATTATGCCGCTATGACCGATGCCGAGCTTTCGGCGGAGTGCGAAAAAATCATGCGCTATTTCTCGCAGAACTCGTCCGGGATATTTGAGGATTACTACGATAAATTGGATAACAAAGCGGAGATTGCAAAAATATTCTTAAAGTCGGCGGAGAAAAAGCTTTCGGCGGACGAGGGATATTCGAGCATAAAGAACTTGATAGACGCGTCAATCGCATGCGCGGCGTATAATCACAGCTTGACAGGCGGAAAGCTGTTGCATGCCGAACTTTTGGGACTGGACAAGGACAGCTACAGCATGGGCTTGGTAAAGAGCGGAATGACCGACGCGGGCGTTGAGGCGATGGTTAAGCAAATGGTCGGAAATACAGCTGTGTCCGATATGGGCGTGACCTTTGCAAGGCAGGCGATTCTGGCGGCGGTGAACTATCCGACCGGCTACGGCTATGGACATATCACAGATATTTTAAGCAGCGGCGGCGCGGCAGCGACATTGAAAGCCGCAGGATTTGACAGCGCGGTTTACAATTCTTCGAACAAAGCCGAGGTTGCAAAGGCGATTTTGAATAACAACGATGAGAAAGTAAAAACCGATTTTTCGGCATTTGTTGAATTTGTAAACAAAATTTCTAAAGAAAATCCCAAGCCGAATGGCGGCGGCGGAGGAGGGGGCGGCGGTTCGTCCTCGGGCAGCTCGGGCAAAAAGGGAAGCACATCACCGTCTGTCGTTCCTCCGGTTGTGAACACAGGCACAACAGAGGTTGAATATGAGGAAGTATTCAGCGATTTGGCGGATGTTGAATGGGCAAAAAGAGCGATTATGTCGCTTTACAAGTCGGGAATTGTCAGCGGTATGAACGGGGATATCTTTGCTCCGCGAGACCACGTGACAAGAGAGCAGTTCGTAAAAATGCTTGTGTGCGCGATGAATATCGAGCCTGTCGATGAGGAGCTTGCATTTGGCGATGTCGATAAGGACATGTGGTACAGCGGCTATGTCGCAGCAGCGGTTAAGAACGGAATCGCGTTCGGAAAGGACGAGACGACCTTCGGAATCGGCGAGCTGATAACACGCGAGCAGATTGCGGCGATGTGCGCACGTATAATAGGAAAAACAAGCGACGAGCTTACCGAGGATTTTGCCGATAACGATGAAATTTCCGAGTATGCAAGGGACGGCGTAATGCTTATGAAAAAGCTCGGAGTGATTAAGGGAAACGAATCGGGCGAATTTAAGCCGAAAAGCTATGCAACAAGAGCCGAGGCGGCGCAGATAATCTACGGAATAATAAATCTGTAGGCGACAGAAAGGATTGGTAACTGTAATGAGAAGAAAAATAGCAAGTATTATATTGATATTTTCCTTTATTTTTCCGATGATTGTACCGAGCGGAGCAAACGCTGCCGACAGCAATGAGACAGTATCGAGGGAAAGTATACTTATGCAGCTGATATCGCTGCCGAGCGGAGTTTCAGCAGGCAGCAGCACAGTAACGCGCGGCAATTATGCCGAGGCTCTCGCCGCGCTCCTGGGCAGAAGTGCCGAGACAAGCGAAGCGCTGACCGAATCGTCGTTTTACGACGTGACCGGGCATGGCGCGCTTGCCGGAGCGGTTGTTTATCTTGAAAGCAAGAGCATAATTTCGGGCGATAAGAACAGATATTTCAACCCCGAAAAGGAAATCGCGTCGGAGGACGCGGTGACAATGCTTGTAAAGGCGATGGGCTACAAGGATTTTGCAGAGAAAAACGGCGGATATCCGAACGGATATATGAAAACCGCGTCGGACATCGGACTTACAAAAAACACCGGCATCGCAGCAGGAAAGCTTTTGAGCGGCGAGCAGCTGATAAACATGTTCTACAACTCACTTGACTGCAATATCGCATCGATATCGTCGATAAGCGGTGACAAGATAGAAATTTCAAAGGACGGCGAGACCCTGCTTTCGGGCATACTCAATATGGGATATATGAGCGGAGTTGTGCGTCAAACGCCGTACACAAGCCTTTACGAGGCGACAGGCTGTGCCGATGGGACGGTCACTGTCGGAGACATGAATTTTTACTATGACGACAGCTCAATAATCGATTATCTCGGATATAAGCTGGACGTTTACTATTCCGAGGACAAGGGCGAGCGGACGGTTAAGGCATATCGCGTGAGCCGCAAAAACGAGGTTGTCGAAATCGATGCGGATATGATTGACGATTTTGACGACTACACACTTTCGTATCGTGTCGAGGACTCGGACCGAGAGGTGACAAAAAAGCTGAAGAACACAATCGCGGTTGTGTATAACGGAAAATTCACCGGCAGCTTTACCAAGGAAATGATGACCCCCGACATAGGCAGAGTGACTCTGATTGCCGAGAACGGGTCGGACTATACGGCGGTTATAATCGAGGATTATATCGACTATGTTGTCGCATCGGTCGACAATGAAAACGATACGATCTACACACGCGCCGCGCAGGGTGAGAAGAATGTTATATTCGACCTTTCGGAAAATGACATAGATTACAAAATCTGTGACGCGCGCGGACTGGATATCGCTCTTGCCGATATCGGCGGAAATTCGATAATCAGCACGGCGGCAAGCGCAGACGGGGAGTATATCAAAATTGTCGTTTCGGATAACTCTGTCTCGGGCGTGGTGACGAGCATCACAAAGGACGACTACGGCAACAAGGTTTGGATTATCGGCGGAAATGAGTACCGCGTTTCGAAAAGCTTTTATCAGACCGAGCCTGTTATAAACTCGGGCGTAAAAGCGTTCTGCGACTATAAGGGCAGAATTGCGTATTACTACGTCAGCACCGCGAAAGACGGCTGGCAGACCGGATATATCATAAAGCTTTACGAGGACGATGCGGACGGCTATGCGATTAAGCTTTTGCGGAGCGACAATATCGTGTGCGACTGCATACTTGCAAATAAGGTGAATATAAACGGCGATTCGTTCTCCAAGTCAAAGGATGCTTTCGAATCGAGTGACGCGCTTTTCCCGGAGGGCAGAGCGAAAAGACAGGTGATCCGCTACCGCACAAACGACCGTGATGAAATCACGAAGATTCAGACGGCGCTCGAGCCGGGCTCGACCCGTTCGCCGCTGCGCGCCACCACCAAGGCATCGAGAATGTACAAGACATCGACCCAAAGCTTTGGCTTTGAAACCTATCTGACATCGGCAACACATATCTTTGTTGTTCCGGAGGAGACAACTCCGTATCAGGCGGGTACAGACACAAATTTCAAGGTGGTGGACACAAGCTATTTTGCCGACCAGAGCAACATCACCGTTCAGGCATATACCGTCGGGGACAACATGACCGAGGCGTACGCACTTGCGGCAACCAGGGACGCGACAACAACCCCCGATTCGATAAGCGATTATCTTACTCCGAGCGTTGTTAAAAAGATATCGGAGGAGGTTGACGAAAACGGGGACATAGTCACAAAAATGACAGTTCAGCAGGGAAACACAGAGACTGAATTTGAAGTTCTGCCGGTTGTGTTCGAACAGGTCATGGTGACAGGTACGAAAAAGCCATACGAAATCGGCACGGGCGATGCAATTCGCTATCTTAAAAACAGCGAGGGTGACATAAACTTTATCGAACTGATTTACGATGCAGACAAGCAAAGCTACACACGTCCCGGTTCAAGCACAATAAATGCAAGCTATAACGCGATATATTCCTTTGTCTACGGCAGAGCGGAATATCGCGGCAGCGACAACGCAAGCAGAGTATTTGTCAATACGGGTTTTGAGACCAAGCCGGAAATCGCGTACAGCGGAAACAGGATAATCCCGATTGAAAAATTCGGCGCGACAATTGTGGACATGAGCAAGAAAAAGCCGGAAATCACAGGCGGAGACGCGTCCGAGCTTGTAAAGACGGCGGACGTGTTCGGCACCGAAAAGGCATCGAGAATTATCTACAATACAAATGCAGGAACACCGACAAAAGTTATAATTTATAATTATTAAATTACGTTTTTTCGGCTTGCCGCACTCAAACCGAACCGCTCGGAATATACGAGCGGTTCGATTTGAATGTCCCGAAATTTTTAAGGCGGTACAGTTGTACTGCCGGAACGGAGATTGATATGAAAAAAAATCTTTTTAAGCTGCTGCTTGCAATTGCCGCGGCGGCATTGCTTGCTCCGAGCGCATCGGCGGAGCTTTATTGCGAGAATACTCCGCCGGAGAATGTGTTCGCGGTCGGGGACAAGAGTTATATCCTGCTCGACAAACTCTCGGACGGTTATCTGATTTTGTCAAAGGATTTTTACGATTTGAGATATTACGGCGGTCTGGCGGACAGTGAGGATTCGTCCAAAAGCTGGGACGTGCTCGACCACTATTTCGATGTTGACGGGACATATGACGAGTATAATATCGGGCATTGGCTCAACACCGATTTTGCCGCAAGGACGGACGGCAGCGGACTTTCGCCCGAGCTGCTCGGCTATATCCCGACAGCGGTTTGGAAAACCGAGGCATGCTCACCGGGCAGCAAATGCTCGGTCACAGAGTACGGCGATGTTACGCGCTACTACGGCGTGCGCGCAAAAATCGCCCTGCCCTCGCGTGAGGAAATTAACAAATATGCCGCCAAAATAGGCTATCGCGACGGCGCGGACGGCGATTGGTGGACAAGAAGCCGCTGCTACGAATACAACGGTGTGCATTTGGTATCGACTGTAAGGCGCGAAAACGGAGCGTTCGGCTACAGAAACGGCGGCAAGCAGCTCACAAGACCGATTTTCAGACTGAATAAAAGCTTTTTTGCCGAAAATTCACTCGATATTTCCGCTCTCGGCGAAAACGTGCGCGGGATGCTGAAATCGGATTTTTCAAGGGATGAGCTTTCGGCGGTCTATTCGGAGGATGATTTGGATATCATCTTCCGCGAGGGCAGCTACACCGAGCCGGCGGCGGTAATCGATTCGAGCCGCGTATATATCTCGGGCAGTCTCGATACGACCTACAAAAACCGTAATGTGAGCATTATGGCTCTCAAAAAGGGGACAGACGCGGACAATCCGACAAAATCGAAAATATTGTACTTAAACCAGGTGCAGCCGAACGATAACGGGGAATACGAACTGGTTTTCGACTGCCAAAATTCCGATTTTGAACTTTATATAAGCGACGGCGGAAAGCTGAAAAAGCAGCTTTTGTATAAGGACTATACCCAAAAGCACTATATAAGCTGCCGCCTGTCCGACGCGGCGTACACAGACAGCTATGTATATAATGTGACCGCACAGCTTAAAAACGTGTTTTCGGACAGCGAGGCGGTCTGCGACATATATCTTGCGAAATATTCCGATGACGGCATGCTCTGCGGTGTGGAAAAGCAAACTTTTGACCTGTCGGAGAATAAAGAGAAGAATGAAACTTTAAGATTTTCCGCGGACGGCACAGTCTCAAAGGTAAAGGCATTTGTGTGGAGCGGCATGACACCGCTGACCGATGAAAAGACCCTGCTCGACGCCGACACGAACAAAATAACAAAGCTGACATCCGTGGCGGATAAGCGAGAAAACATCTATACAGACAGCGAACAAATGACATTTACTGTAAAGGGCGAGCCGGGCAAAACGGTCCGATATTCGCTGCACGATTTTTGGGGCAATGAGAAGAAGAGCGGCACGTTCGTACTCGGAGAGGACAGCACGAATTTTACACTCGATTACGGCGGCTACGGCTATTTTGTCCTGAGCTTCAAGTATGAATACTATGATATCGATAATACGGTCAGCCAATATTTGTGCCGCGTTACCGATGAAAATTTCGATAATGTGACCGATTCGCCGTTCGGAATCAATGCGCATCTGAATAAGTCGCAATACGGCTTTGACGCAATGCTTGTGGACTATATGGCGCTGATGGGCGCGCGCAGCGTGCGTACCGGCTACAGCTGGGCGAGTGCGGAAAAGGAAAAGGGCGTTTACTCGATAGACGAAACGGGTCTTGCCGAGATGAGAAAGCATAATATGCGCATGAATCTTGCGACAGGCTACGGAAATGAACTGTATAACGGACAGAAGTGGTTTCCGTGGAGCGACGATGGCAGAAAAGCTTTCTCGGCATATCAGCTCGGAGTGATGAGCTATGTCGGCGATTTGGTGGATGAGGTAGATATTTGGAATGAATGGTACGGCGGCGGTGATAAAAACAATTGGTATTATTACGCATTGCTCAAAGAGTGCTATGCGCCGCTTAAGGCGAAATATCCGAATGTAAAGGTGCTGAGCAATTCCTCGACCGAGCATACCGGAAATGCGGACAGCGGCTGGTATGATAAGCTGCTCGGCTTTGGCGCGCTCGATTATGCCGATGGAATTTATCCGCATATTTACTATCATAACAGCGACCCGGAGACCGAGATTTTGTACGAAAAGGATTTTTACGATACCGTTCATAAAAAGTACGGAAAGGAAAATGTGAAAATGTATCTGACCGAGACCGGTGCAACGACAGCGAACGGAGCAGGTGTATCGGAGGAGGAGCAGGCGTCGAGATTGGTTCGCGCATATGCGCTGGGACTTGCCTGCGGCTTTGAGAAGATATATTGGTATGATTTTATGAATGACGGACTGACCGCGTCGGACGTCGAGGATAATTTCGGATTGGTGCGGCATAAGCTTGATTCGAAAGGACGCTTCACGCCAAAGCCTGCATATGCAGCATACGCGGTTATGGCGAGACAGCTGACAGGCTATGCCTGCACCGGTATGCGGATGATAGATTCGGATATATATTGCGTGACCTTTGAAAAGGGCGGCGATATAATCAATGTAATATGGTCGCTTTCCGAAAAGACATTGCAGCTTGGGAGTGAGATGACTTGGATTGATATAATGGGCGAAAGCTTCTCGGCATCGGAAATAAATGTCGGAAAATATCCGATATATCTGCATGGAACGCTGATGTGAAAAGGTCTTGACATTTTGCGCAAAATAATATAAAATATAAGTAATAATCAGCAGGAAAGGCGGCGATGAAGTGGAGAGCGGAAAAAAGCTTAATTCCTTTTTCAAGACTTATCTTTTGATACTTGTACCGATAGCGATTATACTCATTTTTGTGGCAGTTATTATCGTTACGTTCAGCAGGAACTACAGAAAAATCATCCGCGAAAGCTACACTTCATCGCTGACCATG
Source organism: uncultured Clostridia bacterium (assembly GCA_934486735.1). GTDB lineage: Bacteria > Bacillota > Clostridia > UBA1381 > UBA1381 > CAKSQL01. The sequence continues at coordinate 35,782 of CAKSQL010000015.1, read as the reverse complement.
GTCTGCGACAGAGCGGAGGACAATGTCAACAACATCACCAACGTGATAAAAATGCTCGCCCTGGACGACGATTTTATGAACGTCCTCACCAAGCCGGAGGGCGACGTGACTCAAAAGGATATCTACGAGGCGACTCAGACCCTAAACAGCATCAAGGACAAGACCGCCGGGATAGACAGCGCTTTTATAATCAACCGCGTTCAGCAGACCGAGTACGGGACGATGGGGACATATCAGCTGGGCGAGTTTTTCGACGATGTGTACAAGTACAGCGACTATTCGTATTCGTACTGGAAATACTACCAGGCGCCTGTGACCGACATGCAGATTCTGCCGCCGTCGACCGTTATCAAATTTGCGGGAAACGAAAACGTTATCCCGATTGTCTACACGCACATCGAGAACCGATATCTGCAAAGTCTGTTAATCGTGAATATCAAGGCGGCGGATTTATTCGACAGGCTGGAAAAAAACAAAGTCACCGACAACAGCTTTTTCTATATAGTCAATAAGCAGCTTAAAAAGGCATATTCGAGAAGCTCTGTCGCCGACCCCGAGCCGGATGCGGAATTTTTCGAAAAGGCAATACGCGAAGCGGATTCGGAATTTGCCGAAACTCTCGCAGGGGAGCGGTACACCGTATTTTCACATTCGCCTTACAGCTCGGCTTTGGGATATGCGTATGTGGCATTTGTTCCGGAGCGCGACATTCGCCGGATAACGCTCGGCGTGATACTCAGCGTGGGAATAATCGGTCTTGTGGTGCTTGCGGCGGTTCTTTTTATGATCAGAGTCAGCGTCCGCGAGATTTATCGCCCGATTGAGAAAATCACCGAGAACATAAGCGGCGAAAAAGACGCCAAGAAAAAGGATCCGCTCACGCGGCTTTCCGACGCGATAGACTCGATACAATCGGAAAAAAGCGCGCTGCAAATGAAGATTGAATCATCGCTGCCGCTGATTCAGGAGCGGAACATTATCGCGCTTTTGAATCAGAACGAGCATTATGCCGACAGTATTCCGGAGGTGCTTTTTGAGGAGACCGTCACCGGATTTAAATATGACATGTTTTGCGCGGTGATTATAAGCATGTCGCCGACCGAGAAATTCTACACCGAGTACAGCGACAACGAATATGTGACGATTTACGGCGGACTCAGGACGGTTGTAAAGAACATGTTCGGCGAAAAATACGACGCGTACATGATTCCATGCGAGGTTACCGACGCGATGTACATTCTTCTGAATGTGCCGCAGGACACCAAAAAAAGCGATGTCTTAAAAATCCTGGACAACATCTCCGGACTGCTTGCGACCGACAGCGAATATGTGACGGTCAGCGCGGCGTGCGGCGGCATATACGGCGGCATACGGGGCATGCGCAAATCGCACCGCGAGGCGATGAAAGAGATAACCGGTAAAACGAACATGGAAGGTATGCAGATAGAGATAATAAGAGAAAATCGGGAGAGTATGCCGGTGTTCGGCGAGCGCGAGCGGACAAGCTTGGCGGACGCTCTGATTTCGGGCGATTTCTCGGGTGCGGCAGAGTGCATAAAGGGAATCGTTCTTAAAAATCTGCGGAATAATGTCTCGGATGAGAGTATGGCAAGGATTTTCGGCGGAATTGCGGAGATTATGCTGCACATTATAAAGAGCAAGGAAATTGATTACGAAATTCAAAGTGATGAGGAATTTTTGCGGGGTATGTCGGAATGTGACGCCGACCGCTTTTTGGAGAAAACCGAGGAAATGGCGCGGCTGATAGCAAAGAACACTTCGGATAAGCTGGATATCCGCGCGGCGGCGCTGTGGGTGGATTTCCACTTTAGGGAGGACGACTGCGGCGTTGAAAAAGCGGCAGGCTTTTTCGGCACAAGTGCGAAGTATATATCGCAGAAGTTCAAGGATGTTGCAGGCATGAATTTCACCGAGTATTTGGCAAAAAAGAGAGTGGAATATGCAAAGGAGCTGCTTGACACCACGACAAAAAGTATTGCCGAGGTCGGCGAAGCGGCAGGATATCCGATAAAGTCCACCTTTATCCGCGCGTTTAAAAAGGTTGAGGGAATCTCGCCCTCGGAATACAGAGAGGGAAAGTAAGAATATAATGCCGACAGTGATGTCGGCGGCGAGTTTGTCTTTCAATCCGATTTGAACGGATAAAAAATATGTAAAATGCGCCCGACGGAGTAATTTCCGTCGGGCGCATTTGGTTCATGAGCTGTTATATTCGTTTCTTTATCCTTTCTCCGAGAAGGACTGCCAAAATGCACTTTATAATGTCAAAGGGAATGAAAGGATATACGCAGACCGCGAGCGCCGATGCAAAGGAAGTGCCTTTCATCACGAAAATGTATTGCAGCGTTCCGAGGAGATAGCACAGGATAACGGCGGCAAAGCATGACAAAAGCCGCAGAACAAAGCTCTTTTTTGATATGTCAAGATGCGCCGAAACCGCGCCTGCAATCAGCGCCATGGGGATGTAGGACAGTATGTAGCCGCCGCTCGGACCGGTCAAAACCCCGATTCCGCCCTTAAATCCGCTGAACACAGGCAGTCCGACAGCGCCGAGAAGAATAAAAATGAGGGTCGATATAACGCCGCGCTTTGCGCCGAGAACAACGGCGGTCAAAAGTATTCCGAACACTCCGAGGGTGATTGATATAACGCCGATCGGGACGGCAATAACCGAGAAAATCGACATTATCGCGGCGAACAGTGCGCATAAAATTAAATCTTTTGTTTTCATAAATGTAATTCTCCTTGTTTTTTTTACTTTATTCTATCATACCATATAAAAAGCGAATTGTCAACCTTTTCTGAAAATAAAGTTTACAATCATAAGCGATAATAGAAAATATTGTGACAGACTTTGATTTCAGCTTAAATCTGTGCATAAATTTAATTATACTAAAATTTGTTAAAATCGACGAAAACTGACATGTGGTGCCTTTTTTGTTGGAAATGCGAAAAAAAAATCATATAAAAGGTTGCGGAATTTTAAAAAGTATGATAGAATATTTACAGCACAAACTGCCCGGGGTTCTGTTTTGAACCGACCGCGCAGAAATTTATCTATCGGAGGAAACGGTGATGCTGAAAATTAAAAAGATTATATCTGTTTTATCATGTCTTGCAATGGTTTTAATATCTCCCGGATTGCCGGCCGAAGCGAAAAATGCTGAGGATTTGAGGAATGCCGATATCGCGGAGCTTGCTGCGCAGCCGAATTTCGACGCGCGCGAATATGGCATTGTAACGCCTGTCCGAGACCAGGGGGATACCTCGCTTTGCTGGGCATATTCAACCGCAAGTGCATCCGAGACTTCAATACTCAGGAGCGGAATCGACAAAAGCGTGAATGCGAGGACGGCATTTTTGTCGCCTTTGCAGATTGGCTATGCAAGGCACAACAGGGGAGCCGATCCGCTCGGCAACACGAACGGAGAAAAAAACGACAAAGCAGTGGATTGGAGAATGGAGACCGGTGCGGCAAGAATTGCGGCAACAATGCTGTCAAGCTGGTGCGGCCCTGTAAAAACCAATGTTGCGTATAATGCAAACGGTTGGGAAAATGCGGCATATAAGCTTGAAAGCGCGATTGCCGTTGACGGGAGTCGGCTGAATACCGACGCGTCGGCAAGGGAGAAAATGAAGCGTGCGATTGTGAAATACGGCGCGGTAACATTCTCGTACAACAACGTGCGGAATGCTTATTATTACAATCCGAACGGTGAAACGGGGAGCATAAGCTCGCCACATGCCTGCACGATAATCGGTTGGGATGACAATATTCCGGCAAGCAAATTTGCCCCGGGCGGGACAACGACGGACGGCGGCTGGCTTGTAAAGAACAGCTATTCGTCATTGCCGTATTTTTATCTTTCCTATGAGGTTACCAGTGAAGCAATTTATGCGTTTGAATATGTGATGAATGATAAATACGATTACAATTATTTTTATGACTCTTCTGTAGAAAAAGACGGAATCGGAGTTCTTTTGAATGTTAAACAGGCGGCAAATGTTTTTGAAGCAAAAGGCGGAGATGAAAATACAAGTGAATGGATCAAAGCCGTCAATGTCGGAATAATCGGAAAAAACACCGAGTGTACGGTTAAAATATACACTGATGTGCCGGATAAAGATTTTGACCCGCAAAATGCAATACCGGCAGCGGAAAAAAAGATGCAATTTGATTACGCAGGCTTTAATTGCGTAGAGCTTGACGAGCCTGTTGAAGTGAAAAAAGGCAGCAGATTTGCAGCAGTTGCAAGTGTAACGAATAAAACAAATGACGCATCTATATCAATCGGCGAGAATGTTTCGCCAAATTCATTTATCTGCAAAAGTTATTGGACGGCAATGACGGCAGCGGTCCGAATCAAAGTTTTTACAAAGACAGGCGAAAAAAATAAAGCCGCTGTTGAATTTACCGGCACAGGTGCTGTAAAGGTGAGCGGAACGGGTGCAAAGCAGCTTATCCTTGCCAAGTATGAGAATGAGCGATTGCAGGATTTGCGGATTATACCGATTGATATTGATACCGGAGAAAAAACAATTCCTTTGCCGTCCGAGTGGAAAAAGACGGAGCGAACAGGATATAAGGCATTTCTTTGGAACAGTTTATCGGACATAGTGCCCGAGTGTCCTGCCGCGGCAGAGTGAAATTTTTATACCAAAAAACAAATTCGGGCAGGAAAGCGTGAGCTTTCCTGCCCGATAAATATTTTTAATTTAAATGCTGTCAAGAGTTTTTTTGTCCTGCGTGGATTCTCTTTTCGGCGTTTTTGATTCTTTCTTCCGACGGGGGACAGACGTCCTCAAGACGGTATTTCAAGCCGAGATTTTCCCATTTGAATTTTCCCAATGTGTGATAGGGAAGAATCTCAACTCTTTCCACATTCGAAAGAGTGTCGATAAAGCTGCCGAGTGAGTCCAAATCCTCATCAAAATCACTCCAACCGGGGACAAGAACATGTCTTATCCAAACAGGCTTGTTTATCTCCGAAAGATATTTTGCCATTTCCAAAATGTTGGCATTGTCAAAGCCTGTCAGCGCCTTGTGACGCTCGGGATTCATTTCTTTGATGTCGAGGAGCAGCAAATCGGTGTATTGCATCAGCTCGTTGAACTTGCCGAAAAACGGCTCATCCTTGCAAAACGGCTGCCCGGCTGTGTCGATTGTGGTATGAATACCCTCTTTTTTTGCTCTTTTGAAAAGCTCAATCAGAAAATCGAGCTGCAAAAGCGGTTCGCCTCCGCTTACAGTGATGCCGCCGTTTTTACCCCAGTAGGTTTTATATCTTAAAGCTTTGTCTATCAATTCATCCGCTGTCATTTCCTCACCTGCGTCAGCGCCCCAGGTATCGGGGTTGTGACAGTAGGCGCATCTCATGCGGCAACCCCGGAGAAAGATTATAAATCTTACTCCGGGGCCGTCTGCCGCGCCAAAGCTTTCAAGCGAATGAACTTTTCCCTTATAATGACTCATGGCAGGTTCTTGAAATTACGTCAAGCTGCTGCTCGCGTGTAAGGTCGATGAATTTTACTGCGTAACCCGAAACACGAATTGTGAAGTTTGCGTATTCTTCCTTTTCGGGGTGCTCCATAGCATCGATAAGCTTTTCCTTGCCGAACACGTTTACGTTGAGGTGATGTGCGCCTCTGTCGAAGTATCCGTCAAGTACATTTACCAGGTTGTCGACACGCTCGCCCTCGGCATGACCCAATGCGTCCGGGTTGATCGTCTGAGTGTTTGAAATTCCGTCAAGCGCATATTCGTAAGGCAGCTTTGCAACCGAGTTGAGCGATGCCAAAAGACCGTTCTGCTCTGCTCCGTATGAGGGGTTTGCACCCGGTGAAAGCGGCTCGCCGCCCTTTCTTCCGTCGGGGAGTGCTGCTGTTGCTTTTCCGTAAACAACATTCGATGTGATTGTAAGAATCGATGTTGTCGGCTCGGAATCTCTGTATGTGTGGCACTTCTTGATTTTGCCCATGAATGTCTTGAGCAGCCATACAGCGATTTCGTCTGAGCGGTCGTCATCGTTTCCGTAGCGCGGGAAGTCGCCGACGGTTTCAAAGTCTTTTGCGATTCCGTCCTCATCGCGGATAACCTTAACCTTTGCATATTTGATTGCCGAAAGTGAATCGACAACGTGCGAAAAGCCTGCGATACCTGTTGCGAAGGTACGGCGTACATCTGTATCGATAAGAGCCATTTCGGCAGCTTCGTAGTAGTACTTGTCGTGCATGTAGTGAATTACGTTCAGTGTACGAACATAAATCTTTGCAAGCCAGTCCATCATCTTGTCATACTTTTGGATTACTTCGTCATAGTCGAGATATTCCGATGTGATAGGTCTGTACTCCGGTCCCACCTGTTTCTTTGTCTTTGCGTCAACGCCGCCGTTGATAGCATAAAGCAGGCATTTTGCAAGGTTTGCTCTTGCGCCGAAGAACTGCATTTCCTTACCGGTCTGAGTTGCCGATACGCAGCAGCAGATTGCATAGTCATCGCCCCATACAACACGCATAACATCGTCGTTTTCGTACTGGATCGAGCTTGTGCGTACCGAGATTGCAGCGGCATAGCGCTTAAATGCCTCGGGAAGTCCCGACGAATAAAGAACTGTGAGGTTCGGCTCGGGAGAAGGTCCCATATTTTCGAGTGTATGCAGGAAACGGAAGTCGTTCTTTGTTACCATCGAACGTCCGTCAACGCCCTTACCGCCGACATTCAATGTAGCCCATACCGGGTCTCCGGAGAAAAGCTCATTGTAAGAGGGGATACGCGCAAACTTAACCATACGGAACTTCATAACCATGTGGTCAACGATTTCCTGTGCTTCTTTCTCTGTCAGAACGCCGTTGTCGAGGTCACGCTGAATATAGATATCGAGGAATGTCGAAACTCTGCCGACGCTCATTGCGGCACCGTTCTGAGTTTTGATAGCTGCGAGATAGCCGAAATAGAGCCACTGGAAAGCTTCCAATGCATTCTTTGCCGGCTTTGAAATGTCATAGCCGTAGGACTCTGCCATTGTTTTCATCTCGGTGAGCGATCTTATCTGCATTGTGATTTCTTCGCGCTGACGGATTTCGCTCTCGCACATCGATTCGCTTTCGCAGTTTGCAAAGTCCTCTTTCTTCTTTTCGATAAGTCTGTCGATTCCGTACAGAGCGACACGACGGTAATCGCCGACGATTCTGCCTCTGCCGTAGGTGTCGGGCAGACCTGTTATAATCTTGTTTTTACGGACAGCACGCATTTCGGGAGTATATACATCGTAAACACCCTGATTATGTGTCTTGTGATACTGCGTAAATATTTTATGCAGTTCGGGACTCGGCTCATAGCCGTATGTGCTGCATGCTTCCTCTGCCATTTTGATTCCGCCGTAGGGCATGAATGCACGCTTTAAAGGCTTGTCTGTCTGCAAACCGACAACCTTTTCGAGATCCTTCATGCTTTCATCTATATATCCGGGCTTGTGTGAGTTTATTCCGGCAACAATATCCGTATCCATGTCCAGAACGCCGCCCTTTGCGCGCTCTTCCTTCTGCAGCTCCTGCAATTTGCCCCAAAGCTTGTTTGTGGCTTCGGTCGGTCCTTCAAGGAAAGACTCGTCACCGTCGTACGGAGTATAGTTGTTAAGAATAAAATCGCGTGTGTCTATGTCGTCACGCCATTTTGTGCCCTTAAAACCTTGCCATTGTTCAAAATTTAACATCTTTTATACCTCCAGGATGTTTCGAGAGTTAGTCTGCGCTAACTCCCTTTACTTGAATAGAAAGGAATTTGTATTTCCTTTATATAATGATACCACACTATAGCGCGGCTGTCAAGGAAATGGGGGCAATTATCCAAAAGGGCGATGTAGAAATTTTGTTGCATTTCGGGGCTTGAAATAAAGCATATTTTACAAAAAAATAAGAAAACAGACAAAAAGACTTGACAAACGACAAAAAGCGTATCTAAGACATTTTACTCATGTTAGTTTGTGCTAACCGAAACGCGGCGGCGTATATCGGGACACAAAAAAGCGGAGCTTTGGCAAAGTGTTTTTGCCGAAGCTCCGGTCGGTGACAGTGCCGGGCACAGTGCCCGATTCGGCGCTTGAAGTCCGCTGCCGAACGGCTGTATCATTAATGCAAAATATATCTTTTAAGAAGCTGCATATGTTTTTCATTAATGTGAAATGCCGCTTTTAAAACCCAAATCCGATTTGCGGGGGCATCGGAAATCCCCTCGATATAACAAGTGCTTAGCTATTTTAAATATTCCTGCTGCTTCAAAATCCTGTATTCCTTCGGCGAAATTCCTGTGTGCTTGCGGAACCAGTTTGAGAAATATCTCGAATCGCAGAAGCCGAGCAGCGACGCGATTTCGCCCACCGGCAGCGTGGAGGTTTTGAGCATGCGCTTGGAATTTTTAAGTCGTATTTCCGAAATATATTTATAAGGAGAGATTCCGAATTTTTCCTTAAAAACGCGGATTGCATGGTTGCGCGAGCAATACACCTGCGCGGCAATTTCGTCTAAAGTGACATCAAAATCCCACATTGTGTCGATGATTGTTTTAAGCCTGTCGGCGGTGGAGAGCGTGCTCAGCTCGGACGACTGCTTTAATTTGTACATGTACAGCTTTTGAATCATTTCCATAACAATAACCGAGCAGCGGCTCATAATTTCCACCTGCGGATAGTCCGAGCCGCAGATTTGGCTTATCCGCTCAATCGGTTCGAGCATATCAAGACCGGGGTAGAGCAGCTGATTGTTAAGGTCGTAGACCTCGAAAAGGCTGTCGGCACAGGGACCTGAAAAGATAATCCATTTTTTCAGCCATGGGTCGCTCGGGTCGGCAAAGAACAATTGATGCGAACCGGCGTGGAAAACATGCGTATCGCCTGCCTGCGGATAGCATATTTTGTCGTTTTCCTGCACGCAGCCTTTGCCGCGGATGATATATTCTATCGTGTAGTAGCAGGTTATTCCGCGCGATATTTTATATGTGGGCGCGCAGTCGGATACTCCGCACATGTGGAGAAAGAACGGATACTCTTTTTCCATGATAAAACTTTGTATAACTTCCTCTGCGCCCGAGTCGTAAAATGATTTTAAAATTTCACTCATGCTAACAATCCTCACAAATATGATAACAATTCTCATTGACAAGTATATTATAAAATGATATGATAAGTATGTCAACAAAAATAGCAAATATAATAGAAATTTTGCTGTTTTGCACAAAAACAATCTTTAAAATTTAAAGGAGGAAGAAAAAATGAGGAGCAAGAAATTTTTTTCGATGGTAACGGCGCTGACGTTGACGGCGTCGATGTTTGTGGGAATCACCGCGAAAGCGGCGGTTGATGTCCGGACGAGTGTCGGCACAAGGCTGAACTTTGAGGATGCCTTTGCGAGCAGCGATGCACAGGTTTACAAAACAGACGACGAATACAACGGCGGCGTTTTAAAGCTTGACGGCGCAAATGCACAGATGAATTATTACTTCGGCGAAAAGACAAGCAGCGGCAAGTACAGATTCGGCTTTGACATGAAGAAGTCAAGCGGCAAGGATTTTGTTTTATTTGCAAAGGGTTACAACAAGACAACCGACAGCTGGGGACAGAGATCGCTGGTGAAGATATCGGGAAACGGTTTTTCGCTCGATACCAACGGCGCATGGAATTTTTCGTCGTCCCTTGCGCAAAATGTGTACACTCCCGGAGATTGGGCAAGAGTGGATTTTGTCTTTGACTGGGATGAGGACTGGGCTGAGTTTTATTTAAACGGAGAGCTTAAGGGCGAGTTTGCACCGTCAGCATATAGTTTATATGGTATGGAGGGCATGGTTTTCTTAAATACCGATTATGACAAGATCGGAACAAGCGTATTGATAGATAATCTTGAATATGTAAAAGCCGACGGAACGGAGACGCTCAAGCCGGCATTAAGCACAAACGGAGATTTAATGTATATCGACTTCAATGCGCCGGCGAAGAATGTCACAAAGGACAGTTTCACGGTTACAAAGCAGACAAATCCTTTGGCGGGTGCAGCGTCTGACGAGGCATTTGATATTGTATATGCAGGCAGCACAAGAGCCGTATTGAAGCTGGCAAGCGCAGCGAGCGCAGGCGCAAGATACTCGGTTGTGCTCAACGGCGTTCTTTCATATCAGGATGCAGAGCCGCAAAGCACAACTTTGGCATATACAGTTCCGATGAGCGATGTTGTGAATGAAGTTATCAATGTAAATCTTGCGGATTATACAAAGGATAACTTGTTTGAAAATACACCGTTTTCGTCAGGAAATAAAGATAAAATTTCGGTTGACGAGTATGGCGTTGTTGTAAACTCGGGTTCAACATTCTTTTGCAACTTCCCCTCAATAACGGCCGGAAAAGCAGAAATGGAGATAACATTTAAAACGGACTTTACCGTTCAAGAAGGTTCAAATGCGGAGGTGGGATATGCAAAATTTGTGGCCGACAATGCGCAAGGTGCATATGCTACATATTATATGGGTCAGGTTCACACAGTTAACGGATTTGTATTTCCGATGACAAAAATCATCAATGGCAGAGAATATATATGGAATAACCGAGGTTATGCATCGGGCAGCGAAGTTGTTTTAAAGGGTGTTCTTGACGTGGCAAGCAAGAAGATGGATATTTACTACAACGGAAATTTGGTTGTGAGTGCATATCCATGGAATGCCGACGGCGGAAAGGAAGCCGAGGCAATAACCGGAGCAAAAGGTGTTGCACTCGAGGCGCTTGCCGGCGGTACCGTTCATGTCAAGAATATAAAGGTGACGCAGACTTATACACCCTGCACACTCGGAGATGTGAAATTTGTCGATGCACTCGGAAACGAGACGCCGGTAACGGCTGTATCTTCGGCAACAAAGCAGATTAAGATCAGCTTCCCGAGCGGACTTGCAAATGATACCTTTGACGGAACAATCTCGCTCAAGGCAAACGGCGAAGATGTTGCATTTACAGGCGAATATGACGCGGTAAACAAAGTATATACGATGAATCTCGATAAGCTTTTGGGGGCAAATGCGACATATGAAATGAAGATAGCCGGCGGCACAAGCGCCGACGGAAAGATTTATTCCGGCGCGGAGGGAACATTTACAACCGACAGCGGAGTTACCGATTTCAGACTTAATAAAATAGAAAAAACAAGCACAGGCGTAAAGGTAGACCTCGGCTGCATAAATACTGCCGGGGACGCGAATTATTTCGTGATTTGGGCAGGATATGACGGAAACGGCAAGATGATAACGATGGATTATAAGCCGCTCACCGTTGAACAAAACAGCGCACAAACTCAGCGGAGCTTTGAGTTTGAAAGTGACAAAGCAGCCGGATGTGCAAAATTGACAGCATTTATCTGGCAGGGCTTTGACAAGATTACGCCGGTCACACCGAGTATAGACGGTTAATTATAAGTATTCGGAGAGCGGCGGACAGATAAGACGGGCGGACGGAGCAAGCTGCCCGTTTTGTAAAAAAAATCAATATCCGCCGCTCCCTCCGGGCAAAAAGGAGCAGGATATGAAAAGAGCAGCAGCAATTTTTCTTGCCGCGGTAATTGCGGCAATGAATTTGAATTTTGCCCTTGCAGCTGAGGACTGCGCACTTGTTGAGTGGTCCTCGGCTGTGCCGTCCCTGACGAATGTGGCAAATTTGCAAAACGTAAATACAATGGAAGAAACAACGGCGGACGGAGAAAGCGCGGTTAAAATGTCGGGTTCGAGAGTGAACATCGACATAGCTTCAAGCTTCATGCGCAGGCTGAAAAACGGAGAGGGCGTTGACGTCACCGTCCGTTATTTCGACCAAGGCGACGGCAGCTTTGTTCTTGAATATGACGGAAGAAAGGATAAATGCGAAAATACCGAGGCGGTGTGGCTCACAGACTCGGGCGAATGGAAAACGCATGTTTTTCATATATATGACGCATATTTTTCAAATCGTCTTTACAATGCCGATTTGTCGCTTTGTCTTTCTTCGGATGCGGTCGGTACTTCAAAGGACAGCGTGATTTTCAAAAGTGTAAGAATAGAAAAAAGCGGGAAAGTTTTCCCGATAAATATGAGTGAAAATCCGATAACTACGGGAAATATCTTCACAAGGGGAGAAAAAGCGGTTATCGGCTTTTCGGCAGAAAATATATCGGATGAGAATATTCGCAGCGAATACGAATTTTCGGTTGTCGATTCATACGGCGAAACGGTCAAGACCGGCAGCGGCGTTATGAATTTTAAGCCGGGTGCGAATAATATAAGCATTGCCTCGGAGGTCACCACCTGCGGAGCATATGAAATGAACGTGAAATTTTTTAATAACGAGAATCTGTTCGGCGAGGTGCAATCGAATTTTGCAATTGTCACCGATGCCGAGGAAAATCCCGATTACGGGCAGAACACTCACTACAGAATATCGGACAGAGACCCGGAAAAGTCTTTGCCGCTGGTTAAGAAAATGGGTTCGTATATGGTAAGAGACGAATACCGCTGGGCGTTCTGCGAAAAGGAAAAGGGCAAGGTGGAAATTTTGCCCGAGTGGATAACCCTTGCCGATTCGGCAAAGGAAAAGGGCTTGAAGCTTGTTATAATTTTGGGTTACACAAACCCTCTTTACGATGACGACAAATTCCCCAAAAGCAAGGATGGGCTGGCGGCATTCGGAAACTACGTCTATGAGGTTGTCTCGGCGCTCAAAGGCAAGGTGGACACGTTTGAGGTCTACAACGAATTTCATCATAACAAAGAGGGCTTGGACGCGTCTTACTATGTAAAGCTTTTAAAGGTTACATATGAGCAGGCGAAAAAAGCAAATCCCGATTGTACAATTGTCGGTCTCGGAGGACTTCCGGGAGTGTGGGCATATTGGGTTGATAATATGCTGAAGGCAGGAGCGGCAGATTACATGGATGCGCTCAGCCTGCACGAGTACGACAGCTACGGAAACCCCGAACGAAAAATGATGGGGTGGATAAAGACGGTTAAGCAATATATGCAGGATAACGGCTGTGCGGATATGCCGATATGGATAACCGAAACGGGCTGGTCGACCGGGAATATCACGAGCGACGGTACAAAACTGGTGCGATTTTCCGAAAAAGCACAATATGCCAACGGTATAAGGCAATATGTGCAGTACAAGGAACTTGGAGTATCGAAATATTTTTGGTACGATTTTAAAAATGACGGAATGAATCGCCGCGATGTGGAAAACAGCTACGGAACGATTTATAACAACAACGACCGTACCAATACTCCGTATGCGGCAAAGCCGGCTTATGTCGCCTTTACAAATATGAACGATATGCTGGCGAATACAAGCTTTGTAAGCCATACGACAAACGGTGACGGAACCGAGGTTTATAAATTCAGAAAAAACAGCGGCGGAGACGTTTGGGTTTTGTGGAATGTGAACGGAGAAACAAATACAGAGGTGAGCACAGGCAAAAGCGGACTTGTATTTTACGATGTGTTCGGAAATGCAAAGAAGGTGCCCGAAACAAAAGGAACGTACAGCGTTAAGGTTTCGGAAGAGCCGACATATCTTGCTGCCGAAAAAGACCCTGCCGCAAACATAGCCGAGATAAATTATCAAACCGGAGAAATAAGTGTTACGGCAGTCGGACTCGATACAAAGAAATATTGCGCGGTTCAGGTTTTGAAGCCGGGCATGACCGCAGCGGACGTGTATACTCAAAAAGCGGACGCGGCTGCCTATATGGCTCAGCCGACCGGGCGTGTATACAGATTTAAATTCGACGCGGAGCGCGAGGGCGTGTATGATATTTATATCAATAACGGCAACGAGCTTGTTAAAATCGGCGCTGCGTATTACAAGCCGTTCGAGGTTAAGCTGACGGCATGGCAGGGAGAAAATGAGATAAAAATGCTTTCGGAGGCGGATTTGTCAAAGCCTGTTACGATAAGAGCGGAGATTGACAACACGCTCGGCAGTGACAGCGGTATTTCCTTTGCGTGCGCGGGCTATAAGGGCGGAAAGCTGAGCGGAGTTTCGGCAAGCAAAAGCACAAGGCTCGACTCGGCAAAAACTTCGGATACGCTCGAAATCGAACTTGAAAATATTTCGGAACTCGATAAAATCAAGGCGTTTTTCTGGAAAGACGGTACAAGGCTTATTCCTGTGACCGATAAATTTGAGATAAAATAGCAGTGAGGAGATGACATAATGAAATTTAAAAAAATTGCGGCAATATTTGTTGCGATCTCGTCTCTTTTGGGAAATTACGCCGTCATGGCGGAGGAGACAGCGTCTGAGGCAACGGCGGTTTTGGGCGAAAATGCCGTATGCAGCGGAATGACTGCAAAAAGCGGCTCGGACAATCTTTATCCGCACGCGACTGTTGAAAAGGACGGCAGAAGCGGCTGGTATATAGAGCCGGCAAGAAACGATCAGCCTGCGGTATATGTGAATTTGGACAAGAATTTTGCGTACAATTTGTCGGATTTTTCATCATATGAGGTTTCGGTCGATTACTATGACGAGGGCAGCGGTCAGTTCAGAATTTTGTACGACGGAACGCCCGACCCATGGAAAGACGCGTCGGATAACTCAAAAACAAAAAAGACAAAATCCGAGATTGTAAAACTCGAGGACACAAAAAAGTGGAAAACCCATACATTTTTACTGGAAACACCGCGTTTTAAGGACGGTTATAACGGTGCTGATTTTGCTGTTACTCTGCATGAGGAGGCAATGGGAATTTCGCTTGCGGGAGTTACACTCGGCAAAATCACCGTTAAAAAGGCGGAGACAAAATCGCCGGTGCTTGTGAAAATGTCAACCGACGCGATAGGCAACAACTTTTTCTCGGGCGAGAATGTAAAGATAAAGCTTGAGGCATATAATCGTTCAAAGGAAGACCAAAAAGTGACGGTTAAGCTTCATTCCGTTGATTTTGAAAAAAATGACGGATATTCGGACAGCTTTGATATGGAAATAGGCGGCAGTTCAAAGAGCGAAAAGGAAATTGAGTTTGTGCCGGAGAAATACCAGCTTTATACAATGTATGCCGAGGTGAGCGGCGAGGGCAGTTATTCGACTCAGAAGATAGAATATTCGTATTCGATTCAGAATGAGAAGAAAAATTCGATGCTCAGCGTGAACAATCATATGTACAGAATCATGAACAGAAATCCGGATAAGCTGATTCCGCTTATGGATAAGCTTGGCGTCGGCTGGAACCGCGAGGGCATATGGTGGAATTTTTACGAGCCGAAAAAGGGTGAGTACCGCATGCCGGAAAGAGCGGAATATACAAATAAAATGTTTCATGACTATGGCATAGACCAAATGCTTATTTTGTCAGGCTCAAGCCCATGGTACGGTATGCCGAACAAGCTGCCCGACGGCGAGGTTGCCGAGACAGCCTTTCTGAACTATATAAGGGCGCAGGTTACCGAGCTGAAAGGTCAGATTCATTGCTATGAGCTTATGAATGAGACAAATGCTCACAAGTCGGCGGAATGGTATGCAAGACTCACGCGCGGAGCATATAAGATTGTAAAGGAAATTGACCCCTCGATTACATTTGTAATAGGAGGAACATCGGGCACGCCGCTTGAATGGCTAAGAGAGGTTATGACAAAAGCGGAGGGATGCTTTGACGCGGTTTCCATACATCCGTATGGAATGCAGACATCGCCGGAGGAATCCAAGCGCTATGAGGCAATACTCTCGGTGAGAAAGTTGATGAACAGCTGCGGCGCTGCGGATAAGCCTATAACTATCAGCGAAATGGGCTGGTCAACAGGCTGGGTAAGCTATGAAAAGCAGGCGGCTTTCAATTCGCAGATTTATGCCATAGCGACAAGCCCGGAACTGGGATGCGATAATATCATGTACTACGATTTCCACGATGACGGATATATGCCGGAGGACCAGGAAAACAACTTCGGATTTATCAGAACGTGGGACACTGTCGATACTCCGTATCTTGCAAAGCCATGCTATATCGCTATGTGTAACCTGAATCACTTTTTAAACGGAGCGAAGCAGACTGAGCGAAAAATTGAGGATATGAGAAGTTTCTACCGCTTTAAGGCGGCGGACGGCAGGGATATCCTTATGTTCTGGAGCAGAAACGAAAATGATTATATAACGGTTTCGCTCGGGGATAACAATGCCGAAGTATATGATATGTACGGAAACAAGATGAATGTGTGGAGACAGGACGGAAAATATTCGCTCTGTGTTGATTACAAGCCTGTATATATAGTAGGAAATTTCAGCGGCTTTGAGCTTTCCGAACCGGTTTTTGACATAAGCGACACTGTGCTCACCATGCCATATGACGATACAGCGGAGATTACAATTACAAAATCTATCCCGGACAATGCAAAGGTTGAATTTGTCCTTCCGGAAAATTCGGCAAGCGAGGTTGTGGAAAACAACGGATTTTCGGCAAACAAGGCGGTTATTAAGCTGCATGCGCAGGGAGAGGACGGCAGAGCGGAGTCGGCAGAGCTTAAAATAACAAGCGACGACGGAACTGTGTTTGTCAATGAAAAAATTCTTCTCCAGTATACGAAGATGCTTGACATAGATTTCATGGTTGAGCCTTACGGCGACGGAAATCTTGCACGCTGGGTCGGCGTGGTGAATATAAAAAACAAAAACCATGTCTACCCTGTAAAGGGCAAAATCGTATTTAACTCGCCGTCTGATTTTAAGGAAAAAATCAAGACCACACCCGTTCCCGAGATTGCTGCGGATTCGGAAAAAGAGTTTCGTTTCAATATGCCGGAGGCGAGGTTCGCAAGCGCATATTATATCGATATGGACGTTGTTTTAGACAGCGGATATACTCAGAATTTCCGTCTTTATTCCGACTGCCTTGCGGCAACCTATGCAAAGACAAAGCCGACAATCGACGGAGTTATTTCGGAAAACGAGTGGGATGACAAGATGCATCTTAAAATCGGAAACGGGAATCAGTATGAGCTGATACCGGGTTCGTATAAAGGAAATGACGACCTTTCGGCGGACGTGGTTTTTGAATGGGACGAGGAAAATCTGTATATGCTTGCAAAGGTTACCGATGATGTTATGAATCAGCTGTATACAGCGTCGGGAATTTGGGGAGGCGACTGTATACAGATGGGTCTTTCGTACAACGGAGCAGCCGATCCTGACGAGACGCTCTTTACCGAGGTGGGATTTGCACTCACATCGGAGGGGACGCAGATTCAGAGATGGTCCAACGAAAAGGGCGCAACCGGTGAAACAAAGGATGCAAAGGCTGCGGTTGTGAGACAGGGAAATCAGACCATATACGAGCTTTCAATGCCATGGCGCGAGCTTATAAAAGACGGCGCCGAAATAAAAGCAAACTCGGTTGTGAGATTTAATATGATAGTGAACGATAATGACGGAGCCGGACGCTGGGGCTGGATTGAATATGCACAGGGTATAGGTGTTGAAAAAAACGGCTCGCTGTTCGGAAGAATGAATTTGATTGACGACAGAGAACAGAAGCGGGGGAATTGACATGAAAAAAATTCTGACGGCAGTTTTGGCTTTGGGTCTTTTTGCGGCCTCGGCAAGCGCTGCCGAAATAAAAACAAATCCGCAGCAGGGGTTGATAACTGTAAGCGGAAATATCGAAAGAGGAACAAAGGTTAAGGAAGTATCGGTAAATATTTTGTATCCGGGAAAGACAATAGCCGACATAAAGCCGGGCGAAACCGACGGCGTTGTTGCATTTTCGGCTCAGATTCCGGCAAATGCGGACGGCAGCTTTCTGATATCGGCGCCCATTGACGGCGGCAGCGGAATATATACAGTCTATGCGTCTTATGCCGGAAATGATTCGGACGGCGCAAAACAGATTCGATTTGTAACCGCGGCGGATAATGAAGCGTCTGTAAAGGCATTTTTTGAAACAAAAAGCGCCGATGAAATGAAAAAGGTCCTGAGCGAGCAATGGCTTACTCTTTCCTTTGACAATGCCGATTACGATTCGCTTGACAATGCAAAGACAGCGGAAAAGGCATTTGCCTTAAAGGAGGAGGCGAGTCCCGAAACAAAGGATTGGGAAACGGCTCAGAATTTGTTTGATAAAGCGTGTGCGCTTGAAAAAATCGCGGAGGGCAGACAGGACAAAATCGAGGAATGCTTTGACCTGCTCGGAATAGATAAAACAAGAGCGGACGCCGAGTATATCGCAAAAGCCGGTGAAACGTTCGGGACATACTTCAAGGGCGTTTTGAAGAATATGAGCTATAACAATCTCGGCGAATTTTCGGATAAGCTGACCGAGGCAACGGTTCTTTCGGTGGTATATACTCCGAACGGAAACGGCGAAATAAAGAATATGTTCAAGGAATATGCCGATAAAATAGGTGTGAAAAATCCGAGTGACGACACATCGGTCTATGCAAAGCTGGCAGGCAAGAGCTATGCCGATTATGCGGCATTGAAGTCGGCATATCAAAACGCGCTCACAAATAAAGGCGGCAGCACCGGCGGCGGAGGCGGCGGCACATCCGGCGGTTCGTCGGGAGGAAAAAAGACAACTCCGTCAACGGTCGGAATTGTTTCAAAGCCGACCGAGGCAGGCGAGCCGATTGAACAAAAGCCTGTATTTTCCGATTTGGACGGCGTGAAATGGGCAGAGGACGCAATTTTGGCGCTTTCCGAGAAAGGAATAGTTTCGGGAAAAGCCGACGGCGTGTTTGCGCCAAATGATCCGCTGACGCGCGAGCAGTTTGTCACAATGATAGTCAAGGCTTTTGATCTTAAAACCGACGGAACAATCGAATTTGCGGATGTTAAGCCGGCTGACTGGTTCTATGATTATGTGAATGCCGCATTCAACAATAATATTGTGCGCGGCTACGGCGACAGCTTCGGAGTCGGAGAAAAAATCACAAGACAGGATATGGCTGTGATGGTATATAATGCAATATCGGATAAAAAGGAATTTGCCGAAAACGGTGAAAAATTTGCCGATGATGCGGATATTGCCGATTATGCGAGAGAGGCGGTTTATTATCTCAAAAACGCAGGAATCATAAACGGAGTCGGAGACGGACGTTTTGACCCTAAGGGAATAAATACAAGAGCGCAGGCAGCGGTTGTTATAAACAGGCTGCTTGGCGAATAATTAAAGATAGGAGTAATGTGACATGAAAAAAGTATTGGCATTTTTTATGATACTGGCAATGATGACTCCGCTTTTTCCGAACGCTCTTGCAAAAAAAGCGGAAACCGATGCCGAGGTTACGGGACTTATTGAATATCTGAATTTGTTTGATGTAAATTCCGGTATGTCAGGCGAGGTTACACGTGCCGATTTTGTGGTCTGGACGGCGAGAATATTAAACATTGACGAGTATCAGACAACCGAAAAAACTTACTATAATGACGTGCCGAGCACGCATTGGGCAGCGACGGCAATCAACAATCTCACTGTTATGAACGCGCTGACGGTGAACGATGAAAAAATGTTTTATCCCGAGCGCAAAATCACTGTTGAGGAGGCGGTGAAAATCCTTTTGACCGTAATGGGATATGAAAAAATCGCGTCTGTGAGCGGAGGATATCCTCTGGGATATATGGACACCGCAAGAAAGTTCAAGGTTTTGGACAACGTTGACACAAAGGCGGATTTTACAAAAGCTATTGCTGCGAGATTGATATTCAACGCATTGAATGCAAATCTTTACGAGGCGGCAATCAAGAACGGAAACTTTGTTTATACTGAGGCGGAGGGGAAAACTCTGCTTGAAGTCTACAAGGATATCTACCTTGCCGAGGGCAGGGTTGAAGCGGTGGGAGACACTGCGCTCTATCCCGGAAAGGAAGTTGAAAAGGGAATCACAATCGGCGGAACAACCTACACTTACAACGGCGGAAACGGGATGATAGGCTGCTATGTGAGAGCGTATTACAAGGACGAAAAAAGAGGCGACGCCGAGGTTGTTCTTGTGTACAGCGGTATGGATGAAGATGACATAATCGACATTGACGGAGATCTTGTTTCGGAGTTTGGCGGGGACTTTGTTCTGAAATATTTAAAGAGCGAGGACAGCTCGGCCGAATCTTCGGCAAGAATTTCGAAAAATGCGGCATTTGTTTATAACGGAAGCGCGATAGACACTGATATTATCAGGCATATGAATATCAAAGAGGGAAGTATCAGACTTATCTGCTCCAAAGAAAGCAAAGCATACGACGTGGTAATCATCCGCGAATCCGAGACATTTGTTGCGGGATATGTTGATCAGACCAATAAAAAGGTATACGATTCTTTGGACGGGACGACATTTATCGACCTTTCCGGCGACAATGAAAAAGTGTCCATATTTGACGCAAGCGGAAATATAATAAGCGCCGCGTCGATAAAAAGAGATTCGGTTCTGACAATTTATCGCAGCGAGGGCAAAATGATAGAAATATGGCTCGCAAACGGTGAGGTGTCCGGAATATATAACGGGGCATATACCGAGGATGGCGACAAATATTTCAAGATAGACGATGAAAAGTATAAGGTTTCGGATAAGTATTATGACAAGCTCATCGCCAAAGTAATGACAGGAAACGATGTGACATTTAAGCTGGATATGGCAGGGCGCATCGCATGCCTGGTAACGGCTGCGGCAGGAAGTGAGTACACATTCGGATACTACATAAGCCATATAATGGCAGATGACGAGGGCGAGGACATGGTTTATATGCGGCTTTATTCCGCCGATGACGGACTTAAAAAGTTTAAGCTTGCCGAAAGAGTTAAAATCGACGGCAAAAACTATAAAAAAGCACGTCCGGTTTTGACTGCGGTTGAGGAGGCTATGGAAAAGACCGACGAGGAGTACAGGAAGTTTTCAAACCGTCCGTCAAGCGTGAAAAGCAGGATTTTGAGATATCGCTTAAACGACGCCGGCGAGATAAATGAGATAGATACTCCGTATAAAAGCTCATACGAATCGGAGAACACTCTTCGTATAACAAGTGCGGAAACCGATGTTGACTATATCTGGACCGGTATCATAGGCTATTCCACAACCTTTGGTTCTCAGACGGTGCTGTTCCAGGTTCCGGATGACAGCGAGCTTGCAAATGTGAATGAGAAAATGTTCTACAGCGGCGCAATGAAATCTCTCGGCGGCAGCATAGAAGTAATAAGCTACAGAACATCGGAAAAAGGCGGCGTGAACGATGTTGTGGTTCATATCACAACGGTGGATAATAAGGTCAAGCTTGCAAATAATATAATGTTCGATAAGGTTATAGAAACCATTGACGAGGACGATCAGCCGGTTGAGTACATCGTAGGATATAACAGCGGCAAAGAGGTTCAATATGTGACATCCTCCTCGGTAACAAGCGATACCGGAGTTAAAAAGAAGGTGAGCGAAACCGACATCGAGCGCGGAGATATTCTCCTTTTGGCGTTCAACTCGGCAGGCGAGGTTGATAAGTATTGCAAGATATACGATTGCAGCGAGGATAAGACATATAAGCCGAACGGAGTGAACGGAATGCTGAAGGATTACTACGGAACGGGCGATTATAAGAGCGTTCATAACGGCGGTGACAGACTCTCTGTGGGATATATCAAATCCATCAATAACAATGTCGTGGAACTCAGCTATGACAAGGGCGGAGATGTGAGAGAGGCATATCCGGCAAACAATATCCCGGTTACGGTTTATGACAAGAGCCTTAATAAGAATCAGATTTATAAGGGCAGCTTGGACGACGCGGCAGCATATGACGATGCGGGCTATAACTGCTCGACGGCTGTTGTACATGCACAGTATGTTGTGTGGAAGAGTATCTACATATATAAATAGTCTTTCATATGATATAAATTTTCTGAAATTTCATAAGAAAAAACAGCTTTCGGGCTGTTTTTTCTTAGCTTTTTCGGGATTTTTTCGGCATGTACAAAAAGTCGGAATCGGCATGTTCCAAAGCTTGGCGGAACGCGGCGTTATCATGTGTTTTCAAGCAGCCGCTTAAATCCGCTGACCGTCATGCCGCTGTAGCTTTTGAAAGCGCGGCGGAACGAGGACGTATTCAGATATCCGCATTGGAGCGCAATTTCGTCCGCGCACAGCGTGCTTGCGTTAAGCAGCGCTTTTGCATGCTCCATCCGCTTTTTGAGAAGATATGCGTTATAGCTTGTGTCGGTATTTTTTGAAAATATCTTGCTTATCGTATAAACCGGCACGTTCAGCTTTCCCGATATATACTCAAGCGACAAATCCGGGTTTTGAAATTCGTCGTTTATAATCTGCATTGCCGAATTTAAAAGCGTGTCCGAGCTTGAATGATTATCGCTAATGTTCATAAGCTTATTCAAGTGCCCGATAACCGTTTTGAAAATCTCGGAATCGGTTTCGGCAACCGAAATTTTTGCTGCCGCACCTGCCGAAATTTGTGAAATTACTATATCAAATTTCACATCGTATTTTTTTAATACTTCATACGTATTTGCCAAAATCTGCATGGATATTCGCTTTTGAATGGCAAGATTTTGACTTTTCAGCCGTTCCAAAAGTCCTGTGACATAGGGAATAATATATTTTATATCTATATTCAAAATGTTGTCTATTTCCTCCGAGAGCCTGTCGCCGCTCAAAATATCGATCGGAAAACGCGGCGAAAACTTATCGATATACGAATAGCTGGATATATTCAGATTGCGGTTTGTCACATATTTTTCCAAAGGACATCCGTTTATCGAATGCAGGTTTTGAGTCTGGATATTTTCGTGCGTATCCGGCTTGTAGAGCGACTTGAGCTGGAGCGTGCTGTCATGGAAAGGGCATTGCGAAATGAAGTAATTCTCCTTTTTGCGGCAGTTGGTTTCGGGCGGCAGTTCATTTTCGGCAGTGATAAAAAAGCTCCATGCCGCAATTGCGTTCTCTTTCTTTTTAAAGTCGGTAACTTTCTTTTTGCCCCTGTGCAGAACGAGGTCGAAACATATGCAGTTATCTTTTTTTGTGACAGATGTTTTTGGATTTATCTTGTCAAATTTAAAGTAATCGAACCTGAAAAACAGGCGGACATTTCCGCTTTTGGCGCGTATGCCGCTTTTGCCTGCGGTGTATTCGATTTTTGAGCTGTCGCCGTTTATCGCAAAGCGAATGCACAGCTCGGACGCGGTGACTCTGCCTTGTATCGGGTCGTTGTTTATATGTCTGTCGGCGCGGTTGGTGGCAAAGGTGATATGCCCCATAATGAAGTTTTGATATTGCAGGGCTGCGGATTCGGACGACGAAAACGGGATTCCGTCATGCAGAACGGTGAGCGATGCCGACATCGGGGACGAAAACGTTCCGAAATGCGCAAAAAACGGGACGGTCTCGTACCATATCAGATTCCGCGAAAGCGAGCCGACCGAGTAATCGGGGTGCATCATGGTCGAGGCTACATGCGAAAAATAGAAATATGGAAATGTGTAGCCGTTGGTTATAATCGTCTGTTCGAACGCGGTGCGCTCTTTTTTGAAATATCCCAAAAGCTTTGCCGGCAGAGTGTATCGGAAATCAAATATCTTATTGAAATATTTGCTCATGTTTCCGACATCGGCAAGAAACTGCTTTTGCTCGGCGGGGAGAAAGCCGCGGTTGATTTTTTGAGGTGCAAAACGCGAATTTGGCGCGGCAATTTCGCCGCTTTTGCAATGGTAGTGCCGCGCGATTATCTCCCAGTGCAGCTCGCAGAGCTTTTTTGCCGTCTCACATATTGCACTGTTTTTTACATATCGGCAGATGAAATATATCTCGCTCAGACTGTAAAAATCGTACAGCGGCGAATTGTAAGTGTTGAACGAATTATGTATCTGCGTGCGGTTGTAAAGTGCCTGTATCTGAACCGATGCGTAGCGCACAAACTCCGGGATTCCGAACCGCTCTCCGCAGGCGGCGGCAAGGAAAGTTTCGGAATAGATTATGTGCGTGCTGTCGGGGGTCAGCAGGCGGTGCATGATATATACGCATGCGCGTTTTAAGGCGGTTTCCATGCTTTTTTGCTCATCGTCCGAGAAAAATTTTGAATATTCGAGCAGAATAATAAGCAGCGGAACTCCGACAAAGCTGGTTGTGTTCCCGTCGGGATTCGGGTCGGAAGCGGCGTCTTTTTGCGCGTCGAATGTCCACAGACCGAAGCTGTCCGAGGCGGCGTCGGTGCATTGCAGTCCGATGACTGCGGCAAGAATGTCATGCGCACGCGGCGGCAGTTCGCTGCCGGTGCATTCCGCCGCCAGCTTTAAAAGATACATTGCCGACGAGGCGGTGCGGTAGCGCGCATAGCCATGGGGATTGTAGACCGATACCTCCTTTTGGTCCTCCGGCGGCGTCATAAGCAGATGCATGTTGGGGTTATATATTATTTTACCAAATTTGTTGAACAGATGCATGGCGTTAATTCCTCTTATAATTATTATAATTTCATTATATAGCGCGTGCCGGAAAATGTCAATAGATAGTCGGCAAAAACTGCAATAAATGCAAAAATTGAATATTGATTTTGTAAATATATGTGTTACAATATAAGTATAAAACAATTAAGGGAGTAAAGATTTATGAGTACACTCAGAAAAGACTTTGACACAAAAGAAAATTTGATCATGCTGCACACAAAGTCGGAAAAGGCATTGTATCATTCAAAGCTGGCAGACCAAGATGTGCATGCGGTTTCGGCGTCGTCGGAGTACGCTGCGAAACTGATGATTACAGATAAAAATTACGAATTGGGCTTAAAAGTTTTCAATAAAGTAATTCCCTTGCAGGACACCGACCCCAAAAGTCCGTATTTCGGAGTGTTCCCATGGTATGCCGAGGAACCCGTTGCCGAGATGAATCCGCCCGATTTCAACATGGCGGATTTCAACGCAAAGGCGATGATTCTGGCAATCAAAAAAGAGGGACATGCAATCGATGACGAGACGATGGGCAAATTGAAGCAGGCAATTTCGAACGCATGCGAATGTATAATAAGAAGAAACGAGGGCGTTCAGTACACAAATATCGCGATTATGGACGCGCTTGTGACAGTCTCGGGCGGCGAGCTTTTGGGAAACGAGCGTTTCATGAGCTACGGCAGAAACAAGCTGAGACGTTTTTTGGATTTCACAAGGGGACATCACTCGGTGACCGAGTATAATTCGCCTTGCTATACAATCGTAATGGTAAATGATATCGGAACAATTCTGGAAATTGTGGAGGATGAAGAAACCAAAAAGCTTGCAAACGAGGCGAATGACATCGCGTGGGAAATGCTTGCGTCGCACTTTGACTATTCAAATTTGCAGCTGACAGGACCGCAGGTGCGTGCGTATTATGATTACGTTGATGTGAACTTTATAAAAACGCTTGGCAAAGCGTGTGGTATAGACTTTACAAAGCATGAAAAGTTCTATACATATTTTTCCAAAGAAGATGCGGAAAGAATTTTGGAGGACGACTGCAGCTATCCGAAATGCCCGGAGAAATATATCCCGTATTTCAATGGAGAAAAACGTGTGAAAAGCCTGCAAAGAATGGTGATGGACGGCTATAATTATCCGTGGTTTGAATTTGTTCAGGTTGCGACAAATTACAAAACAGGCACATTCAGTATCGGCACAATGAACAGGAGTGAAATGTGGAATCAGAGACGACCGTTTCTGGCATATATCAAGGGTGCGGACAAGGACTGCTGTTTCAGAGTTAAGTGCTATCATGACGGTTTTGACTATTCCTCGGGTGCATTGCACACAATCCAGGATAAGGGCAGAGCTTTGGGAAATCTGAGCTTTTCGAACGACCGCGGCGATACGCATGTCGGACTTGACCTTATCAAAAACGCGACAATTTCGGCGGAGGATCTGCGTCTCAGCTTTGAATTTGAGTGCGGCGAAAACGAAATTTCTTATAAAAAGACCGAGCATGGTATAGAACTGGATATTAACGGAACAAAGGTAAAGATAAATACATATCTGAAGCTTTTCGGAGATAAAGAGCCGGAAGAGGAAGTCCGCTATAAGGATAACAGACTCAGCTACAGTATTGTATTCTATCATGGTGACAGAAAGGATATTTGTTTTGATAAGCTTGACGCTGCTATTGTCGGATTCACTGTCGAAATGGGCAGCTTTGACGATAATGCAAAGGTTGAGTATAAGGAAAATGATGGCATGATTGAAACGAAATGGACTCTGTCCGACTGCACCCTTGAACTTGCAACAATAAAAAAACCGTCTCCGTTCCGAGACAATTTGTATTTTGACAGGCAGTTGATTGACGGAATTGATATAATGAAAAAAACTTTTAACGAAATCTGAATAAAATCGCTCATCTCACCGTTTTCAAAAGCTTGAAGTACCCGCGTACGTCGGCACTTTTTCAAACAGCAATCTGAACGATTTTCTATCAGATTTACAAACTGAATAAAATCGCTCATCTCACCGTTTTCAAAAGCTTGAAGTACCCGCGTACGTCGGCGCTTTTTCAAACGGCAATCTGACCGATTTTCTATCAGATTTACAAACTGAATAAAATCGCTCATCTCACTGTTTTCAAAAGCTTGAAGTACCCGCGTACGTCGGCGCTTTTTCAAACGGCAATCTGACCGATTTTCTATCAGATTTACAAACTGAATAAAATCGCTCATCTCACTGTTTTCAAAAGCTTGAAGTACCCGCGTACGTCGGCGCTTTTTCAAACGGCAATCTGACCGATTTTCTATCAGATTTACAGTTTTGTGTGTTGTGTCTTGCGGCACGGAAAGGAATGGATTATAAATATGGAAAATAAAAAGACAGCATTGGAATACGGAAAGCTTGTGTGTGAGGCGATTATGCACAAATTCGCGCCGGAAAAACTTCCTCCCGAGGGGACTTTATTCTACCACCAGGGTGTGTTTTTATCGGGAATGCAGCAAATGTATCTGCTCTCGGGCGAGCAAAAATATTTTGATTATATAAAAGCATATATAGACAGTGTGATAGGCGAAAACGGCGAGCTTTACGGCTTTTGCCACGAAATTACCGACGAATCGACCGCGTGGCTGGCAAAGGAAGCGCTCACCATGCTCGACCACAAGCAGCCTACGATTCTGCTCTATAACTTATACGATGAGACGGGGGACGAAAAGTACATAAATGCAATAAAGACAGCTGCCGAGTCCATGCATTTCTGGCCGGTTAATCAGTACGGCGGCTATTGGCATATGATGACTCAGCATAATCAGATGTGGATGGACGGCGCGTATATGGCAGGACCGCTGTCGGTTATGTATGCGGCGCGCTTTGGCGATACCGTCCTGCGCGACAGGGCGATAAAGCAGATTTTCCTCATGGAGGAATTTATGAAGGACGAAAAAACCGGGCTTTATTATCATGGCTGGGACGCATCTAAGCAGGAGAAGTGGGCAGATCCCGAGACCGGACTTTCGGGACAGTTTTGGGGCAGAGCTGTCGGCTGGTATGCGGTTGCGATACTCGATATGCTTGATTATCTTCCCCAAAATTATCCCGGCGTGGAACGCTTAAAGAAGATAGAAAGCGACCTTTTGGCATCGCTTGCAAAGTTTTGCGACAAAGAAACCGGAATGTGGTTTGAAGTACTGGATAAGCCGGAGAAAGAGGATAACTGGGTTGAAAGCTCCTGCACAAGCCTGTTTGTTTATTCCTATGCAAAGGCAATGCGCCTGGGTGTTGTTTCAAAGGAGTATGAGCCTGTTATGCAAAAGGCTTATGACAGCCTGACCGACAGACTTTATTATGATGACGAGGGGTATATTGTTGTGGACAATATCTGCATCGGCACGTGTATCGATGAGGGAACGTACGAGCACTATATCAACAGAGCAAAAATAAAGAATGACCTGCATGGCACCGGCGCATTTGCGCTTATGTGTGCCGAGGCAGAGAGATATAACAGATGTAAATAATGCGGCAAAAAGGGCGGCTGTTTCGGCTGCCCTTTTTGTTTGCCCGAGTTAATATATTCTTTGGATAAAAAACTACACGACGGTATATAATTCTATACAATTTTGCGTTCCCGCACTTGACTTTGCAAGCGGCGGTATGATACAATATCCTCGGAGCTGAAAGACTATGATTTTATATAAAATTAGATTTAAAACATTTCCGAAAATAAAATTTGCCTGCACGGCATGCACGGACAAATATAAAAATGTGATTACGTATCGGAAAGATATAATCGAGTTCTCGGTTAACAGCGGAGCAATCAAGGTGGAGAATGAGGAAAAAGAGTATTGTATTCCGGAAAACCATTTTCACATGATTATGCCCGATATGAATATTAAAACTTATTCCGATGATAAAAAAAAGCAATATCATAACTCTGCTGCCATAGAAGGCGAATTTGATTTTGAAAGAGTCGAAAGCGATGATATCGCAGAGATTCAAAAGCTTTTTGCCAATCCCGATGGACTTATTCTTCCGATGTATATGCCGCTCGGGAACGAGTATGTCAGTTTGGAGAGGCGAATTAAAAATCTGATATCCTGCTATCTTAAGGAGACTGCGGCGGGGGAGCTTGAGGCGGTCTCAATATGGTGCGACATCGCGGCGAAGGTCAGCGATAAATTCAAAATGCAGGTTTTGGGCGCGGAAAACGAAAATATCGGAGAGTATTATTCAAGAAAGGCAAGGCGGTATATCGAGACGCATTACCGCGAAAAGCTGACCGTTAAGGAAATTGCGAAAATGCTGAACATCTCGCCCAATTATTTGAGCAATGTTTTCAGAAAAAACGACGGCAGAACGCTGACCGAGTTTATAGCGACAACAAAGCTGGCATATGCGCGCAGGCTTGTCTACGAGGGTAATCTGAGCTATGACCGCGTTGCTGCCGAGGTCGGCATATGCAGCGAAAAATATTTGAACAAGCTTTTTAAAAAATATTACGGAACGAGCATAAAAAACTGTGCAATGATTGACCATGAAATTTCGCTATATCACGACAAGCCGTGGGACAGGCAAAGGCTCACCGAGGATATTTTCAAGCTTTAGAAAGGATTTAAGCACATGCAATATATTTTATTGGCATTGGTGGTGATTTTTGTATCATTGCAGCAGATTATTCAAAAGCAATATAACGCAAAAGAGAAAAATCCCGATGCGCTTTTGTTTTCGGGTCTGTCATCGCTGACTGCGATGGTATTTTTTGTGATATCGTCGGGTTTCAAGCTGAGCTTTAATGCCGCAATTTTGCCATATTCGATAGGCTTTGCACTGGCATATTGTGCGGCAGGGGTTGGGCTGGTACTTGCTTTAAAGCATGGCTCGCTTGCGATAAGCTCGCTTGTAATTTCCTACTCGCTTATAATCCCTGCTTTGTACGGAGTGATTTTTTTGAAAGAGTCGCTGTCGGCTTTCGGATATGTCGGAATCGTACTTCTTTTAATATCGCTCTTTTTGCTTAATGCAAAAAAGGAGCAATTCGGTTTTTCATGGAAATGGCTTGTGTTTATCCTTTTGGCATTTGTCGGAAACGGGATGTGCTCAACGATTCAGAAGATGCAGCAGCTTAAATTTAACGGCGGATTCAAAAATGAATTTATGATAATTGCGCTGATTTTTGCAGGCATTGCAATGCTTGCGGCGGCGTTTGTGCAGGGCGGCGGAAAAAATAGGCTGCCGGTTAAATATGCTGTCCCGAACGGATTATGCAACGGGATAGTAAACCTGCTTGTAATGGTTCTCACCGGTCTGATTCCGAATGCGGTGCTTTTTCCGAGCATATCGGCAGGCGGAATCGCGCTCAGCTGTCTGACGGCTATATTCCTGTTCAAAGAGAAGTTAGGAAAAATGCAGGCGGCAGGCTACATAATCGGAATCATATCGGTAGTATTATTAAATTTATAAATCGAAAGGGGCATAAGTCTGAATAAAATCGCTCATCTCGCACTTTTGCACTCACTCGCGTACGCAAAGTACGCGTCGTTCGTTTAAAAGTACAATCTGAACGATTTTCTTTCAGACTTACAGTTTGAATAAAATCGCTCATCTCGCATTTTTGCGCTCACTCGCGTACGCAAAGTACGCGTCGTTCGTTTAAAAGTACAATTTGAACGATTTTCTTTCAGACTTACAGTCTGAATAAAATCACCGATTTCACCATTTTCAAAAGCTCGAAGTACCCACGTACGAAGCAGTGGCGTTACCTAAATCAAAGATTTAGAACGCTCTTGCATGGCACTCGTTGCCAAATTGAAAATTTGGACTCGGGCGCAATCGCTTTTTCAAACGGCAATCTGAACGATTTTCTTTCAGACGTACAATTTTGTGCTTTGTGCCTTGCGGCACGGAAAGGAATGATTATAAAAATGTACAAGATTACAGTACCGACAATCGTCACAAACGGACACTT
This sequence comes from uncultured Clostridia bacterium, assembly GCA_934486735.1. Lineage (GTDB taxonomy): Bacteria > Bacillota > Clostridia > UBA1381 > UBA1381 > CAKSQL01. The sequence goes on along the minus strand of CAKSQL010000015.1, from coordinate 5,385 downwards.
CAACAAGGAAAAAACTTTGGCGGAAATGAAACGCTGCGGCGCGGAGCGTATAGCTCTTGCTCTCGACCGCGAGATTGACTATGCTTTTTCGTCGCCGGAGAATCTGAAGCTTTTAAAGGAATTGGTGAAGTTCTATCATGATAACGGACTTGAAGTCCTCGTCTGGCTCGGTGAGACATTCGGTCATGACGGCGCACTTCAGACAAAAAAGGGCAAGTATACAAATATCCGATTTATCGATAAAGGTGATATAATAGCGTTTTGCCCGACCGATGAAAGATTTTTAAATGATTTTTGTAAATGGATAGAGGACGTTGCGGCGTGCGGACCGGATATGATAATGCTCGACGATGATTTTCGAGTGGGGTACAGAGGAGGACTCGGCTGCTGCTGCGATAATCACATGCATTTGATGGAGGAGGAGCTTGGCGAAAGCGTGGACAGAAATAATCTGAAAAAGCTTTTGTTTGACGACGGCAAAAACAAATATCGTGACGCATGGCTCAAGGTCCAGGGAGAGGTTATGGAAAATTTCGGAGCGAGTCTCAGAGAGGCGCTCAATAAAGTAAATCCCGATATAAGACTCGGTTTTTGCTGCTCGCCCGGCGCATGGGATGCTGAGGGGTGGAGTGCAGTAAAGCTTGCACGAATAATGGCGGGGGACACAAAACCGTTCCTGCGGACGATGGGCGCGCCCTATTGGGCAACTCAGTGGCATGGATATCCTCTCGGCGAGATTGCGGAAATCGAGCGTAACCAGTTCGGCAGACTGCCTGACGGCGAGGTTTTCAGCGAGGGGGACACATATCCGCGCCCGAGGGTGGAATGTCCGGCGGCACATCTTGAATGTTTTGACATGATAATGCGTGCGGACGGCAGAACAGACGGGATTTTGAAGTATATGTTCGACTATGTTTCGGACGCCGATTATGAGACAGGCTATGTGGACGCTATGATGAAAAATGTCGGTCTCTACAAGGAAACAGAGAACATGTTTGGGGATAAAAAGTGCGTGGGCGTGAGACCGTACAACCATATCGAAATAATTGAAAATGCGGAGTACGACATTAGCATGCCCAATTTCCTCAACGAAATTCAGGATGATGCGTTCTGCGCGTCGCTGAAATTTGCGTCGCAAAATTCGCTGCCGACAACATATGAGGATGACGGCTCGGTAAATATCCTTTTCGGAGAGCATGCAAGATATATTCCGAAAGAAATGCTTAAAAACGGAAATATAATTGATATAACCGCGGCGAAAATACTTATGGCGCGCGGAGTAGATGTCGGAATTGACAAATTTGCAAAGAACGATGAATATAAACAAAGGGGATTTACCGATGTTCCGCACGAGTATCACATTGACGAAGGCGTGTACACCCGACTTCCCGGCGGATTGAATGTTGAAAGCTTTTCAAAGAAAGACGGCACTCATCTTGTGTCGGAGTACAGATATTCGAATGCGACTTTGGACGGGGCGTTTGAGTATGAGAACAAAGACGGCATGAGATTTTTTGTCTATCCGTTCGATGCATGGAAAGCGAAGAGCATGAGCGGCTGGCTGTGGTCGTATGCCGGCAGACGGAGCATTATCAAAAGCTTAAAGTGGCTCGGAAAGGGGCTTGAAGCCTATCCGTCGGGAAATTATCCCTCGCTCTATGTTATGGAGAAAAAGAACGAAAAGGCGCTTGCGGTCGGCTTGTGGAATCTGTTTGATGATAAAATCGAAAATGCAAGAATCAAGATCGAAAGAGACTTTGCCGATGTGCGCTTTGTAAATTGCAAGGGGCATGTCGAGGACGGGACAATCGTCCTCGACAGCACGCTTTACCCCTATGAATTTGCCGGATTCGAGATCAGATAAAATAATTCGAACACTGATTTCTTAAGAGCGGCTGAACGGTTTCAGACCGAGTTTCGGTATTCGCTCGGGGTCATGCCGGTTTCGCGCTTGAATTTCAAGCTGAAATAGTATATATCGGAAAAGCCGGAATGCTCGGCAACATCGCCGATACTGAGCTCGGGGAGTTTTAAAAGCTTTTTTGCAAGCTCAATCCGTTGATTTGTCAAAAATTGATTGGGAGTTGTGTCAAGGGCTGCCTTGAAAATGTCGTTGAATCTGCGCCGTGAAAGCGTGCACAGTTCGGCGGCATCGTCAAGGCAGTTTTTTTCCGTAAAATGCAGTCTTATATATTCCTCAGCAGCGGCTATTCGCTTGTCCTTCGGCTGATATTGCTTATGCAGGATATCGCAAAAAATGCTGCATAGGCGGTAAAAATCCGAGGTAAGCAGATGCTCATCGGATGCCGATAAAAACCGTCTGTGCATGACATCGAGAAGTGATATTATTTTTGCATTGCTGCCCGGAAAAAGACAAAAGCTTTTTGTTGCCACAGGTTCGCTTGTCGTGAAATGGACGGAAAAAGCCTCCCCTTTTTCCAGAATATCAACATCATAATCCTCGGTTTGATTTAAGAAATAGAGACATCCGGGACAAAAGGACAAACAACGGTCGGAAAAATAATGCTCGGCATAACCGCTCATTTGTGTCCCGATTATGTGCGAGCTGCGGTTATGAACGCTAAATTTCATGGTCTGCGGAATATATCTAAAAACGATTTCAATATTATCTATCTTCATATTTTCAAAATCCATAAATATCATCTCCCGTAAATCATCTTATCACAGCTTTGGAAAAAAATCAATATTATAATCGAAATAATTTCCTTATTTTATAAAACTTCCCGAAATTATATTGAAATCGAAAATTAGATGTGGTATATTTTATCCGAGGTGATAAAAATGGGATACGAAAAATTAAGAAAAGAAGTTTCCGATTATTACAAAAATTATGCAGATGAAAGGTCAAAGGATTTTTTGGAAAAGTGTACTGCGGAGCTTGACAGGGAATACCGGGAGGATATGTCGGTTTTTGAGATGAAAACGCTCCAGTATAAGAAAATTGCGGATATGCTCGACCCGATTATCTTTGAAAATTGCCCGTTTTATTATGAAACCGGGACGCTGTCGGCACATTGTGACGGAGCACATGATTTTCATGGGGTGCGCCATGCCGGAGGTTGGACATATTTTAAAAACGAACATCGGTTTCGAGAAAAGGATGAGGAGTTGTGGAATTTAAGGTGCAGGCAGGCGGATGAATTGTTCTATCTTATCTGCGGTCCGTATAATGATACATCGCAGCACTTTGATTTTTACTATCGTCCGATATTCGAAACAGGGCTTTCGGGAGTTGCCGAAAAGGCAAGAAAAGAGCTTGAAAAGGCAGAAACTCAAAAGGAAAAAGATTTTTTGAATGCTGTCTGTGACGGACTTTCGGCAGTGAAAAAAGTGAGTGAAAAATTCGCAGAGAAAGCCGGAGCGCTTTTTGAGAAAAATCCGAATAACAAAAATTTAAAAAGAATTGCCGATTCCGCGAAGCGCTGCCCGTGGGAAAAGCCGGAGTCTTTCTATGAAGCGCTTAATACCTATGCATTTATGCGGAAAGTTATCGGCACACTTGAAGGAATCGGAACGAATACATTCGGCAGAATAGACATGGATTTGTATCCGTTTTACGAAAGGGATATCAAGGCAGGGAGGATAAGCGAACGGGAGGCATACGACCTTATTTGTCAATTTTTGATTATGTTTGACTGTCACTATAACCATGATATGAAAATGGTGGGATATGCCGATCATGAACTGGAAAATACTTATACTCTCGGCGGCTGCGATTCGGACGGAAATCCGGTGTACAACACACTGACAAAGATGTTTTTAAAAGCAACAAGAGAGGAAAAGGTGATTTTTCCGAAAATAAAATGCCGGTATTCGAAAAATTCGCCCAAGGAATATCTGGACGAAATAAATATCGCGGTTGTGAACGGGACATCGACAGTGCTGTATCAGAATGATGATGCAACAATTCCGGCTCTTTTGCGTGCAGGCAGAAGCCTGTCAGAAGCGAGAGACTATATCGTGACAGGATGTTGGGGGCTTATGATTAACGGTATTGAAAAGCCCGACGGCGGAACGTATGTAAATATGCTTAAGCCGTTCGAGTATTCGCTGCATAAGCGCGCCGATAAGATGAAAAAAGTCGGAATGAATTTTATTCCGATTGATGATGCAAAAAGCTTTAACGAGGTGTATAATATTACGCTTGATAATATTGATACGCTTTTCAAGGAAAGAATCCGAATCACAACGCTCGGCGGAAATATGTGGGATGAGGTCGACGTTGTGCCGATATTCTCGTCCACTTTGTCCGATTGTATCGGGAAAAGAATGGACTATACCTCCGGCGGAGCAAGGAGAAGAGACGACAAGTTTTTGTGCTTCGGACTGCCGGATATCGTGGATTCGCTTTTGGCAATCAAGACCCTGTGCTTTGACGAAAAGAAATATACTCTGACCGAGATGCTTGCGGCTGTTCGCAGTAACTGGGACGGATATGACGGGATGAGACAGGACGCTATACATTGCAGCGGATGGGGAGACGGGAAAAAGGAATCATGCGAACTGGCAAAAAGGTTCAACGATGACTTGTACGAACGCACTCAAAGACTCACCGGCAGCTACGGCGGAAAGGTTCTTATGGGACATCTGACCTATACAGAGATAAGGTGGTGGGGAGAAAGGACGCTTGCCATGCCGAACGGGCGTAAAAACGGCGATTATTTTTCGCAGGGACTTACACCGTCAAGGCTTAAAAAAATCGAGTCGGTTACCGATGTGATAAACAGCCTGTCGGCAATCGATAAGACAACGCTTGCGGCAAATTCTGTTGTGAATATAATAATTCCCAAAGTGCCGCTCAATATATGCGAGGCATTTTTGAGGACGGCGGCGGACAGTGCGATAGAGTCGCTGCAGCTGAACTGTACAACGAAAGAGCAGCTTTTGGATGCGCAAAAGCATCCGGAGAAGTACCCGGATTTGATAGTGCGCGTGTGCGGATTTTCCGCAAAATTCACAAGCCTTTCACCGGAGTGGCAGAACGAGGTTATTACAAGGAATTTTTATGAGGGATAAATGAATAAGGGACTGCAAAAAAATGTTTCGGATTTTTTGCAGTCCCTTTTGACGTAGGCTGAAATTTACAAAAAAGATTGATAATCCGATAAATATGTAATATAGTTGCAACATAATTTCATCATATTAATTCACTATGGGTATGTATCTTTTTTATTGGTAAAAGTACATGCTCTATTTTCGCATACTTGTAGTGATTGAGTGAGTATATGAAATTGTGTTGCAGCAATCGGAGCCTGTATTTTTCGGTGCGCAGCTTCGTTGCTGCGCACTTTTTTAGTATGACGGGCATATCAATGCTCTGTGGTGAAAGTCCACCGAGGCGTAGTTACCGACGAACTCTAAAGC
>CAKSQL010000014.1 GCA_934486735.1 uncultured Clostridia bacterium | reverse complement strand
TGAACAAATATGCTCTACTTTTTTAAAAATTTTTAAGCTCTATTTGTTAGACACCCCAACATTTATTATAGAGCCAAAAAAATTTTCGGAACTCCCGAAACGAATCCTATGGCGTGTGTGCGTACTCCGAACGGTTTGATGAGTGCGTAACAAAAAAAGGCATCTTATAAGAAAACCGGAATTTTTGTGATTCGGGTATAAAACCTTAGTCTGTTATATAATTCCGATATTCAAATAATACATGCCTTTTTGTGCTCGGGCCTTTTTCAGCCCCTTAAATATTTAATTATTTTGCAAGACGCTGTGTATCGAGTGCAATCATAAGCTCTTCGTTAGTGGGGATAACCAGTGTTTTAACCGTTGCACCCTCACCTGTCACATCAGCCTTTTCGCCGCGGATTTTATTCTTTTCATGGTCTATCTTGATTCCCATGAAGCCGAGATTTTCAACAACCTTTTCACGGATTGCGGCGTCATTTTCGCCTATTCCGGCTGTGAATACAACCGCGTCAACTCCGCCCATTGCAGCTGCATATGCACCGATAAGCTTTGTAACGCTGTAGATGAACATATCAAGAGCAAGCTTTGCGCGCTCATTGCCCTCGTCAGCGGCTGCCGACAGGTCGCGGAAGTCGCTGCTTATGCCGGAGACTCCGAAAACTCCCGACTTTTTATTCATCAGATTGTCAACTTCTTTTGCCGACATTTTTTCATTTTCCATAAGGAAAGTAACGACAGCCGGATCCATAGAACCTGTTCTTGTACCCATAACAACGCCGTCAAGCGGAGTGAAGCCCATGGATGTATCCACGCATTTGCCGCCGTCAACGGCTGTTACCGATGAACCGTTGCCGAGGTGACATGTAATTATCTTCAAATCCTCGATAGGCTTGTTAAGCATCTTTGCAGTCTCGCCCGAAACATACTTGTGGCTTGTGCCATGGAAACCAAACTTTCTGATTTTATACTTTTCGTAGTATTCGTAAGGCAGAGCGTACATAAATGCTTTTGCGGGCATTGTCTGGTGGAAAGCTGTGTCGAATACAGCGACCTGGGGTACGCCCGGCATGATTTTTTCGCATGCTTCGATACCTGTGATGTTGGGCGGATTGTGCAGCGGAGCAACAGGAATACATCTCTTAAGTGCCTCCATGACTTTGCCGTCAATCACGCACGAATCTGCGAAGTATTCACTTCCATGAACGACTCTGTGACCAACAGCGCCGATTTCGCTCATTGACGAAATAACGCCGTATTCTGAATCGGTAAGTGCATCGAGTACCATGCGTATTGCATCGGCATGGCTTTCCATTTTGCTCTCAACCTTTTCCGAAATTCCCTTTACAAGATTTTTATGCTGGAGATTTGAACCGTCGATTCCGATTCTCTCGCATAAGCCTTTTGCCATGACATTCATGCTGTCCATATCGATAAGCTGATATTTGAGCGATGAACTTCCGGCATTGATAACCAAAACTTTCATTTATTCCATTCCTTTCAGTAGCTTTCTTAGTTTTCCTGTGCCTGAACGCAAGTGATTGCAACAACGCCTGCGATGTCGTCTGCGCAGCAGCCGCGCGACAAGTCGTTTACAGGTTTTTTAACGCCTTGGAGAACAGGACCGTAAGCTTCTGCCTTTGCAAGTCTCTGAGCGATTTTGTATCCGATATTTCCGGCGTTCAAATCCGGGAATACAAGCACATTTGCCTGACCTGCTGTGGATGAGCCGGGAGCCTTTGAAGCGGCTACCGACGGAACAACGGCTGCGTCGAACTGAAGCTCGCCGTCGAGCTTTAACTCGGGAGCTTTTTCTTTTGCAAGACGTGTTGCCTCCTGCATTTTGTCAACCAAAGGATTCTTTGCACTTCCGTATGTAGAATATGACAGCATTGCAAGCTTAGGCTCTGCGCCTACCAGCTGCTTAAAGGAAGCTGCCGACGAAATAGCAATTTCTGAAACTGCGTCTGCGTCCGGGTTCTCGTTAAGACCGCTGTCCGCGAAGATAAATGTTCCGTTCTCGCCGTATTCGCAGTCGGGAACAACAATTACAAAGAATGCGGATACGAGCTTTGTGCCCGGCTTTGTCTTGAGTATCTGGAGTGACGGACGGATAACGTTTGCCGAGGAGTTGCATGCTCCGGCAACCATACCGTCGGCTTCGCCTTCGTTTACCATCATAACGCCGTAATAAAGCGTGTTTTTAAGTGTCTCGGCAGCCTTTTCCGGGGTCATACCCTTTGCCTTTCTCATTTCGTAGAATTTGTCGGCATATTCTGCTGTCTTATCGCTTGTTTCGGGGTCAATGATTTTTGCGCCCGATAAATCAAGTCCCTTTTCCTCAGCCATTTGAGCTATCTTGCCCTCGTTGCCGAGAATTATGATTTTTGCATAGCTTTCTTTTAAAACTGTCTGAGCGGCTTCGAGTGTACGAATGTCCTCACCCTCTGCCAAAACAATGGTTTTAATGTCTTTTTTTGCACGTTCTTTAAGTTTGTCGATAAATGCGCTCATATTAATTTTCATAGCCTTTCTGCCTGCGATTTTTTAGACAAACACAGCTTATCCGCAGGCGGATAATGCGTCACAATGGAATCCGGGCAGGACAAAAAATCCCCCATATTATATTCCAACATTACTATTATAATACTTTTTTTAATTTTTTTCAAGGGTTCTCCACAAATTTTTTGCCGAATATATACTGAAATTGTCAAAAATAATAATTGCTTTTTTGTTTAATTCAATGTATAATAGAATAAAGGAATAAATTTTAGTATAGCTGCCACTGTAAAAAAGCGGCGGAACGGAGTAGAAGATATGCGTATAATGGGAATAGATTACGGCGACAGCAGAATCGGAGTCGCCATGAGTGATATTATGGGATGGACAGCGCAGGGAGTGCGTACCGTAAAAAACTGCGGCGAGGAAAAAACTCTTGCGGAGCTTAAAGAGATAATAGACGAATATAAGCCGGAAAAAGCGGTCATAGGTCTGCCGAAAAATATGGACGGCAGCGAGGGCTTTCGCGTGGACGCAACACGTGAATTTGCCGAAAGCTTTAAAAAGGTTTTTGACGGTGAGATTATTTTTTGGGACGAAAGACTCTCGACGGTCGGTGCGGCGAATATATTAAACGATACCGCAACATTTGGGAAAAAGAGAAAAAAAGTGCTGGACACCGTTGCGGCATGCCTTATTCTTGAGGGATACCTGAACAGCTTAGCTAAAAAAAGTAATCCGAACTCCGATTTTGAGTAGACTTTGGTGCGGAGGATGCTGAAAAGCCGGCGCTTTTCAAAGACGACAAGCCGAAATATGTCGAAATTATGCCTTTTTAGGTGGGTTCGGATTACTTTTCTTCGGTTAAAATAAAGGCAATTGCAGGAATTTTCAAAAAACTATTCCCAAATGCATGAGTTTATAGTATAATAGATATAAGAAAGGGTGAGGAGTATGAGGATAGAGAAAATAGAAGCGAACAAAATAAAGATAACCTTGTATTCGGAAGACTTGCAGATGTTCAATTTGACAAAGAGCAAAATAAAGAATGATACGCCCGAGCTGCATATATTTTTGTGTGAGATAATGAAAAGGGTTCAGTCGGAAACAAATTTTGATCCCTATGACGGTCAGGTGCTTGTTGAGGCGATGCCGTTTGAACAGGGACTTGTGCTTATGATTTCGAAGGCGGAAAAGCCGTGCACGAAGAAGATAAGGCATGTAAAGGCGATAAAGAAAGAGCCGAAAGAGGTGTGCAGTATATGTGCATTTGATAGCTTTGGTGATTTGAGCAGGATGTTCGAAGAGTGCGGAAATGTTATAAATACCGACTCCGAGCTTTGCAAAATAGATGAAGTGTTTTATCTGATTTTGAAAAATGTGCCGGACAAAAAGATTTCGGAATATGCGCGCGTTGTGAGAGGAAACGCCGTCGCGGCGGCGCATATAAGAGAGCGCGGAGTACATATCGCCTCGGGAGATGAGCTTTTTGAGATGGCGGAGTTTATGGCGGATTGCGAAAGATAAAAAGACAAAATTGAACTGACCCTCAATTGTCTGATTTTTGGTCTGACTTTTGGGGGTCAGTTCGGTTATGACTCGTTTAGTTTAGGGATTACTTTTCTTCGGCTAATCATTAGTTATCTATTGTCTGTCATTCTCATCGAATACATCGCCGCATTCCGGGCAGAACTTGGGCGGATTTTTCGGGTCTTCCGGCTCCCAGCCGCACTTATCGCATTTATAAAGCGGTGCGCCTGCCGGTTTGGGGCTGCCGCAGTTTTGGCAGAACTTACCCTTATTCAACGTTCCGCAGGAACAGGTCCAGCCGTCCTCCGTCGGCTTCGGCTTTCCGCAGTTGGTGCAGAATTTGCCTGTATTTCCGCTTTGACCGCACTCACAGCTCCATCCTGCTGCTGACGCCGGCTGCTGCGGAGCTTGCTGCTGTCCCGCTGCAAAAAGATTTGCTGCATTTGCTCCGCCGACGTTTTGCGCCATACCCATTCCGATAAAGCCGCCTACCGCACCGTTCGGATTTGCCGCCGCCGATCTCATCGCGTCGGTCTGACCGCCGACCAAGCGTGCCGCAGCGATATTCGGATTGGTAGTCATTACATTTTCTTCCCACTCGGTGATTTTCTTTCTTTGGTCGTCCGGAATCGAAACTCCGTTGATGCTCACCGAGAAAAGCTCTATTCCGCGCTTTTCGTTCCATTCTGCTTTCAGTTCCTCGGAAAGAGCCTTTGTTACCTCTTTGGTATGCGCGGGAATCTCTGAGTACATGATTCTCATTGCCGAAATCTGTGCAAATGCAGGCTGAAGAGCGTCAAGCAATTCGCTTTTCAGCATATCGTCAAGCTCGGAGCGGTCATATGTATATTCCACATTTCCGCTCACATTTGTATAGAACAAAATCGGGTCGGAGATTTTATAGGAATAAACTCCGTTACATCTCAAATCCACAGAGAGCTTGTAGTTCTGCGATTCGTCTATAGTCACGCGGAACGGTACGGGCGATGATGTCCCGAATTTATTCCCGGTAATTTCCTTTGTGTTGAAGTAATACACTCTTTGGTCCTTGCCTGTATCACCGCCGAACGAAAAACGCTTTCCGACAGCAGCAAAGCTTCTTTTTATGCTCTCGCCAAGATTTCCGCAAAAAATGCTCGGCTCAGTCGATGTGTCATACACAAACTCGCCCGGCTCTGCGCAAAATTCAACAATTTTGCCCGACTCTACTATAATCATGCTCTGACCCTCGTTGACCGAGATAATTGAGCCGTTTGAAATTATATTATCCTCGCCATGCTTATTCGAACTTCTTTTGCCGACTCTCTTTTCTCCTTTTGCCACCAGCGTATCCGCGTCAAGGCTTTCGCAATAGAAAAACTCTCTCCATTGGTCGGCAAGCACTCCGCCAACCGCTCCGACTCCTGCTTTTATCAATCCCATAATTTAATTTCTCCCTTCGATTTTTATTTGCTTTAATAACTGCCGCCGCGTCCGCCATGATGCTCGCCCGAGGACGAGGTGTGACCTCCGCCGCTGTCCGAGCTTTCTTTTGGTTTTTCAGTCTTGGTAACGGTGCTGTAGAGGAAAATATCCCTCGATGAATCGAGCTTGAAGCTGCCCTGTTTCATATAATTTCCGGCGTAATCCCTTTTGACTGCCGTTTTCATCTTGGCAAGCTTTTGTTTCATCATTATATATGCAAGCAGAAGCGGAAGAAAAAACGCTCCGGCTATTACGCATAATACATATGTGTCGCTGTGCTGAGCTTCATTATACGGCTCGCCCTGCTCCGCCATTATCAAGAGACGTTCCGCCGAGTCCGCATACTGTCTGACAGCGGAATAATAATCATCCTCCTTGAGCGACGGTAAAAATTGTGATTCTATATATGCAAGTCCGTTATCATTGAATATCTCCTCGCCGCTGCCGTGAGTCGACATATGATACACTCTCGGATCGGTTGCTATGTACAATATTATTCCGTCCGCGCCATCGCCGGCTCCGTAGCCCATATAGTCAAATATATCGTCGGCTGTGCTTTCGGCATCTTCTCCGGACATTTCATACTCTGTAAAAACCGCCACGTCAACATTGTATGTCTCTCTTATTTCATTCAGCTGATCCGACAACTCGGCAAACTCACCCTCGGTCAGATATCCCGCGTTGTCAGTTATCGGCGCATTTTCAAAATCCGCAAAAGCTGCAAACGTATTGCTCATGCATAAAATAATTGTTATAATTGCAAGAAATTTTTTCACCCTATTCGCCCCCCTTAGTTCAGCAAAATACATGCTATAATTATCGCCGCTATATATGATATGCCTGCAACTTTGGCGAAATACCGCCATTTTTTGCCCTTGTCAACGGGATATTCGCCGACAACCTTTCCCGTCTGCCCGTTGATTGCAAATTTATAAGTGTTGTCCATATACTTAATGTTCAGCATCCATACCGGCAGGAACGAATATCTGATTTTGCCGTTCGAAAAATCGATTTTCGACGATTCCGCGGCAACAATCGGATAATCTCTTGTGGTGTCTCTGAATACCGCCTCGGTCGAATTTTTCACTCGCTCATTTGCCCTTTCTATGCTTTCCTCAGCGCTGACATCGTATTTATCTGCCAAATATCCTGAGAGATATGCGCTGTTAAATTCCATTGCGTCGGCATAGTTAAAGGGTTCGACCGCTTCCATATAAGCATCGTCCGCTTTTTTTGAGCCGTCAACCGGGATATTTGCAAATCCGACACTGCCCGAGCGGTAAAGCTTGAAATGATCCGTCTTTACATAGTCATAGTCCGAATCGCTCCAGTGCGAGGTTCTCTCGGCATTATAGCAAATTGCGGCATTGCAGTCGCAGTCGAACATCCAAAAAGGCACATACACGCCTGCCATTTCCTCGATTTTTTTTCTGTTTTTAAATGCGTCCGGCAGAAACGGCGCATTTTTAAAATCCGCTTCAAAAGCTGTCATAGCCGCTTTTTTATCCACCTTGAAAGGAATTATGTAATCGGGTCTTAATGCCCCCTCGAATTGGCTTTTTACAATCGTTGAATCGCCGCAGTAAGGACATACCGTTGCGCCCAATGTGTCGTCGCCTGTAATTTCCGCACCGCAGGACGGGCATGTGTAGCCGGCAAGCTTTTCCTCGCCGTCGTCCTCATAGCTTCTCGGTTCGTAATGTCCCCAATCATATTTTGACGGTCCGCCGGCATCGCCCTGCACATCGTCAATCTGCTGCATCGTATCAACCGAAAAATCATTTCCGCACGAATCACAGTGCAGCGTGTCGTCCTTATAAACAAGCGCCGCGCCGCAGCATGGACATTTATAATTCTGAATCGTTTCCATTTTTCTGCCTCCCTTTATAAGCAAATCACATATTGTGAAAATACAACATTTTTTACTCATTTTCCACAATATATATATTTCGTATTACTATCATATCATAACTTTTTTGATTTGTAAATACATTTTCATTTTTTATTTCACTCAAAAAAATACAAAAACAAACAAACGAAAAATAAATAAATCAAAAAAATTCAAAAAAACTCTTGAAAAATATCCAAAAATAATATATACTATACTTATTGATATCTTATTGAATCCCTGCCGATAAGAAATATTTACAATTTTGCCGATGCAGGGCGGCGGAATGGAGAGAAATTATGTACGATACAAAAAAAGGCTATGAACTGGCAAAAGAATTTTACGCACAATATGGGATAGACGTTGATAAAATGATTAAAATCTGCGATGAGACCCCAATCTCGCTTCACTGCTGGCAGGGAGATGACGTTGCCGGCTTTGAAAAGAAGGATGGCGCGCTCACCGGCGGTATTCAGGCAACGGGAAACTACCCCGGCGCCGCAACAAATGCATCTGAGCTTCGCGCGGACATCGAAAAGGCTATGTCCTTTATCCCCGGCACGTTGAAGGTTAATCTTCACGCAAGCTATCTCGAGGCAGACGGCTTTGTTGACAGAAACGAAATCGAGCCGAAACATTTTAAAAACTGGGTTGACTGGGCTAAAAAGCTTGGCATCGGTCTTGACTTCAATCCTACGTACTTTTCACATCCGAAAAGCGAGAACGGGACATTGTCCTGCGCCGATGAGGATATCCGCAGCTTTTGGATTGAGCATGGCATACGCTGCCGAAGAATAGGCGAATACTTCTTCAAGGAAACAGGCAAGCCTTGCGTAATCAACCACTGGACTCCCGACGGTGATAAGGAATTTCCGGTAGACACTCTGTCTCCGCGCCTGCGCCTTAAGGACAGCTACGACAAGATTTTCGAGGCAACAAAGGACGTTGCCGGCGTAATCGACGGAATCGAATCAAAAGTATTCGGAATCGGGCTTGAAAGCTATACCGCCGGTTCGCACGAGTTCTGCACCGCTTATGTAATGAGCAAAAATTCCGACCATATCATAATGACACTTGACACAGGTCACTACCATCCGACAGAAATGGTTTCGGCAAAGCTCGGCTCGATATTCGCATTTTCCGACTCGGTGCTCCTGCATGTTTCGCGCCCGGTTCGCTGGGATTCGGATCACGTTGTTGCAATCGACGACGAAACAAAGGCTATCATGGAAGAGCTTGTGCGCCTGGGCAAGGTTGACAAGACATATATCGCAACAGATTTCTTTGATGCGTCAATCAACAGAATCGCTGCATGGACAATCGGTCTGAGAAATACAAGAAAAGCACTCCTGGCAGCTTTGCTCCAGCCGGTTGATATGATGAAGAAGGCAGAGGCTGACAGAGATTTCAGCTCGCGCCTTGCAATCACTCAGGAATTTAAGGCGGCTCCGTTCAGTCTCGTTTGGGACTACTACTGCGAGAAAACAGGCAAATACCCCGGTCTTACCTGGCTCGATGAAGTGAAAAAATACGAAAAGGATGTCCTTTCCGCAAGATAAAAAAATACAGTTTGCTTAATTATAAGCTGAATGTGCCGCTGATTTTAAGGATGACGGGTTTTGGCTTATTTGATAAGAGCAGCTATATCGGGCAGTTCTTTTTCACATATAATTTCGTCAAGCTCGGAGACGTGGCACAGGTTATTGAGATATTTATTACCTGTTTTATCACTGTTGCAAAGAAAAATTTTCTTCTTTGAGTGTTTCATCATTAACCTGCGCACGGCGTTTTCCTCGGCGGAATTATCGGACAAAAGCCCGTCGTCCGACAAACCTCGGCAGGAGAAAAACACAATATCCGCATTATATGCCGATATTGTGTTTTTTGCCGTTTCGCCGACATATGAAAAGGATGTTGTTATCATCTCGCCGCCGGTGCAGATATTTTTTATTCCGAGCTTGCCGAGAAGCAATGACGCTTTTGCGCCGCTTGTTATTACCACTATATCCTTAAACTGCACAAGCAGCGGAACAATGCAATACGCACCGGTAGTCCCGTCGAGCATGATTGTGTCGCCGTCATGAATATATCCGACCGCCTTTTCCGCAATTATTTTTTTCGCGGAATCCTGTTCGTTTTCTCTTAAAAAGAACGGAATTTTATCATCGGGCGAGATTCTTTTCGGAACAATTCCGCCATGCGTGCGTATGATAAGACCTTTTTCCTCCGGCTTGATTAAATCGCGCCGCAGTGTGTGGATTTGCTCAAATGTTGGGATTTTAAAAACTCATTTACCGATGTTGAATCATGATTCATAATAATATCCAAAAGCTCTTTTTCTCTTTCATAAAATGGCATAGCTGTAACTCATTTGCTATAAAAAAATGAGCTGTAAAATATTTTTACAGCTCATTTTATGTGGTGCCGGTGGTCGGGGTCGAACCGACACGGTATCGCTACCACGGGATTTTGAGTCCCGCGCGTCTGCCAATTCCGCCACACCGGCAAATTGAAAGTACTATAATATATTATCACAAAAAAGTCCGGTTGTCAACACTTTTTTTGAAAAATAATCTTTATTAATAAAATTATTAACAAATTCAACAAAAATCTTGACTTTTGTCCCTGTTCGATGTATAATATACAATGTATGCTCTATAAATTTTTAGAAAGGAATGATAATTCAAATGAAAAAAAAGAGTATTGTTATTCTTGTTTTCATGGTACTGCTGGCTATAGCGCTTAACTACGTTGCCTTTTTCGGCTTTAACGTATCAGGCTTCAGCTATGGCGGAATGCTGGATCCTGAAAAGGGAATAAGAAAGGGTATAGACCTTGCCGGAGGTTCGGTAATCACCTTCCAGGCAGACGCTCAAAACCCGACAGAGGAACAAATGGATGTCGTTGAATCTATTTTCACAGCCCGTCTTAACAGCGCAGGCTACACAGAGGCGAGAATAAGCAGAGGCGACAATGGACAGATTACCGTTGAAATTCCGTCGGTTTTCGAAACCGACGAGGCGGCAAAGCTGCTTGGCTCGACCGCAAAGCTTACTTTTGTGGATGCCGACGGCAATATGGTTTTGGATGGCTCAACCGATATAAAGGGTGCTGAGGCAATGTACGGACCCGTAAACAGTACAGGAAATTCCGAGCATTATGTTCAGCTGACTCTCACGTCCGAGGCGATTCAAAAGTTTGCGGATGCAACAAGAGCAGCGGCAGCAAGATCATCGGAGCAGAAAAACTACATTTCGATAATGATGGATGATAAGCCGATCTCTTCACCGAGAGTATCGGAGGAAATCAACTCCGAGACATGTATAATCTCGGGAAGCTTTGAAACCGCGGCAGATGCTGCAACGCTTGCAAACCAGATTAAATCCGGTGCGCTCCCGTTTGCACTCACTACCGTTGCACAGGACACAATCGGTCCGGAGCTTGGTGAAAAGGCTCTGCCGTCGAGTTTGCTCGCTGCGGCAATCGGCATACTTATTGTCATGATTTTCATGATATTCTTCTATAGAATCCCCGGTCTTATTGCAGACCTGGCACTGGCATATTACATCGGAATCATAGGTCTTGTTCTCGGCGTTGCCAGAGTAAACTTAAGCCTTTCCGGTATTGCCGGTATCGTTCTTTCAATCGGTATGGCAGTTGACGCTAACGTAATCATATTTGAAAGAATGAAAGAAGAGCTGAAACTCGGCAAAACTATCAAGGCATCGGTTGACGCAGGCTTTAAAAAGGCGTTCAGCGCAATTCTGGACTCCAATATAACAACAATCATCACCTGCGTTGTGCTTTATCTCTCGGGAATCGGCACAATACGCGGCTTCGCGGTTACACTGGCACTCGGTGTTGTTGTCAGCATGTTCACAGCTATAATAATCACCAAGTTCTTGCTTAAACAGCTTGTACATCTTAATATTAAGAATCGCAAGCTGTTCATTAAATAAGGAGGTATAAGTAGAATGAAATCGATTAATGTTACAAATAACAAGATTAAATATCTGCTTATTCCGATTATTATCGTAATTGCAGGTATAGTTATGTACTTTGTACAGGGCTTTAACTTCGATATCGAGTTTATGGGCGGTATCAAAATGCAGGTAAATATGGGACAAACCTTCAAAAATGAAGAGGTTTCAAGTTACCTGGAGGAAAAGACCGATGTTACACCTATAATTGTTCAGACGGTCGGCGACGGAACTCAGGCGTCTATCAAGACTCAGCCGATTGAAGAAGAAAAGAAGAATGAAATATATTCGGCTCTTAAAGAAAAATACGGACTCCAGGACGATGCTCCGATGTCGGTAACAAGCGCATCGGCAAGCTTCGGTAACCAGGTTCAGCGCAAAGCTTTGATTTATACTCTTATCGCAATTTTGTGCATACTCGCATATATCGCAATAAGATTTGAGTGGCGTTCGGCGATTACAGCTATCATTGCTCTTATAATCAACATTTTCGTAATGATGGCAGTGTATACAATCTCGTATACTCCGCTCAACACAACCTTTATCGCGGCTATGCTGACCGTCATAGGTTATTCGATAAACAACACAATCGTTGTTTTCGACCGTATCCGCGAGAACATGAAAGGCTATAACCCCAAAAAGGGTGAGACAATATCCGAAATAACAAACAGGAGTATAAACGAAAGTATGGGACGTACAATCAATACAACCCTTACAACTCTTATCACAATCGTTGTACTCTACATTGTCGGAGTTCAGTCGATTAAGGAATTTGCATTCCCGCTTATAGTCGGCGTTCTTGCCGGTGCATACAGCTCAATTTTCATCGCAAGTCCCTGGTGGGCAGCTTGGAAAGAAAGCGAAGAGGATGCAAAGAAAATAAAGAAATAAGTCAGAAACAGTCGGTCGGCATCTTCCGGTCGGCTGTTTTTTTGCGCTGTGCAACGGACTTGACAAAATGATTATTCAAGGGTATAATAAAATATATATTTAAATAGTAAAGGCGAGAATAAATTATGCAAATCAATTCAAAAACAAAAGGAATAATGTATATCATATCGGCAGCGCTCGGATTTTCCATGATGTCTGTTTTTGTCAGACTTGCGGGAGATGTGCCATCCTTTCAGAAAGCGTTTTTCAGAAACTTTGTCGCACTGCTTGTCGTGGCGGCGATAATGCTGAAAAAACACATAAGCATTGTTCCGAAAAGGGAAAGCATAGCTCCGCTTTTGGGGCGCGCGTTTTTCGGAACGGTGGGATTGGTTTGTAATTTTTATGCAATAGACCATCTTGTGCTGGCAGATGCCAATATGCTGAATAAGCTGTCGCCGTTCTTTGCTATAATTTTTTCGATTTTTTTGCTGAAAGAAAAACCGACCTTTATGCAGGTCATCGGAGTTGTCACTGCATTTGTGGGAAGTATGTGCATCATAAAGCCGACGATGGGCGGATACTCGGTGTTCCCGGCGGTCATGGGCGCGCTCGGCGGCTTGGGTGCAGGCATTGCCTATACATTCGTGCGCTACCTCGGTCAAAAGGGTGAAAACAGCGCGGTGATAATCTTTTTCTTTTCTGCCTTTTCAAGTCTTGTGTGCCTGCCGTTTATGCTCTTTAATTTCTCGGCACTTAGCTTGCGCAGTATGATATGCTTGATTTGTGCCGGTATAAGTGCATGTGTGGGACAGTTCGGAATTACGCGTGCTTATGTGTATGCTCCTGCAAAAGAAATATCGGTGTATGACTATACTCAGGTGATTTTTGCTGCGGTATTTGGATTCTTTTTG
This sequence comes from uncultured Clostridia bacterium, assembly GCA_934486735.1. Classification (GTDB taxonomy): domain Bacteria; phylum Bacillota; class Clostridia; order UBA1381; family UBA1381; genus CAKSQL01. The sequence goes on along the minus strand of CAKSQL010000014.1, from coordinate 46,622 downwards.
TTCGATCAAATCCCGGATGTGCTGAGCGTGTTGGGATATTGCCTGATATGCGGCGCAGGCATTGCGATGTTCTTCTATAATCGGAATCGTGCATAAGTCGAAATAAAGCAATATTGAATTTGTCTGAAAAGCAATGACGATATAAAATACATAAAGGAGTCAAAATGAATTCATTTTGACTCCTTTATGTATTTACGCAGTTACAATACTTCCGTCCTCGCCCAAATTCAATTTCTCGACGGCCGTCTCACGCATTTTATATTTTAATATCTTTCCGGCGGCGTTCATCGGAAATTCCGACACAAAGTCAACATATTTCGGAACCTTGTGCTTTGCCATGTGGTCCATGACAAATTTTTTGATTTCCTCCTCGGAGCTTTCCTCACCCGGCTTTAAGATTATGCATGCCATAATTTCCTCACCGTACTGCTTATCGGGAACGCCGATAACCTGCACGTCCTGCACCTTTGGATGAGTATATATGAAGTCCTCGATTTCTTTCGGATAAATATTCTCGCCGCCGCGGATTATCATATCCTTGATTCTGCCGGTGATTTTGTAATTCCCGTCGGGCAGTCTGCGCGCCAAATCGCCTGTGTGCAGCCAGCCGTCGGCATCGATTGCCGCCGCGGTTGCTTCGGGCATTTTGTAGTAGCCTTTCATTATATTATAGCCTCTCGCAACAAATTCGCCGTCTACATTGTCCGGTAAATCCTCGTTTGTTTCGGGGTCTACAATCTTACATTCAACGCCGAAAATTGCCGAACCGACAGTGTTCACGCGCGTTTCGAGAGAATCGGTTGTTTTGCTCATTGTGGTTGCCGGCGATGCCTCGGTCTGACCGTAGGTTATGCATATTTCCGGCATGTGCATTTTTTCAACAACGTCCTGCATGGTCTTAATAGGGCAGGGGGAGCCTGCCATAATTCCTGTGCGCATGTGTGAAAAATCGGTTTTTTCAAAATCCGGATGCCCCATCATTGCTATAAACATTGTCGGAACGCCATGGAAACAGGTTATCTGCTCCTTGTTGATGCAGGCAAGACCCTTTCGCGGCGAAAACGCCGTAATCGGCGACATGGTTGTTCCATGAGTGACCGATGCTGTCATTGCAAGAACCATTCCAAAGCAGTGGAACATCGGGACTTGAATCATCATCTTGTCAGCTGTGGACAAATCCATGCAGTCGCCTATTGCCTTGCCGTTGTTCACAACATTGTAGTGTGTCAGCATAACGCCTTTCGGGAATCCGGTTGTGCCGGAGGTGTATTGCATGTTGCAGACATCGTTTTTTTCGACCTGCGCGCGCCTGCGCTCGACCTCGTTTTGCGAAACATCGTTTGCAAGTTCTATTGCTTCATCCCACGAATAGCAGCCGTTTTGCTTTGAATCTACAGTGATGATATTTTTAAGAACCGGCAGTCTTTTGGAGTTGAGCTTTCCCGGCTTGCAGGAGTCAAGCTCGGGGCAGATTTCCTTTATAATTCCGATATAGTCGGAATCTTTGTAGCCGTCAATCATAACGAGCGTATGAGTATCGGACTGTCTCAAAAGATATTCCGCTTCATGAATTTTATACGCGGTGTTTACAGTCACCAAAACCGCACCGATTTTCGTGGTTGCCCAAAATGTGATATACCATGCAGGAACATTTGTTGCCCAAATTGCCACATGGTCGCCCTTTTTCACGCCCATTGCAATCAGAGAGCGCGCAAAGGTGTCGACATCGTCTCTGAACTCGGGATATGTTCTGGTATAGTCAAGCTCGGTGTAGCGAAATGCGTACTGCTTTGGAAATTCCTCGCATATCCTGTCCAAAACATCGGGAAAAGTGTAGTCGATAAGTCTCTTTTTCGGCCACACATATTTGCCTGTTTTTGTGTTGTTGTCCTGGAGCGGATGCTTGTGATGACATCGATACGGCGCCATGTAGTTGGCAAAGTGCGGAAAAACAATTCCGGGGTCGCTCAAATCCTTTGCCCAGCGCTTTACCCATTCGAGAGAAACATAGCCGTCGTAGCCGGTTGTTTTCAGCTCGCCGAGCATGTCCTCCAGAGGCAGATCGCCCTCGCCCATCATTTTGTATGAAATTGTATCGCCATGCATCACGCTGTCCTTAACGTGAACATATTTTATGTACTTTCCTAAATTTTCAATGGTGGTGTGCGCACTTTCGCCAAAAAAGCGATAGGGATGATGCACATCCCAAAGTGCGGCCACATATGGGCTGTCAACGGTATCCAGGACCTTTTTCAGCCTTTTTGTATTGGCATACACACCATTTGTTTCAACCAAAAGTGTAACGTCATATTCCTTTGCCAGTTCCGAAAGTGATTTCAAGGTGTCGCATATATATGAATCGTCAACGTCTCCGTCGGGGGCGGGATCCAGGTCCGCAAGTATTCTTATATACGGAGTTGACAGCTTGTGCGCAAGTATGCAGTATTCCTTTATTTCGTATAGGCAGCGATCCGCATGTCCCGTATCCTTAAGCGCAATTCCGCTTGAGAGACAGGGGATTTCGAGGTTTAGCCGATTGAGGGTGTTTATTGTGGCAGGGAGCTGCGCATCGGTAAATGGCTTTGCTTTTACCGAGAAGATATCCTCTCCCAGGCCGCGTACCTCGATTCCGTCAAAATTTAAATCCTTTGCCATGGCGTAAATGTCCGGCCATGAATACAAAGGGCATGCTAATGTTGAAAAACTGATTTTCATGTCTATACTCGATCCTTTCCTCATATTTACTATAAGGAATATTGTACCACATATGAAAATACTTTGTCAATAGTTTTTCGTAATATAAACATATTAGGTTAAAATTAAGAGGAAAAAGCAAAAAACATGTTATTCTTCCGAGATGTCAGCTCCGAGTTTTGAGAGCTTGCCTGTGAAATTGTCGTAGCCGCGCTTTATAAACTCCACATTCGACACTTCGGTAATTCCGCCGGCGGCAAGCCCTGCCAAAACAAGCGCCGCGCCGCCGCGAAGGTCGGTCGCATTCACCTTTGTTCCGGTCAGCTGCGGCACGCCCTCCACCACCGAGGTTCTGCCCTCGATGCGGATATTTGCGCCCATTCTTTTCAGCTCGCCGATGTGCAGAAATCGATTTTCAAAAACTGTTTCCACAATGAGTCCCGTACCCGACGCAGTGCTTAAAAGACCGCCGAATTGCGCCTGCATATCGGTTGGAAAGCCGGGAAAGGGCATTGTTTTGATATCTGTGGACGAAAGCTTTCGCGCGGCATCGATAACGACAGCGCTTTTCTCCTCGGCGATTTCCACGCCCATTTCGCGCAGCTTGGCTATCATGGGGCGGACGTGGTCGAGTTTGACATTTTTAACACGCCCCTTGCCGCGCGTGATAGCGAGCGCAGCCATGAATGTGCCTGCCTCGATGCGGTCGGGAATGATTTTGTGAACCGTACAGGAAAGCTCGTCCACCCCGGTGATGTGAACCGTGTCGCTGCCGGCTCCGGATATAATTGCGCCGCGCTTTGTCAAAAAATGAGCCAAATCCTCAATTTCCGGCTCGGCGGCAGCGTTTTCGATTATCGTTTCGCCGTCGGCAAGACTTGCCGCCATAATGAGATTTTCGGTTGCTCCGACGCTCGGAAAATCAAGATATATTTTTGCTCCATGTAGTTTTTTTGCGGATAGGTCGATATAGCCGTAGCCCTGTGATATATCCGCGCCCATCGCGGCAAAGCCTTTTAAGTGCAGGTCCACCGGGCGCGAGCCTATAGGACAACCGCCGGGCATGCATATCCGCGCGCAGGAATATCGTGCGAGCAGCGCGCCGGCAAGCAGAAACGAGCCGCGCATTTTGTTTACAAGCTCATACGGAGTGGTGCAGCTTGTTATCGTCTCGCAGTTTACGGCGGTTTCCTTTTTGCCGATGTTGATTTGTGCGCCGAGACTTGAGAGAATTTCGTACATTATATTTATATCGCTCAAATTCGGCAAGCCTTGAATTATATTTGTGCCTTGGGTTAAAAGACAGGATGCGAGTATCGGCAGCGCGCTGTTTTTTGAGCCGCTAACCGTCACCTCGCCCGATAATGCGCCGTTGTTTTTTACAATAATTTTTGACATAATTTTTTGACCCTTTTCTTTTTATTATGTCTTTATTATGTCCATGAACGACGCGGAATAAAATATGAAAATTTTGATTTGTATAAAAATTTTGGAAAAAAGTTAAAAAAAGAAAGCCGAACACGATGCCGTACAAGTGTACTTTCGGATTCGGCTTGCCTGCGTTTTTTTATGAAATTACCGGATTACGTTTTGGATTTTTTAATATATCGTTACACAAAGCGGATCTTTTAAATTATCTATTTTCCCGGGGAGCTTTTCGGCTTTCGCGCCGTCGAGCCGGAAGAAGATAACGTCCCCGTCCGCCATGTCGGCACATATGAGGATGTCCCCGGCGATGTTAAAGTCTCTCGGCTCTTTGCCGGTTTTTATATGTCCTTCAAATTCAAGTTCCGCACCGTTTATCTTAAATACCGCGATTGAGTCGTAACCGCGGTTTGAGGCATAGAGTCTGTCATCCTTTATCCGTATCGCGGCGGCAAGGTTCTTTTCCTTAAAATCCGACGGAATTGCCGGATAGGTCTTTATAAGCCTTGTATCCTTTTCTTTATACTCAAAAACGCTGACCGAGGATTTCATCTCGTTTACGCAGTACATGTATTTCCCGTCGGCGGAAAAGGCAAGATGCCGCGCACCGAAGCTTTTTTCAACCTCGACCGAAAATTTTTGATTTAAGCCGCGGTCATAGAAAAATATCCTGTCAAGTCCCAAATCGGTGACGCAAATGTATTTTTTGTCGGGAGTTTCTCCCACAAAATGCGTGTGGGGCATATCCTGTCTGACCTTGTCCGGACCCGAACCGGTGTGCGTGTCGATTGTATCGGGCAGTTTCATAACATTTCCCGACAGATAGTTTACTATATACACATCGTCATTGTCGGCAAAAAGGTGGCATGCGACAACGCCGCCGGTCGAAACAGGCTCGCTCGGATTTTCCAAACTACCGTCGGGCGCGATGTCAAAGTGCAGGATTCCGCTTTCGTCATTGTCAAACGGACATCTTAAAATAACATACAGCTTTTGATTCGAAACAACTGCGTACATCGGGCGGTCGAGTACATATTTTTTGCAGAATTTCACACTTCCGTCCACGCTCAGCTTGTAGTGATATATTCCTTCGTCTTTGTCGCATGCGGATATGTAGACATTTTTTTTCATTAAAAATTTTCCTTTCGTGTCGTAATTGTTGTATCAATTATCATTGTTGTTTTTGGTGCATTTCTTGTCAAGCTCCACCATTTGGTGTGCAAGAGCGCTTATTCGTTCTCTCAGAATAAATATGCAGTCGGTTTCGTCCGCAAAACCGCGGACTATGTCCTCGGCAAGGTCACGGCAGCTCGGTGAGCCGCATGAGCCGCAGTCGAGCTTGGGCAGCCGCTCGTATATCTTTTCCATTTCGACAATCTTTTCCATTGCTTTTTGAATGTCGTCGTCCAGGTGCATAACCGAACGATATACCACCGGATGCTCCCAAAATGTGTTTATGTTGTCGCCCGAACTTTCAAAATTTTCCGGCAATTCCTTTGAAATTCTCTTTATCCGCGAGTTTGCAACAAAGTTGTTCTCCGCGACCAAAGGACCGCCGACACAGCCGCCGGTGCAGGCGAGCGCCTCCACATATTCGATGTCGCGCAGCTTTCCGTCCTCAATTGCCTCCAAAACACGTATCACATCGTGAATCCCGTCCACAGCGACACATTTGTCGGCGTGCGAGGCACGCGCCTCTCCGCCTGCTGTTGCCCAAAGGATTCCCTCCGCTCCGGCTCTTTGGATTTTCTCTGTTTCTTCTTCCGAAAGCCTGCTTATTGTGTGCGCCATTTTCAGATATATGTCTTTCATAGCGATAACTCCGTCAACCTGCGATTTTTCCTCGGTCGAGCCGTATTTCACTACTGTTGCTTTTGCGGCGCAGGGGCTTATAAAAAATATTCCGATATCCCCGGGCAGCAGACCCGTTTTTTGCACAGCCTCATTCCGCGCCAGCTCCGCCGCAACCTCCATGGGCGAGCGGAGCGGAATTATATTCCCGATTAAATTCGGAAAGCGTATCGCGATAAGCTTGATTACCGCCGGGCAGGCGGACGAAATGGACGGCTTTAAAAGCTCGCCCGAGTCCAAAAGCCCGCGCGTGGTGCTGCTTATTATTTCCGCGCCCTTTGCGACTTCAAAAACCTCGTCAAATCCGATTTTTTTCAAGGACGAAAGCATCAAATCGATTTTGTCCGCTTTTGAGAACTGACCGTAAAAGGCAGGAGCCGCCAGTGCTATTTTGTATTTGTATCCGTCCAGTATTTCAATTCCGTCGGTAACAGCCTGCTTTGCGTGGTGCGGACAGACTCTTATACATTCGCCGCAGTCTATGCACCTTTCGGACAGGATTTTCGCTTTTCCGTTCTGCACTCTTATTGCCTGGGTCGGGCATTGCTTAAGACAGTTTGTGCAGCCCGTGCAGACGCTTTTTTTAAGCCGTACCGAATGACATCCTTTTTCCACACTCCTCACTTCCTTATCTGCAAATCTATTGATTTTATCCCACATTTATTGTGAGTGTAACCGTTGTTCCCTCGCCGATTTTTGTGTCGATTTTCATATCGTCCGAATACTTTTTCATATTCGGAAGTCCCATTCCCGCGCCGAAACCAAGTTCACGAACCTGATTGCTCGCCGTCGAGAATCCCTCGCGCATTGCCTGCTCCACGTCCTTTATTCCCGGCCCGGTATCTTTGAGCACCGCAACGATTTTCTTGGGCGAAATTTCAACATCTATCGATCCGCCGTTGGCGTGGATAACCATATTTATTTCACCCTCGTACATTGCTATGGCGGTTTTTCTCACCGCCTCGGGGTCAAAGCCGAGCTTGTTGAGCATTTTTTTCACCTTGCTCGAATTTTCGCCTGCAAGGGTGAAGTCGGTGCCGTCGACATCATAATGCAAACAAATCGGTTCCATTACGACATTCCTCCCTTGCCGATAAGTCCGTTTTTGTAAAGCTTTCCGCAGGAGACATAGAGCGGATAATCGGTACTCATCAGCACTATATCCTTTGATTCGGCAAGCTTGATGAGTGCATCGTCGGGCTTTTTTCCGCGCACAAATACAATGGTGGAAATGTCCATCATCTCGGCCGTCCTTACAACCTGCGGATTCATAAGTCCGGTCAAAAGCAGCGCCTTGTCCTTGACAAATGCAAGCACATCGCTCATAAGGTCGCAGCCGCAGGCGGAGTTCACTTCGTTTTCAAGACAGGCATCCTCTGTCAAAACCTTGGCATTTAATATATCCTTTACTTCTTGCAGTTTCATTGGCAGCATCTTCCTTTCGTATAAAAACCTTGTAAAAATTATAGCATATGACTTTAATTTTTACAAGGTTTTTTAAATAAATTTAACAATTTTTGTGTATTTGATATAATATGGATATATATAATATATTCTATTTCAACAGAGAATAGACCTCGCTGCGAAGCTGATGGTCAACATCGAACAGACCTCTTATAGCGGCGGTTCTGGTTTTGGCGTTCCCGGATTTTATTCCGCGCGCCGTCATGCAGCTGTGCTCGCCCTCGATTATGACTATAACGTCCTCGGTTTTCAACACCTTTTGCATAATTTCGGCAATGTCGCAACCGAGTCTTTCCTGGAGCTGAAGCCGCTTTGCAGCCATATCGCATATGCGCGCAATTTTCGAAAGACCGATTATCCTGTCCTTTGGAATATATCCGACATGCACTTTCATATTGTACATGAGCGCCATGTGATGCTCGCAGTAGCTGAACACTTCAATGTCCTTAACCAAAACCAGGTCGTGCGAACCCTCGCTTTCAAAGCATTTGTCGAACATTTCGGCAATTTCATCGTTCGAGTATCTCATTCCCTCAAGCACTTCGGCGTACATTCGCGCCACTCTTGCCGGAGTTTCGCGCAGTCCCTCGCGCTCGGGGTCGTCGCCAAGCTCTTTCAAAAGCTCCTTTATCAAATATTGTATTCTTTCCTGATTAAATTCCTTTTTCAATGTAATTCCTCCGTTTACATAAGCCACTTTAGCTTTTTCTCCGCGCCCGAGCGCATAAGCCGTTCCAGTTCCGTGCGGTCGCCGTTTTCCAGCGCGGTTTTGATTCTGCCCAGACTTTCCTGCATTTCGCTTATACGTGCCGCAAGCGATTCCTTGTTTTCCAAAAAAAGCTCACTCCACATTTTTTCGTTTATGACAGCGACCCTTGTGCAGTCTCTTAAGCTCCCGGCGCTGAAATATGTCGAACGCTCTATCATCGGATTGTCGCAGAGTGCAACCGCTACAACATGCATAAGCTGACTGGTGTATGCAATGACCGCGTCATGCTCGGACGGGGTGGTGGTTATTATATGGGCGCAGCCGATATGGCTTGCCAATTCTCGTATAAGTGCAATTGATTCGGGCTTATTTTTTTCTGTTGGAGTTATCAGATACGACGCTCCGTTAAAAAGCGTATCGTCCGAGTTTTGATATCCGCCGACCTCGCGCCCTGCCATTGGGTGTCCGCCAACAAAGTCGAGCCCGTCGGGAAGATATTTTTGTATGTTGTCGACCACATATTGCTTAACGCCCGAAACATCGGTAATAACCGCGCCTTTTTTCATAATCGGCGCATATTTTTTTACAAAATTCACATTCGCCTCGGGATAAAGACAAAGTATAATCAAATCCGCGTCGGATACATATTCGCCGCTTGTCTCGGCGCGGTCGATAACTCCGTCCGATTTTGCCATTCTGAGCGTCTCGCCGCTTGTGTCTATACCTATTATCTTTGTATCGTGAAAGCCGCGGAGCCGCCTTGCGACCGAGCCGCCTATAAGTCCCAATCCAACAACTGCAGTAATCATAATTATAGTCCTTTCCGAAATTTAAAATTTTCGCCTTGTAACGCTGAGTACAATTCCTATCGCAGCCATATTTGTTATAAGCGACGTTCCGCCGTAGCTTATAAAGGGCAGCGGTATTCCCGTAACCGGCATAATTCCTATACACATGCCTATATTTTCAAAGGTGTGGAAAATCAGCATTGCAGCGACCCCGAGACAGATATATCTGCCATAGGACGAATTTGCGTTTTTAGACGCTCTTATGCATCTGAATATGATAAAGAACAGGAGCAGCACAACGAGCACTGCGCCGACAAAGCCCCATTCTTCGGCAATTGTGCTGAAGATAAAGTCGGTGTGCTTTGTCGGCAGTATGCCAAGCTGATTCTGCGTGCCGTTTAAGTACCCCTTGCCGTAAAGCTCGCCCGAGCCGACCGCGATTTTCGACTGAATAACGTTGTAGCCGCTGCCAAGCTTGTCCAGGTCGGGATTGAAAAAGACCTGTATTCGCTGCTTTTGAAATTTGCTCAGGGCAAAGAAATATATAAGCGGCAGCGACAATGCCCCGAGACCTGCCGCGCCGAGGACATATTTATATGAAATTCCGGCAGCAAAAACAAGCGTTATAAATATAAATCCGAACACCATCGCACTTCCGGCATCGGGCTGTAACATTATCAAAAATACCAATATCCCGATGTGTGCCAAAAGTCCCAAAAGCACAAGCGGCTTGTTTATCCTGTCCTCCACCTGTGTCAGATGGTAAGAAAAGGTGAGGATAAATCCGACCTTTGCAATTTCGGACGGCTGAATCCCGACAGGGCCTATTCTTATCCAGCTTTGCGCGCCCCAGTCTCCCGATTTTCCCACAATCAGAACGAGTATAAGCAGTGCCGCACATGCGATATAAATGTACTTTGCAAGATATCCGTATTGGTCGTAGTCCACCTTGTTCAAAAGCCAGACCGCAAAAAGCCCTATGGCAAAGCTCGCCGACTGGACTATCACATTTGTAAGGCTTTCGAACGAAAGCGTTGCACTGTATATTGCCGCCAATCCGACAAGACATGCCAAAATCATGGCAAAAAACAGCGGCTTGTCCGTCTGATTTATAGTTTTTCGCACAGCGTGACTGTACTTCATATCACTGTCACTCCACTCTTTAGTTAATAATTACCTGTTTTTTAACGTTTTCTATCTTGATTATACTATAATTTTAATCTTTTTTCAATGAAAATATAGACGAATCGAAAAAAAATAGGTATAATAGTAATAAAAGGGGGCTTAACAAATGAACAATACCACAAATTTGCCAAGAACGTGGCAGGATTTTTTATCGGGTCAGAAATTTTTCCCTGCAATTGTGAAATCGATAGAACGTATTCACGACCGCACATGGGAGATGCGCCCGAACTGTCATGACCATTTCGAAATGGTATATGTTAAAAAGGGGAATATAATATATTGCGTAAACGGAACCGATGTTCCGCTTAATCAGTATGAGCTGATTTTGATTAAGCCGGGACAGACTCATGTTGTCACCGTTCGTTCGGAGGAGGCGTGCGAGCTTTTTGTTCTCAGCTTTGCATTCGAATCGGCAGGCGGTGACGAGAATAAGCATCTGACAGAGTTCATCGACTTTTTGAATACCGAGGAAGATCTCAGCTATATAAAGCTTATTCTTACGAGAAAAAATGATTTTACCGGGATATTCGAAAAGATAGCGCGCGAACGCCGCAAGTCGAACATGTGGAGCGATTTCATGATAAATATTCTGATGATGGAACTTTTTGTACTCCTGTCGCGCGCAATACGTGAGGAATGGGAGCAGAGCATTAAAAAGCGTTCTCACAAAATGAAGGAGCTCTTAAAGACGGCAAAGGAATATATAGATGTCAATTACAATAAAAATATCACGCTTTCCGATGTTGCGTCCTACATATTTTTCAGCGAAAGCTATTTTGCACATTCCTTTAAACAGGAATTTGGTATAAGTCCGAAAAGCTATCTTTTAAGGGTAAGAATAACTGCCGCAAAGGACTACCTTGAAAACAGCGATATGAAGATCGGCGATATTGCGCTTTCGGTCGGATTTTCGGGGCAGCAGCGGTTTAATGATATATTCAAAAAGTCGGAGAATATGACTCCGCTTAAATATCGCAAGCTTACGCGTATAAAAAATCTCAATATCGAAAAATAATGATATTGTAACTTTTAGTTATAGGAAAGGAAATGCGTATAATGTACGACTTGATTATAATCGGCGGAGGACCTGCAGGAATGTCCGCCGCAGTATATGCCGCGCGCGGCGGCTTAAAAACGCTTGTGCTCGAGAGTATGGGTACGGGCGGTCAGATGAATTACACTTATGAAATTGCGAACTATCCAGGTGTATCGGACAATCCGTCCGGGACGGAGCTTGGCGCGCGCATGCGCATGCAGGCGGAGAGCTTTGGCGCGCATATAAGCAGTGAAAGAGTAAAAAGCGTTGAGAACGCGGCAGATGATATAAAAACGGTTCTCACGCGCAAAAATTCGTATCGCACAAAGACGATAATTTTTGCATCCGGAGCATCGGCAAGAAAGCTCGGCGCGGACGGCGAGGAACGCTTTGCCGGGACGGGCGTTTCGTATTGCGCAACCTGTGACGGAGCCTTTTTCAAAGGGCAGGTCACTGCCGTTGTCGGCGGAGGAAATACAGCTTTTGAGGACGCGCTCTACCTTGCACGCTTTTCCAAAAAAGTGTATCTGATCAATCGCAGCGAGAATTTCCGCGCCTTTGCCGCACTTCGGAATGCAGCTGATGAAAATGAGAAAATCGAGATTCTGACAAGTACCGTTGTGACAAGCATTCGCGGCGATACAACGGTTAAGGAAGTAATGCTTAAAAATACAGTCACCGGCACGCCGTCCGAACTGGAGTGCTCGGGAGTGTTCATCGCCATAGGCAGAGAACCGTCGCTTGCCGCAGTTCCGCCGGAAATACGAAAAAATGCGGACGGATTTATTGAAACAGACCGTTTTATGCGCACAAATATTCCGGGCATATTTGCCGCCGGAGATGTGCGCGATACACCGCTCAGACAGGTCGTTACCGCTGCCGCGGACGGAGCGGTTGCCGCTGTGTCGGCTCAAAACTTCATCATGAGCGGAGGGGATAAGATATGAAGCTGATTAAAAATGCGATAGTTGTGACCTGCTGCGGCAGGACATATCAAAACGGAGCAATACTTTTTGACGATAAAATAGTAAAGGTCGGGAGCTATTCCGATCTTGCCGCAGAGCATGCCGACGAGGAGCTTGACCTGCGCGGTGCGTATGTATATCCCGGTCTTATCGATGCGCATTGTCATGTGGGCATGTTCGAGGATTCTCTCGGCTTTGAGGGCGACGACGGGAACGAGGATTCCGAGCCGATAACGCCGCAGCTGCGCGCGATAGACGGAATCAACCCGTTTGACAGGTGCTTTGACGATGCAAAAAAAGCCGGAATCACAACGGTGGTAACGGGACCCGGGAGCGCGAACCCGATAGGGGGACAGTTCGCCGCGCTCAAGACCGACGGAATATGTGTCGATGACATGATTTTAAAAGCGCCTGCCGCCATGAAATTCGCTCTCGGCGAAAATCCGAAATCGGTTTTCCATGCCAAGGACAGAACTCCGGTAACGCGCATGGGTACGGCGGCGCTGATTCGCGAGACGCTTTATAAGGCAAAGGAATATATGGAGGCATGGGACGAATATAATCACGACCCGGACGAAGCTGACAAGCCGGAATATGACATAAAATCGGAGGCTTTGATACCGGTGCTAAAAAAGGAAATCCCGGTTAAAATCCATGCGCACCGCGCGGACGATATCTGCACCGCCATACGGCTCGGCAAGGAATTTGACATAAATATCACAATTGAGCATGCAACGGACGGGGAGCGTGTGTGCGATATTCTCGCGCGTGAAAATGTGCCGGTGATGCTCGGTCCGACTCTTTCCGACCGAAGCAAGCCGGAGCTTAAAAATTTGAGCTTTTCGACCTACAAGGCCTTAAGCGATGCCGGTGTTCCGACCGCGATAATCACCGACCATCCCGAGATATCGATTGAAAATCTCATACTTTGCGCGGCGATGGCGGTCAAGAATGGAATGGATTCGGAAAAGGCGCTTTCGGGAATAACGCTCACTGCCGCAAAAAACTGCGGCATAGACTCGCGCGTAGGTTCGATTGAGGTCGGCAAGGACGCGGATTTCTGCGTATTTTCCGAGGATATATTCTCTTTTAATGCAAGGAATCTGATGACATTTATAAACGGCAGACTTGTATTTGACGCCAATAAATAAGATTATTAAACAATATGAAAATCACCCCCTATAATGAAAAATTATCCCCTTGTTTTTGCATGGTTCTTATGATAAAATGATGAAAATAACAAATGAACGGAGTAGATGTAAAAATGTTCGAACAAGCGTCTTGGATTAAGCAGCCACGCGATTACGGCACTGTGTGTCCGATATTTAAAAAGGAGTTTGAGTGCGGAAAAAATATAAAAAAAGCCGTATTGAATATTACCGCTCTCGGAGTGTATGAAGCGCATATAAACGGCGATAGGGTCGGGAATTTTATAATGGCGCCCGGCTGGACCGCATATCAGTGCAGACTGTTATATCAAAGCTATGATATTACGGGACTTTTGAAAGAAAAAAACGAAATTGAAGTAGGTGTCGGCAGAGGGTGGTATCTCCAGGGGATTCAATGGAGAGAGAAAAGTCCGTACGGCGATTCGCTCGCGGCGTTGGTGCAGCTTGATATAACCTACGAAAACGGCGAGACCGAGAGCGTTGTCACCGATGAAAGCTGGCTTTGCGGAGAGAGCAAGGTGAGATTTTGCGAGATTTACGACGGAGAAGTATATGACGCGTCTGCCGGGACGGAATTTCAGCCGGCACAGATCTACGATTATTCAAAGGATATATTGATACCGCAGGAGGGTGAATTTGTAACCGAGCATGAGCATCTGCGCCCGATATCGGTTTTCACGACAAGGCGCGGCGAGACGGTAATAGATTTCGGTCAGAATCTGACGGGATATGTATCCTTTTCGCTGAATGCAAAGTGCGGCGATATAATTGAGTATTCGCATGCCGAGATTCTGGACAAGGACGGGAATTTCTACACAGATAATTTAAGAAGTGCAAAGCAGCATGTGAAATATATATGTACCGACGGGGAACAGTCGTACAAGCCGCATTTCACCTTTATGGGATTCAGATATATCCGCATGGAAAAGATGCCGGAGAGTCTGGATTTGAACAGTATTGAAGCTATAGCGGTTCACAGCGACATCAAGCGCACAGGATATTTTGAATGTTCAAATAAAAAGCTGAATAAGCTTTATTCAAATGTAATATGGGGTCAAAAGGACAATTTTCTCGATATCCCGACCGACTGTCCGCAGCGTGACGAGAGATGGGGTTGGACGGGTGACGCGCAGGTTTTTGTGAAAACAGCGTCATATAACTTTGATGTGAAAGAGTTTTTCAAAAAATGGCTGAGAGATTTAAAGGCTGACCAAAAGGCAAACGGCGGCGTTCCGAACATTGTCCCGGATATACACATGAATAACAGTTTCAGCGCAGCGTGGGGAGACGCGGCGGTTATTTGCCCATGGCAGATATATCTTACATATGCCGACAAGGGCGTGTTGGAGGAGCAAATCGACAGCATGACTGCATGGGTTGAGTATATACACAGCGCAGGCAGCGAGGAGTATTTGTGGCTGGACGGCTCTCATTTCGGCGATTGGCTCGGTCTCGATGCAAAGGAGGGCGAGTATAAAGGCAGCTCGCGTGATGATTTTATAGCATCGGCATTCTTTGCATATTCGACATCTTTGCTTATAAAGGCGCTCAGGGTTTTGGGACGGAATGCGTCGAAATACGAAAATCTGCATGAAAATATCGTAAAGGCATTCAGGAAAAAGTTCCCGGAATGTAATACTCAGACCGAGTGCGTGCTTGCTCTTACATTTGACTTGGCAGAGGATAGAAAGAAAATTGCGGATCAGCTTGCACAAATGGTGCATGCTGCCGGAGATGCGCTTCAAACCGGTTTTGTCGGCACGCCGTATCTGCTCTCGGCATTGTCGGAAAACGGGTATGAGGAGCTTGCTTATACGCTGCTTCTGCGCGAGGAATATCCGTCATGGCTGTTCTCGGTCAACATGGGAGCGACAACCATATGGGAGCATTGGGACGGCATGAAGAGCGACGGAAGCATGTGGAGCACCGATATGAACTCGTTCAACCACTATGCCTACGGTGCGGTCGCATCGTGGATGTACGAAACCATCTGCGGCATCAGAACGGACGAGGAGCATCCGGGTTTTGAGCATATCATTCTGAAACCGATTACCGATAAGCGCCTTGATTTTGCAAGCGCATCGATTGACACGAAGTATGGAAAGGTAAGTTCAAAATGGCACAGAGACGGCGATTCGATACATTTTGAATTTGAAGTGCCGACCTCCGCAACAATTATTTTGAACGGAAAAAAAGAAGAAGTAAAAGCAGGCAAGTATACATATACTATATAAAAAGTAAGCCCCGAAATTGGATTTTACAGTCCGATTTCGGGGCGTTTTTTTTAATTTTCTTTAACTCAATGTCCACAGCAAAAAATTTTTATTCGCGGTTTTTAAGTATCTCGGTCAGCTTGATTTTCCTCAGATAGCGCACGAGCATACAGCGTGTGGCAAAATAAGAAATAAGCGTTATTGCGATGATAATCGCATATCCGAGCGGTGAAACATATGCGTCGAATCCGGCGTTCACGTTCGAAACGCAGAACGGGTATGCAAATCCGACAATGACTCTGCAAAGCGGAATACCTATGAATATCGCGGAGAGAGTTATGTAAAACGAACTGCCGAGATAGAATGAATTGACAGTACTTTCTTTATATCCGAGAGCTTTTAAGAGTGATATCGAAAAGCTGCTGCGGTCTATTTCGAGCTTCATCAACAGATACATGACCGCGGCAAAGATAATCACCGAGACGGCAATCATCGTCAGAATCATTCCCCACATGAGGGTCATAAACTTTTCCGCACCGCTTTTCATATCGGCTTTTGACAGCTCGGAAAGCTGCATATTGTGCTTAAACGAAAGCTTTGAATCGGAAAATACAGTGTTGTAGTAAAAATCCTCGCACTTGGGGCGGCGTTCGCCCTTTTTCAAGTCCTCCTCATCAAAATATTCCAGTCCGAAAGCCTTTCGCATGGCATCGATATTCATAAAAAAGTAAAGTCCGCTGCCGTATTTCACCTCGCCGGCTATCTCGAATGCATAGAGCTTGTCCTCGGAATTGTCGCGAAGTACAACTCTGTCGCCGACGTGATATCCGAATTTTATCCGCGCCGAATCGGACATATAAATTTTGTCCGATTTATCGGATAGGCCGGACGCAAATTTAAAATGAAGATTGTCGCGGTCGATTCCGAGCATAGTCACTTCCATTTCGCTGCCGGTCATGGGAAAATCGGCGTAAAAGCTGCGCGCATAGCCGACGTATGGATTTTTCGGCAGGTCGGAGACCGGATTTCGGAGAATGTACATGTAATTGTAGCCGATATCGTCTGTGATTCCGTCTATATATCCGCGTATGCTGCCGTAGCATGCCACCGAGAACATGATAAGAAGAATCGATATGAATATTCCGAAAAACAGCGTTATATTGCCTGAAAGTTCGCGGAAAAACTGTCTTATAATATACTTGGACTTAAAATCCATATTCCCGAGCTTAAGGCTCACTCCGCTCTTGGAGTGCGGAGCGGCGCGCATCATTTTAAGCGGTGTGGCGTGCAGCTTTTTCGAAAGCATGAAGTAGTTTATAATATATGAAAATATTATCGGCACACCGAGTGAATAGGCGATCAGATACGGCGGAAAGACGTGGATTATTTCCGGAAATGAGTATAGCTCGGCAGACGATGCCGACATTGTGTCGGTCAAAAGAAAGCCGCCGATTCCGCCGAGCGCCGCACCGAGAAAGGAAACGAGCATCGGCAGTTTCATGTAGTGGGACAGAATTTCGTGACGGCTGTAACCGAGGGCGTAGAGTGTGCCTATAATCGGGCGCTCTTTTTCGATTGTCCCGGCGGCGAATATCGCGAGCATATATACAAGCAGAATTATAAGGAATACTCCGACAACGAGCGCGGCTTGCTTGCCTATCTGCGAATCGTTCATAGCGTCGTTTATACGTATGTTGTACTTTGTCTCACCGAACGAGGACAAGTTAACCATCTGTACAGTCGTGCTCTCGTTCAGATATCTGCCGAATCTGTTCTTAAATCCGCATATCGCGGAGTACAGATTCATAGCCCCATCGTGCAGAGCAGCGGCAGGCTTGTCCGCACTGGGGATTGCCTTGCCGAGAGCCGATGCGCCGTCGGCAAGCGAAACCGCGCCGTTTCTAAGCGCGTCTGTCGCGCTGTTAAACTCTTCTTTGAGATTTGAAGCGGTGTGCAGCTGTTCTTTTAAGTATGTGTCCTTTACCGCCGATTCGTCAAATTTTAAGTGAATCAGCTTGTCTTTCAGGTCGGACACGCTTGCATTGCCTAATTTATATGCATAGTTGTATATAAGTCGGTCCTTTAATTGTTCAAATGCCGAATCGGTGACGATTGCAAGCGAAAAAGCGTCATTCGGCGCAACGTCGCTGCTGTTTTGTTTAATATTGCTGTAGTCGGGAAAACAGCCGGTGCCGCTCACAAGCATGCTTTCACCGCGTACGGATATGTAAGAGCCGGGGACATAATTGTTTCGCTCGGCATATTTTTTTTCAAGAAAGATTTCGTTGTCGTAAAAAGGCAGCCTGCCGTCCTCGACATATGGCAGATTTATCGAACGTCTGCCTGCAAAAATGCGTAGGGTCGAGTCGGATGCGGCAGGAATATCGGAATAAAACATGCTCTCAACCGATACGTCAAGCTCGGAAAGCTTGTTGAAATTTCTTTTGGACAGGGGAATATATGTCTCAAAGCTGCCGTCCTCCACATTGCACTGCGTCCATTCGGCATTCAGCGTAGCACTTATGCAGTCGGCAGACGAGCAAAGTGACACGACAAGTGAAAGCGAGAGCGCAATAATAAGTATCATAGCTATGTTTCGAAAAAAATTTGCCTTAAAATCACGCAATATCCTTTTGTTTAAAATCATTTTCATCACCATTCCAAATCAAGGGCGTTTTTGCGATGCTCGTTTTCAAGAATGCGGTTGACCTCGCCGTCTTTCAAAAATATTGTCTTGTGCGTCATTTCGCTTATTGTCTGATTGTGAGTTACAAGCAAAATTGTCGTGTTGTATCTTTGATTTATATTTTCGATAAGCGCAAGTATGTCCTTTGAAGTCTTGTAGTCAAGTGCGCCGGTCGGCTCATCGCATAAAAGCAGCTTGGGATTTTTTATAAGCGCTCTGCCGATGGAGCAGCGCTGCTGCTGACCGCCCGAAAGCTCCTGCGGAAATCTGTCTTTAAGCTCCGAAAGACCCAAAACCGATAAAATTTCATCGGTGTTGAGAGGGGAGTCGGAAAGATATTCGCCGACCTGGATATTTTCAAGGACAGTGAGATTGGGAACAAGGTTGTAAAACTGGAAAACAAAGCCGAGATAACTGCGGCGATAGTCGGATAATCCGTTGCAGTCAAGCTTTGCCACGTCGGTTTCGTCGACAATAATGCTGCCGCTGTCTGCACTGTCAAGACCGCCTATCACATTTAAAAGCGTGGATTTTCCGCTGCCAGACTGACCGAGAACCGTGCACATCTCGCCCTCTTGAACCGACATGCACACTCCGTTTAAAACATTTACCTTTGCAGCGCCCTCACCGAAGCTTTTTCTTAAATTTTCTATTTCAAGATATGCCATATTCAGCCGCCCCCTCCCGATATACAATTTACGATAATTATAAAAGTCATTTTTTTTTGATAATTTGACAGATATAATTCAGTTAGTTTATAATAACTAACTGAATTATATCTCTTTTTTGCTCGTTTGTCAAGAGATTTTCGGCATATAAAAAATAATTTTAAATAAATTTTTAAATATCCTTTCTTTTCCTTGATTTTTATTCCTTTTTATGATAAAATAAATAGTAATGATTATTTTTGATACGGAGAATGCTATGAACTGGATACAAGTTACAATTTATACAACATCTGACGGAATTGAACCGTTGAGCGGAGTTTTGTATCAGCTCGGAATCAATGGCATAGAAATTGAGGACGAGGCGGATTTTAAGGACTTTTTGGAGAACAACCGCCAATACTGGGACTATGTGGACGATGAGCTGATTAAAGAAAAGGAAAAGGAAACCTGCGTAAAAATTTACGTCAGCGACAATATGGCAGGACATGAAATGCTTGCGCTTGTGAAAAGCGCAGTTGCGGAGCTTAAAAAGCGTGACGAAAACGGAGAGTTCGGACGTCTTGAGATGGATATGGGAAACATTTCCGAGGAAGATTGGGCAAATAACTGGAAAAAATATTTTCATCCGACCGAGGTGGGAAAGAAAATTCTCATAAAACCGGAGTGGGAGGAGCTTAAAGAGCCGACTGACCGCCTTGTTTTCAACGTGAATCCGGGAATGAGTTTCGGAACAGGCTCGCATGAAACAACTCAGCTTTGCATAGAGGCGCTGGAGGACGTGGTAAAGTCTGGCGATGAGATTTTGGATTTGGGTTGCGGCAGCGGAATTTTGTCTATTATCGCACTCATGCTCGGAGCAAAATCGGCATATGCGGTTGATATCGACCCGAACGCGGTGGATATTGCAAAAGCAAATGCAAAGATGAACAATGTCGACCTTGAAAGCTTCACTGCAAAGGCAGGAAATATACTTGAGGATTCCGAGCTGAAAAATGAAATCGCGGCTAAGAAATATCCTGTTATAACTGCCAATATTGTGGCGGATGTTATAATCGGGATGCTCCCGTTTGCAAAATCCGTACTTGCGGATGGTGGTACGCTGATAACCTCGGGCATTATCGAGGACCGCATTGCGGATGTCGAGGATGCGATAAAAAAGGTCGGATTTTCGGATTACTCCGTTAATCGGCGCGGAGAATGGGCATCAATTGTATGCAAAAATAATTAGCTTGTATGCGGAGGGGCAGATATGCCGAAATTTTTTACCGAGAAAATATATGACGATAAAATCATCATCGACAGTGAGGATGTGCGCCATATAAAAAAGGTTTTGAGACTCAAAGAAAATGAACATATTGTGGTGTGCGACGGCAAGGGTTATGACTACGATGCTGTGATTTCGGAACTTGACGAAAAGGAAATTATCTGTACAATAGCGGAAAAATATCCGGCACAGACCGAGCCTGATATCCGGGTGACATTATATCAAGGCTTGCCGAAAGCATCGAAAATGGACTATATAATACAAAAAAATACCGAACTTGGAATTTCTCAGATTGTGCCATGTGAATTGAACCGATGTGTGGTTCGGCTGGAGGACAAAAAGGCGGCTGAAAAAAAGACGGAACGATGGCAAAAGATATCGGGCGAGGCGGCAAAACAGTCGGGCAGAGGAGTTATTCCAAAGATATCCATGCCGATGACCTTGGATGCGGCTATCGAAAAAATGAAGGGCGAGGATTTGGCGATTGCCTTTTACGAATGTGAGACCGACCGCACGCTCAGAAAAATCCTTACCGAGAAAAAGGATGTAAAGACAGTGGGATTTATGGTAGGTCCCGAGGGCGGATTTGACCCGGCGGAAATTGAAAAGCTGCGGGCGGCAGGCATAAGGACGGCAGGACTGGGAAAACGAATTTTGAGAACCGAGACCGCAGGCGAGGCGGTTTTGGCGATGATAATGTATGAAATAGGCGATATAAACGCTTGAAACGGAGGAATTTAAAGTGAAAATAGAGAAAACGCAGGAACAGTTGTATAACAGGATATTGATTAATTTCGGAATAGGAATCTTGGCGTATGCGCTTTTGTATTTCCTTTATCAAAAGCTGTATATGAAGAATTGGATAACCTTTACCATTGCGGGAATTTTCATTGCGGCGGCGGTTGTATTTTATGCCATGTCGGGTAAAAAGCCGCTGAAAAACTATGCGCACATGTTTTTGATATTCGGAGCGGCGCTGCTCTTTACAAGACTTTCGGTCATAGTTGCAACGGTTGTCGGAATGGAAAAGTTCATTGCATTGCAGGATATTTATTGGGTAAAGAAATTGCTCCAGACACGAATTGAAGTGATGATAATCGGTTGGCTCGGAGCGCTGTACCTTGTGGGTATGCTCGTTTATAACGGTGTGCTTATGTATCGCGTCGGAAAAGAAGAAAAAGCTAAAAGAAAAGAAATTAAAAAGAAGTAGAAAAACTATCGATTAATGAGTAAAAACTCTTAAAATTCAGGTCGGAAACTTGAATTTTAAGAGTTTTTTATTGTATTTGTAAAATCATTTTAGTTCTGTCCTTTGCAGGATGCTGCCCTTGCGGACGGTTATGACAAATATCAAAAACAATGATAAAGATTAAGTGTTGGCGAAAGAAAAGCCTGCAATAAAAAACAAGCGCAAATCCTATGGATTTGCGCTTGTGTAAGTGGCTTTAAGTATTAGAGATACTTAGCAAGAACTGCTGCAAAGTTTTCGATTGTCATTGTGCTGATAGCTGCAAGGTCAGCTTGCAATGTTTCGTTACCTCTGTTCGAGTTGAACAGGTCTGTAACATACTTTGTTGCGCAGCTTGCAATGTTTGTCTTTTCTGTCGAATCGAATGAAGTCAAAGAATCGTTCAGAATCGAAGTTGTGCTGTTAATTGCCTCTGTCTTGAACAGTTCAAACTTTTCATCGTTTGTTTTGCCTGCGTTTGCAGGATCGTTGTATATTGTAACAGCAGCATCTGCGGCTCCGTTTACAGTCTTAACCATTGCGCGGAACAACTCGACATACTTCTTTTTTGTATCTGTTGCAATTGATGCATTCTTGTAATCCAGTGTTGTATCTGCAAGTACAGCTGTGATAACGTCTTCATATACCTTGTAGAGGTTTGCGTTATCGTAATAGCCACCCTTATCGCCCAAAGAAGCCTTGATTGACTCGTATACTGTGTCAACGTTCTTAGCGTCCTTTGCCTGCTTTGCTTCTGTTGCATCGAATGTGTTCATACCGTCGTTTGTAAGAACAACCTTAAGCATATCGTTCGAAACGCCGTAGTAGCTCTTGTCGCTTGCAATTTTTCTTGAGCTGTTTGCGTTTAAGAGCCCGTTCTGGTAATCCTTCAATGATTCAACAACACGGTCGCGGCTTTCGTCAAAAACTCTCGTTGTACCGCCGCTGCCGCCCGAAAGCGTACCGCCGCCTGTGCTTGTCTGACCGAAAGGTAATTCGTAAACCTTTTCAACACCGATAGCCTCATTGGTTTCAGCGTCGGCAAGCCTGAATGTAAGTGACAGTGATGAACCGTTTGCCGGCGAATCGGCTTTGATAACAAGCTTTAATGACTTGAGATCTTCAGCGGAGAGCTTTCTTTCTGCCAAAATCTTAGTCAACTCATCAAGTGTAACACCTGTTGCAAGCTCTGTATCTCCGATTGTTGCATCGATAGTGTAGTTACCTACAGTACCGCTCACCTTTTCAGTGATTGAAAGAATCATGTCTTTTGAAGATTCAGTGTTAATTCCTGTGATTGTGTACTGATTGTTGGAGTTCTTTGCAGCTGACGGCCAAACAACAATATGCTCGCCGAAAGCAATTATGTACTCCTTGCTGTCATATTCCGTATCACCGGAAGTAGCCTTAACTGTAAGCTTCAGCGAAGAACCGTTCTCAGGCTTGTCAAAACCTGTGAAGCTGATGCTCAGTTTTTCAAGTTCGTCTGCCGAAAATTCCATTTCGTTTAAGATATTCTTGAGACCTTCAAGAGTAACATTGTCACCGATTGTAACAGCATCGATTGTAGCGATTATCTTGTAATTCCCGACATTTCCGCTTTCAACGGCATCAACAGAAAGTTTAAGCTTTTTGTCGAGCGGAATGTTCTTTGTGGAAATATCGCTCAATGTATAAGTGCCGTCTGCATCTGTGAGAGCTTCTGGCAGAGTTACTTTTTCCTCGTATTTAAGGTCGTCCTCTTTCTGCTTTGCCTGAGCGAGCATGCTTGCAACTTCTGCGCGGAGCATGTTGTCTTTCGGACGGAATGCAGCGGAGTCTGCGTCTCCCATAAGAACCTTTCCGTCAACGAGAGCGCCTACATAAGGAACAGCCCAGTCGCTGATTTGATCTGCATCGGAGAATTTTGAAACATCATCGTTCTTTGCAAGGCCGTAAGCCAGTGAAAGAATAACGGCAGCTTCTTCTCTTGTGATGTAGTTGTTCGGCTTCATTGTGCCGTCGTTTTCGTCGTTTGCATCGTCATATCCATGAAGATATCCTGCTGCAACGGCTGCCTGGATTTGATTGTAGAACCAATCTCCCTCGTGAACGTCTGCATAGTTCTTACCGGCGTTGCCGTTTGATTCGAACATTTTGTTCAGGATTGTGATGTACTCGGCTCTTGTGATGTTCTGAGACGGATAGTAGTTACCGTCGGGATAGCCCGAGATATATCCATGTTCGTTCATGTATCCTACCAATTCGTATGCCCAGTGTCCCTCATCAACATCGGGATAATACTGCGCAGCCTGAGCCGTCAAACCGGAAAAAAGACCGGCAGTCATTGCCAATGATAAAGACAGGGACGTCAATTTCTTTTTGTTCATGATCGTGAACCTCCTGTTTTATGTATTTTACGTCTGATTATAAAAGACCACTTTTCTTTATTATATACGAATATAATTCAAATGTCAAGCGATTTAAAATATTTTTTCGGACTTTTTGGAATTTTTATGAATTATAGAAAAAAAACAGGGGCGAGACGCGGAAAATGTTCTGTCCGATATGACATGCAAAGCGGCGGCTGAGATATTCTCAGCCGCCGGAGGGATATTTCGGTTTTTCACCGTTTAAATATATTAAGGAAGAAAGTTCCGATTTTTTTAAAGAATGTGTATGTGATATTCTTCAAACCATGTATTCAGCTGAATGAGATAGCCGATAAACTGGGGGCCTGCCATGAGCTGACCGAAAAACGGCTTGCCGTAGTCGGAGCTTTGAGTACAGAGCGTTTCGAGTGCGGATTTATCGGCAAATGTCAGAATCGGGGCATTTGGGTTTGAGATAATTTCAAGCAGCATTGCCTTTGCAGCCTTTTCATATCCGGGGTTGTGAGTTTTCGGATACGGACTTTTTTTGCGGTTCAAAACGTCCTCGGGAAGTATTTCCTTTGCAGCATCGCGCAAAAGGCTTTTTGAAACATTGTTCCGACACTTCATTTCCCATGGAATGTTCCAGACGTATTCCACAAGCCTGTGGTCGCAGAAAGGCACTCTGACCTCAAGCCCGCTCGCCATGCTCATTCTGTCCTTTCTGTCCAGAAGATTTGTCATAAACCAGTTTATATTTAAATAGGATATTTCGCGGCGGCGTTTTTCCTCGGCGCTGTCGCCGCCGAAGGTCGGAACCTCGGCTATCGACTCGTCATATCGCATGCGCGAATATTCTTCAAGCGCAAGCGTTTTTTGAACCTGCGGCTTTAAGATACTGTTCCTCAGCGACATGTCGTACGACCAGGGGAACGCAGGGGTTGCAAACGCTTTCTCACTCCTGAACCATGGATATCCTCCGAATATCTCATCTGAGCATTCGCCCGAGAGAATAACTGTGTGTCTTTTCTTTATCTCGCGGCAGAAGTACAAAAGCGATGCGTCAACATCCGCCATACCGGGCAAATCCTTATAACGCATTGCATCGACAAGATAGTCGATAAGTTCGGCATTGTCACATTCCAAAAAGGTGTGATTTGTGTCAAACTCGCTCACCATTCGCTCGACCCAGGGGCGGTCGGCATCGGGCTGAAATGCCGATGCTTTGAAATATTTGTCGTTGTCCTTATAATCGAATGAATAGGTCGAAAGCTGTTCGCCGCGCTCTTTCATATGAATTGCCGCAACGGCTGAAATTATGCTCGAATCGAGTCCGCCGGATAACAGAGTTCCTATCGGAACATCCGAAATCAGCTGTCGCTTTATACTGTCGGTTACAAGCGTGCAGACCTTTTCGACAGTGTCCTCGTAGCTGTCGGTGTGGGCATGGCTTTCAAGACTCCAGTAAGGAAAAATTTTTATGCCGGAGCGGTCGATAATCATCGAATGTGCCGGACGCAGTTCCAGGACATCTTTAAAAACGCCGACCCCCTGAGTGCGCGCCGGAGAAATTGCGAAAAGTTCCTGCAAGCCGACCTTGTCGACGGCGGCGTTGAAAGACGGATGACGGAAAAGTCCTTTTATTTCGGAAGAAAACAGGACTGTGTCGCCGAGAATTGTGTAGAAAAACGGCTTTACTCCGAAGCGGTCGCGGCAGGCAAAAAGCCGCTGACGCATAGAATCCCAGATACAAAACGAATATATTCCGTTCAAAAGCTCGGCGCATTTTTCACCGTAGTGAATATATGCATATAAAAGAACCTCTGTATCGGATGAGGTGGAAAATGTGTATCCGAAGTCGGCGAGACGGCGCTTGATATCCTCGGTGTTGTATAATTCGCCGTTGTATGTAATAACAAACTCATATCCGTCGACTGTGCGTTGCATGGGCTGCGCACCGCCTGCCGGGTCGATGACAGCGAGCCGAGTATGCGCAAATGCCGCATGCTCGCCGACCCATTCGCCGGAGGCATCGGGACCGCGGTGCGTCATGCTGTCCGCCATGTCGCGTACAATGAGCCGATTGTAGCTTTTATAACAAAGATAATTTTTTTTGAGATTTATCATTCCTGCAATTGAACACATATGGCATTTACTCCTTGTATTATTAGTCGGGCTGTACCCGTCAATAGTATAATACGGCAGAGGAAGTATTTTTGTGAACGAAAAACAGCGGCTGCAAAAAAATTGAGAGAGAATCACCGGTTTAAAAGCGATTCTCCCTCGAGTCTTTTATTTATATTTTATTCAAGTGCCGGAGTGATTAAGATTCTGTCGCTTGAGTGACTTGTGTAACCGCCGGAAACGGCATCGGAGGTTGCATCAATCGATAAAGTGATGCCGGGGTTTATCAGAATAACCCTGTCAACAAACGCGTTGTTCTGCATTTTGACATTTTCGCCGCCGCCTCGGATGAACATATATCGCGAAGCCTTTGAATTGTCGAGCGTGAAGCCCTTGTTCGAAACTCCGTCGCCCACGATGATATCGCCCTTGATATCGGCGCCCGAGATTATGACATCATCGCAGCGAACCATTACATTTCCGTCCTCAAAATCGGAATATGTGCCCGGTTCTGTTATATATGTCTTAACGGTTTTGTCCATCAGAACCGCGAACTGCGAGCGGGTTATGTACTCGGTCGGCAGAATTTTGCCGTCGATTCCGTCCCAGAATCCGCTGCCCACAACCGCTGCCGCATATGGTACAGCCCAGCTTGCGATATCGCTCTTGTCGCTGAATTTGTCCAGGCAGGCGGTATTCTTTTGATAAATCTGAAGCTGTAGCACCTGCGATATAACGGTGAAACATTCCTGGAATGTGATATTGTTCTGCGGATTCATCTTGTTGCCGTCGCCGCGGAATGCATTCATTGCAACCGCTTTTGAAAGCTCTTTGTAGTACCAGGCATCCTTGTCAACATCGGTATAGCTGCTGATGTCGGCGGTCTCGTTTGCACCGAAAGCACGCACGATTATAGCAGCCATCTGAGCACGTGTGATTCTGTCGTCCGGCTTTATGCTCATTCCCTTGCCGTCCGCGTTTTCCTCGCCGTAGAGCAGCCCGTTTTTAACCGCGTTTTCAAGTGCGGAGGTTGTCCAGTTGTTCGGCATATCGGTAAATTCCGCAGCAAATGCGCTTGCCGAGAACGATACTGTCATTGCCAGGATTCCGGAAACGGCAGCTGCTTTTTTGAAAAATTTATTCATTTTATTTTGTCAGTCCCTTCGAAAATTTTGTTTCTTAACTTATATTATAACATATTTTTTTGTCGTAGTCTATAGTTTTTTGTAATTTAATAAATTTATTTTAGTGCAAAGTTTGGAATAAACTATTGTAATTGAACTCGTTTTATGTTATAATTGATGTAGATGTGAAAAAAAGGCAGGAAAGGACTGAAATTTATGAAAATTAAAGACGGATATGTTTTAAGGCAGGTTGCCGGGAACAGCATTGTAATAGCTGTCGGCGACGAGGCCCTTAATTTCAACGGAATTATAACCATAAACGGGGCGGGGACATTTCTTTGGGAAAAGCTTATAAACGGTGCCGATAAGGACACACTTTTAAGGGCGATGCTTTCCGAGTATGATATTGACGAGGCTACGGCTTCGGCGGATATCGATGAATTTTTACTCAAGCTGAAAAATGCCGACCTGCTCACTGAATAATTCCGAATTTCAAAACCGAGGTTTTGTGAAAGGAATATAAAAAATGAATGAGAAAATGAGAGTGAACCTTGCCGAACTTCTTCCTATTATAGAGGAGCAGCTAAGGGACGGCAAGGAGGTATGTTTTTCGCCGAACGGGGTCAGCATGCTGCCGATGCTTAAAGCCGGGCGTGACTCGGTTTTTTTAAGCTCGCCGCCGGATAAGCTGAAAAAATATGATTTGCCGCTTTACCGCCGCGAAAACGGGCAGTTTGTTCTGCACCGCGTGGTGGGGAAGAAAAGGGACGGGACATATATCATGTGCGGCGATAACCAAAACACGAGAGAGAGCGGTATTAAGCACAGTCAGATTGTGGGCGTGGTGACATCATTTGTGCGCAGGGACAGGCGGATTTCGTGCAGGAATCCAATTTACAAAATGTATTGCATTGCGCGCGTTGCCGAACAGCATGCGGTAAATATCGCGGGACGTGTAAAAAGGAGAATGTTAAAAAACAGGTAATTGTTGAATGTAGTTTTTTCAATTACCGTCCGAGTTGACACATAACCGAAAAATGATGATATGTGCATTATTTTGAGCAGAAATGAAAGCTTGGGCACAGACCGTCTTGACGGGACGGAACTTTTTGTTTCTGCTTATATCGGTTCGCTTGTAAAACGAGCGTTTTAATATGCGTGAAATATTAAGAAATTTAGGAGGAAAATCAGAATGAAATTTAAAAAGACAATATCGGCGGCACTTGCTGCTGCGGCAGTGCTTTCGGCATCGCCGGCGTTTGCGTACGAGCTGCCGCATGCGTTTTGGGCGATGGCAGACAGATATCAGGCGGCGCAAAACAGCGGAGACAAGGGCGCTTTGATTGCGGCAGGCAAGGATATAGTTTCGCTTTTGGAGGGCGAGGAGAAAAATACGCAGGTTCAGACGATTTTGGGTTCGAAGCTGTATGATATGGGTTATGCCTATGAGAAATTCGGCGGCGTGTCCGACTATATCGAGGCAGGCAAATGCTTTGAAAAATATATCCCCTACGGCGAGGCTCTCGGCTGGAGCGACGGTGTTAAGATTGCAAAACAGAAAACGATGCAGTTTCAGCCTGTTATAAATCTTTATACTCCGACCGATGAGACACAAAAATATTACGGCGCGGTAAACGAGCCGGAAAAAGGTGTTTTGTACGGCGAGGTAAGCGAGCATTACCGCGATTCGGAGTCAATGATTCTTTTGTATCTCGAATATGGCGAAAGCACGGATTTTACATGGCCGGAGCATATACTCTCAAAGGCGCGCGAGGGCGGAAAAGCGGTTGAAATTGCGCTGAACTTCCCCAAAGAAGGTTCGCAGCTCGATTCGATAATAAACGATACTCAATATATAAACAGCGTTACCGGTCTTTTGAGCAATTATAAGGATGTGCCGATATTTTTAAGAATAGGCGCTGAGGTGAATGTGTGGCAGGACAGAGCGGACAGAGATTTGTACATACGCGCATTTCGCAAGATAGCAGACGCGGCAAGGTCTGTCGGCGGCAGAACTGCGATTGTGTGGAGTATTCTTCACACCTCTGAATGGAGTACGGATTTTGACGATTACTATCCCGGCGATGAGTATGTGGATTGGGTCGGAATCTCGGCATATGCAAATAAATATTTCGGGGCACAGAGATGGGCGGCGAGCGAGTCGCACAATCCGATAGTTTATAAGGCAGGGGACGCTGCGGATCCGGTGCTTTTGATACGCGATGTTGTCGAAAGATACGGCGGCAGAAAGCCGATTATGCTTGCCGAGTGCGGCTCGGCATATTACACCGGCGGCAAAATCAACGAGTATTCGACAGATTGGGCGGTAACTTCGCTCAAACGCATGTACAGTATGATTCCGATAGTTTATCCGCAGGTTAAGCTGATTGCATACTTCAACAAGAACATGCCGGAGAACAATTACTACGATTTGGAGGGCTGTTCGGAACTTAAAGCGGCATATAATGAAGCGATTCAGTACCCATGGTTTATACAAAACAGCTTTAACGGAACGGTGGATAAGGCATACAAGGAGCTTTGGGGAACGATAGATGTAAACTCGGATACGCTTGAACTTTATGCATATCCGCATGTTTATGCGGCGGATGTGCCGAAGGTTAATTATTATATCAACGGCGATTGGGTCGGCTCATCATCGGCATTGCCATATAACAGCCGCTTGGATTTGTCGAATTATGCGAACGGAACATATACGCTCACTGCTGAAGCGGAGGCGGAGGGATATTCCGCTGTGAAACGCGATTTCACGCTGAATATCAACAAAAATCCGGGCGATGAACTTGCAGGCTTGTCGGATTATCAAAAGCAGGCGCTTGAATATTGCAAGTCAATCGGGATAATTTCGGGATATGAGGACGGCAGCATAAGACCGTACAATAATATAACACGTGCCGAATTTGCAAGCATGACAGCGCGGCTTTGCGGACTTTCGTCGGATGAACCCTGCACATTCTCGGACGCGGCATCGCATTGGGCAACGAAAACGATTCGGGCGTGTGTGGACGCCGGAGCAATTTCCGGAATGGGCGATAACAAATTTGCACCCGACAGCAATGTCACATACGAGCAGGCTGTCAAGATTGTAGCATGCGTATGCGGATGCGCCGATTCATATAATATTGAGGCTTTGGGCGGATATCCGGACGGATATCTTTCGGCTGCAAGTAAGGAAGGCTTGCTGAACGGTCTGGAGGATTTGCGCGTGGGTACGCAGATGAACAGAATCAACGCAGCGGTTTTGTTCTATAATTCTCAAAACTAAAAATGTTAAAAAAATTCCCGACCGGTGCAAAAACAGGTCGGGAATTTTTTTTTGCTTTTCTTCGGTCAACTTTGGTCGGATGTTGAAATTATTAACGGTATTACAGGGTAAAAAGTTGCCTATGCCCGGCGGCACAGTGCAAACAGGCTTTGGAAAGTCAACCGATAATTATTGTCGATACGCTGTCCGGCATAAGTTCGGCATACCAAAGTCTGTCATCAATCTTAAACTGAACCTGCACTTTCTCATCATTGCGATTTGCAAGTACGATTGTTTTGTTTTGATTTTCTATCATTACTCCGACAATTTCTTTTCTCAGTCTCGGATATACAAACATTGTCTCGGGACAGTATGCGTCCTTGATTGCGTAGAGTTTTGAGCTTTTGTTAATATGTGGAGCAATGTGAGCATATGCTTTGTATTGACCGCTGTATGCAAGCTCGTTTGTCCGTCTGTCGAGCGTCACCAATCCGCCGCAGAAAAAAGGACCTATATTCGGACCGCCGCATTCGTCCAGCATAAGATTCCAACCGGTGAACGATGAATATCCGCAGGCGATAGATTTCGATATCATGGTTGTCCATTTGCATATATCGGTATCGTAGTTATCATAAAGTCTCGGACCGCCCTCGGTAAAATGCAATTTAAGATTGGGATATTCCCTTTTTACTTTTAGAGTTTCCTCAATTGCACCGTCGTAATAATGAAAAGCAATGCCGTTGCAGTCGCGGCAGAGATTTTCACTGTTTCTCAGCGTCCATAAAACTCTTTCCGTTCCGGTGAATGAATGGTCGTACATCCATATCTGTACATCCATAGAGTTCTCGCGCAGTTTTTTGCGCAGGCTTTTTATAAATTCGGCTTCGATTTCGGGATGCCATATACATGTCGGATATCGGCTGAATTGATATGCCTCCGGCTCATTTTGCGGAGTGATTCCGCGTATTGTTATGCCCTCTTCAGCATAGGCTTTTATATATTTTACGATATATTCCGCATAGCAATCGACATATTTACTGCGCATATATCCTCCGCACATCGTGCCGCCGGCTTTCATCCATCCCGGGGGACTCCAGGGCGACGCGAATATAAACAGATCCGGCTTGATTTTTAAGATTTCCTTAATCATCGGAATTATGTATGCTTTGTCTCTCTCGATTGAAAAATGTTCAAGATTGGTATCGAACGGTGTGTCATCGTAGGAGTAAAGCTCGGCTGAGTAATCGCTCGAACCGATTGTGAGTCTTGCGACCGAGAGATTAAGCCCGTTCTTTGAGTAAATCTTTTTCAAAACTTCTCTGCGTGCGTCCGCATCCATGAGATTCAAGTTGTAGCAAGACGAGCCGGTTATTGCCGCCCCGAATCCGAGAAAATCCTCGGCAGCCGGCTTTTTGGATATCTCAAGCGGTGTTGCTCCTGCCATAAATTGCGATTCAAAAACCTCTCTTTGAGCCATAATATGATCTTTGTCGGTAAAATATTGTATTCCTTTCACTTTTCATCCCTCCGTTTTTAGCTATAGTGTACCACAAAACAGCTCCAAAAACCAGTGATTTTTCAATCAAAAAATGGTATTATTTTTATACCGCGAAAAATATTTGTAAATTTTTTTCTTTATTTTAAAAAACCTCTTTTTTTTCATCGGGATTTGTGATACAATATATAATATATTGTGATAAAAATATACTTCACGTTTCGCTTTTTCGAAAGCGGAATTTTGCAGAAGGTGTTTTTGTGCCGCTTTCAAAGCGGCGGAATGGAGACTGAAATGGACAAATTATCGGTAAATCTTGCAGATAATTCTTATGATATACTTTTTTCGACCGACTACAGCGGATTGGCGGAGGCTCTTGAAAACATCGGCGCGCCGAAAAGGCTGCTTGTTGTGACCGATTCAAACGTTGCGCCGCTCTGGCTCGGCGAAATAAAAAAGCTTGCCGAAAACGGATATGACATCCGCGAGTGCATCTTGGATGCCGGTGAGGAAAATAAAAATATGGACAGTATTTTGAAAATCTGCAAGTCGTGTCTTGATAACGGACTTGACAGAAAAAGCATGATACTTGCCCTCGGCGGCGGTGTTGTCGGAGATATGGCAGGCTTTGCCGCAGCGATTTACATGCGCGGCATACGCTTTGTTCAGCTTCCCACAACTCTTTTGAGCCAGTCGGACAGCAGCGTCGGCGGAAAAACCGGTATAGATTTTATGGGCGCAAAAAATATTTTGGGCGCATTCCATCAGCCGGTGCTGGTTTATATCAACACATCGGTTTTAAAAACTCTGCCCGAGAGGGAATTTCGCTCGGGAATGGGTGAGGTCATAAAGCATGGAATAATACGCGACGGCGAGTTTTTTGATTTTTTATATGACAACTGTGAAAAAATAAAAGCTCTTGACAGCGATATGCTCATAAAAATGGCGAAAACAAACTGTGCAATCAAAGCGGAGGTTGTCGCCGAGGACGAAAAGGAGCTTGGAATAAGGGCTATCCTGAATTTTGGACATACGATAGGGCATGCAATCGAGAGTGCGGCAAACTTCACCCGAACGCATGGCGAGTGTGTCGCGGCGGGAATGTGCGCGGCATCGTATATCGCGCTTAACCGCGGCATGATTGACAACGGCATATTTGACAGAATTATCGATATAATTAATAGGTACGGGTTCTGTACAGCCGCCGGAGCGGACGAAAGAGAAATTATCAAATATATGAAAAACGATAAAAAAAGCATCGGAGGAAAATTGAAATTTATACTTCCGGATGGCATCGGAAGCGTTGTACAGACTTCGGATGTCACAAGCGCTGAGATATCTGCGGCAATCAAGTTTTTGGGATAATGCCGCCATGCCCTGCCCGTCCACGGCTCGGGGTACAAAAAATTTGTTTATGCGGACAGAAAGGTTTTGAAAAATAATTATGATAATATGGCTTATAATTTCACTTGTACTGATAGGCGCCGACCAGGCGATAAAATATTTGGTAATCAACAACATTGCGCTTACCGATACAATTGAAGTGATTCCCGACATACTAAACATCGTATATGTAAAAAACACCGGTGCGGCATTCAGCATATTGTCGGGGCGGACATATATCCTCAGCATAGTATCCTTTGTGGTATGTGTTGTGCTTGTTTGGTATCTTATAAAGAAAAAGCCGTCGAGCAAGCTGCTTTTGGTATCACTCGGAATGATTTTGGGCGGCGCTGCAGGGAATCTTATAGACCGCGTTGCAAGACAGTTTGTGGTCGATTATATCGAGGTATGCTTTATAACCTTCCCGGTGTTCAATCTGGCGGATATGGCAATCACAATAGGCGCGGCGCTTTTGATGATATATGTGATATTCTTTGACGGGAAAAACGACTGATAACGGGGATTTGTATGAAAAAGATAATTTTTACCGCAGCGGAGGGCGGAGAAAGGCTTGATAAGCTGATAAGCGAGTACAGCGACGAAATTTCACGTTCTTTTGCCGCAAAGCTTGCCGAGGACGGCGCTGTTACCGTCAACGGAAAAAGGGTGCGCAAAAATTATAAAGCAGTTTCGGGCGATGTTGTGGAAATCGAATTGCCCGAGCCTGAGCCGATATCGGCAGAGCCGGAGGATATTCCTCTCGATATTGTATATGAGGACGACGATTTGATAGTTGTCAACAAGCCGCAGGGCATGGTGGTTCACCCGGCTGCCGGGAATTACACGGGCACGCTTGTTAATGCACTCATGTTCCATTGCCGCGGTACGCTTTCGGCGATAAACGGAGTTGTGCGCCCGGGAATCGTACATAGAATAGATAAGGACACAAGCGGGCTTTTGGTTGCCGCAAAAAATAATGAGGCGCATATTTTTTTGGCGCAGCAGATAAAAGAGCGCAAGGCAAACAGGCGATATATCGCTCTTTTGAACGGGATTTTAAAGGAGGACGGCACTGTTTCAAAGCCGATTGCAAGACATCCGGTTGACAGAAAAAAGATGGCGGTTTGTGCCGGAGGACGCGAGGCCGTTACGCACTATCACGTAATGGAGCATTTCGGGAATGAGTACACTCTTGCCGAATGTGTTCTCGAAACCGGCAGAACGCATCAGATTCGTGTGCATATGGCATCGATAGGACATAGCGTGGTCGGCGATAAAACCTACGGAATAAAAAAGGAACGGTTTAATTTGGCAGGACAGCTTTTGCATGCCGCGACACTCGGCTTTGTGCATCCGAAAAGCGGAGAATATATGGAATTTTCCGCACCGATTCCCGATTACTTTGAAAATATTTTGGAAAAGCTTCGAAAAGCCAAAAAATAACATTGCAAATCTGATGAAAATGTGGTATGCTTATATTGGTGGATCGGAGATTTAACGTGGAATTTTCTTTCGGCTTTTGCTGGTAAAAGATTCCCGTTATTATTTGTGCCGACACAGGGCGGCGGAATGGAGATATAACGTGAAAGAATCTTTCACGTTAGCCTCCGGCAGTATTTGATTGCCCGAAAATGAGAAAAAATAGTGCAGAACACTTCAAACACGTCCGACAGTGTACAAGTGTACTCCGAGCGGCGTGTTTGAAGTGTAGTTCGAGAGTGACAACAGACAAAAAATTCAAACGTTATGATTTAAATATTAATTAACATCTTGAACGCTCTGTGCATTTTTTCAAATTTTCATGGGCGTAATAATCTCTTATCATTCCTTGCCCTGTTGATAAGAGAAACTTATTAATCACCGATACAGGGCTGCGGAATGGAGATATAACGTGAAAGAATCTTTCACGTTAGCCTCCGGCAGGATTTGATTGCCCATGCGAAATTTTCCTCGCTACGCTCGGAAACGCATATGGGCGTAATAATCTCTTATCATTCCTTTGCCCTGTTGATAAGAGAAACTTATTAATACACCGATACAGGGCTGCGGAATGGAGATTATTATGGATAACAGGAGTATAGGAATTTTTGACTCCGGTCTCGGAGGACTTACAGCGGTAAAAGAGATAATGGACATTATGCCGAACGAAAATCTGATATATTTCGGCGATACCGGCAGAGTTCCATACGGCACGCGCTCGCAGGAGACAATTATAAAATATTCGCTTGACGATATCAGATTCCTCGAAAGCTTTGATGTAAAGCTGATAGTCGTGGCATGCGGAACGGTCAGCTCGGTTGCGCTGCCGATAATCGGCAAAACCTGTAAAACTCCGATAATCGGTGTGGTAGAGGCAGCGTCCGAGGCGGCATTGGCGGCTACGAAAAACAACCGAATAGGAATAATCGGAACTCCGGGAACGGTCGGCAGTCATGCATATTCGGCATATATCCTCAACAAAAATCCGAATATAAAGACCTTTTCGAGGGCATGTCCCTTATTTGTGCCATTGGTGGAAAACGGGCATTTTAACACTCCGGTCGCAAAACTGGTTATCGAGGAATATCTGGAGGAAATAAAAAAAGAGAATGTCGACACGCTTATTCTCGGCTGCACACACTATCCGCTGCTTGCCGACGCCATTGCTCAATATATGGGCGGCGGTGTGACGCTTATAAACTCGGGAGCGGAGATTGCAAAAAGCATAAAAAGCAATTTTGAAAATCTGCTGCACGAGCCATCGGAAAAGAGCGAATACCGATACTTTGTCAGCGATACCGTTGAGCCTTTTGTTCGGCTCGCGTCGTCATTCCTGCAAAGAGATATAAACGGACAGGTGATGAAAATTGACATTGAAAAATATTGATAAGAACAATGCTTTGTTTGTCATACGCAACAATCAGACTTTTGAGGACAGGACAGAGCTTGTGGAGATAACAACAGAGGGACGATTCAGCTTGAAAAACGGTACATATTTTCTTGTTTACAGGGAGTATACCGAGGTGGGTGAAAACTCGGTGATAATCCGCGCTTCCGGCAATGAGGCATCTATGCGCCGCAAGGGCGTGAGCAATGCGAGAATGGACTATATTCCCAATACTCACCGCGAGGTTTTATATCGAGTGCCTTACGGGGAATTGGTTATAGACCTGTATACCGAGACAGTGGAAAATACGCTTTCGGAAGAAAACGGAGGCATGCTGAAGCTGAAGTACAAGCTTGATATAAATGATGAGCATTACTGCAATGATATGGAACTTAAAGTGATTTTAAACGAAAGTCCGGTATCGGACGGAAAGGGTGATTTTGAATGAAACTAAAAAAACTTGCAGCCGCACTTTTAACAGCGTCGATTATGCTTTCTCAGCCGGTTTTTGCCGAGGATAAGCTCAGCAACGGCTCATCGGAGGGCTACGATTACTTTGCAAAGCTGATGACATACGCTTCTCAGCTTTACATAGACGAGGATATAACGGCGGAAGAAATTATCGGCGCAGCGCTCAAAAAAGCTGTGGATGAGGATTCGGAATTTTTGGACAAGCTTTTAAAAGCGGGATTTTCTTCGCTTGACGAGTACAGTGAATATTACACTCCGGACGAATTTCAGGATTATATCAATAATATCAACCACACCTTTTACGGGATCGGCGTGGTAATTCAAAAAAAAGGCGACTATGTGGAGCTGACCAACTGTATGGAGGACGGCAGTGCGTATGCTGCCGGGATGAAGGCAGGCGATAAAATTGTCCGCGTGGACGGTGCCGACGCGGTGAAAAAGACAATTGACGAGGTTCAGGGCATGATAACCGGTGAACTTGACACCGAGGTCGAGGTTACGGTTTTGCGTGATGATAAGGAGCTTACCTTTAAATTAAAACGCCGCCCGGTTTCCAGCATGACGGTCAGCTGGGCAGTGCTCAAGGGTGACATCGGTTACATAAGAGTTATCAATTTCGCTGAAAAGACAGACAAAGAATTTGCCGACGCGCTTGCCGAAATGGACAAAAACGGCGTATCGAAAATCATTCTCGATTTGCGGAGCAATCCGGGCGGTTATCTCATATCGGCGGTCAATGCGGCAAAGCTTATCGTTCCGGAGGGAATTATTGTTCAGACCATGTATCGCCAGGAAGAAAAGAATGAAATCTTCTATTCGGATTTGAAAGAGCCGAAATATAAATTCAATGTTCTTGTGGACCAAAATACGGCAAGTTCGGCTGAAATTCTGTCCGGCGCGATGCAGGATTCCGGAATCGGTACGCTGATAGGCGAAACCACCTACGGCAAGGCTGTCATCCAGGAAATGTTCCGATTGAGAGACGGCGGCTTTAAAATTACAACCGGACACTATCTGACACGTGACGGACATGAAATCAACAAAAAGGGCATCGAGCCGGACGAATATGTAATCAATACAACTCAGCGTGTGGATATGTCGAAGTATACGCCGTTTGATTATAAAATCAAATGGAAGGTCGGCGACGACAGCGACAGTGTAAAGGCGGCAAAGGAACGCCTGCGCGGTCTTGGCTATTATTCGGGCGAGGTCAATACCGAGTTCGACGAGGCTTTGGAAAAGGCAGTGACCGACTTCCAGGCTGCAACCGATTTGTATCCTTACGGAGTACTTGATATTTCGACGCAGGTGAGGATAGAAAACGAATTTTACAAGACCGACGAGGTCGTTGATAATCAATTCGAAAAAGCATATACCATGTTCGGCGGAAAAATTGAAGATTTGGAATAAAAAATAGGAAACCGCTGCAAAAGTAAAAAAGTTGCAGCGGTTTTTTAATGTTGTACAGGGAGGATAATTATGTGGTCGATATATTTGCAGCTTCTTGCATTTTTCGCATTGGGAATATATTTTGGTGATCGTGTTTCGGCAGGAGATGCATGCATTTTTATCGCAGCGGTTGTGTTGACGTCGCTTTTGAGAAAGCTTGCGCTGAAGAAATTCTTCTCGTTCAAGGCGTTTGTTATTTTGGTGTCGGCTTTCGGCATATTACTTTATCATTATGCCATATCGGACAGCATCCGGCCTGCGTATCGCTTCAGCGAAAAGTATGTGACGGTTATCGGAAAGATAACCGATTTGCCCAAAAAAGAGAGCGATCACAATATCTATTTTGCGGATGTGCGGATGATAAGCTATCTGGGCGAAGATCTCGAGGTGCGCGAGAGGATAAGAATAACTTCGGACGAGGAATATAAATTCGGAGATTCGATTGTGGCAAAAGGCTTTTTAAAGACGTTTCCGCAAAAGCTGAACCGCGGAGATTTTGACTCGGGCAGGAGCAGTAAGGCAAAGGGAGTATATTTCAAAATGCACGCGAACGAAATCGAGCCTTGCAAAACGAGGCTAAAAAACTATTCTCCGGCATATTTTGCCGCTGCGATAAAGAATCGTATTTCGAATGAGATATACAAAAATTACAGCGGTGATGATGCGGCGGTTTTAAAAGCTGTGCTGACCGGATATCGTGACGGATTTTCGGACGAGCTTGAAGAAACGCTGTATGACAGCAATATGATGCGCATGTTTTATCCGTCGTATATGCACATATATTTTATAGTTTCGCTGGCGGGCGCTTTGAGCATTTATGTCGGGAAAAAGAAAAGAAATTACTTGCTTATGGCGATGCTTGTGCTTTACGCATTTTTCAATTTAAATACGCATTATGTGATGAAGTCCGCGCTGCTGGCAGCGGCGGTGGTATATTCCAAAAATAAAACGGGATTTTCAAATTACATAGACACCGTTGCGATTATTGCGCTGGTAATGCTTGTGACAAATCCCCTTATGGGATACGAAGCAGGCTTTATCCTCTCGGTCATGTCCAATATATTGCTTTTCTACTTTGTTCCGCCGGTTATGCAATGGCTCGGCTTGAAGAAAAAGCAGCGATTTATCGCGGTGTGGCTTGTGCTTTCGATAGGCATGCTGCCGCTGCAGGCGTATTTCTTCTATAATACAACTCCGTATGCGTTTTTGCTCAATGTGCTTTATGCTCCTCTACTTTCGGCATTGTGGGCATGCGGTGCGGCAAAGCTTGTATTTCTGCCGGCAGGAAAATTTAATCCGGCATCACCTACGGTTACGGGATTGTTATATTTCATGCGGAAAATTCCCGAGGTTGTGTCTCGGCTGCCGGGATATTCGATACCACTGCCGCGGCCGGGAGTTTTGATGATTGCCGCGTTTTATGTCGTGCTGTACTATCTGAGAGGCAGATATTACAAAAAGCGAAAGAATGATATGACAGGTCAGGCGGCGATTGCAATCGTGATAGGCTTTGCGATATCGGGCAGTGTCGGATTTCTTTCGACGATAAATGATCTGGAAATCAATTTTGTCAATGTGGGACAGGGTGACGGAGCGGTTCTGTCGATTCCGTTCCGCGAAACTATTATCATAGACGGCGGAGGCAGCAGCGAGTTCTCCGATTATGATTATGGAAAACAGGTTTTTGTGCCGTATCTCAAAAGAGAGGGGCATAATAAAATTGATCTCGCGGTTGTTTCGCATTATCACAGCGATCATTGCAAGGGTGTGATTGACGCCATGAAAAAGCTTACCGTGAAAGAAGTTCTGATGCCGGATTGCATGGAGGATAACGAGTATCGCCGCAAGATAGAGGAGCTTGCGGAGGAGAAACATATCAAGTTGTCATATATGAAGTCGGGAGCAAAGCTGACATTTAAATCCGGTGTTACGCTGCATGTTATTTCGCCGGATGATACCGATTTGACCGTTGGTGATGAGAATGATACTTCTTTCGGAATAAAGGTCGATTACGGGAAATTCTCGGCACTGTTCACCGGTGACGCAACCGCAGAGGTTGAGAAAAACCATTCGGGAGAATGGGGCCGCTGTACGATTGTAAAGGTTCCGCACCATGGTTCGGTTTCATCATCGAGTGAAGAGTTTGTGGAGGAAACCTCGCCGAATGCGGCAATAATAAGCGTCGGCGCGGGAAATTCATACGGGCATCCGCGCGAGGAAGTTGTGACGCGCTATATAAACAGCGGCGCGAGCGTGTATCGGACGGATATTTACGGAGATATCACCGTGGATGCCAAAAAGAACGGCGGTTATAAAATCAGTGCATTTGTAGCCGATCCCGAGGATTTTTAATTTGCAAAGTAGATAAAATTTTCAATTCGCAGGAAAA
The DNA here is from genome assembly GCA_934486735.1 of uncultured Clostridia bacterium. GTDB lineage: Bacteria > Bacillota > Clostridia > UBA1381 > UBA1381 > CAKSQL01. The sequence goes on along the minus strand of CAKSQL010000014.1, from coordinate 6,363 downwards.
TAGTATAGACTTTTGATAAATTTTATGATATAATTAATTTTATAAGGTTTATTTGCAAGACCGATAAAAAAACGCTGATGCGTTTTGTGTACTCGTTTAGTCGGCAAGGAGGATATATGGATTTAACATCTCCCGGAACAATAAGGGAAATTTGTGCAAAATTCAATTTTGACTTTTCAAAGGGCTTGGGACAGAATTTTTTGCTTGATAAAAATGTTCTTGAAAAGATTGCATGTGCCGCCGAGGCGGAAAACGTACTTGAAATAGGTCCGGGCTTCGGATGTCTGACATATGAACTGGCAGGGATGAAAAAAAATGTCGTCAGCGTGGAAATCGATAAACGCCTGATTCCTGTTTTGGACTACACATTGTCCGAATTTGATAATGTGACAATAGTTCAAAGCGATATTTTAAAGACGGATGTAAAAGCGCTTTTAAAGGAGCATTTCGACAGCGGAAAAATCAGCGTTGCCGCGAATCTGCCATATTATATCACAACTCCGATAATCGCAATGCTGCTTGAATTGCGTCTCGGACTTAAAAATGTGGTTGTTATGGTTCAAAAGGAGGTTGCCGAACGCATATGCGCAGAGCCGGGAAGTAAGGAATACGGGGCTATAAGCGTTATGTGCCGCTATTATTCCGAACCGGAGATAATCGAAAAAGTTCCGGCAGGGAGCTTTATGCCGCCGCCGAAGGTGGATTCGGCAGTGCTCAATTTAAAGATAAGAGATACGGCGCCGGTACAGCCGATTGATGAGACATTGTTTTTCAGAGTCGTTAAAGCGGCATTTGCACAGAGACGAAAAACTCTTTTAAACTGCCTTGCGCATGGCGTGGGGCTGGATAAAGAAACGGCTCGCAAAGCTTTGACGGAATGCGGATTTGACCCGCGTATCCGCGGCGAATGCCTGTCTGTGGAGGATTTCGCAGCCGTTGCCGATTCGATTGCCGATATCGAAAAAAAACAATAAATTGTTTCGTAGAGTGTATAATAATAAAAATTTTTTTCAATGACATTTGCACTATTCTTAATTAAAGGCAAATAATTTTTATAATTAAAATATACACGGAGGTAGGAAAAATGAGTGTTACGAATGATAAAATGAAATTTGCGGAAAAAATTTATAAGTACAGAAAAGCGAGCAGACTTACTCAAAAGCAGTTTTCAAAGCTGATGGGCGTGTCTGTGCCGACATTAAAAAATTACGAAACGGGTGAAGCAATCCCGGATGCAGCATTTTTGGCGAGATTTTCTATAATGTATAACGTGTCGCCCGATGATGTTCTTAATATGGATAAGTATGAAAATATCGAAGCTGCGAAGAAATTGGTATCCGACGGAGTGGAGGCAGACGAACAGACAAAGAAGGATGTTGCGGATATAATAAAGCAATTGCGCGGAGAATGATTTTTGATAATTTGTAAATGCTTTGCATTTATGATAAAATAAAATTTTACCTTGGAGGAAAAAGAATGAAAAATGAGACAGTAATCGTTTTGGATTTCGGCGGACAGTATAATCAGCTTATTGCAAGACGCGTGCGTGAATGCAACGTGTATTGCGAAGTGCTGCCATATAGCACCGATATTAAAAAAATAAAGGAAAAAAATCCGGTAGGAATTATCTTCACCGGCGGTCCGAACAGCGTGTACGCCGAGGAGGCACCGAAGTGTGGCAAGGAAATTTTTGAGATGGGTATACCTGTGCTCGGAATCTGTTACGGCAGCCAGCTGATGGCTCAGATGCTCGGCGGCAGAGTTGAGAGAGCGGATAAAAGAGAATACGGGAAAGCAGAAATTTCTCTGAAAGACAGTAAATTGTTCGAGGGTATCGAAAATGAAACCGTTTGTTGGATGAGCCATACCGACTTTATAGATAAAGTTCCCGATGGATTTGAGGTGACGGCGAGCACATCAAGCTGCCCGACGGCGGCATATGAAAATGCCGAAAAGAGACTCTACGGAGTGCAGTTCCACCCCGAGGTAAATCATACTCCCCGAGGTAAGGATATGCTGAAGAACTTTCTGTATAATGTCTGCGGCTGTAAGGGCGATTGGCTTATGAGCGATTTTGCTAAAAATGCGATTGCGTCGCTCAGAGAAAAAATCGGAGATAAAAAGGTGCTTTGCGCACTTTCCGGCGGCGTTGACAGTTCGGTGGCGGCAGTGCTTATACATAAGGCTGTCGGTAAACAACTCACTTGCATTTTTGTCGATAACGGACTTTTGAGAAAAAATGAGGGCGATGAAGTCGAAAAGGTGTTCCGCGAACAGTTTGATATAAAACTTGTCAGAGCGAATGCACAGGATAGATTTTTGAATAAGCTCGCAGGAGTTACACAGCCCGAGGAAAAACGTAAAATAATAGGCGAGGAATTTATCCGCGTGTTCGAAGCCGAGGCAAAGAAGATAGGTGCGGTTGATTTTCTTGTTCAGGGTACAATTTACCCGGATGTTATTGAAAGCGGATCCGGCGATGCATCGGTGATAAAAAGTCATCATAACGTTGGCGGTCTGCCGGAACATGTGGATTTTAAGGAAATAATAGAACCGCTCCGCGATTTGTTCAAGGATGAGGTCAGACAATTGGGAATTGAATTGGGAATACCGGAATATCTTGTGTGGCGTCAGCCATTCCCCGGACCGGGACTTGCAGTCAGAGTAATCGGAGAAATAACAAAATATAAGCTTGATATATTGCGTGATGCGGATGCGATTTTCCGTGAGGAGATAGCTTTGGCAAATTTGGATAGAAGTATTAATCAATATTTTGCGGTTATAACCGATATGCGAAGCGTAGGCGTGATGGGTGACGGCAGGACGTATGATTATACACTTGCGTTGCGTGCAGTTACAACAACCGATTTTATGACTGCCGATTGGGCACGTATCCCGTATGATGTCCTGGAAAAAACCTCGAATAGGATTATTAATGAGGTGGAACACGTTAATCGTATCGTATATGATATCACCTCTAAACCACCGGCTACAATTGAGTGGGAATGAGGTATCACACCTCACAAATGGCTTAACCACGCCGTTTGTGGCACTTGTGGGTGCAAATTGGCAACGATTTGGCAACATTATATTATATATAAAAGTAAGAGCTAACTGATTTGATTTTCAGCTAGCTCTTTTTAGTTTGTTCTATAATTCTTCTATATCTTTGATTGATTTGTGTTCTTCATTTTTCCATTCTGTTCGCCCATTTGCGTTACGCCCCATTACAATTGCAGCTGCAAGTGATGGACTGGTGAAAATGTAATCTCTTGTTAGTTTGAAATTTTTATCTATAATTTCTTTTTTGATTAAGGAATCACGCAGTTTTTTTAGGCTATCAGACATACTCTGAACTGTAGAAAATGCAATAGTTGATCCCTTCATTACAGCAAACCCATCTGATACTATCATTCCTTTTGCATCTGCTCCTCTTGCCGCCTTTATAAAAAAATACTGTTCAGTATCGTTTTGCCTTACGGCAGTATCTTCAATTGTATCAAAAACTTTATATCCAAGTGTATTTACAAGCAATTTTGCATTGTTGATAAACTCATGCAACATAGCCTCATCATATTCTGATATAGATGAGCAAGTTGGAATTGTATTATTTATAACAATTGATCTGCCGGCATTTTGAGCTAACATATAAAATTTGTTTTCGAGATATTTTACATGTGCCTTGTTAAGTAAATTGTCCTTACTAATGACGACAATGCAATCATTCCAATATTCGGAATCTCTCAAATGCTGTTTTAGTCTTGAAAACATTTTTTCAGCTTCTCCAATGTAAACAGTATCGTTATTTTCTTCATCTTTTCCGAATAAAAAATAAACTCCTGTATTTTCCGAGTCAGCTCTTCGAGAAAACTCTGATAGTTCATTTCTCGAAATTTTATATACACGACCATTCCAATTTGATAGTTCACACATGATACGCCCGTTGGGATTGCCGTCAAATATGAACATTTGAATTGTTTTACTAAATGGCATTGTTTTCACCTTTCTTTCGACTTAATTTGTGTTTTTAGAATTATTTTCCGGATAATTATATCTCCAATTATCGTATTCCTCTTTTGTTATCTCGCCATTTCTGTATTTGCGTGCAACTTTATTCCACGCACGAAGCATATCGTACATAGGAAAATAGGACGGGTTATCTCTGTTGAGGGTAAGGCAAAACTCATCATCGAGCATATTTATTGTCAACCCATATATATCTTCTATCGCAAACAAGGTGTGCAGCAGAGCATCATAGTTGTCAATGTCAGGCAATTTAATTGCCTGCGGTGACACCCCGAATATTTTTGCAATATCCTTTATCATATCATCTTTCGGTGTTCTGACGCCTATTTCGTATTGACCTACACGGGTTTCGGCTGTCTTTTCGCTAAAACCGAGTTTTATGCCAAGCCATTTTTGCGTAGTGCCGTGTAGATTTCTTAAAAAACGTATTCGTTCTCCAATAGCCATAATATATCTCCAATCGTATTGTTCTATCTATTATTATAACATATTAGTTTGAGTTAGTCAACTATAAGAAATAAAAAAGATAATAAATTTTCAAAAAACACTTGACATTATCTTAAAAGTAGGATATAATGGTTATACATTATCAAATTGCGTTGAGTTTATGTAAGCATAGAAGCATTTATTTTTATTATATTAACGCTAAATGATGAAAAAACAATAGTGAGGAGTGAAAACATGGGAAATTTGTTTTTGAGAGCTGAAGAAGTGCAGCAGATACTCGGAGTATCAAAGTCATATGCTTACAAGGTTATCAAGGAAATGAATTCCGAGTTGCAACGGCAAGGATTTCGCACCATTGCCGGCAGAGTAAGTAAGCAGTACTTTTTCGAGAAAGTAAACTATAAGCCACAGACAGAAAGGAGTAGTGAAAATGGCTGTTTATAAAGATGGTAACAAATGGAGAGCTGTTTATCGTTTTACTGATTGGACAGGCGAGCGAAAACAAACACAAAAACGTGGTTTCAACACAAAGCGAGAAGCTCAATGTTGGGAGCGTGAACAATTGCGTAGGGCAAAATCCGATATAGATATGACTTTTGAGAGCTTTGTAGGACTATATCGGGAAGACATCGGAGCAAGAATCAAAGAAACAACATGGGAAACAAAGGATTCTATCATTGATAATAAGCTGATCCCGTACTTCGGCAAAAAGCGTATATCTGATATTAAGCCGAAAGATGTGATTAAGTGGCAAAATGAGATGATGAATTACCGTGATGAGAATGGCAAGCCGTATTCGCCGGTATATCTTAAAACTTTGCATAATCAATTAAGTACAATATTTAATCATGCGGCAAAGTTTTACGGACTATCCGAAAATCCGGCTGCAAAAGCAGGAAATATGGGTAAGGCGAAGAACAAAGAAAAAGAATTTTGGACAAAGGATGAGTATATGAAGTTTATTGATGAAATGCTTGATAAGCCGATTTCGTTCTATGCGTTTGAAATGTTGTATTGGACAGGAATACGGTTGGGTGAATTACTTGCATTGATACCATCGGACTTTGATTTTGAAAGAAAAACTGTATCAATCAGCAAATCATATCAGCGTATTAGGAAAAAGGATATTATAACAAGTCCTAAAACAGAAAAAAGCAACAGAGTAATTAATATGCCGGATTTCTTGTGCGAGGAAATGAAGGAGTATATCGCCAGCCTTTATGGTATTTCAGAAAATGACAGAATATTCCCAATAAGCAAAAGCTATTTGCATCATGAAATGGATAGAGGCGCTAAAGCTGCCGGAGTGAAGCGTATTCCGATACATTCAATTCGTCACCCGTATGTCAAGCTAAAACTAAAAATTCTATCAGCCTATTTCAGCCGCACTTTCGGTGCAAAAGTCCTTGATTTTCCACTCGATTTCAAGTCTGTTAACATATAATTATGCTCATATGTTTCCGTCGGCACAGCTTGATATGGCTAATAAACTGAATTCAGAGAGGAGTGAGGATAATGGATAAAACGCTTGATAATAAAGGCAGATGGCGGAAGGTGATAATATCATTTCGGATGTCGCCGCAGGAGCGAGATGACCTGAATGTCAGAGTAAAACTGTCAGGGCTTACAAAACAGGACTACATAATCAAACGCCTGTCGGAGCGTGATGTGATAGTTCAGCCGAACACAAGAGTTTACAAGGCTTTAAGAAATCAAATGGCAGAAATTTTGGCAGAGTTAAAGCGAATAAACAACGGTGCGGATATTGACAGCGACTTGCTCGATATAATTCAAATTACGGCGCAAACCTACAACGGGTTGGCAGAAAAAGAAAAGTCCTGATGTATCGGCAAATACAAAAGGACTCGGAAAGTGTGGTAAAACACCTTC
>CAKSQL010000013.1 GCA_934486735.1 uncultured Clostridia bacterium | reverse complement strand
CATAGTTGTTTGCCTGTTGTCCTAAAATGTTGATTTTATGCGATTTTGAAAAGTATCGTTATCTAACTTCATTATTTTTTCTATCCGATTTTATCGAACGTTCCGCTTCGGTCGAGAATAACAAGCAGTCTGAGCATTTCGTCGGTCAATGCAAGCCCGTCCCCGTCTCCGGAAAGTATTCCTGCCGCGGCGAGCTTTTTGATTGTGTCAACCGCCCAATCGGGCATATTTTTGTCGATATAATTATATATCATCGGATTTTCAAGCTTTGTCACGCGGTCGGCAAGGCGGTCCGCTGTTTTTGCAAGATTTTTCACCTCGGCAGACAAATTTTCGATTTCTTCACGCAGTTTTTTTATTTCTTCCATATCAATTTCCTCCTCCGGCGCTTTCCAGTTCGCGCTTACTTCAAAATGTGGTGTGTCGGCTTGTTTCCATGTGCCGCCCCATGTTATTCCGAGCTTCTCGGCGATTTTTCCGCATTTTACGAAAAATCCGGCATCGGAATATTCCTTTCCCTTTATATTTTGGCAGATGTCCCATGCACGTCTGCCGGTGTGTCGGCTGTTTTTTGTCCATGTGACCTTGTTCCCGGGGCGTGTTCTGCCCTGTTCGTACAAGTAATTCTGGCGTTCCTGACTGCGGTAGGTCTCGGTTATTCTGACCTTTAACCCTTTTTCCTTGCAGTCTGCCATAAACAGTTCGCATGCAATCCGAGCATTTGGGGTAAGTTCGGATATTTCTTTGTAAACTTTCAGTTCTTCACTCATGTCAGTCCTCCTTTTATCTTGAACGCCGTTAGGCGTGTTTGAAGCGTCCTGCACTCTTTTTATGCATTCCCGTTTTATAATATGTTCATGCAATGTTATGAGTGCATTTTGCTCATGTCAGATTGAGGCATCGCTGTGCGCTGTCTCAAAGCAAAAGCCGAGAAGTTCCACAATGTCTTCCGATGTCATCGACATTATACACCTGCGGCAGAAAGTGCCTTGACCGCAGCTGAGGCAGTCGTCGCCCTCGTAGATTTCACATCCGCACGAGGCACATGTTCCGACAATGTCGGACGGCATATCTCCGTAATTGCCTGTCCGCTGATATTCCAGTGCGCGCAGCGCGTCATATGAATTGTTCGGATAAATCATAATTGTTCACCTCCTGTTGTCTAAATTTCAGATTTATTGAAGCCTTGGATATATTATACTTCAAAATAATCGAAATGTCAAGAGCTTTTTTCAAAAAAGTTGAAACTTTTTCTTTACAAATTACAAAAAGTATGATATAGTATATGATATAGTAGCCGAAAGGCACCGGAAAAGGAAAGGGGCATTATAAATATGAGCTTTGGAGAACGCTTGAGGGAAGCACGCATTGAAAAAAAGCTTACGCAGAAAGAACTTGGGGATATGATAGGTGCGCGCCACAATTCGGTCAGTAATTGGGAGCATAACTTAAATTGCCCTGATGCTGCCACGATAGATATTATCTGCCGCACCCTGGATGTTTCGGCGTCGTATCTGATAAGCGGCAGACGGGAGAATGATTTCAATAATTTTGGAAATATTCATCCGATAAGAACAAAAAAGATTCCGATTCTGGGCGAGATTGCATGCGGACAGCCGATATACTGTGACCGCGAATATGATAGTTACATCGAGACCGATTCGGACATACATGCGGATTTTGCGCTGATAGCAAAGGGAGACAGTATGATAAACGCGCGGATACAAAACGGTGATATCGTGTTTGTACGCAGTCAGCCGATGGTGGAGAACGGAGAGATTGCGGCGGTGTGCATCGATGACGAGGCAACGCTCAAGCGTGTGTATATTTCGGAAGAAACGGTTACACTTGTTGCCGAAAATCCTGCATATCAGCCGATTGTGTACAATCTTAAAAATTCGCCGAACATCCGCATACTCGGAAAGGCAATCGCATTCCAGAGCAGGCTTTAAAAATTTTTGTTATATAAGTACATCGCAGTCTCATAAATATAAATAGGTGATTCCAAAATATAAATTTTACATTCCGCGATGGAGGTATTGCGATGGACTATATAATAAAAGACAAAAATACAGCGGAGCATTATTTTATCCGGCAGGGCAGCGGTCTTGCCGTTGCATGCGAAAAAAATATGCTCCTGCCCGAGACGATTCTGCCCGATGTCAAAAACGCATTCTGCGTTTATAAAGCGGACGGATTTTTGCACATAATCTGCGTAAATGGTAAAAATGAACTCGTGTATATCCTAAAAAAAGAGGAAGAATATAAACAATATATTTTGTGCGAGCTTAAAGACGGACTTTCGGTCGGGGACGTGAAAATCACTTCTTCCGGCGGTCGGCTGAATCTGTTGTATTCAGCGGCTTTTGAAGGTGAGTTTATGCTTATTCATTGCGTTTTGGGCAATCATGCCCTGCCGTCGGTGATAGATAAAATGTCGGACAGCTATTTCTTTTTGTTCGGCGATCGTGTTTATTACACGAATCGGAACAGGACTCTCGGATATCAGGAACTGACCGACGGAAAGCCGGATCATTTCATTTCGATTGCGGAAAATGCATTCAAGCCGTACCTGTGTACGGATAACGGGAAAAATTATCTTGTATATATCAAGGATGATACAATTTATGTGAATCATATTCCGAAGTATGCCGACAGCGAAGCCGATACCCCGGTGATAGCTGCGGAAAACGGCTATCCGACACTGGTGTGGAAAAGCGGAGCGGCTCTGAAATATGCCGATATATCCGACAGCCGAACCGCGCCGCGGCGCGTTGCCGGAACGGGCATGCCGACCCTTTATTCAATTCAGGACGGTGACGGCATCCGCTATAACTATGCTCAAAAATCGGACGGCATGCCTTATTTTTCCGAACTGCGGAAAACGGTGTCTGCGCCGTCCTTGGGCAGTGATGGCGGAGCCATAATCAATCTTCTTGCTAAATTAAAAAATGACATTTCCGATATAGAAGAAAAATTAAAAAAACTGCAATAATTTTTGGACGGAAAGGGTTAATTATGATTAGATTTGCACAGACAAATGACGGAGAACAAATTAAACGGCTGTGGCATGAAGCGTTTGGTGACAGTGCCCGGGATATTGAAAATTATTTGAGAGTATATTCCGATAGGGTGCTTTTGTATATCGAGGACAGATTTATCAAAGGCATGCTGTCGCTGCTGCCGGTTCGGCTCGGGAGTATAAGCGGAAATTATATATATGCCGCAGCTACCGACGCGCGTGCGCGCAGCCGCGGAATCGCGAGCAAACTCATACGCTATGCCAATAAATACACGCTCGATTCGGGAGGGGCGTTCACAGTTTTAGTCCCGGCGGAAAAATCGCTTTATGAATTTTACAAAAAACGCGGCTTTACCGAAATTTCAGCGGTCAAACGTGCGGAATTTGCAGGAACCGGCTTTGGCGACACTGCGCTTGAAGTAAAGAAAATATCTCCCGAAAGGCTTTATGTTCTGCGGAAAAAGTACTTTGCATCGGAGCGATTTATAGAGTGGGACATATCCGAGCTTGAATATATGTGGAAGATATATAACGGGAACTTTTTTGAAATAAAGGGTGCGGAGGTAAATGCTTTCGCGGTCTGCTCTTTCGACGGCGGCATGCTGGATTTTAAGGAGCTGTGCACCGGCGGCGAGGAGGTTGAGGAATGTATCGCAGCGGTAAATTCGCTTTTCAATGCGCCGCACTGCCGCGTTGCTCTGCCTGATAAAAACGGCGGAGCGTCGGCTATGATTTATCCGCCGGAGTACAAGGATTGCTATTTTAATCTTGCAATCGATTAAAAAGTGTACAAAATTCCGATAAAGCTATTGTATCATGATGAAATTTGTGATACAATAGCTTTATGTGCTGTTATGGCTCAAATATCTGAATAAGGAATGAAAAGAGATGTCATTTTTTCAATTTAATTATAATAAAGAGGGAAAAGGTGTTGAAAAGAATGCCCCGGAGAAAAATGCGTTTTTCACCGGAAGTGCGCTATACATACGAAATTTCTGGAATCTGATAAAGGTAAACCTGCTCTATGTTTTGTCGAGCATACCGATGATAATTATCCTCGGGGCGTTTTTTATGCTTTTTCTTTATCCGCACATGGCGGGGGTTATATCCGAACTGACAAGCGGCGCGGAGGCTGTTGAGGCGGCTCAGGCGCATGCGACGTATACCGGCGTTTTTACTGCGCTGTTTGTGTCCGAGCTTTTGTTTATGCTTGGGTCGGGACCTGCTTCGGCATATTTTGCATATGCCGCAAGGTGCATAACGCGCGAGGACCATTTGTGGATATGGAGCGATTTTTGCAATAAATTTAAGGAAAATTTCAAGCAATCGCTGATAGTATCGGTCATAGACGTTGTTGCGCTGTTTTTAATGTTCAACGCAGGATATTTCTATTTTTCGATGTATAAAAGCTCGCATAGCATGTTATATTTTATCCTGCTGGCATTTTTGGCGGTGACATTTTCAATCTATGTTTTTATGCATGGCTACATCTATCAAATGCTTGTCACCTTTGACAATAAGCTCACAACGCTTTATAAAAACGCATTTATCCTCGCTGTTGCAAAGCTGCCGCAAAATTTCCTTTTGATTGCAATTCCGGCTGTGGTGACATATTTTGTATTTGCCGTCTTAAATCCTGTGTTTGCACTTATTTTGCTTGTGCTTTTCTGGTACGCGGCTATGCGATTCCCGATAGAATTTTATGCCGCACGGACGGTTAAGAAGATAATAGACAACAATACTGCGTATGCAGAGCAGGAGTCGGAGCATGAGAAAGGGTCGGAGGAATAATGGAATATATCGAGAATTTTGATGTTGCGGTGATAGGTGCAGGACACGCCGGAATTGAGGCGGCTCTTGCCGCCGCGCGGCTCGGAATGAGGACGGTAATGTTCTCGATCAGCCTTGACGCGATAGGAAATCTGCCCTGCAATCCGAGCATTGGCGGAACGGCAAAGGGACATCTTGTGCGCGAGCTGGACGCTCTCGGCGGCGAAATGGGCAAGGCGGCAGACGATACCTTTGTCCAGTCGAAAATGTTAAACCGCGGAAAAGGCCCGGCGGTTCATTCGCTGAGATGTCAGATAGACCGAAAACGATATCATATCCGCATGAAAAAAGCGGTTGAGGAGCAGAAAAATTTGCAGGTAAAACAGGCTGAGATTGTCGATATTCTCACCGAAAACGGAGCGGTGTGCGGCGTGGTGACGCACCTCGGGACGGCGTATGGAGTAAAAGCGGTTGTGGTTTCGACCGGTACATATTTAAGAGGAAAGGTGCTCATAGGCGATTATGAGCGCGAGAGCGGTCCGGACGGGACATTCCCTGCAAAGGAGCTTTCGAAAAATTTAAAGCGGCTCGGAGTTGAACTTTTGAGATTCAAGACCGGAACTCCGGCGAGAATCCATGGCGATTCCTTAAACTATGACGAAATGGAGCGCGAGGACGGGGACGAGAGAATAGTCCCGTTTTCGTTTGAGACCGAAAAGCCGGGCGAGAATCTTCTTCCCTGTTGGCTCACTTATACCAATGAGGAGACTCATAAGCTGATTTTGGATAATATAGAACGCGCACCGATGTACAGCGGCAGGGTCGAGGGTGTCGGCGCGAGATATTGTCCGTCAATCGAGGATAAGGTAGTACGATTTAAAGAGAAAAAGCGGCATCAGCTTTTTATGGAGCCGATGGGTATGGACACGCGCGAAATGTATGCACAGGGCATAAGCACCGGACTGCCGGAGGATATTCAGCTAAAAATGCTCCGAACGATTAAGGGACTCGAAAATGTAGAAATCATGCGCCCGGCATATGCGATAGAATATGACTGCATCGACCCGACTCAGCTTTATCCCACGCTTGAATTTAAAAAGATAAGCGGTCTTTACGGAGCAGGACAGTTCAATGGGACAAGCGGCTACGAGGAGGCGGCGGCGCAGGGCATAGTTGCGGGAATAAACGCGGCGCTCAAACTCAAAGGCGAAGAACCGATGGTTATAGACCGCTCGCAGGGGTATATCGGCACGCTGATAGACGACCTTGTTACCAAGGGAACAAACGAGCCTTATCGAATGATGACATCGCGCTCGGAATACAGACTGCTTTTGAGACAGGATAACGCCGATGAAAGGCTTACCCCAATCGGCTATCGTGTCGGACTCATCAGCGAGGAAAGATATCAAAAATTTCTTGCCAAGGAAAAGGCGATCGATGAGGAAATAAAGCGCCTTTGCTCGGTGGTTGTGCCGCCGTCTTTGGCGAATCCGATATTGGAAAAGTATGATACAACTCCGGTTGTGACCGGGATAAGGCTGTCGGAGATGATAAAGCGGCCGCAGCTTGATTACGAAAAAATCGCGCCGGCGGATAAGGACAGACCCGAGCTTGCATACGAAGTCAGCGAGCAGGCGGAAATCCGATTAAAATATGACGGATATATCACGCGGCAAAAGCAGCAGGTGGAGCAGTTTAAAAAGCTGGAATCGCGGGCGCTGCCCGAGAATTGCGACTATTCCGAGATACATGGTCTCAGACTGGAAGCAAGGCAAAAGCTTAACAAAATCAAACCTGCGTCACTGGGACAGGCATCGAGAATTTCAGGCGTTTCGCCGGCGGATGTATCGGTTCTGCTGATTTGGCTTGAGGGGCAGAGCGGACGGCGTTCATAAATATGTAACAGTTTTTTTACATAGTGTGAATTGAAAAAGGCGAATGCCTGTGCTATAATAAAGTGTAGAAGTTTGTTATATATTAGCCGCGGCAGGCGGTGGATTGGAGATAGATAAAATGAAGAAAGCCATAGCGGTTTTGTGTGCCGCGCTCGCCGCGCAGGGTACGGTACACGCTTCCGATTTGAGTGAATGGGCGCTCACAGATTATGAATCGGCATCGAGAGCCGGGCTGATAGCGTATGATACGGCGCAAAACAGTCTTTCGGGAAATATAACGCGCGGCGAGTTTTGCGAGCTTTTGATAAAGCTTTTTAAAACCTTGTCGGATAAGGAAATATATACACCGGAGGTGTTCCCGTTTGAGGACAGCGACAGCATCCCTGTGGCTCAGGCGTATGCGCTCGGAATAGTCAGCGGACGCACCGAGACTGAGTTTAAGCCGGATGATGAAATAACGCGCGAGGAAATGGCAAAGCTGATTGTGAATACGCTCAAATCGGCGGAAATCAATCTTGTGACTTTAAAATCCGAGGCGGAGGAGATTTTGAGCGGATATTCCGATTCCGCGAATATTTCGCCCTGGGCATTTTCCGAGGTCGCAACGGCAATGAAATATTCTGTCATAAGCGGAGTGTCGGACACTCTTCTCTTGCCGGAGAGCGGAGCAACGCGCGAGCAGGCAATTGCAATGATAAACCGCGTGTATACACAGTTTGCGGCGGAAAAAGCTGCATTTACTGTGCCGGAGTTTACCATGCTTGCCGATAATGTGGATGTGGATAACAATCTGTCATTTGAAATGACTCCGGTTGACGGCGCGGCGGAGTACATGGTAATTGTTAAGGACGCGAACGGCAATGCCGTAGAAACCCTCGAATCCGTCACACCCGATATAAAGCCGGATTTTTCGGCTCTGTCGGATAATATGAAATATACGGTTTCGGCAGGAGTCAGATACGCATCTGGAGTGGAAGCGTTTTCTCTGCCGATAGACATAGTCTATAAGTCGTCGCCGAAGCTTATGACGGTGGTCAAAAAGGATAAAGCAACCCTAACCGCTAAGGGAATGAGAGTTTTCCCGGGCGGATACCTCTTCGAAACCGAGGAAGAAGCCGCCGCGAATATGGTTTCGGTTACGGTCGATGTCTGGACGATAGGCAAAAACGGCGAAAAGGTGGCAGCGAAAAAATCACTTCAAGTGAATCAGTTCCTCGCCGAGGATGTTGTAAACATTTTCCGCGAAATATTTGAAGATCCGTCACAATTCCCGATTAAGAGTGTGGGCGGATATTGCTGGCGCACGACCGCTTTCGGAAGCGTTTCTCAGCACAGCTACGGAACATGCATAGATATCAACCCGGACGAGAATTACTACTGTCACTCGGCTGACGGTACAGCCATAACCGGAACGCATTGGTCGCCCTACGAGGATCAATATTCCATAACCCCCGACGGAGCAGTCGTTGCCGCATTTGCAAAATACGGCTGGATATGGGGTGGCAGCTGGGATGGAAGTGTCAAGGATTATATGCATTTCTCATATCTCGGAAAATAACGCGAAAAATATACGTCGCATCTCACCTTTTATCGGGACTCGGAGTATATACATACACCGTCGTCCCTCAAAAAGGCAATCTGCTTGTATCTTTTCCGCGTTATATCGCGGCTGAGAATAGAAAAAAATATGCGTCGCATCTCACCTTTTATCGGGACTCGGAGTATATACATACACCGTCGCCCCTCAAAAAGGCAATCTACTTGTATCTTTTCCGCGTTATATCGCGGCTGAGAATAGAAAAAAATATACGTCGCATCTCACCTTTTATCAAGACTCGGAGTATATACATACGCCATCGTCTTGCAAAAAGGCAATCTACGCAGGATTCTTTTCTGCATTATGGTATCAAAGTAGGATTTAATATAAAAAACAAGGCATTGAAATCATCAATAGTGACTTCAATGCCTTGTTTTATTCAATGCCCGATTCTGTCAAATGTATACGTTTTTCAAATAATGCTGTTTGTGACGTTTTCGCATAAAATATACACCATATACTCGGGTTGGTTTTTGTTGCGGAATGATTTTATTCCGCAATCGACTCCGAGTGTCAGCTGACATCACTGTTTTTATTATCAAACGATACCCTGAGCCATCATAGCGTCGGCAACCTTCATGAATCCTGCGATGTTAGCGCCGGATACCAAATCCTTTTTGCCGTTAAATTCTTTATGATATTCATCGGCAGCCGATGATGCAGCTTTGTAAATGCTGATCATGATGTTGTGCAGCTTTTCGTCAACTTCCTCAAATGTCCATGACAGTCTCTGTGAGTTCTGGCTCATTTCGAGAGCTGATGTTGCAACACCGCCGGCATTTGCAGCCTTACCCGGAGCAAAGTATACGCCGTTCTCCTGCAAATACTTTGTAGCTTCGAGTGTTGTAGGCATGTTAGCGCCCTCTGCAACCAGGAAGCAGCCGTTTGAAACCAATGCTTTGGCATCGTCCAAATTAAGCTCGTTCTGTGTAGCGCAGGGGAGAGCGATATCGCACTTGATTGACCAAATGCCCTTGCCATCGTGATACTCTGCGTTCGGTCTGTAGTTTAAGTAATCCTTGATTCTGCCGCGCTTAACTTCCTTGATTTCCTTAACAGCGTCGAGGTCGATGCCCTCAGCATCGTATACCCAGCCGTTTGAATCGGACAGAGCAACAACCTTTGCGCCGAATGCCTGAGCCTTTTCGGTAGCATAGATAGCAACGTTACCTGCACCCGATACAACAACTGTCTTGCCTGCAAAGTCTGTTCCGAGATCTTTGAGCATTTCATTTGCAAAGTATACAAGACCGTAGCCTGTAGCCTGGGTTCTTGCCAGCGAGCCGCCGTATGTGAGTCCCTTACCTGTCAGAACGCCCTCATATACGTTCTTGAGTCTCTTGTATTGTCCGAACATGTAGCCGATTTCACGTGCGCCTGTTCCGATATCGCCGGCAGGTACGTCTGTGTCAGCACCGATATGTCTGAACAGCTCTGTCATAAAGCTTTGGCAGAATGCCATAACTTCGCGGTCCGACTTGCCTTTGGGGTCGAAGTCCGAGCCGCCCTTGCCGCCGCCTATCGGCAGTGTTGTCAGCGAGTTTTTGAAAATCTGCTCAAAACCGAGGAACTTGATGATTCCGAGGTTTACCGACGGATGAAGTCTCAAACCGCCCTTGTAAGGACCGATTGCCGAGTTGAACTGAACTCTGTAACCTCTGTTTACCTGTACCTTGCCGTTGTCGTCAACCCAGGGTACGCGGAACATGATTTGTCTTTCCGGCTCTACAATTCTTTCCAAAAGACCTGCTTTTTCAAATTCCGGATGTTTTTCAAATACCGGTTCAAGTGTTGTCAATACCTCTGTTGCAGCCTGGATAAATTCCGGCTCGTTAGGGTTTTTCTCTTTAAGCTTTGCTAATACTTCCTGTGCGTATGACATAATTCATAGCCTCCTTGTTTTTGTATAGACATGTATATTTATACATGCCGTATGTTCTTACCGTCTAACATTTTACCACTTTTTCATCAAATATGCAATAGTATATCGAAAAAAAAATTATTTTTGTCATTTAGCTGAAAAAACGGCTTAATTTCGGGCGATTTTTACAAAAAATGTTACCGGCTCAAAACTTTTTCGAAAGGGTTTTCGTGAAAGATTGAAAAAGCCCTGTGCCATTCGGCACAAGGCGTGAATAATATTCTGTTACGGTTTATAATTTTACCGGGCTGCCGTTTATGAACACGCGTGTCAAGTCAAGATTTTCGCTTACAGTTATGATATCTGCGTCAAAACCTGCGGCGATCCGCCCTTTGTTCAGCTTCATAAGCTTTGCCGGAGTTTCGGATGCCATTTTGAAAGCGTCCCGCATCGGAATCCCGAACTCGACTGCCTTTTTCACACATGTAAACAGGGTGGAGGTGCTGCCGGCGATTGCGCCGTCCTCGGTTCGCGCAACCTTGTTTGTAACGGTTATCTTTTGTCCGCCGAACTCATATTCACCGTCCGGCATGCCGGTGGCACGCATTGAATCGCTTATCAAAACCATGCGGTCTGTGCCGAAGGTCCTGTAAAGCATTTGAATGACGCTTTTGTGAATGTGCAGACCGTCGCATATTACCTGTGCATAAATATTCTTTTCGATTGCCGCGCCTATCGGACCGGGATTGCGATGGTGGAGCGGCGGCATTGCATTAAAGGTGTGCGTGAGACACATAGCGCCTGCATCCATTGCAGCGGCGGCGGTTTCGTAGTCTGCCGCGGTGTGCCCGAGAGAAACAACCGTCGGACATTCCTTTATAAAATCGATGCTTCCGTCAAGCTCGGGCGCAAGAGTTACCATTTTAATGTTGTTAAATTCATTAAATTCTGCCATGACGGGAGATTTTATATATTTCTCGTTCTGAGCGCCCTTGTATTTTGGGGAAATGTACGGTCCCTCCATGTGAAAGCCGGCAATGTTTGCGGAGTTTTCAAATCGGGGTATTTCGGGATTCACAACGCTTTTGATTTTGTCTATACTCATTGTCATTGTTGTGGGATACCAGGTCGCAATCCCGTTTTTTGCCTCAAATTCGGCTATTTCGCCGAGATGATTCCCGTCCATTGTGTCATAGCCGATGCAGCCATGCGAATGAATATCGATAAGCCCGGGGAAAACAAAATCTCCGCCAAGGTCAATTCCCGGCTCGGAAGTCTTGCCGATATGTAATATCTTTCCGTCCTCGATAACGATATCATCCTTGAAATTTCCTGCATTTTTTAATATGGTTTTCATAATTGTCAGCGTCCTTTAATCGTTATATGCTTCCTCGTCGCAGATGAGGACAACATCGGGGTGAACTTTGAGCATTGTTGCCGGAACAAGCGTGTTGATCTCCTCGTTCAAAAGCTCGGCAACGGCTGCGTGCTTGCTCTTGCCGCATGCAAGCAGGACTATTTTTTTCGACTTCAATATCTCGGCAATTCCCATTGTGAGCGCATACACCGGAACGTCCTCTTTCTTTTCGAAAAAGCGCGAGTTTACCTCGATTGTGTTCTCGGTCAGTTCGGTCAGATGAGTGGAGCAGTTTAGGTTGTCGTCCGGCTCGTTAAAGCCGATGTGCCCGTTCTGACCTATACCGAGAATCTGCAAATCTATTCCGCCGGCTTCGTCTATGAGTTTTTCATATCTGCGGCACTCAGCATCCGGGTCGGTGGTCTCGCCGTTCGGAATGTAGCGCTTGTTGGGATTGATATTCACCTTTGAAAAAAGATGCTCGTTCATAAAATAATGATAGCTTTGATTATTCTCGTTGCTTATCGGATAATATTCGTCGAGATTGAAAGTGGTTACATCGGAAAAATCCAGCTCGCCTTTTTGATACATTTCGACCAGCTTTTGATACATTCCGATAGGCGTGGAGCCGGTCGCAAGTCCCAAAACGCTGCTGGGCTTCAATGTGATCTGACTTGCCACAAGCTTTGCAGCCTGTTCCGATACTTCTTCATAGTTTTTGCATACAATTACTCTCATAATGCGTGTCTCCTTTTTTGCTTGTGTAATAATTTTACCATAAAAGTAATGCTGTGTCAATAAATTTAAAATGTCCAAAACCCAAAAATCCGGAAACCCCGAACGGGGTTCCGGTTTGGATTTTTAAAACTTGATATTTTCAACGTTTTTAATATATTGCGTAAGATTGTTAAAGCCTTGAGTTATTCCCTCGATACAGTCTCTTTCACCCTCGTATTCTATGGATACGACTCCGTCATACCCTGCGCGCTTCAAGGTGAGCAGATTCCGTTCAATCGGAATAATTCCGTCGCCCAGAGCCTCGCCCATGAACTTCATGCCGCCTCTGGTAAAGCCGCCTTTTTCGAATGTCGCCGGGTGAATGCTCATGTCCTTTGCGTGGACATATATCGCATAGGGAGCAACGCGCGATACCGCCGTTGCCGAGTCCTCATCGGCGCAGACAAAGTTGCCCATGTCGACCAAAAGTCCGAAATTGTCATGGTTTACCGCATTGAAAAGCATCTCAACGCGATAGCTGTCCTGCGCGATAAAGCCATGATTTTCAACGCATGTCTTTATGCCGAGAGTTTCGGCATAAGATGTGATTTCTCTTGCCGCTGCGCTAATTTCGGGCAGCATAAGCGCAAAGCTTCTGCCGTTGCCGGTTTTGGTGAGACGATGGCACGCATCGTGGCGCAGAACCGGAACACCGAGAATTTTTGCCACATCAAGCTGACCTTTAACTCGCTCTATCTCCGCCGAGACGGTTCCCGGCTGATACAAATTGGCATATATGGTATACGCTGTAATGTCCATGCCCAGCTTGTCCGCTTTTTCGCGGATTTTTGCGGCATATTCCTTTTGCTCTGCAAGGCTGTTTCCTGCAAGGTCCGTAAACTCAACAGCACCGAAACCGATTTCGTGAGCCTTGTCAACAACGCCGGCCTGGTCGATTTTACCGGCTGAAATAAGCTGGCTGAAAGAATATGAGCTGACTGATATTTTCATAACTGTAAATCCATCCTTTCGATTATAAGATAACCTCGTGACCTGTCTTTGCCGATTCGTAGATAGCGTCGAGTATGCGCATGATTTCGATTCCGTCATCGGCTGTTGAGATACATTCCGCACGACCTTGTATGCAGTCGACAAAGTGGTTCATTTCGCCGTCGAACATCGGCTGATCGTTTTTGAGATTTTCAATCTGCGGAGTCACATCTACCATAAAGTCGTTCATCTCGGTGTAAAGCTTAATCGAATCATCGGTAAAGTTTGCGCCGCCCTTTGTTCCGAAAAACTCGTTTTTGTAAACGCCGTCTCCGTTCATGGCAAAGCTTACTTCAAGAGCAGTCACCGCGCCGTTGTCGTAGCGGATAAGCGCACTTGCCAAATCCTCAACGTTGCAGACGTCATCGGGTTTTGCGTCTTTGGGTGACCATCCCACATTTGTTTTTAAGTTGTCGCGTCTGCCGAGCTTGTCAAAGGTTGCGGCGTATACCGAAACCGGCTTCGGCTTGCCCATGAGATAGCGCGACTGGTCGATGATATGTACGCCCAGGTCGATAACGGGACCGCCGCCCGAAAGAGCCTTGTTTGAAAACCATCCGCCCGGATTTCCGTGACGGCGTGTGCAGGTTGCCTTTGTGTAATAGATGTCGCCGAGAGTGCCGACATCAATGAAGTCTTTTACGATTTTTGTGATGTTTAAGAAACGGCGGACAAAGCCTATCATAAGTATTTTGTTGTTCTTAACCGCTGCGTCACGCATTGCGATTGCCTGCTCGGCGTTGTAAGCCATCGGCTTTTCGCAAAGTACATGCAGACCTGCGTTCAGAGCTGCAATCGAGCACTCGGCATGGCTGCAGTTCCATACGCAGACATCGGCTGCATCGCCTTTAACCGACTTGAGCATTTCGTCAACCGATGTGAAACGCTTTTCGATTCCGAAAATATCGGCTGTTTCGTTTAAGCGGCTTTCGTTGATGTCGCAGATTGCGGCAATTTCCACCTCATCGTTGCGGCTGTAGGAATCAAGATGTGTATTCGCGATGTTTCCTGCGCCGATCATTAAAATTTTTACTTTATCCATGATTGTCATCCTTTCATTTTATAATTATATTAAATCCTTTAAAAATTTAACTGCTTTTGTTATATCCTCAATCGGGTTGTCTCCGCACTCTCTTTCGATTGTCAAAAAGCCGTTGTAGCCGACTTCGCGCAGAGCCTGGAGATAAAGAGGAAAGTTTACTTTTCCCTCGCCGAGCGGAAGCTCTTCAAAAGCAGGCTCGCTTTCGGCAAAGGTCGAATGTTCGATTATTCCGTAGATTTCCTCGGGATTTTTCCAATAGTTCTGTCTGCCGTCCTTGGCATGCGTATGTACGATATAGTCACCCAAGATGTGAACAGCTTTTACAGGGTCCTCGTTCTGAACCATAACCAGATTTGCAGGGTCAAGGTTCACAGCCACGCCATGGGATGAAAGACTGTCGAGAAAGTTTCTCAATACCTGCGCAGGCTCGGGACCTGTTTCGATTGCGAAATGCGAGCCCATGTTATCGGCATACTTTGCAAGCTCAAAGCAAGCCTCCTGCATTATTTTGTAACGCTCGTGACCCGGATTCGACGGAACAACGCCGATATGCGTGGTTACTATGTCACACTCCAAATCCTTTGCAAGGTCCAATATGCGCTTGGATTTTTCTATAAGCTCGGGATTTTTATCCTTATTGCCGAACCCCTGACCGAGGTCGCCGCAGATTGCCGAGAATACAAGGCCGTGCGATTTTGTAAAATCCAAAAGCTCGCGTCTTTTTTCTTTTGTGAGATTCTCGGGCGAGTTTTCGCCGGTTGTGGCGTACATCTGAAAGCCGTCCGCGCCGATTTTTGCGGCGGTTTCTATGGCGCTTTTTGTATCGATTCTGAACGAATCTGTCATTACACCGATTTTGAACATTATTTATCGCTCCTTTGTTGACTTATTTTTAAATTTATTGTATAATAAAAGCAGAGAATTTGCAATAGTATATTGTGACTAATTTTAACACAATTGTGCCTTTTTTGAAAAACGGAGGATTTAGAATGAACTACGAAAATCATATGCTTGAAAATAAGCAGCTGCCATTTATATTTCACTATGATACCATAAGAATGACCGAGGAAAGGGAGTATAACGCGTTCGGCAACTGGCACGAGAATCCGGAGTTTTTGTATTTTACAAAAGGCAGCGGACAGGTGGTGAACAATAGACACAATTATGCTGTCGGGCCGGGGGATATGGCGGTGATAAATTCCGATTGTTTTCACGCGGTTTGCTCCGATCGGGAACTTGAATATTATTGCCTTATCGTCGATACCGGTTTTTTTCGCGATAACGGAATTGCAATCGATACGGTTGTGTATGAGAATATAATAAAGGATAAAAAATACGCAAAATTTTTCAAAAAGCTTATGCTCCTGTATACTCAAAAAGAGGGATGTTACTGCGCCAAAATCCGCGCGGCTGTGCTGGAATTTCTCATTGACCTGACCGAGAATCACGTGGAGACCGAGGTTGCGGGGGATAATTTTCCCGAGAGTATAAAGGACGCGGTGGGTTTTATAAAGAAAAACTATTCGGAAAATATCACAATCGATGACATTGTGCGGCACGTGGGTTTTTCGAGGGCGTATTTTTCGCGGATGTTCAAAAACAATACCGGTGTGTCGATTATTACATATCTTAATTATATCCGATGCAGCCAGGCGAGAGTGCTGCTTGTGAGAGATAAGCTTACCGCCGGGCAGGTTTCCGAAATGTGCGGATTCAACAATTATTCCTATTTTTCGAGGACGTATAAAAGTATCATGGGAATATTGCCGTCGGAGGAGATGAAGCTTGTTTCGCAGGATGTGCCGGACGAGGAAGAACTGATTTGCGGCACAGACCCGGCATTTCACTTGGTTCGGTTTGGATGATGCGCGCATTTTTTGCGCACCGGTGCGATGTGCGTAAAATTATTCCGACGGAAAACGGGGCGGTTTTTACGAACGGTTTTTACATTCCTTTCTCAGACTTCCGGGAGATATCCCGAAACGCTTTTTAAAGCTTCGCAGGAAGTTGGAATAATCGGAAAAACCGCTTTCGTAGCAGACCTCCGAAATGCTCATGTCCGAGTTACGCAGAAGCTTTTTTGCATAGTCAAAGCGGAGCGAACTTAGATATTCTTTAAAATTCACACCGGCGGATTTTTTGAAAATCAGACTTAAGTAAGCGGGCGCAAGACCGACAAAATCCGCAGCGCTTGCAAGCGTTATATCGGAGCGGAAATTATTCATAATATAGAGCATTGCCGATTGAACATATGTCACCGAGAGTGTATTTCTTTGCTTTATGCTTTTTGCGGTCTTGAAAAGCAGCGTATCGAGCAGGGCGGAGCAATATTCTTTGTCTTTTTCACCGACCGCTGCCGAAAGTTCGCTGATAAGTTTTTTTATAAATATCAAGTCGGAGTCGGAAAAGACAACGGCATTCTCGGTATGCGATGACGCAATTCGGAAAAGTGCGTGCGGATTGCAAATTGTTTCGGACAGCGTTATATTGACCAGTTTTGTGTCCTCGTAAAAGACAAGCCTGTGAAAATTAATCGGCGTTGTAAAAAATAAAGTGTCTTTTTCAAATTCGTATTCTTTCCCGTCGATTATATTTTTGCCTCGCCCCTCCGAGATATATTCAAGCTCGATAAAATCGTGGCAGTGAACTGTCGTTGCACCGCCTGCGCTGCATTTCCGCTCGATTACCGAAATCCCGTCCGAGATTATATTTTCTTCCTTTTCAAACCGTTCCATCATGCTGCCGCCCCTCCTTTTTATATCAGCATAACACATCATCTAAAAAAATGCAATATATTTCTAAAAAAAAGCATAGAAAGATTTTGCTTATTAAAATATAATTGAAATAAAGCACTGCAAGGAGGGAAATAAAAAAATGACAGAATATAAAAATGATAATTATTCGATAGCAATTGATGAGGAAAACGGGTGCATAACCTCGCTTGAATCCGGCGGAAAAGAGTATATATATGAAAGACTTCCGATATTCACTGCGGCGTTTCGCACAAAGGACGGAGAGCTTTGGAAAAAAGGCTCGGACGAAATGGAGTATATGGGAAAGAACGGCGCAGAGTATAAATATCGTGCGGAGAACTTTTCGGCGGCGGCAAAAATATCGCTCGGTGAGGAAATTCAAATCTCGGTCAGCATAGAAAATAAAGGGGGCGACGCGCCGGAATATGTCGAAACCGCGATATGTGTGTCACCGGAATTGGGCGAAAATAAAATTTTGTGGGGATTCAACGAGGGCGTGGTCGTGGATGATTTTGAGCAAAGGAAAAAATGTCTCGGATTTCTTGAGCCGGAGTACCCCGGAATGGGATTTATGCCGCTTTTTCCTGCGGTTGTGGAGACTCAATTCATGGCATATTTTGACGATGAAAAGGGTCTTTATCTTGGCGCGCATGATGCAGAGGGAGATTTGAAAGCGATTGATTTTGTGCCTTGCAAAGACGGAATCAAAATGTATTTCAGATTTTATACCGGAGCGGAGTTCGGTGCGGACTATGCCATGAACTTCCCCTGGGTTTTAAAGCCGTACCGCGGCGGCTGGCATGAAGCGGCGGAGATTTATCGGGAGTGGTTTTCGGCAAATACAAGCTTTGTTCCGATTGAAAAGAATGACAAGCTGCCGAAATGGTATTCGGAATCGCCGGTTGTGGTTACATACCCCGTCCGCGGTCTGCACGATACCGATGTTATGACTCCGAATAAATTGTTTCCGTATATAAAAGGCTTGCCGGTGATTGAAGATATCGCAAAAAAGACGGACAGTAAAATCATGGCTCTTTTGATGCATTGGGAAGGAACGGCACCGTGGGCGCCGCCCTATGTCTGGCCGCCGTACGGGGGCGAGCAGGCATTTGAGGAATATGCCGATGCGCTGCACAAAAAGGGACATCTTTTGGGCGTATATTGCAGCGGAATGGGATACACCATGAAAAGCAATGTGGTGGACGATTATAAATGTGATGAGGATTTTGAGCAAAAGAGACTTGAAAAAATTATGTGCCGCTCGCCGAAGGAGGAGCTTTTAAAGAGCAAAATATGCACAATGCAGCGAGACGGCTACGATATGTGCCCGACACAAGAGTTTACCAAAAATGTGCTGGTCGGCGAGGCAAAAAAGATGATCGGCGGAGGAGTCGATTATATTCAGCTTTTGGATCAGAATCATGGCGGAAATTCGTATTTTTGCTACAGCAAGCAGCACTCGCATCCCCCCGTACCGGGGAAATGGCAGCTTGACGCGGTAAAGGATATTTTGTCATCGGCGGCAGCGGACAGCGGCGTGCTTTTGGGGTGCGAATCCGCGGCAGGCGAGACCTTTATCCCGAATCTCATGTTCAGCGATAACCGATACAACTGTGCATATCCGATAGGCGAGCCTGTTCCGGCATATGCATATGTTTATCATGAATACGTGAACAATTTTATGGGAAATCAAGTCTGCGTGGACGGGACTTTTGATTATGAAAGGAATCCGGAAAATCTTTTGATGCGCATGGCATATTCGTTCTGCGCGGGAGATATGCTGACCCTGGTTATATCGGACAACGGCAGAGTGGTTTGGAACTGGGGCTTGAAGAACTTTGATTTGCTGCCGGATAACGAGAAAGTTTTGAAATTTGTGCGCCAAGCGAATGGTTTCAGACAAAGAGAGGGCAAATACTTAAATCGCGGAAGAATGATAAAGCCGACCGAACTTAATCTCGGGAAAAATGAAATTGTCGAGAAAAACGGATACAAACTTCATGTCGATAAGGTCATGCAAAGCAAATGGCTTGCCTCGGACGGCACATGGGCGGAGTTCATAGCAAACTATAACGATTATGATGTCGAGATCGATTATCCGTCGGATGAACCCTGCGTGGTTGCAGGCGGTGACGGAGAGGAGATAAACGCGCCGAAATTCGCAATAAAGCCGGGCGGCGTGATTATGATAAAGAGTGCAAAGGGACAGTAAAAAGTTAAAGATCGTTCAAGAGTATGGAGACGGTTTGAAAATGACAGCTTGCATGCCTTTGAGCCGCATGCAAAATGCATCGCTCGGGAGCGGCATGCCGTCCGACTTTAGCCGATTAAGGGGCTTTTTTTCGATCCCCCGGAACGCACAAAACGCACCGAATTTTATTCGGTGCGTTTTTGATTGCAGTAATGTTATTTCTTTATCAGCTTTGAGCGCTCGATAATTGTTGTAACGGGGATCGCTGCGATAATGCCTGCCGCTGCCTGGAGCAGATTGCCCGCGATGCTCGAAACAGCCGCATAGCCATAGGCAAGAATGAAATATTCATATACAAAATATCCGCCGACCATGACTATCTCGCCGCAGATTGCCGCAATAACTTTTGAAAGAATCTTGTTTTCGCCGAAGCTGCATTTGCTGTAGATAAGCGAAGCAACAACCGCCATAGCCGCTTTGATTATAAGCGTTCCGGGTGCGTATGTGGCATAGCCGAGGATTAAGTCGGTCAGCATTGAGCCGATACCGCCGGCAGCCGCGCCCCAAACAGGACCGAGCAGTAAGCCCGATGCGATTACAAAGCAGTCGCCCAGGTTCACATATCCCATTGTGAAAAATGTCGGTATGTGAATAAAGGTGGATATGCAGCACAGAGCCGCAAACAGACCTGCAAGTACCAATTTGTAAGTGTTGTTATTTTTCATATGAATACCATCCTTTCGTCTCATGGACAGAGGTAAGTCCGCCCAAAGTATGATTATATTGTAAACCACAATATCGGATTTGTCAACCGTTCTTTTTAAGTTTGGTGATAGCATACAAATAAATGTAAAGAAAACGGCTTTTTAATGTGGGTTACAATTCTTAAAAGAATGGATTTCGTTAAAAATATGCGAATACGCAAAAAAACGGAAATTTTGACTAAAGCCGATTCGTCCCCAACTCCTCGTTCATCCTGCTCGAATGTGCGTGGCATATCGCAACGGCGAGAGCATCGGCGGCATCGTCCGGCTTTGGGATTGCGTCGAGGTTCAAAAGCATTTTAACCATCTGCTGAACCTGCCTTTTGTCGGCTTTGCCGTAGCCTGCGACTGCCTGCTTTATTTGAAGCGGCGTGTATTCGTAGACCGGTATGCCGCGGTTTGTTGCCGAGACCACAAGCACGCCGCGCGCCTGTGCCACAGCTATCGCGGTCTTTGCGTTGTTGTTAAAAAACAATTCCTCTATCGCAACCGCGTCCGGCTTGTATTTTTCAAGACAAAAATTTATGTCGTCGTATATGGTTTTTAGCCTGAGAGTCGTCGCGCATTTTGCATGAGTCGTTATCGCGTCGTATGCAATCGGACGAAATTTGTTTCCTTTATATTCTACAATTCCTACCCCCACAATGGCATATCCGGGGTCAATACCTAAAATAATCACAAAAAAACCACCTATTGTTTTTAAATTTTTATCACATTAACATATTGCATATTTATTCTTTTTGGTGTATAATATACACGATGAAACATTAAAGGTGCGTAATGGCAATATTTAAAGCTATTATAATTATACACTATTTTAGGAGGAAATGCAATATGGCAAAGAAAAAAATAGTTTTAGCGTATTCGGGCGGACTGGACACATCGATTATAATTTCGTGGCTTAAAGAAAACTACGACTGCGAAGTTATAGCTGTCTGCGGAGATGTGGGACAGGGCAAAGAGACTGATGGTCTTGAAGAAAGAGCAAAAAAAGCAGGTGCATCAAAGCTTTATTTGGCAGACCTGCGTGACGATTATGTAAAGAATTTCATTTTCCCGACCTTAAAGGCAGGAGCAATCTACGAGGGCAAGTATCTGCTCGGAACATCGCATGCTCGTCCGATAATTGCGGAAAAGCTTGTTGAGGTTGCTTTGGCAGAGGGTGCAACGGCAATTTGCCATGGTGCAACAGGCAAGGGCAATGACCAGGTTCGTTTCGAGCTGGCAATCAAGGCTTTGGCTCCGCAGCTTAAGATAATCGCTCCCTGGAGAATCTGGGATATCAAATCACGTGAGGATGCTGTTGACTACGCACAGGCACATAATATAGAAATCCCGGTAACAAAAAAGGATTTGTATTCAAGAGACAGAAACATATGGCATATCAGCCATGAGGGTATGGATTTGGAGAATCCTGCAAACGAGCCGCAGCTTGACAATCTGTTAAAGCTGACAGTTCCTCCCGAAAAGACACCCGATGAGCCTAAGTATATCACAATCGGCTTTGAGGCAGGCGAGCCTGTTTCGGTTGACGGCGAAAAGCTTGCTCCGCGTCCGCTGCTTGAAAAGCTTAATGAAATCGGCGGCGCTTACGGAATCGGAATCGCGGATATCGTTGAAGACCGTCTTGTCGGAATGAAGTCGCGCGGCGTTTATGAAACTCCGGGCGGAACAATTCTCTACTATGCATTGCAGGAACTTGAATATCTCTGCCTTGACCGCGATACTCAAAGCTTTAAGAGACAGTCGGCAATCAAATTTGCAGAGCTTGTATATGACGGAAAATGGTTCACACCGCTCCGCGAGTCTCTTTCAAAAATGGTTGACGAGATGGAAAAGACAGTTACCGGCGAAGTTCGCTTAAAGCTTTATAAGGGCAGCATTTCGGCAGCCGGCGCAAAGAGCGATTATTCGCTTTACAACGAGGATATAGCAAGCTTCGGCGACAGCCATGAGCTTTACAGTCACAAGGATGCCGAGGGGTTCATCAATCTGTTCGGACTCCCCTTAAAGGTAAGAGCAATGATGAAGCAAAAGAACGGCGATAAATAATTGAATAAACCTGCGGCAGGGAAAAGGTCTTGTAAAAGCCGATTTGTATAATTATGCAATTATGCAATCCTTGCCGCATTTTTCATTTTTTGATTGGAGGAGAAGCAGTTGGCAAAATTATGGGGCGGACGCTTTCAGAAAAGCACCGATAAGGAAGTGGATGATTTCAATTCATCGATACGATTTGACGCGCGAATGTATCGCCAGGATATAAGAGGGAGCATTGCACATGCAAAAATGCTCGGCAAGCAGGGCATAATCCCGAAAGAGGATTCGGAAAAGATTGTTGACGGACTTTTGGGAATACTTTCGGATATCGAGGCAGGCAAGGTCGAGTTTGAAACCGATGCCGAGGATATACATATGAATATCGAAAAAATTCTGACCGAGAGAATAGGCGACGCAGGCAAGAGACTTCACACCGGCAGAAGCCGCAACGACCAGGTGGCGCTCGATATAAGAATGTATCTAATGGACGAGATTGACGAGGTTAAAAAAATGCTCGTTCATGCCGAGGATGTTATTTTAAAGCTTGCCGAGGAGCATAAAACGACGGTTATGCCGGGTTATACACATTTGCAAAAGGCGCAGCCGATAACATTTGCGCATCATCTGTGCGCGTATGCCGAAATGTTTTACCGCGATTTGGACAGGCTCTCGGATTGCAAAAGGCGCACCAATGTGATGCCGCTCGGCTCGGGCGCGCTTGCCGCCACGACATATCCCTTAGACCGCGAATATGTGGCAGAGGAACTGGGCTTTGACGGAGTTACATTAAATTCGCTCGACGGTGTTTCGGACAGGGACTTTGTGATAGAGCTTGCAGGCTGCCTGTCGCTTGTGATGATGCATTTGAGCCGTTTTTGTGAGGAACTCATACTCTGGTCAAGCCATGAATTTTCGTTTGTGGAAATGGATGACGCATTTTCGACCGGCTCGTCGATTATGCCGCAGAAGAAGAATCCGGACGTTGCCGAACTGATACGCGGAAAAACAGGCAGAGTTTACGGACATTTAATGGGACTCTTGACAACCATGAAAGGTCTGCCGCTTGCATATAATAAGGATATGCAGGAGGACAAGGAACCGATTTTTGACGCGCTCGACACTGTCAAGCTTTGCCTGCCGGTGTTTTGCGATATGCTTTCGACAATGAAAGTGAATAAGGATACAATGCTTAATGGCGCAAAGGGCGGATTTACCAATGCGACCGATGCGGCGGATTATTTGGTAAAAAAGGGTCTGCCCTTCCGCGAGGCGCACAGCGTTGTCGGCAGAATGGTGTTCTATGCAATCGAGCATGATAAGGCTCTTGATGAATTGTCGATTGAGGAGTTAAAAAGCTTTTCCGATATCATAGATGATGATATTTATGACGCTATAAGCATGCATACATGCGTCAGCGACAGAAAAGTTATCGGCGGTCCGGCGGCGGAAACGGTCGCAAAGGCGATTGAAAAGATACGAGAAAAAGTAAGCAACTTATAAAAAACGGGCGGCAATCCGACAAAAATTCGGATTGCCGCCTGTTTTTGTGTGGGAAATGTTAATCCTGCGTTCGCAGACTCAGGTTTTATCAAAAGTTTTTTCCCTTGAGAATATTTTATATGTCCGCTATCGGGAAATATGTAATTCTCAAATTTGTGCAGCCGTAGGGGACAAGTGTCAGCTCAACCTCGTGCGTGACTGTCTGCTTTGCGCCGAACGGCTCAAAGGTTTTTGTCGGGTACGGCGCGCAGAGATACGGCGCTTTATAGCCCTTTAAATGCAGCTTTATTTTCGGATTTTCCCAAACATATCCGTCCGTTTCGACAAACTCGACCGAAATATCGTCGGGGTTCAGATTCTCGCTCAAAGCCACATTCCAGCTTAACTGATTTCGATTTAAGCCGAGACGCTCACGCGGATCCGGGCAGTCCGATTCTTCATAATAAGGCAGCGCTTCAAACCAGCTCCAGCCGTCGGGGAGCGGCGTAATCGGATTGCCGGGATATTCGTTCCAGATTTCTTTTATATGCAGCGAATAGAGTAGTGCGCCGCGCTTTATTGCAATCGGGAACTTTGCCGCTCCGTCGCTGTCGTCAACGCGTATAACCTTGATTTCCTCGGTGAATACTATCGAGATTGTATCGCCGTTTTTCCAATTGCCGCTGACTTTTGCAAATCCGTCGGCGTTTTTTTCGGCACTTGTTTTTTCGCCGTTTACGCTGATTTGATATTCGCTGCACCACTCGGGGATTCTAAGATAAATATCGAATTGTCTGTCGCAGCGGATGACAAAATCAACCTTGTTTCGGAAAGGATATTCGGTTATTTCTTCAATTTCAATTCCGTTGTGATTCAGCCTGCAAGGCCCGTAGACATTCATGTACACGCTGCCGTCCTTGCCATCGAGCATCATCGACCTTACAAAATTCCCCAAAACCGCAACGGCGTTGACCGGACAGCAGGCGGTCGGATAGCAGGGAGCATAGACCTGCATGTCGCCGAAAGCGGGCGAGGAGCATCTTGTGGCATAGATTTGATTCGGCGAGCTTAGGTAAGCTATTGCGCGCTCATCCTTTTTCCGCGCGCCTTGCGCGCCGTTGTAGAACATTTCCTCGAGCCGGTCGCCGTACTTGGATTTGCCTGTGATATAGCTCATGTAAAAGTATGTCTCGTTGTAAAACGCATATGAGCAATACTCGGTTTCGGCGGTCGATGAAACGGGTGCGAGATATTCATTCACCGAGACCGGTGAGCCGGAGATGTGAGTTGCCTTTTGGTGCAGCTCGTCCAATATTTTTTCCGACGCTTTAAGATAATCGTGGTTTCCGACAGCGGTGTATAAAACCGCCGGCAGTCTTGAATTTACGCCCATCCCGGCGGTATGCTCGGAATTGTATTGAAGTCCTTTTTCCAAAAATGATTTGCATGATATCATAAATATATCGTGCTTGCAGAGATAGTCGGAATATTCCTCGGCAAATTTTATGAGCCGCTCGTCGCCGGTGTGGTAATAGCAAAAAACCATCGGCTCGATTAAGAGCGGACCGGCATAGACAGTTTTGTTGTCGCCTGCCCAGTTGTTGCAGAACCAAAGCATGCAGCGATAGACCGCGTCAAGCACATCGCGCCTGCTGGTTGCCTCCCAAAATGCGATAAGCCCGCGCATCGCGCAGCTTGTTCCCCAGGCGTTGTAGTCCTCCAGCATGTTGGTCGTGTATGTGCCCAGATATCCGTCCTCGCGCTGATACTTCATCATGGTGTCTACCCAATTTGTCACCTTTTCGATCAGCTCTTTGTCGTTGAGAGAAAAGGCAAGCTCAATCAGTCCCGACCAATAATTTCCGGATATCTCCGCACCCCAGCCTGCCTGGTCGACATCGGTCCAACCGCCGACATGCGTTCTGTTGATAAACGGGTCGCGGATAACGCCCGGTTCAAGCTCGTCCAAATGACCGCCCATTCCGTCCTTGTTTTTCATAAGCTGCTCTCGCAGAAAACCTTCCGCGGTTATGCTCCCGAGAGGATAGCTTTTCAGCTTTGCATAGTTCATTTGTGTTACCTCCTGATATATTGATAATGATATTATATCTCACATCGAAAAAAAGTAAATGTTTTATGATGATATATATGGACAATTCTTATATAAAATGTTATAATAATTTTGGGGTGACCGAAAAATGTGCTTTTATAAAATTGAATTGGAAACGGTGCCGAGATTTTTGTTTTGCTGCTCGGTGTCGGTAAGCGAATATAAAAACGAGTTTAAAAACAGGAAAAACTATATTGAAATATGCGTGATGGAGAGCGGGAGGATTTTGTGCGAGGAATACGGCGGCAAAAAGCATATTTTAATGCCGCACGCGCTGCATGTGATGACCTCGGACACAGCCTACCGAACATCTGCATACAAAGGCGAAATACAATGCCACACAACGGTTGGGGTTGATGTGGGTTACAGGCTTACAAGGTATGAAAATACTTATGATTTGGGCGAACTTAAAAGAGAGCTTGTAAAGGA
Source organism: uncultured Clostridia bacterium (assembly GCA_934486735.1). Lineage (GTDB taxonomy): Bacteria > Bacillota > Clostridia > UBA1381 > UBA1381 > CAKSQL01. Next base: position 39,154 of record CAKSQL010000013.1, on the reverse strand, counting down.
AAATACATTCCTGCTGCCCCCGGATTTAAAGCTTGGGGGCGGTGAATACAATTCGCTGCTTTCGAGGATTAAAAAGATAGCGGTGTATTATAATTCGATTTATCCGTCCGATAAATTGCGCGCCGCGGCGGATTGGTATGCACTGTGTGCCGAGGTGTCGGACATTGTGATAAATGAGTTGGATAATTCCAAGCTGCCGCCGGGGCAAAAAATGTATGCCGAGTGTATCAGAAAATATATTTCCGAGCATTTAAGCGAGCGGATAGCCATACCCGAATTGGCAGATAAAATGGGAATATCGGAGGGGTATATGCAAAATCTGTTTAAAAATGCCACCGGGAAAAGCATAATCGAATTTGCGAACGAATATAAAATAAGAACGGCGGCGGAAATGGCGACGGTGTACGGAATGAAGCTGAAAGATATCGCATATCAGCTCGGTTTCGACGACCCTGCGTACATGAGCAGATTGTTCAAAAAGATTATGGGCATAAGCTTTTCGGAGCTTGCAAAAAAGTCGGACGCGCACCGCTAATGCCTTTCGGCATAGTCCGACGGAGTTTTGCCGGTGAGCTTTTTAAAGGCGCGGTAAAAATTCGCTGTGTTGTTAAAGCCGCAAAGACATGCGATTTCAAGCTTTGTCAACTCGGTCGATTTTAAAAGTTCAATCGACTTGTCGATTCGCTTTATCGTGATATACTCCCATGGTGTAACGCCGTTGTACTTTTTGAACATGGTGCAGAAACGGCTGCGGCTCATCTTTGCTATGTCGGCAAGCTCGTCCAGGGTGAAAGGATGCTCGGGACTGTCATTGATGTAGTTTATGGCATTGCCGAGATAGGTCAGATTTTCGCATTTGTATTCGTAGCTGCTGCCGGTATTCACATAGTTAAAATCGCGCAGCAGCGATATCAGAACGCTCATCAGCTTTATCCTCGCCATCAGCAGATATTCACTGTCCTGTTTTTCGAATTCTTCATAAATTTCCAAAATCAGATTTCTTATTTTTTGTGTTGCCGGATTTTCGCGCGGCAGCATATTTTGAAAATTTTTGTTTCGGTCAAAAAATATTTTCAGCAGATTGGAGTCGGAAATACTGCCCGAATCCGACCATATAAATATAGGTTCGAATTGAATATTCAAAAGATTCAGCGGCTCGCGGCTCGTTATCTCGGTTAGGCAGTGCTCCTCATCGCTCGAAAGCACAAAAACATCACCCGAATGAAAATTGTATTCGTGCGGCTTGATGTTGTATATCCCCGCGCCCACGATAAGCGTGGATATCTCAAAGGCGGTGTGATGGTGTGCGCGGTATACGCGCTTGCCCGGCTCGACGGTCGAATGATATATTCTGAAAACTTTGTGACGGCTTTCGTTTGTGATGAAATGTTCTCCGTAAGCCATTATTAATCTCCGTTCATTATCGGAAAATATATTTGACATCATGGGAAATATATTTGATGACAAATGTGCCGATATAAGTATATAATAACATTGATAATAAGAATTGTCAAGCGAGGAGAGAAAACAAAGTGAAAAATATTCTTGAAACAATCGAGGAGAATGTAAACACATGCTCGTCTCCGTCGGAGCTTAAAATTACCGATTTGCGTGTGGCGAATATCAACGGCGCGCCGAAGCACTGTCCGCTGATTAAGATTTACACCAACCAGGGAATTGTCGGCTATGGCGAGGTCAGAGACGCATCGAGTGCGACTTATGCGCTTATGCTAAAGTCGAGAATAGTCGGCGAAAATCCATGCAATGTCGATAAAATTTTCCGTCGGATAAAGCAATTTGGCGGACATTCCAGACAGGGCGGAGGCGTGTCCGGAATAGAAATTGCGCTTTGGGATCTTGCGGGAAAGGCATGGGGTGTTCCTCTTTGGCAGCTGCTCGGGGGAAAATTCCGTAATAAAGTGCGCATGTATTGCGATACCGATGTTGACGGAAAGCACACCGGCACCGATATGGGTCACGCACTTAAAAAGCGCATGGAGCAGGGATTTACCTTTCTCAAAATGGATTTGGGCATAGAGCTTATGCTCGATGAACCGGGCTGTCTCAATGCGCCGCTCGGCTTTTTGGAGGATATAAAAAAGTATTCGATGAAAGCAATCAATCATCAAAAGGGTTCGGTTGACATGGACATGATGCTCGGCAAGAACTACGAGACCTTTACAATTCCGCACCATGCAACCGGGATACATATGACTCAAAAGGGCATGGATTATTTGGAGGACTATGTAAAGCAGGTGAGAGATGTAATCGGCTATGAAGTGCCGCTTGCGATAGACCATTTCGGACATGTGTGCATCGAGGACTGCATAATGTTCGCAAAACAGCTTGAAAAATATAATATTGCATGGATTGAGGACATCGCGCCATGGAACTATACCAAGCATTTCGAAAAAATCTCACATGCCTGCAATGTGCCGATATGCACCGGTGAGGACATCTTCCTTGCCGAGAATTTCAGACCGCTCATGGAGTGCGGCGGCGTGTCGGTGGTGCATCCCGATATGCTCACGATAGGCGGAGCGATGGAGATGAAAAAGCTGGGTGATATGTGCGATAAGTACGGAATCGCAATGGCGATTCATATGGCGGAAAGCCCGATTGCATGCATGGCTGCGATTCATGCGGCAGCAGCGGTTCAAAATATTTTGGCGGTTGAATTTCATTCAGTTGATATTCCATGGTGGAATGACCTTGCAATCGGTATTGACAATCCGCTTATTAAAGATGGTTTTGCAAATGTTCCCGATAAGCCGGGACTCGGCATTGATAGCCTTAATGAAGAACTTATAAAAGAGCATATGCACGAAAAATATCCCGAGGTGTGGGGTGATACCTCTATGTGGGATAATGAATGGGCAAATGACCGCGAATGGAGCTGATAAAGTAAGTCTGAATAAAATTGTCCATCTCACCATTTTCAAAAGCTCGAAGTACCCACGTACGTCGTCGCTTTTTCAAACGGCAATCTGAACAATTTTCTTTCAGACTTACAGTCTGAATAAAATCGCCCATAGCACTACTTTTTGTTCGGGGGAGCGAAGCGGCTGAACGGTAGTGAATGACAATTCAGTGAATTGTCAGAGCCGTTCAGTGACCGAACCGCAGTGAGAAGTACCGGCGTACAGAGCAGTGGCGTTACCTAAACCGGAGATTTAGAACGCGGTTGCATAGCACTCGTTGCCAAATTAGAAATTTGGACTCGCGCGCAACCACTCACTGCAAAGCAGCTACTTGCGAACGATTTTCTTTCAGACTTGAATTTTATGTCATACGACAGGGAAAGGAATAATAAATATGTTTGATTTAAGCGGAAAAACCGCGCTTGTAACAGGCTCGACTCAAGGGATAGGCTTTGCTGTGGCAAAGGCTCTTGCCGAGCGCGGAGCAAAAGTGTTTGTAAACGGAGCGTCAAGCTTTGAAAAATGCAAGGCGGCAAGCGACAAGATTGAAAATTCGGTTCCGGTGCATGTCAATCTTTTGGATGAGAATTGTGCGGAGGAGATGTATAAGAAGACCGGGGACGTGGATATTCTCGTTTTGAATGCATCGCTCCAGTACCGAGAATCGTGGGACAAGGTGACAAGCGAGGAATTTGACAAGCAGATGAAGATAAACTTCAAAAGCTCGCTCGCGCTTATACAAAAGTATGCGCCGCATATGAAAAAAAACGGTTGGGGCAGGATTGTGACGGTCGGCAGCGTTCAGCAATATAAGCCGCACAAGGACATGATTGTATATGCCGCAACAAAGGCGGCTCAGATGAATATGGTGACAAATCTTGCAAAGCAGTTAGCGCCGTTCGGAATAACGGTGAATAATATGTCACCGGGTGTAATAGCGACTCCGAGAAATTATGACGCGCTTGCGGACAAGGAATACGAAAAGCAGGTACTTGCCGGCATACCCTGCGGCTTTGCGGGCAAAGCGGAGGACTGCGCCGGAGGAATACTACTGCTTTGCTCGGACGAGGGAAGATATATAACCGGAATAGACTTGCCGATAGACGGCGGAATGAAATTATAATGTATGAATTTTAACAATATAAGGAGAGAAGAAAAATGAGCAGACGTGATGATGTGATGAAGTATTTTAACAAGTACAGAGAGGAGACGGCGGACAGGGTTGAGCATGGCATAGAGCAGAATCGAAAGGGTTTTGCGGTGATAACTTTGGAGGATAAGGACGGCAATCCGATAGCCGGAGTAAAAATCAAGGCAAAACAGAAAAAGCATGAATTTTTATACGGCGCAAACCTTTTCATGCTTGACGAACTTGAAACAAAAGAGAAGAACGATTGCTACAAAGAGTCGTTCAAAAAGATATTCAACGAGGCGACACTCCCGTTCTATTGGAGTGACCTTGAACCGGAGCAGGGCAAGCCGAGATTTGACAAAAACAGTCCCAAGGTATACAGACGCCCTGCGCCTGACCTTTGTCTGGAATATTGCGAGAAAAACGGCATAACGCCGAAGGAGCATTGTCTTACATATTTCAATTTTCAGCCGGACTGGGTGGATAAGCACGATGTAGATGATATGAAACGTAAGCTTGAGAAAAGATATAAGGAGCTTGCCGAGCGCTATTCGGACAGAATTCATGGCTGGGAGGTTATAAACGAGCTGCTTTGCTCGCATACGATTTGGAACGAAAATGACTTTTTCAGAGCGGACGATGTAATCGACTGGAATTTTGAGATGGCAAAGAAGTATTTTCCGCACAATGAGCTGATTATAAATGAAGCGTCCCAGGTTTGGGAGTATGGGCATTTTGCATTCAACCGCAGCGAATACTATTTGATGATAAAGGCAGCGCTTGAGCGCGGCGTGAGAATAGATACTGTCGGAATGCAATATCACGTTTTCATAGACGAAAAGGGCGAGCGTGACGGCGCGCAGGTAAGATATAATCCGAGACAGCTGTTCAGTGTGATGGACCAGTATGAAAAACTCGGCAAGCCAATGCAGGTGACAGAGATTACTTTGCCGGCGTATTCGAACGACAAAGAGGATGAGCTGATACAAGCAGACCTGCTGGAGGAGCTGTATAAGATATGGTTCAGCCAAAAATCGATGGAGGCAATAATTTACTGGAATCTCGTTGACGGCTATGCCGCGTGGGCGCCGCAGGGCGATATGAGCTCGGGCGAGAATGTGTACCGCGGCGGACTGATGCGCTTTGATATGAGCAAGAAGCCGGCGTATGACAGAATGGACTATCTCTTTAACGAGCTTTGGAGAACAGATGTTGAAGTCGAAACCAATGGTGACGGCATCGCGAAATTCAAGGGCTTTTACGGCGATTACGAGCTTGATATAAATGGGGAAAAGCATGATATAAAGCTGTCGTCAAAGACAGTTTACGGAAACGAATTTAAAATTATCGTCTGAATAAAATCGCCCATCTCGCCGTTTTCAAAAGCTTGAAGTACCCTCGTACGTCGTCGCTTTTTCAAACGGCAATATGAGCAATTTTCTTTCAGACTTACCGTCTGAATAAAATCGCCAACGGCACTGCTTTCAAAAGCTTGAAGTACCCTCGTACGTCGCCGCTTTTTCAAGCGGCATCTGAACGATTTTGTTTCAGAATTAAGTTTTGTGATATGTGCCTTGTGGCACAGAAAGGAATAGTAATAAAAATGAATTTTAATGTAAGAGAAGAAATTATAGCATTAACGCCGCAATGGAAAGGCGAGCGTCTGCCCGATGGCAGACCGAAGGTGGCGGATAAATATTTAAAGGCACTCCGAAATCTCACCTTGGAGGAGGTTTGGAAACCGATTTTCGTCAAAGGCTACGAAAGCCAGTTTGAAGGCAGACTTCAAACCCTGCACGACGATGGCAGAAAGCTCATCGGCAGAGCGGTAACGGCGCAGTATTGTCCGTTCCGACCTGACTTAGACGAGGTTGTAAAGGACGTGGGCAGACGTGAGGGGAGAACGGGGACATATAATCAATGGCCGATAGAGCATCTCTATGAGGGCGATGTTTTGGTGGTTGATATGTATGACAAGATTTATAAAGGTACATTTTTGGGCGGAAATCTGACAACGGCTGTGAAGAATAAGACCAAGACCGGCGGAGCGGTAATCTGGGGCGGCGTCCGCGATGTTGAGCAGATGAAGAAGATAGACGATGTCCAGGTATATTACAGAGGAATCGACCCGACCCCGATACGCGACTTTATCATGACAGGGTATAACACGCCTGTTCGTATAGGAAAAGCAATCTGCCTGCCGGGCGACGTTGTTTTCGGCGCGGGCGGAGGAGTGATATTCCTGCCGTCGCACCTGGTTGCCGAGCTTGTTGACGGAGCGGCAAAAACCCAGGTTAAGGACATTTTCGGATTTGAAATGATTACCCTGAACAAATTCACTCCGACTCAGATTGACAAAAATACGTGGTCTGAGGATATGTTGGATTTGCTTATGGACTTTATAAAGAATGACGACAGAGGCGCACCGTACCGAGACCTCGACTGGAGCGAGGAATACGATCTTGCGAGAAACGGAGACCCGAACGATACACAGTCGGCTCTGTAAAATAGAAAACCCATGCCGCTGCGGCATGGGTTTTCTGTTTGAATTTTAAAAGTTTATGAATCGACTTGAAATAAAAATTTCAAATTCTTTTCATTCCTTTGCGTGTACATTTTGAGTAAATGCTATATCCGGGATTATAAGCTGTCGCGCTCGGGCAGAAACCTGCGCATGCTCTGAACAACAACGCCCATTGTGGATATATTGTGCAAAAGTGCGCTTGTGACGGGCGATATAACGCCGCACATTCCCAACGCTATCAGCGATGTGTTGAACAATGTTATAAAGCGATAATTTGCATGAAGTCTTGCAAAAAGCTTTTCGCTCAAATCGCGCAGGACAATCAGCCGGGAAAGGTCGGAGGTTAAAAGCGTGATATCCGCAACCTCGCGCGCTATGTCGGACGCGTCTTTCATGGCGATTGAAACGTCCGCCGCGGCCAAAGCCGGCGAATCGTTTATCCCGTCGCCGATCATAACAACCTTGTGTCCGTCTGCTTTTATTTCATTCACAATATTCAGCTTATCATCGGGCAGCACACGCGCATAGAATTTTTCTATGCCCAACTCGCCGCAGACATTTTGTGCGGTTGATTCGCCGTCGCCGGTAATCATCATGATATTGTCAAAGCCGCGTTCTTTAAGCTGAGCGATAACCTCGGCGGCATTTTCGCGTATCGGGTCCTCAATGCACAAAATTCCGCAAAGCTGTTCGCCTATTGCAAGATATATCATCGAATATTTCTCGCCAAGTTTGGAAATCATGGCTTTCTGCTCATCGGAAATCTCAACCTTTTCATCGTCAAATATGAAATGAGCGCTGCCGATTAATGCTCTTTTGCCGTTCAAATCGGACGCGATTCCGTGAGCCACGATGTATTTCACCTCGGCATGCATTTCTGAATGTTCCAGACCGTGGTTCGCAGCCTCGCTGACGATAGCTTTTGCCACGCTGTGGGGGAAATGCTCCTCCAGGCACGCCGCGATTGTGAGAACCTCGTCCTCCGAATAGCTGTCGAATGCGATAACGCGTGACAGCTTCGGACAGGAAACCGTTAGCGTTCCTGTTTTGTCAAATACCGCGCTGTCGGCAAGGGCGTAATTTTCCAGAAATCTGCCGCCCTTTATCATAATATCGTAGTTTGTTGCCTCACGCATTGCCGAAATTACGCACACCGGTGTTGAAAGCTTGATAGCGCAGGAGTAATCGACCATAAGCACCGACAACGCTTTTGAAACATTGTGCGTGAGCAGGAATGTCGCAATGCTTGTTATAAAGCAGAGCGGAACAAGCCTGTCCGCATATTTTTCCGCCCTGGTCTGTGCCGACGACTTCAGTTCCTCGGAATTTTCAATCAACTCTATTATGTTGTGAATACGGCTGTCGTCCGCAAGCTTTTTCACTTCGATGTCGATAGTACCGCTTTCGACTACGGTTCCGGCATAAACGCTCATGCCGCATGTCTTTTCTACAGGAATTGATTCTCCGGTCATGGATGCCTCGTTCACCTCGGCATCGCCGCCGACGGCAGAGCCGTCAATCGGAATCATGCTGCCGCTGCGGACTCTGACAATGTCGCCGATTGCAATATCCGCAAGCGGAACGAATTGCTCCTCGCCGTCCTTAACGCGCCACACTTTGTCTATATTGAGTGACAAGCTGTCGGAAAGCGCATTTTTGGCTTTCTTGCGCGTATAGCTTTCGAGCAGAGCGGATATATTCAAAAGTGTCATAACAGACGCCGCGGTTGAATATGAGCCGCTTGCAATCGATGCCGAAATCGACACCGCGTCGAGTACGCTTACATTCAGCTTGCCTGCCGAAAGGCTTTTTATGCCTTCCTTAATAAATGGCAATGCGCGGTAAATCGTAAGCGGAATACGAATAAAAGACGGAAGAAAAAACTTTGACAAAATTCGTCTTTTTATAATGCCGATGAAATCGTTTTTAAACTCCTCGTCAATAATCTGCATTGCCGACGGCGGCAGCGGTGCAATATCGCAGGCGCAGACAGAGCCGACTGCCGACAAAATATCCTCGCGCGCGCCCTCGTCATAGTAAACGAGAATACCGCCGTTTACCGATGATGCGACAGCGGAAAAAACGCCGGTGATGTTGGTCAGATACATTTCAAGCCCTTGTTCGCGGTCCTTGGAAAATGCATTCGAGCCGCAGCGCAGACGCAGTCTGCCGGGAGTATCGTAAACAATTTTGTATTTCAATTTAAATACCCTCTTTTATTCTTCGTTTGCTGCCTGCTGCTTTGCGTCGTAGCAAATGTCCTCAGCTTCTTCCTTCATGTTTTTGAAGGTTTCCTGAGCCTCGTTCTGGAGTTTCATGCACTTTGCAAGACCTGTTACGCAAGCCTTTCTTGCCTTGTCGCTTTTTAACAGCTTAACTCCGTATGTTGCGGCAAGAACTCCGCCTGCAAAGCTTAAAAACTTTTCATTTTTTACAAAATCGTACAATTTCATTGAAATCAAATCCTTTCGTATTTTTTGTCGGAATATCCCGACTTTAGTATAAGTTTAGCACAGCGAAAAAGTTTTGTCAATAATCAAATTGTATAAAAATGAAAAAGAATCCGGTATAAGTTCTGTCTGCGGATACCGGAACAAGGCAGCGCTTTTGATTTTGTTTGCATGTGCAATTTCATGCAAACAAAAAAGGCGGCTGAAAAACACGCCGCCTTACAATGAGATGGAAAAAACTTTTTGGATTTTTCAAATCTCCTTTTTGTCAGTTCATCTTCAGCATTGCACTTACCATTTTAGAGAGCAGCTTCGGCATTTTCACAACAACAATTTTCATAACTCAATACTCCTTTCAGCGAAAAAACGGGACGAAAATGTCAATCGTCCTACCACCTGAACACGCAAAGATACCCCATAAGCAGAATCAGAACCGTTTCCAAAACTGCCACCACATAAATCGGCAGGCAAAGTCCCGTCACCATTCCGAGACAAAAGGCAAAGCAGGAAAGCCCAACCGACTTGCAGCATAAATCAAATTTCCTGATCATTGGAATCACTCCGTTTGCTTTGATATTACAATATATGTAGCTGAAATAAATTGTGTGAATATTAGCTGAAAAAAAGTAATCCGAACTCCGATTTTGAGAGGTGAATTTCCGATTTTACTGCGTTAAAATACTCGGCAATCCGTCAAGCCTTTCAAAGACGACAAGCCGAAATATGCCGACATTATGCCTTTTTAGGCGGGGGCGGATTACTTTTCTTCGGCTAATCAAAAAAAATCTTGACAAAGCGGCGGAGGGGGAGTATAATAGATTGTGCAATGTTGGATTTTGTTGGAGGTGAGTGGATATGCTTGCAAATATAAGGAGAGACAAAATATGCAGCATATTGAAAAAGCAGCAGGCGGTGACGACGGCGGAGCTTGCAAAAAGATTTGGCGTTTCGATAGAGACGATACGTAAGGATTTGCTGGAGCTTGAAAGACAAAACGAGCTTGTGCGCGTGCATGGCGGAGCATGCCGAAAGCCGGAAGCGAGGATATATCGGGATTTTTCGGCGCGATTGGAGGAAAATTTAAGCCAAAAGGCGGAGATTTCAAAAACCGCTGCCGATTTGATTGAAAACGGGGACATAATTGCGATGGACACCGGCAGTACGGCTATTGAATTTATCGATGTGCTTATGGATAGATTCGATACTCTGACGATTGTTACACATTCCCTGGACGTGTTCAAAAAGGCATGCAATTATAAAAATTTTGAAATTATTCTGTGCGGAGGATTTTATATGCGTGAGGAAAACTCGTTTTACGGGAGTTTTACGCTCAATATGTTCGACAGCATAAGAGTGAAAAAGGTGTTCATTTTCCCAAACAGCGTGTCTTTAAATCATGGAATAAGTGACTCTGTGCCGAATCTGGCAGAGATACAAAAAAAGCTGATGAGCATAGGCGATAAGGTTGTTGTGGTTGCGGACAGCAGCAAATATGAAACAAATTCATTTATAAAGATAGATGATATGAATCCGAAGTATACTTATATAAGTGACTCAAGGCTGCCTGATGAACTTGAGGAGATTTACGAAAATAACGGAATTACGATTCTGACCGGAAAGGAAAAAGGTAATGCAAAAGATAACAAATAAGAAAAAAGTGTTTCAAATAACGATCTTGTTTATGATATTGTATTTTGTAAGCTACATAACGAGAATCAATTATGCCGCGGTTATATCCGAGATGGTTTCGGCGGAGGGAATAAGTAAATCGCTTGCCTCGCTTGCACTGACCGCGAGCGCGGTGACATATGGAATAGGTCAGCTTGTGAGCGGATTTTTGGGCGACAGAATCGAGCCGAAAAAAGTGATATTTACCGGTCTTTGCATAACAATTGCAATGAATTTTTCGATACCCTTTTGCAAAAGTTCGTATCAAATGACGGCGGCATGGGCGGTGAACGGTATGGCGCAAGCGTTTATGTGGCCGCCGCTTGTTAAGCTTATGTCAACGTTTTTTTCGAGAGATGACTATCAAAAATCCTGCGTTATAGTTTCGTGGGGCAGTTCGTTCGGAACGATTATGGTCTATCTGATGTCTCCGGTGTGCATATATCTTGCAGGCTGGCGCGCGATATTCTTTTTGTCGGGCGCAGCGGCGATAATCATGGCGGTTGTGTGGCTGTTCAAGTGTCCGAATATAGCATCGGAGGACAGCGGCAAAAAAGAAAAAAGCAGCGGCAAAATCCCCCAAACTTATATGACGGTGCTGATTATGATAATGCTTGCGATTGTGCTCCAGGGAATATTGCGCGACGGAGTTACCACCTGGATGCCGTCGTACATATCCGAGACCTTTAACCTGGACAGCAAGACGGCAATTCTGACAGGGGTTGTTCTGCCGATTTTCAGCATTTTGGCTTTTCAGATTACATCGCTTGTGTACCGCAGGGCAATAAAGAGCGAGATGCTGCTCGCCGGAATAATCTTTACGATTGGCTTTGCCGCCGCGTTTCTGCTCTTTGTCACCAACGGGGTTTCGGCAGGTTTGTCGGTTGGTTTGTCCGCATTGCTCACCGGCTGCATGCATGGCGTGAATCTGATTCTGATATGCATGATACCGCCGTATTTTGAAAAATCCGGACATATATCCTTTATATCGGGTCTTTTGAATTTCTGTACATATGTGGGAAGTTCGATTTCCGGATACGGAATAGCGGTCTTTTCGGAGAATTACAGCTGGAGAAGCACACTCCTTTTGTGGAGTGCGGTCGCTCTTGTCGGAGCATTAATATGTCTGGCTTTTAACAGGAAGTGGGAAAGAATAAAATAGCAAAAATATGAACCGACCCCGGATAAGCCGTTTTTGGGGTCGGTTCGTTTTTGTTATATGTCTTGATTGTTTTGTTCATCCGTTTGGCTGTCGCCGCTGTTTTCCCGAGAATCGTCCTGCATCGGCGGCTGTTCGTTATCAGCTTGAGTATCCGAATAAGAGATAGGCTCATGATAGGTCGGAGTCTGATAAAAACCGGTCTGCTCCTCCTTGAAAGCCTGCGGCTGCTCGGCGCCGCCGATTGACGAATATATATGTGCCCGGAGCGCGCTGCGGAATACTTCCATGAGCAGGAATATGCACATAACGGGAATGATTAAAAATGTTCCGGCAATCATGCATGCGATTCCGCCGTTACCTAAGTACATCTGCACAAAGCCGACGGTGATTAGTACAACAGGAACCAGGGCAGCCAATATTGTCCACTTCATATAATGGAAATCCGCTTTGAATATTTCAAGCTTTTTGCCGCGGACAATGCTTTTGTTGATATTATACGCGGTTGTAAAGCTATAGTAGGGGTGCTCTGTGAGAATGTATCCGATAAAGATAAAATTATAGGAAATGTAAATCGACCAAACCGCATATCCTGCCAGGGCGGCGAGTATAATGACGTACGCCGCGGCAATGCCGACAGCGGACAGAGCCGGAGCAAGAGATGCGACCGCGAACATAATTCCGACTGCAAGCATGGCAACAATTGTGTAGATCAGAGATATTCCGAAAAGCATTACGGTCATGAGCAGATCGCGCAGGAACATAACCAATACAGTGTTGAGATAATTGTCCTTAAACGGCTCGGTGACTGTCATTATTTTTGTTTCGGAATGAACCGAGCGGAGAAAATATTTGTTCACGCCGACCGAAAGCGGATTGCTGATAAACGCATTTGCGGCGAATCCGAATATTCCGAAGCCGCCTGCCATAATGCCGCCGGCGCGCATCATCCGGTAAAAGTCCGAGTCGGGCGACATAAGCTCCTGACGTGACAGCATGCCGCTGCGCAGTATGCTCATAAGGTTGCTGATTTTTCCGAATGTGTCAAAGCTTCCGCTGCATATTCCGGAGACAATACCTGCCAAAACTATTACCGCGAGATACATCCAAAAGTTGTTTTTGGCATTCTCGTGCGATTTTTTTAATATTTCTTTTCTGTTCATAATCAAAATTTCATACCCTTTCAAAGTATTTTTCTGCCGCGGGCAACGCGGTCGTTTCCACACAAATCTTTTATAACCGATATGTCGGAAAAGGAGGCTTGCATAAGTGCTGTGACATCGTTCGCCTGGTCAAAGCCGATTTCCAAAAAAAGCTCGCCGTTCTCGTTCAAAAGCCGCGGCGCAATATCGATGATTCGCCTGTAAAAATCAAGACCGTCCTCGCCGCCGTCAAGCGCGAGATGCGGCTCGTGAAGTCTGACTTCGGCTTGCAGAGTGCCAATCACATCGCGGCGGATATATGGCGGATTTGAGACAATGACATCAAAAACGCCGTGCGGAATATCGGACATTATGTCTGCCCGCTCAAACCTCACACGATTATCAAGCCCGAGTTTTTTAGCATTTTTTTTTGAAAGTTCCACAGCGTCGGGACTTATGTCCAGACCGAGAGCATATGTACTTTTATTGTAATGAGCTATACTGAGCGCAATGCAGCCTGAGCCGGAGCAGATATCGAGAAGATTCATTCCGCCTTTGCGAGAAAGCACCGCCTCGGCAAGCGTTTCGGTATCGGAGCGCGGAATGAGGACGTCGGGACTCACCAAAAATTCCAGTCCCATGAACTCCCACACCCCGAGAATATACTGGAGCGGCTCGCCGGATGCGCGGCACTCGGCATACTCCGCTGCTTTTTTTGCAAGAGCGTCCGGAGCGGTCTTGTTATAGGACAGAACAACGTCTATCGGCGAAAGTTCAAAAACGGTTTTGATAATAAGATTTGCTTCAAAAACTGCGTTTTCAATCCCGGCATTTTTTAGAGTGTCAATAGTCTTGTTGAGTACGCCGCGGATTACCATTTATCGTCCTCCGAATTTTGGGGAATAACTGCCTCCATTGACTTGATTGCAACTTCAATCTGAGACGCGTCCGGCTCGCGCGTGGTGAGCCTTTGCAGCCAAAGTCCCGGTTTTGACAAAAGCTGAACAACCTTGTTGTCGCTTCTGCCTGCCAATTTTATTATTTCGTACGAAATCCCGGCAACGGCAGGGAGCAGCAGCAGGCGCATAAGCATTCTTAAAAATACGCCTGTTTTGGGCAGAACCGCAAAGAGAATAATGCTGACAATCATAACGAAAAGCAAAAAGCTTGTTCCGCACCTCGGGTGAAAGCGCGAATGTTTTTTGATATTTTCAACGGTCAGTTCCTCGCCATGCTCGTAGCAGGCGATTGTTTTATGCTCCGCGCCATGATATTCAAATACTCGCTTTATATCCTTCATCTGCGAGACCAATGCAAGGTAGCCTATAAAAATCGCAAGCTTAATAATACCCTCGGTTATGCTTGTGAAAAGCTTTGTTGCGGCAGCGGCGGCAAGGGGCGTTGATTTTAAAATCCACTCTATTCCGCGCGTTATTACGGTGGGGAGCATGATGAACATTGCGATGGACAAAACCAGGGATAAGGCTATTGAAAAATATATCACAATGTCCTTTATTTTGTCTCCGAATTTGTCTTCGAGCCATTTGTCGAATTTGCTTTCGGTCTCCTCCTCATCCTCAATGTCGATTTGGTCAGCGGAAAACATAAGCGCTTTCATGCCGATTATAAGACTTTCCACAAAGTTGACACACCCGCGGATTATTGGCAGCGTCCATATTTTTTTCGGCTTTTTTGTACCGTTGTCGTTTGTTTCGATAATGATTTCTCCGTCGGATTTGCGCACAGCCATTGCAGTTTTGTGCGGGCCGCGCATCATTACCCCCTCAATTATTGCCTGACCTCCGATAGAGGTTTTTTTTGTATTGCTCATTTAAAAAATCCTTTCTTCATATATAACCGGGACTGACCGAATGCAGACCGCGGCTTTGATTATATCAGCAGCAACAGCAGTTTGAGCACAAAAGCCCGGTGCAAAGACAGTTTGTCAGACTGCATGGACCGCAGCAATCGGTGTACTCCGTATGATATTCCCTATAACTCCTGTTCTGCGAGTCGAAACTTCCGAGTGTTGCGGCATATTCCGCATTTTGAGGATCCATCGCGGCTGCTTTTCGGACATATTCTCTGCCTTTTGAGTACCAGCCGCGGTTTATATAGATAACGCCGAGAAGATAGTTCCATTCGGCATTCTGCGGCAATTGGGAAAGAATCGCCTCTGCCTCGGCAAAGCGCCGCAGACGAATCAGCATTCTCACGCTGTCAAAGCTGACCGAGTAGCTGCTGCGGTAATCCGCGTGTGCGGATGTGCCGGAACTTGTGTATGAATCGGTCTTTTTGTTGGTAATCATATCGTAAGCTTCGTTGATTTCCTTAAGCTTTTCGGTCGCCATGTCCGCCATCGGAGTGTTTACGTAGCGGTCGGGGTGATATTTTTTCACCAGTGTGCGGTATGCTTTTTTTATTGTTTCTTCATCATCGCCCGGATTTACTCCGAGAACTTTATATGGATCCATCCTGTTCCTCCGGTTTGTTCAAAACTTTTGTCTGCATTGCGCCGAGTCCGGCATAGAGAATATTTTTCAAAATACTGTCGTTTCGGTATACTTCAAGCAGGTCATACGCCGCGGCGATATTCGCAAGCGTGTGCGTGAGAGCAGGCTCATGGAGCGTTAAAAGCTCATCACTGCCGCAATGTGACATCGGGTTGTACGCACCGCTTTTTTTGTCTTTTTCAAGGTCGTCAAGTGCGTCAATCAGATATATCCACCTGCCGATGTTGTATCCGAGCCATGAGAGCGTTTTGCGCGTGTCGGAATCGGTGATAAAATCGGGTGTGAAAACAACTTCACATATCTTGGCAAAGCAGTCCGCGACTTCGTCCGGTTCTTGGCAATTTGCTTTTTCAAGTTCGGACAGCCGCGAAAGCTCGGCGGCTATTTTCTCGTCCTGTTTGGCATATCGCTTTCGCACTTTTTTGAATGCCGGTGCGTAAAACAATGTTCCGCAACGTGCCTTAATCGAATTTTCGTCGTTTAGGTCGTCCTCAAGCTTTCGATAAGCAAGAATAATACTCATGTCGGCGGCATATGAAAGCGCTTTTGACGGTGAAATTTTGTGCTTTTTTTTGAACGGGTGCAGCATGCATCTGCAGGGAATTATGCTGTCCTCCTCCGGCAGAACGGCGGCAATCAATATGGCAAGAAAGGTCATGTCATAGCTCAGTCCCAGCCGCGAAACAGCGGAAGTTTTCCCCAGTTCCTTGCACAGACCGCAATAATATGCGGAAAATCTTAAAAATTCATCATCATCGAGACCTTGTCTGAATATGCGGATATACCCAAACATAGCAAGCTCCTTTTAATATCGTATAATTTCCTTATTATAGTATACATCTATTTGGTGCGTATTTCAAGTATATTATGCTTTATTTATGATAAAATTTATTTTTTGTTCATATTTTCAAAAAAAAATTAAATAATAAGAACAGAGATGCAAAAAGGAAGTGTAATCATGAATAAAAAAGTAACGTCAGAGGAATATCAAAAGAAAGTCGAAAGGAAAGTGCCGCGGTCAAATTTGTGCATAGACTGCGTAAAGGCATTTTTGATAGGCGGCGCTATATGCGCAATAGGGCAGGGAGTGCTGAACTTCTATCTTTGGCTGAAGCTTTCAAAAGAGCTTGCCGCCATGGCAGTGTCGGTAACGATGATTTTTATCGGTGTGCTGCTGACCGGACTTGACCTGTACCGAAAGATAGCCAAGCATGGCGGAGCAGGGACTTTGGTCCCGATTACCGGCTTTGCGAATGCCGTCGCATCGCCCGCTATTGAAGCAAAGACCGAGGGGTATGTGCTTGGCGTCGGTGTCAAGCTTTTTTCGATTGCCGGGCCGGTGATTGTCTACGGAATTGCGGCATCGGTCGCGGCAGGGATTATTATATATCTGTTCGGCTTGTGATAGAAAACTTTTGATTGGAAGTTTTGATTGTCGGCTCGGGATTGTTCCGAAATATATTTATGTTGTGAAAAATGCAGCAAAAAAGGCGGGGGATGTATTTATCCGTTCCGAAAGTCCGATGTGCAAGAAAAGGATTATATATATGTGTGGAATTATAATCAATCCAAATAATATGGGAAAAATGGATTGTTTTGATACACATCGCGAGCCGGAGCGGATGAATACATCCCCCGCCCTTTTATATTCTATTTTTTAATATCTCTGATTATCCATTGCATTTCAGCTTCTTTGTTTTCGATATCGCTGACGAGCTTGAACTGAGTTCTTGCGCGGTCGAGATTGTGTCCCTCGCGGTGAACCTTGAAATAGGTATCTCCGTTTAAATAGTCGGTGAGGAATCTCATTCCGCATTCATAAGTGAGCAGCTTTGCCGAGAAAGGCAGAAGCTCGATTTCCCTTTGCGTTATTGCGTCGCCCATTTCTTCAAAATAGCCGATTGCGAAGTTCTTGAATGCCTGCATGTCAAACCAAACATTTTCGAGGTTTCTCTCGTCCTCGGCAGCGGTTGCCGCGCCGATTCTGAGTGCGTCTCCGAAGTCGTACAAAAGCGAACCCGGCATAACGGTGTCCAAATCGATTACGCATACCGGCTCGCCGGTAACTTCGTCAAAAAGCACATTGTTTATCTTTGTGTCGTTGTGGGTAACGCGCGTCGGCAGGTTTCCGCATGCCAGTTCTTTTGTGACAACATCGGTGTATTTTTCACCTGCGAGAGCAAACTCGATTTCCTTTTGAACGAGCTTTGCGCGTCCTGCGCGGTCCTCGCGTATAGCGGTCTTGAGCGCCTCATACCTTACCGGAGTGTTGTGAAAATCCGGTATAGTCTCGTTAAGCTCCGCGGCGGGATAGTCGTTGAGCATTTTTGCAAATCTTCCGAAACCTTTTGCTGCGTAATACATTTGCTTGGGGTCTGTAACAGTTGAAATTGTCTTTGATTTTTTGATGAATCTGTACACTCTGAAGGCTCTGCCGTCGGGGGCGGTGAAGAATTTCTCGCCTTTTCTCGTATTTATAACCGTAAGTGTTTCACGCTCGGCATTTCCGCCGGCTTCGATTATTCTTTCCTTTAAAAATTGTGTCACAGCCGATATGTTGTCCATAAGCTTTACCGGATCTTTGAATATCTCGGTGTTTATTCTTTGCAGGATATATTCCTGTGATTCCGACAAATATGTATCGTTTATGTGTCCGTCCCCGTACTCCTTGATTTTTGTGTCTATGACGAACTGATTTAAAATTTCATCCAAATTCATTTCAAATGTCGTTCCTTTCTTTCAGAGCCTGTTCAAGCTCTGCCAAATCCTCGCGGTAGGTTATACCGTGCCAAACTTCATCGGTCACAAGGACTCTGACCTTTTTCCCGTTCTTTGTTATTTCATCGTCAATTACCGACGGCAGGAAAAATTCCTTTTTTTCTTCCTTTGAATAAAGCTTTAAAAAGCTTTCAAATTCGGAATTTAATATAGGGAAGATATCCGGTCTCAAGCCCCACATGTTCATCGATACGATTGTATCTTTGGGGATATCGGTATCATAAGGAATATCGGTTTTCTCGGTTATTTTCTTTAAATATCCGCCGTCAATTTCGCATATTCCTCTCGAAACGCTCCCGTTTTTGGAAAGCGTGTTCCCGAGCTTGTAGCCGACCATGCCCATTCCGTCCTCGTTTGCGAGGAAATCATGTATTTGGCGGAACGCTCCCGGACCGTAATAATCGTCTGCGTTTACGACCGCAAAGGGCGTGTCGGTTGCTTTTTCGGCGCATAATATCGCTTGTCCCGTTCCCCAGGGCTTTGTTCGCGTCGGCGGTGCGGTGTAGCCTTTGGGCAGATTATTCATTTCCTGATAAACATACTCGGTGTCGATCATTTTTTCTATACGCTTGCCGCAGGCTGCGCGGAAATCTTTTTCGATATCTTTCCTTATTATAAATACAGCCTTGGAAAAGCCTGCCGCAATTGCGTCGGCAACGGAGTAATCTATAATCATCTCGCCTTTAGGTCCGACAGCTGCCGCCTGCTTCAATCCGCCGAAACGGCTTCCCATTCCGGCTGCCATGACAACAAGAGTAGTCTTTTGTCCCATATTTAACCAATCCTTTCCGTTGAAATCAATTATGCCATATCATTTCATCTTAATTATATATAACAATGTCGAAAAAGTCAATGTATATTAACAAAATCATACATTTAATGTCCAAAATCATATATTTTGAAATTGATTAATACATTTTATAGAATATAAAGCATACAAAAAATGCCATATCCTCGAAGTTGTGTTTCGGATACGGCATTTTTCCAATCCAGTGATTTATCAGATTTTGGGCAGTGAATCAAAACCCTTTTGAAGTTCTTCGTCGGTGGGGATGTAGTCGGTCATTGTTCCGTTGAGATATGCCTGATATGCAGCCATATCGAAATATCCGGTGCCGGTCAGACCGAACAGGATTGTTTTTTCCTCGCCTGTTTCCTTGCAGCGGATTGCTTCGTCCATTGCTGCGCGGATTGCATGTGATGATTCGGGCGCGGGCAGAGTTCCCTCCGTTCTTGCAAAGAATGTTGCCGCGTCGAAAACCTTGGTCTGTTCAACCGAGCGTGCCGAGATGTAGCCGTCGTGGTACAGCTTGGACACTATCGGCGACATGCCATGATAGCGCAGACCGCCTGCATGGTTTGGTGAGGGCATAAATCCGCTGCCGAGGGTGTACATTCTCATAAGCGGAGTTGTTTTGCCGGTGTCTCCGAAGTCGAGAGCGTATTTTCCTCGGGTAAGCGACGGGCAGGACGCAGGTTCAACCGCGATAAATTCGATGTTGTTCTTGCCGCGGATTTTGTCTGCCATGAACGGAGAAATAAGTCCGCCCAGGTTGGAGCCGCCGCCGGCGCAGCCGATGATGACATCCGGCTCGATTCCGTACTTGTCGCATGCAATTTTTGTCTCCTCACCGATTACAGACTGATGAAGAAGAACGTGGTTAAGTACACTTCCGAGAACATATCGGCAGCCGTCGGTTTTGAGCGCGGTTTCCATAGCCTCGGAAATTGCGCAGCCGAGAGAGCCGCCGGTACCGGGATTTTCAGCCAAAATTTTTCTGCCTGCCTCGGTTGTATTTGACGGAGAGGGGATAACCTTGCCGCCGTAGGTTTCGATTACCGCTTTTCGGTACGGCTTTTGCTCTGCCGATACCTTTACCATGTAGACCGTCAGATTCATTTTGTAGAATGCGCATGCCATTGCAAGAGCAGTACCCCATTGACCTGCACCGGTCTCGGTGGTGAGACTTGTCAGTCCCTGCTTTTTCGCGTAGTAAACCTGCGCCGCAGCTGAGTTCAGCTTGTGCGAGCCGGAGGTGTTTGTTCCCTCGAATTTGTAATATATCTTTGCCGGAGTGCCGAGCGCTTTTTCAAGATTGTACGCACGTACCAGCGGTGACGGACGGTACATTTTGTAAAAGTCTGAAATTTCCTGCGGAATGGGTATGTATTCATCGGTGTTGTTCAGCTCCTGCGCAATCAAATCATCGCAGAATACCGGCTTTAAATCGTCCGCTGTGCATGGCTTGCCTGTGCCCGGATTTATGAACGGGTCGGGCTTTTCTATCATTGCCGCGCGGACATTGTGCCATGCCTTGGGCATTTCCTTTTCTTCGAGATAAATTTTGTAGGGGATGTTGCTCATGATTTTGTTCCTCATTTCTTTTAAAATTTGAGGCTAAAAAAAATCTGCCGACATCTCGGCAGAGCAGATTACAAGTATATTAAGATACGGCAATATATAAATATTGCACCTGTTCTCATCTCATCTGTTCTAATCTATTCTCTAACCTCATCTGACATCATTATAGCATATGAAAAAATAAATGTCAATACTTTTTTTAAAAAATTTTTTCATTTTCGTAATAAAAATTTGAAATATATTGCAAAATCGGACAGTATGGTGTATAATAAAATGGTTGGATAATAATTTCCGTTCCGCCGCTCGGCGGAGCAATTCACAACATATAAAAATAAACGGAGAGAGATAACGTGAAAGTTGCTTTCACGTTATTAGGATTGGATTGCCCGTGCGAAATTTTCCTCACTTTGTTCAGAAACGCACATGCCAATAATCTCTTATCATTCTTTGCCATACGGATAAGAGAAGTTTAAATTAATATTTGTGCCGGCGTATGGCGGCAGAATGGAGATTTTTATGAATAAATTGGGTATAATAGGCGGCATGGGACCGCTCGCAACCCAGCTTTTATACAAAAGAATTACGGAACGCACCGATGCGGCATGCGACCAGGAGCATATCGATATGATAATACTCAGCCATGCAAGTATGCCCGACCGCACCGCCGCGATTCGCTCGGGAAAAACCGCCGAGGTGGAGAGACTGCTTTCGGAGGACGTTAAATTTTTGGAGAAAAACGGGGTCTCGGCAATCGCGATTCCCTGCAACACATCGCACTATTTTTGGCAGACGCTCCAGGAAAAAACCGCCGTCCCGATTATAAATATGGTTCGTGAGACGGTTATGCAGGTGAAAAAGAAAAATCCGAAAAAAATAGGCATACTCGCGACCGACGGCACTGTTTTTGCAGGGATATACAAAAGAGAATGCGAGGCGGCAGGCGTCGAATGTTTCACCCCCGACCGCGAACACCAGGAGCTTGTGATGAGGATTATATACGAGCAGATAAAAAAAGGTCTGCCGGGCAGTGACGAGGATTTTGCAAGGATTGACGCGCATTTGAAGGAAAACGGCTGCGATGCGGCGATTCTCGCATGTACCGAACTGTCGTGTTATGCAAAGGACAGCGGCGTGGGTGATTTTTACACCGATGCGTTGGATGTGCTCTGCGACAGGGCGATAGTGATGTGCGGAGCGAAAATTAAAGAATAATCGGAAAGGCTTGATAAAAATGTTTACACTTAAATATTACAGGGACGCGCTCGAAAAGGCGGGACTTGTCAGGGAATCGAATATCGGTGAAGAAAATGTTGAATATATTTCGTATAATTCGAATGATGTGAGGGAAAATACGCTTTTTATCTGCAAGGGCGCGCATTTTAAGCTTGAATATTTAAAGTCGGCAGAGGAAAAAGGCGCGTGCTGCTATGTGTCGGAGGCAAAGCACGATACCGACTGCGGATATATCATAGTAAGCGATATAAGGCACGCCATGGGAATTATAGTAAATATTTATTACGAGAACATATGGAGTAAGCTGAACCTCATAGGCATAACCGGGACAAAGGGAAAGTCGACCACGACATATTTTGTGAAATATATTCTGGACGAATATTTAAAGGCGAAAAGAAAGCCGCAAAGCGGAGTGATATCCTCGATAGATACCTATGACGGCGTGGAAAGCTTTGAATCTCATCTGACAACGCCCGAGCCGCTGGATTTGCACAGGCATTTCAAAAACGCGGTGGACAGCAGCATCGAATATATGACAATGGAGGTTTCGAGTCAGGCGCTCAAATACGACCGCGTGTACGGCGTGGAGTTCGGCGTGGGCTGCTATCTGAATATCGGCGAGGACCACATAAGCGATATCGAGCATCCGAATTTTGATGATTATTTCTATTCGAAAATGAAATTGTTCGACCAAACAAAAATCGCCTGCGTAAGCCTTGACACGCTGCGCCGCGATGAAGTCTTGAAAGCGGCGTCAAAATGCGAGAGAGTGATAACCTTCAGCACAGAGGACAGGTCGGCGGATATCTATGCGTACGATATCAAAAAGGTCGGAAACGACACTTCGTTCATGGTGCATACACCGTCGTTTGACAATGAATTTGTGCTGACAATCCCGGGACTTTTCAATGTTCAGAACGCACTTGCAGCCATTGCGATATGCACCGCACTCCAAATTCCGGAGCATTACATGTATGTCGGACTTATGAAAGCGCGCTCATCGGGACGAATGGAGATATATCAAAATGCCGATAACCAGGTCATTGTTATTGTTGACTACGCTCATAATAAGCTCAGCTTTGAGAATCTGTACAAGTCGGTTTTGAAAGAGTTCCCGAATCGGAAAATCTACACCGTTTTCGGCTGCCCCGGCTATAAAGCGCTTCAGCGCCGCCATGATTTGGGCATGCTCTCGGGCAAATATTCCGATAAGGTGTTCATAACCGAGGAGGACCCGGGGGAGGAGCCGCTCGGGGATATCTGCCGCGATATTGCAAAATATGTTGACGAGGCAGGCGGAAAATATGAGATTATAGAGGACAGGGGCGAGGCGATTCGCCGCGCGATATTCGAGTCGGACACTGACAGCATTGTGCTTGTCACCGGAAAGGGAAACGAGACGCGCCAAAAGCGCGGAACGGAGTATGTTCCCTGCATGACCGATGTCGAGTATACGCTTAAATATCTTAAAGAATATGATATCGATAAAAAAATTGACGCGGCGGAGAAGATAAGCAGCTTTCACGATATTCTGCCGGCGTTCCGCAAGCTTTATAACAAAACAATCGTGATAAAACTCGGTGGCAGCGTGCTGGAGCAGAATGCGCTTATCGAGAATATATATGAGGATATATCGCTTTTAAAGATGGTCGGCGCTAAGGTTGTGCTTGTGCATGGCGGCGGAAAGCGGATATCGGCAGAACTTGCGGCGCATGGGATAGAGACCGAGTTCGCAGGCGGCTACCGCGTGACCGGCGAGGACAGCATCGAGATTGCCGAAATGGTTTTGTCCGGCGGAGTGAATAAGTCGATAGTCCGGGGACTCAAAAATCATAACATGAACGCGATCGGAATCTCGGGCAAGGACGCATGGCTGATGCTTGCCGATAAAAAGGTGATTCCCGAGGGGGATATAGGTTTTGTCGGTGATATCAAAAGAGTTGACCCGACTATAATTTCAATCCTGCTCGAATCGGAATATCTGCCGGTAATTTCGCCCATAGCATCGGACGCGGCAGGGAATACGCTGAATATAAATGCGGATGACGCGGCACTTGCGATTGCCGAGAGCATACATGCCGACACGCTTGTTTTTGTCACCGATGTGGACGGAATTTTGCTCGATGTGAACAATGATAAAACCCTTGTGCATTTTATGGACGTGAAAAAAGCGCGCTCGCTTTTGGAAAACGACTTTATCGGCGGCGGAATGCTGCCGAAACTCAAAAATTGTATAAAGTCGATTGAAAACGGCGTAAACGAGGTTGTTATCCTAAACGGCAGGGTGAAGTACAATCTTGTATCGAACTTTATCAATCCGCAAAAGATAGGCACAACAATAGGAAAGTGACGTAAAAGATGAGTAAACAGCTTGAATTATTTATTTCGTTTTTTAAGATAGGCTTATTCACGTTTGGCGGAGGATATGCCATGATTCCGCTGATACAAAAAGAAATCGCGGAGCAAAAAAAGTGGATAACCGACGACGATATCCTGGAAATCGTAGCGATTGCGGAATCCACACCCGGACCTATTGCGGTCAATGCCGCGACATTTGTGGGTTGGAGAACGGCAGGCTTTTTGGGTGCGCTGTGCGCCACAATCGGCGTTGTGCTGCCATCCTTTGTGATTATATCGCTGATAGCGTTCGTGCTTGGAGAGTTTCAAGATGTCAAAGCAGTGCGCTATGCCTTTTTTGGGATTCGCGCCGGAGTGCTTGCGCTGATTCTGCGCGCGCTTGTGAGCATGTATAAAAAAAGTCCGAAAGGCACACTCAGCTATATGATTACGATATTGGCATTCGCGGCATCGGCAGTTTTTGACGTAAACGCGATTGTGATAATATTGCTTGCCGGTGTGACGGGTCTTGTTTCGGCGGCGGTTATGAGTAAAAGGGCGGAGAAAAAGCTATGATATATGCAGAATTGTTTTGGACATTTTTCAAGATAGGCTTGTTCACATTCGGCGGAGGATATGCTATGATTCCGCTGATAAGAGCCGAGGTTATACAAAAAGGTTGGCTCACCGGTGAGCAGGTGGTCAACTTCATAGCGGTGAGCGAAAGCACGCCCGGACCGTTTGCGATAAATCTTTCGACCTACACCGGCTGCGAGATGGCAGGAATATTCGGCGGCTTGTGTGCCACGATAGGTGTTGTGCTGC
Source organism: uncultured Clostridia bacterium (assembly GCA_934486735.1). Lineage (GTDB taxonomy): Bacteria > Bacillota > Clostridia > UBA1381 > UBA1381 > CAKSQL01. Next base: position 14,110 of record CAKSQL010000013.1, on the reverse strand, counting down.
CGTCCTTTGTGATAATATTGATAGTTGCGCGGATATATGACAAATTCCGAAAAAGCAAGCCGGTGCAGGCATGCATGTCGGGCTTGAAACCTGCTACGATAGGACTCATCGGAGCGGCATCGATATCGATTGCAAAGACTGTGTTCTTCCCGGACGGAGTGTCGGCAGATGTCTTTTCCGAGACAAGCTTTTACATATCCGCGGTAATATTCGCCGCGATGGCCGTAAAAAAAATACACCCGATTCTGCTTATATGCATTTCGGGTGTACTTGGAATTATTGCAGGGTATGCTTTCAGATTATAGCGGTAGGTATCTGAAAACCGTTTTGCAGACAATACCTATTATAATTCCGCAAACCGCGCCGCCCAAAATAAGCGGCGGAAGATAAAAACATACCGAGACGCTTTTCAGCCAAAATGCGGCAGCGGCAAGCTGCCCCAGGTTGTGGAGAACGCCTCCCGAGACGCTTGTTCCGATTATCGAAACGGCGTCCTTTTTTTTGAGATACGACATTCCCAAAAGGCTTAAAGCACCGCCGCCGGCAGAAAACCAAAACGCCTGCATTCCGCTGAACAAAAGCGATGAAAGCGTAACCTTGATGAGCATAACGCCCCATGCGGATTTTGCGTCTATGCGATAGAGTGCGTAAATCACTGCCAAATTCGAAAGCCCGATTTTTATTCCCGGTATCGGCACAAATCCGGGCAGCAGCGACTCGATATATCCCAAAACGAGAGCCAGTGCCGCAGCCGCAGCCGTTTGAGTAATAGCCTTGTTAGTCATAATCAATCAAATATAACCTGCCAATTTTCGTCATCCTTTGCGTCAAAGCACATTTTTATCTGCTCATAATTATTCTTCTCCTCAGCAAGCTCGGGCAGTTCGTCAAGTGCGAAATATCCGCTTGCGGTCGTCTCGGTGTTCTCGGTAAAGCTGCCGCCGAGAGCCTCGCAGAGGACAAATGCCTTTGTTATATTGTGAATATATATCGGCAGATTGTGCTTTTTTCTGTCCAAAAGAGCAATCAGACGTATTGCTTTTGCGTGCAGACCGGCTTCCTCAAAAACTTCCTTAACCGTGTTGGAGGCAATCGACTCGATAACGTCCACCCAGCCGCCGGGCAGCGACCACTTTCCGTTGGATTCGCGAACCAAAAGAATTTTGCTATCCTTAAATATTGCCGCGCGTGTGTCCAGCTTGGGCGTCTGGAATCCCTTTTCGCTGCAAAAAAGGTCTGTGACCTTTTCTTTTGGAATATCGGTCTCGTAACTCAGCATCTCGGCGGAAATTTCGCGTATGCGCTCGAATCTTTCCTTGTCAAAAACATTTGTGGTGTAGGCAAGTCCTGCCTGCGCAAGAAATTGCAGCTCCTGCGCCCAGGAAAACCAAGGTTCGTATTTTTTGTTATCCATTAAAATCCATTTCCTTTCCGATTTGAGTATTTAAGCTGGTTCCGTCTGCGTCTGCGCCGTTTCTTTTGGTTTGAACGCGATACGAGAATCAGAATAATCAATGCAATTACGACTATTATAAATATCGGATTTGTGAGTATGTGAATGACAAGATGAATCACTGCCATAACCTTGTCGTGCTCTACATCGTTCCCTGCAATGAGCGCGGTCGATGCAAGCTCCTTGCCTTGGTACATAAATTTCACGCTGCCGAGGGTGTCGCCCTTGGCAATCGGCGCTTTTATCTCCTTGTTCAAAGTAATTTCCGGGGTTATGTCCTCGGTTTTGACATCGGACGGCAGCAGCTTTTCAATCGTCTCGGCAGGTGAGAGAGCCACGCGCTTGCTGCCCTTTGCCTCGTATACCGGCGAATCGGAAATGACCTGGTCGGTCGACGCTATTTTGCAATATTGATAATGCCCGAAAGCATATTCAAACATAGCGGTGGTGTTGGCAAACGCATACAGCGTTCCGTCGGTGGAAGCGTCTGCCTTGAGTATTACGCTTATCAGCTCGATATCACCCTTTGTTGCCGCCGCAACAAGACAGTTGCCTGCCTCGTCAGTGTAGCCGGTCTTTATTCCTATCGCGTATTTGTAAAAATACTTCGTATTTCTGTAACGGCTGATAAGGTGGTTTGTGGTCGAAAGCACACGCTCGTCGGGGTATAATTCGTCACCGGGGATGCGATAGAGCGGAGTTTTGACAATTTCGCAAAATTTTTCGTTCTGCATGGCATAGCGCGCCACTATTGAAAGATCCTCGGCGGTGGTGTAGTGGTTGTCATCGTGGAAACCATGCGGATTTTGGTAGTGCGTTCCGCTCATACCAAGCTCTGCCGCCTTTTCGTTCATCATGCCCACAAAGCCGTCGAGACTTCCGCCGATGTGAACGGCGATGACGTTCGCTGCATCGTTTGCAGAGTATACCAGCATGCCGTACAAAAGCTGCTCAAGCGTGAACGTCTCGCCCACCTTGATTCCCATGTGCGAATGTTGATTGGTAATCGGGAGAATTGCCTCCTGCGTGGCGGTAATTTGGTCGGATAAATTTCCCTTTTCAAGAGCCAGTATCGCAGTCATGATTTTTGTTGTGCTTGCAGGATAAAGCTTTTCGGACTTGTTTTTTTCATATAAAATGTCTCCGCTTTTTCTGTCGATAAGTATTGCCGCGCTGCTGTGCGGCTCGGGGAATACGTCGGGTGCCTGAGTCGGCTCGGGACTCGCTGACGGACTGCCGCTCGGCGCGGGAGAGCTGCTTGCGGACGGACTTGCCGAGGGCGATGCACTCGGTTTTGCCGACACGCTTGCCGAGGGTGAGGCTGACGCGGACGGAGAAGCACTCACAGCCGCAGATGAGCTTGCGGAGGGAGACGGACTCGCTGACGGACTTGCCGGCGGTGCGGCAAATATCGGAAAAATGCTTGCGGCAAAAAGCGAAAGCGCTGTTGCCGCCGATATTATAAAATTCTTTTTCATTTGGAAAGCTCCTTAAAAATATTGGTAATTGCCGAAAAAAGTAATTCTGAACGAAAGTGCATATATAATAGGTAGGCGTTTTTTTGAGAGGCATCGATGTTCATGACAGTTTTCCGCAAAAACTCTCGTTCAAAACCGCGGTTTGGATTTTCTCGGCTGTTTAAGCTATGTAATTAAAGAAAGATTAAAACGAATAATAACAGCTTATAATACTATTATACAGAAAAAACATCTTAATTGCAAGATGTTTTTCTCTTATTTATAAAATTTGTAAATGATTTATGATTGAAAAGAGATATCGGAGGTGTCTTTTCTGAAAAGCAGGCTTATGCACCAAGCCCCGGCAAGTCCGACAACGGTGAAGATTATGCGGCTTATCACGCTTGCCTGACCGCCGAAAAGCGCGCCGACCGCGTCAAAGCCGAAAATTCCGATAAGTCCCCAGTTGAGCGCGCCGATTATGGCGACAATCAATGCAGTTTTATCCATAATTGAAATCGTTCCTTTCTTTAATTATTGCAAAGCAGGCATAAAAAATATGCCGTCTTCTTTGAAAGGGGATGAAAAATGCTTCGGTTCGGGCGCAGCCGACAGCATTTGATTTAATGCATGTTTTTTGCGTTCCGGACTTTTTTCATTCCCTTTAAATTTAGTATTATCCTATTAATGTGTTTATATGTATCTGACCGAAGCGATTTTTTAATTTACAAATTGTTTAAAAAAATGGCATATCAGAGACACAAAATTATTTTATAATATAACTCATATTTAGGTTAATACTACCTAACACCAAAAATAAGGAGGCTTTAAAAGTGGGAACGAGAGCGAAAGAAAACAAATTCTTAAAGGCATTAAAGCCCACCAAGAGGAAAATCATCATTTTCGCGTGCATACTCGCGGCAGTGATTGCAGGAGTCGCCGTGAAGATGAATGGCGGCAAAAAGATGCCGACCAATGCGGGCGCGGCGGACACCGACACCGTAACGAGAGGAAATGTCGAGTCGTCGATAACCGGAAGCGCGGCGATAGAGCCGAACGAACGCTATGAAATTATTTCAATGGTCAGCGGCGATATAACTTCATCTCCGTATGATGTGGGCGACACTGTCAAAGAGGGCGATATCCTCTATCAGTTCGACACATCTTCAACCGATATCGGCATGGAAAAGCAAAAGCTCTCGGTAAAGCAGAGTGAGATAGGTTATCAGGACGCTTTGAACAAAGCCGATGATTTAAATATCAAAGCGCCTTGCAGCGGAGTAATTTCCGGACTGGACGCAAGGGTCGGAGACGATATCTCAATGGGTCAGCAGATAGCTGAGGTTAAGAACAGCCGCACAATGAAAGTGGTTCTCCCGTTTAACGAAAGCCAGATTTCGAATATATGGAAAGGACTTTCCGCAAACATAACAAGCTCATCGAATGCGGGCGGCTTTTCGGGCAGGGTTGTGGAAAAAGCGGCAGCTGCAACTCCGCAGTCGGACGGCTCAAAGCTGTATGATGTCACAATTGAGTTTGAAAACCCCGGTGCGATAACCGACGGTCAGACGGTCGGCGGCGAGGTCAACGGAATGATAAGCCCGGGGTCGGGTACGGTTACATATTCCGAACAGGGAAAGGCAAATGCATCGCTTGAGGGTACCGTCACCGGAGTGTATTACTCAAACGGCGATTTTGTAAACAAAGGCGATACGATAGTTACGCTTTCGAGCGATACAATTTCGAGCAATATAAAAAACAGTTCGATTTCTTATCAGAATGCGCAGTTGGCATTAAAGCAGCAGGAACAGGATTTGGACGATTACAGTATAACATCGCCGATAAGCGGAACGGTAATCACTAAAAATGCGAAAGCAGGCGATACGATAGACAAGACAAATTCGACAACCGTTCTGATGGTTGTTGCGGATATATCAAAGCTGAAATTTGACCTTGAAATAGATGAGCTTGACGTAAGCAAAACCAAGGAGGGTCAGACTGTTGAAATCACATGTGACGCACTCCCGGGTGAGACATACTACGGAATAATTTCGCAGGTGTCGGTTGAGGGTCAGGCGTCGAACGGTGTCACGACCTATAGCGCGGAGGTAGTGATTGACGAGCCGGGCAACCTGCGTCCGAGCATGAACGTAGACGCAAGCGTAATCGTGGAATCCGCCGAGGATGTGCTGATGATTCCGACAGCCGATATAAAGACGGCTATGGGGCGTTCGTTCGTATTTGTTAAGGACGATACGGCGAAAGCGGATAAAAAGAAGAATAAAAAGGATGACAAAGCTTCGACAGACGGAAATAAGTCTGACGCAAATGCGCCCAAGGACGGAGATAACCAAAGCGGCGCACCCGGAGGAAAGGATATATTGCCGCAGGCACCCGACGGATATAAGACAGTTGAGATTGTGACCGGCGTTTCGGGAGATGAGTTTACCGAGGTTATATCGGGACTTAAAGAGGGCGATGTGATTCAGAGTCAGACCGTTTCGAATGAAAGCAGCGGATTCAATGCCATGATGGGCGGCATGGGCGGCCCCGGCGGCGGAGGAATGAGCGGCGGTCCCGGCGGCGGAGGCGGCGGCATGGGCGGAGGCCCAGGTGGCGGCGGTGGCCCAAGGTAAGCAGGTGATATTATGATAAGGTTGGAAAATATCACAAAGGTTTACAAAATGGGCAGCACCGAAGTCAGAGCCCTGGACGGCGTGAGCCTGCATATCAAGCCGCATGAGTTTGTGGCGATCATAGGTCCGTCCGGCTCGGGAAAATCAACGCTTATGAATATGATAGGCTGTCTCGATGTGCCGACAAGCGGTCGGTATTGGATAGACGGAATTGAGGGCAGCAAGATGAAAGACAATCAGCTTGCCGACCTCAGAAATCAAAAGCTGGGATTTATATTTCAGCAATATAACCTGCTCACCAAGCTGACAGCATTGGAAAATGTGGAGCTTCCGCTAATTTACCGCGGAGTCCCGGCAGCAGAGCGCGAAAAGCTTGCAAAGGCGGCTTTGGCGCGTGTCGGACTGGAGGATAAGATAAATCACAAGCCGACAGAACTTTCGGGCGGTCAGCAGCAAAGAGTGTCGATAGCACGCGCTCTGAGCAGTCATCCGTCGCTGATACTTGCCGACGAGCCGACAGGTGCGCTCGATTCAAAGTCGGGTATCGAGATTATGCAGATGATGCACGATTTGCACGGGGAAGGCAATACGATTATCATAATCACCCACGACTTGAACATTGCAAAGCAGGCGGAGCGTATCGTCACGATTCGTGACGGAAAGATAGTCAGCGATATCGATAACCGCGATGATATGGCGGACGCAACCAATGTCAAAGGCTCGGATTTGTCGGATAAAGCAAATGGCAAGGTTGCCGACCTTGAAGCGGATTTGCATGGCAAGGGAGGCGGAGCTGAATGAATTTAGGAAAAATAAATCAGTCGATAAAGATGGCGATGAAAAGCATCCTCGGCAACAAAGGCAGATCTGCTCTCACCATGCTCGGCGTTATCATCGGTGTTGCATCGGTTATACTCCTGACCGGCATAGGCAACGGCGCGTCGGCGGAGATTAAAGACCAGATTTCGACGCTCGGTACAAAGCTGATAACGGTCAGCTTTTCGAGAGGTTTCACCTCGCGTTCGGTCGATATCGACGATATGCGCGAATTTGTGGACGATAACCCCGATTTGATAAGTGACATGTCGCCTTATATTTCGGGAATGGTTCAGACAAAGCAGGGAAACAAAAATACCACGTCTCAGCTTGACGCGATGGATACAAGCTATGAGGACATAAAAAGCGTGGAGCTTACAAGCGGACGGTTTTTCAGCGATACCGATGTTTCGAACCGCTCAAAGGTGGCGATTGTAGGAACATATATCGTAGAGGAGCTTTACGCGGGCATGAACCCGGTCGGCGAGTCAATAAAGCTGAACGGTCAGCAGTTCACTGTCATAGGTGTGTATAAGGAGGAAGGCGATTCGACCGAATCGTCGGCGGATAACAAAATTTCGATTCCGTACACCACCGCAGAAAGATTTTTGAAAAATAAAAATGTAACTACATATTACCTGTCGGCGGCGACGGAGGAAACCGTTGAGACAGCACTTGAAGCGACCGAACGCTTTATCATGAAAAAGCTTGGCAGCGACGAGGGCTACACCGTCACAAGTATTGCAGAGATGCTTGATACGCTTGATGAAATGATGGGTACGCTCACAATGATGCTTGCCGGAATCGCGGCAATATCGCTTGTTGTCGGCGGAATCGGAATTATGAATATAATGACGGTGTCGGTCAGCGAAAGAACGCGTGAGATAGGCATTAGAAAGGCAATCGGTGCAAGAACTACCGATATCCTGCTGCAATTCTTGATAGAATCAATGCTTTTGAGCGCCGCGGGCGGAGTTATCGGAATATTGGTCGGAATGGGACTGGGGCAGATAGTCTGTGCGCTGATTAATATGTCGTTTGTGGCACAGGGCAGTATGGTGGTTATGTCGTTCCTGTTCTCGATAGCAATCGGAGTCTGCTTCGGAATTGCTCCGGCAAGAAAGGCTGCAAAGCTGCACCCGATAGAGGCTCTGCGTTCGGAATAAGAAAGAATGGAGTGTAATTGAAAATTATGAAAAAGCTACGTGCAATTTGTTTATCGCTTGCGATATGCATTATATCGGGACTTGTTCCGCAGGCAGTTTTTGCCGGCTATGACGATGTCTACGAATATGACAGCTACTACACAGCGGTGAACAGACTACAGGATTTGGGAATAGTCAGCGGTTATGAGGACGGACTTTTCCATGGCGACCGCGCCATAACAAGAGCGGAATTTGCAAAGCTGATAGTTTGCGCAATGGACGCGGAGACCGAGGCGAGAACCTATGGTGTTGCATCGCGCTATTACGACGTTCCGCAAGGCAGCTGGGCAGTGCCTTACATCGCATATGTTGCGTCAAAGGGAATTGTTGCAGGCTACCCGGACGGCTCGTTCGGACCGGGGAACACAATCACATATGCCGAAGCGCTGACGATAATAGGCAAGATACTCGGCTACACCGAGGAGACCATCGGAGCGTACTGGCCTGCCAATTACATAGAAATGGCTGCAAATGTGGGTCTTACAAGCGGACTTAATTTCTATCCGAACCGGGAATTGAACCGCGCCGTTGCGGCGATAATTGTCGACCGCGCTCTCTTCACCGAGATGAACAAAACGGATGAGGCAACCGGCAAAAAGCCGATACTCTTGCAGGGTTTGGGCTACACCGTTGTCGAGGACGCGCTTGTCCTTGCGGTCGGCGGCGAGGACGAGAGCCTGTTCGATGATGAAATCAAGCTTAACAACAACCAAGTGTATTCGTCGACAATCCGGTCACCGGTATCGGCAGGCGATCAGTTGAAATATGCAGTCGTGAACAAGGACGGCGATATGGTTTGCGTAAAGTGGTATGATGAAGAAAATGCGCCCAAGAATAAGTATACGGTGCTTGACGATTGCTACATAATCGCGTCGGCATCGGACGACAGAACACTTTCCGCAAATCAGATACGAACATCAAAGGGCGTGTTCACAGTGAACGATACCGATATCCTCACCAAGACGGGCGAGGTCGGCAGACTCGTTCTCGATAAGGATAAAAAGGTGTTGAGCGCAAGCACGCACGAGGCACCGTATAAGGAATATGTTGTGTCGGATGTTGACAGCAGCAGTATAAAATTCATAAGCGATAACGTTGTGAATACTTTGAATCTTGCAGAGGATTTCCCGATTTACGTTGATTACGGCGCAAAGGAAACCTTCCAAAAGGCGCAGAAGAAGTTTACTTCGGGAAGTGAGCTTACACTCTATTCGCGTGACGGCTCAACCTGGGAGTGCGGAGTTCTCGATACCAACTCGGGCTACTCTGTCAAGAACGATTGCTTTATAATTGCTTCAAAAACCGAGGATGAAACCCTTGCCGCAAACCAGGTTAGAACTTCGGACGGCACGTACAGCGTTTCGGATACCGATATGCTTTCGCTTGTCGGCAAGCTCGGAACGGTTGTGATAAATAAGGATCAGAAAATTGAACAGTTTGCTCCGACCGATATGGTTTCCGAATCGGTAGTTGTAAATAAAGTAACGGGCAATAACGTTGATTATACCGGCGCGGACGGTGCAAAGGGCAGCTATAAGTTCGACAATACCTTTGTGACATATCTCGATTATATGAAGTCGACCTATGCACTGTCGGCAGGTTCAATCGAAATAGGAACAGAACTGACATTCTACGGAGATAACCGCGGCAGCTGGAGATTCGCGGTCATAGACAGCACAGACGATATCACGCCGATTCTCGCATCGCATGACTATGACGGCAGCGAAACAAGCCTTGAAAGCATGACAATCGATAAGGACGGACTTACCGTCTACCGCGGCGGAAAAGCGGCAACGCTTGCCGATATAAGAAAGAACGACGTTGTATACTATAATAAGAAGATTAATACAATGGACGTTTACGATAAAAAGGTTACGGGAATTTATTACGATGCACAGCCGAGCAAGGCTTATGTAACCGATGTCACTGTCGGCGGCAAGAGTTATCATATCGGCGAAACCACCGCGACAAATAAGCTTGACGCATCGGCAGGCAGCTTTGAAATAGGCGATAAGGTAACCCTGCTGCTTGGCAAGAACGACGAGGTTGTGTTCGCGGTAGAACTGACCGATTTTGATTACTTCAATTACGGAGTTGTGGAATCGACCGGCAAAAAGCTTGCCGAAAGCGGCGCAAACGAGGGTTCAAGCGAGACCTATGTAAGAATGTTCATGCCGGATGGCGAAACATATGAGTACACCGCCGATAAGGATTATGAGGATTATAAGGGCAAGCTGGTTTCGATAAGCTATAACAGCGGAAAGGTAAGCTTAAAGCTTGTCGGAACGACCTCAAGGACATACGGCGATGTCAATTACAGTGACCGTACAATTGGCGGAAAGACCGCACTCAGGGATATAAAGATTATTCAGAGACTGAGCGATGAGAACGATTCCGATGTGAGACTTGGTACTTTGAGTTTTGAAGGTCTTGAAGTGTTGGCTTTAAATGAAAAAGAAGTTATTGCATCGGTTGCGGCAAATAAATTCGGCGATATCGGAATCCTATATGTGACCGGTCTTGCCGGCAGCGTATCCTACGGAGTGCTGCGTTCAAGAACCGATAAAGAGCCGTACACTTATAATGTGTTCGGAAATTCACAGTTGAACAAATTTACATCTGTGACAAGATACAACGCCGCTGCCGAATCAGCAGTTTCGTACCGAGTATCGAGCGGACAAATCACCTCAATGTCTTCAATGTATAAGCTGAAATCCTCCTCCGGAATAGATGCGGTGGAGGGCAGCCGAATAATGATCGGCGGCACGATTTACAAGATGTATTCGGGTGTTGAGATAGTTGACATTTCAAACCGCGACGACTACAAGACCGTATCTGTGGACGATCTGGCGGCGATGAAGAACATCACCAACGTGACCATTTACTCAGACAAGTCGCTTTCCGACGGCGGAGTGGTAAGGGTAGTAACAATCAAGCACAAATAGAAAAAGACCAAAAAAGGCGCAGAACGCTCAAAACGCACCCTCGGAGTACGCAGAGTACGCCGTCGGGGTGCGTTTTGAGCGTTCTGCGCACTTTTTACAAAAGGCACCCAATGCACAGAAAGTACCCTCGGAGTACGCAGAGTACGCCGTCGGGGTGCGTTTTGAGCGTTCTGCGCACTTTTTACAAAAGGCACACAATGCACAGAAAGTATCCTCGGAGTATGTAAAGTACGCCGTCGGGGTGCGTTTTGAGCGTTCTGCGCACTTTTTACAAAAGACACACAATGCACAGAAAGTACCCTCGGAGTACGCAGAGTACGCCGTCGGGGTGCGTTTAGAGTGTTCCGGAGTGATTTTTTCAATTGGTTGTTTATATGTAGATATTTTCGAAAACAAATAAAAACTCTTGAAATTCATTTAAAGATAAATTTCAAGAGTTTTTTTATGATTTTTTGAGAGAAATAATAATTCCCTCTTTTATTATTTCTTTGAGTTAGCTTTTGCTCTCAAATCGGTTTTCAAAATTCTCTTTCTCATTCTCAAATGTTTCGGAGTAACCTCCAAAAGCTCATCATCGGCAATGAAGTCGAGGCACTGTTCAAGACTCATATCCTTTGGCGGAACAAGCTTCAAAGCGTCGTCCGAGCCGGACGCACGCGTATTTGTGGCATGCTTTTTTTTGCAGACATTAACCACGATATCCTCAAGGCGTGAGTTCTCGCCCACAATCATACCCTCATAAACCTTTACGCCTGCACCGATAAAGAGTGTTCCGCGCTCCTGAGCGTTATACAATCCGTAGGTTATGCTCTCGCCGTTTTCCCATGCTATAAGCGCGCCTCTGCCTCTGCCGCGGATTTCGCCGGTATACGGCTCATAATCTTTTAAGATACTGTTGACGATTCCGGTTCCCTTGGTAGCTGTCAAAAGCTCGCTGCGGTAGCCGATAAGCCCTCTTGACGGTATCGAAAATTCAAGGCGCATATAATTTTGTGCCGTCGGCGACATATTAATCAGCTCGCCGTTACGCTTTACAACGCTGTCCATTACTGTACCGGTGTATTCCTCCGGAACATCAACTGTCAAAAGCTCGATTGGCTCGCACTTTACCCCGTCTATCTCCTTAAATATAACAACCGGGTTGGAAACCTGGAACTCATATCCCTCGCGGCGCATATTCTCGATAAGCACCGAAAGATGAAGTTCGCCTCTGCCCGATACGGTAAAGCTTTCGGTCGAATCGGTCTCTTTTACTCTAAGACTGATATTTGAATCCAACTCGCGGAAAAGTCTGTCTCTTAAATGACGCGAGGTAACAAATTTTCCGTCCTGCCCTGCAAAAGGACTGTCATTTACCGAGAAAGTCATGGACAGAACCGGGTCATCTATCTTTACAAAGGGCAATGGATCGGGATTTTGTGAATCGCAGAGTGTTTCTCCGATATTTATATCGGCAATTCCCGAGATTGCAACCACATCGCCTGCGCCGACCTCATCGGTCGGAGTCTTGTTGAGTCCTTCAAAGGTGAACAGCTTTGTCGCCTTTGCATGTCCGATGCTCCCATCCGCGCGGCAGATTGAAAGCGGCATATTCAGCTTGATTGAGCCGCGTTCGATTTTGCCCACCGCGATTCTGCCGGTGTACTCGTCATAGTCAATGTTCGAAACAAGCATCTGAAACGGCGCGTCATCCTCGCATTTAGGACATGGAATACCATTTATAATAAGCTCGAAAAGCTCTTTTAAGTCAGTGTTCGGACGCTCGGGATTGTACTCGGCGGTTGCCCAGCCGTCACGGCCGGATGCATAGATAACCGGAGTGTCGAGCTGCTCCTCAGTTGCGCCCAGGTCGATGAAAAGCTCCAATACCTCGTCCACAACCTCATAGGGTCTTGCGTTCGGACGGTCGACCTTGTTTACTACTATAATAGGCTGCAAATTCAGCGCCAAAGCCTTTGAAAGCACAAATCTTGTCTGTGGCATGCAGCCCTCGAATGCATCGACCAAAAGCAGAACTCCGTCAACCATTTCAAGTCCGCGCTCAACCTCGCCGCCGAAGTCAGCGTGCCCCGGAGTGTCAATGATATTGATTTTCACGCCCTTATAATAGAGCGATGTATTTTTTGCAAGAATGGTGATACCTCTTTCTCTTTCGAGGTCGTTCGAGTCCATAACTCTTTCTTCCACCTGCTCGTTTTCGCGGAATGTTCCGCTTTGACGAAGCATAGCGTCCACAAGCGTTGTCTTGCCATGGTCAACATGCGCGATTATTGCTATGTTTCTTATATTTTCACGTTTAATCATTGGATTTCAAACCTTTCTAAAAGGAAATAAAATAAATTTAAAAATGTGTAATATACTCCCAACTTAATAGTATATCACACATTTTTGTATTTATCAACATTTTTTGAGTAAATCTCTTATATTTTGTAAAAGAAGTCCAAAAAATATATAAAAATCAATATATTCTAAATAGATAAAGCTGATAGGGAGGACGAACCCACAAGCGCGCATATCTCGCTTTCGGACGGCATGGAGGTGAGCGCTCCGTATTTTTTCGGTCACAAGACCTGCCGCCGCGCTTGCAAAGCGCAGGGTTTCGGCAAGTGCGTCCTTTGTGAGCGCGGACAGTCCGATGTCCAAAAGCTTGGAAAGCGCCGCACCGCAAAAACAGTCGCCCGCACCGGTTGTGTCGACTGCTTTGACCGAATCGTAGCAGGGGAAGTACATAGTACAGCTGTCGGTCAGAGCGTATGCACCGTCGCTGCCGCAGGTTGCAAAGAGGACTTTCGGCTTAAAATCCGCAAGAATTTTTTTCGCGCCGCCGACAATGTAAATAAGTCCGTTGTCCGCAAACAATTCTATGCCGAAGGTGTCAATAATCAGACGGATATCGAGCCTGTCCGACGGAGTATATGTGCAGCTTTCGCCGCAGCAGTTTATCCTGCCGAGACGGGTGTCTATCGATATCTTCATGCCGAAAATTGTGATTTCGGGCATGGAATCGGCTTTTGTGCATAGGCTCATGCTGATATCATATGCCGAGCGCGACAGCTCTTTTTGTTTTCGGAGCTTTTTGAATATCCGCCTGCGGCTGTGTAGAAAAGTACAAGCGTATCATTCCCGCCGCTTTTCAAGCCGAGAACGTTGTTGACATTTGCAATACCCGAGCCGGAGAACATTGTGCCGCTTTGGTCGGGATAAAGTGCCTCGTCAAGCTCGCTCCAGTGCATTAAATCGCTGCTTATCGCATGTCACCAGTGCATGTTGCCCCATGCTGTGCCGTCGGGATTGTGCTGAAAAAACATGTGGTAAACGCCGTCTGAGAATACAAGCCCGTTCGGGTCATTCAGCCAGCCGCGCAAAGCGGTGAAATGCACTGTCGGACGGAGAGGATCTTTAGCCTTGTTTTTGGAAATAGTATCGTTGTAAAGAAAGTGAGAAAAAACGACATGATTACAATTTCAATAGACGATAGCCGAAAAAAAGTAATCCGAACTCCGATTTTGAGAGGTGAATTCCCGATTTTACTGCGTTAAAATACTCGGCAATCCGCCAAGGATTACCTCCGTTTTTGCCTTGTAAAATCAAAAATTCA